>NZ_JBIROU010000007.1:257398-424765 GCF_044332325.1 Streptomyces sp. NPDC017095
CGCGGCCCTGCCCGCTGACGTGGTCGCCCCCCAGGACGCGGCCCTGCCCGCAGAGGCGGTCACCCCTCAGGACGCAGCGCCCTCCGCCGAGGCGGTGGCCGCCCAGGACGCGGCCCTGCCCGCTGACGTGGTCGCCGCCCAGGACGCGGCCCTGCCCGCAGAGGCGGCCGCCCCTCAGGACGCAGCGCCCTCCGCCGAGGCGGTCGCCGCCCAGGACGCGGCCCTGCCCGCCGAGGCGGTCGCCCTCCCGGATGCAGCGCCCTCCGCCGAGACGGCCGTCCTCCCGGACGCGGCCCCGTCCGCCGACGCCGGCGCCCTCCCGGACGCGGCCCAGCAGACCGCCGCCGCCCCTGAGGCCGACGCCGCCCTCGCGGCCACCGAGCCCGTCACGGCCGGGGAACCCGAAGCGGCAGCCCTCCCGGCGCAGCCGGCCCCGGACGCCCCCGTGGCCGCCGAGGTCCCGGAGTCCGCCGCCCCCGCTGCCGAGGCGGAACACCCTGCCGTACCCGATGCCCTCCAGGTGAGCGAGCCGGTCGCCGCCCCGGCCCCGCAGCTCGCCGAAGGCGCCCCGTACGCCGCCGAGTCCGCCGTACCGCAGCCGCAGCCGACGGACACCGCCGTACCGCAGCCCCACCCCCAGGGACAGAGCGCCGCCGAGCCGCAGCCCCACCCCCAGGCGCAGGACACCCCCGTACCCCCGCACCCGGAACACCCGGGCGTGCCGGGGGAGGGCCTGGTGTCCGCCGCCCCGCACCCGGAGGCCGCTCCGCACCCGGAGGCCGCTCCGCACCCGGAGGCCGCTCCGCACCCGGAGCCCGCCCCGCCGCACCCGCTCGTCCTGCCCGCGCAGAACCCCCCGGCACCCCAGGGGCCCCAGGGACAGTCCGAGCCGGTGGCCACCGTGCCCGCGCCCCGTGAGGGCGAGCCGGCCGGCGTACCGGGCACCGAGCCGGACCCCGACGTCGTACCGCACCCGGCGGACCTGGAGACCAGGGCCGCCGGCCAGGAAGAGAGCACGGCCGCAGTGGCGGAAGCACGACAGTCCACCGGCCCGGCCGCGCCCGGCTACGCCGACGCCGAACGCGAGGCCGTCCTGAAGGTGATGCGCGAACGCCGCGACATCCGCAACGGCTTCCGCGGCGACCCCATCCCGCACGAGGTGCTGCTCCGGGTCCTGGAGGCCGCGCACACCGCGCCCTCCGTCGGCCACTCGCAGCCCTGGGACTTCGTCGTCATCCGGTCCGCCGAGACCCGGCGGACGATGCACGAACTGGCGACGCGTCAGCGCGAGGCCTACGCCAAGTCGCTGCCGAAGGGCCGGGCGAAGCAGTTCAAGGAACTGAAGATCGAGGCCATCCTCGACACCCCGGTCAACATCGTCGTCACCGCCGACCCCACCCGCGGCGGCCGGCACACGCTCGGCCGTCACACCCAGCCGCAGATGGCGCCCTACTCCTCGGCGCTCGCGGTGGAGAACCTCTGGCTCGCCGCCCGCGCCGAAGGCCTCGGCGTCGGCTGGGTCAGCTTCTTCGACGAGCGGGAGATGGTCCGCGCGCTCGGCCTGCCCGAGCATCTGGAGGTCGTCGCCTACCTGTGTGTCGGGTACGTCGACGAGTTCCCGGACGAGCCGGAGCTGATGCAGGCCGGCTGGTCCAAGCGACGCCCCCTGTCCTGGGTGGTGCACGAGGAGACGTACGGCCGCCGCGCCCTGCCCGGAGAGGAACCCCACGACCTGCTCGCCGAGACCGTCGCACAGATCCGCCCGCTCGACGCCAAGGCGCTCGGCGAGGCATGGGAGCGCCAGAAGCGCATGACCAAGCCGGCCGGCGCGCTCGGCATGCTGGAGATCATCTCCGCGCAGTTGTCGGGGCTGTCCCGGCAGTGCCCGCCGCCGATCCCGGAACCCGCCGCCGTCGCCATCTTCGCGGGCGACCACGGCGTACACGCCCAGGGCGTCACTCCCTGGCCGCAGGAGGTCACCGCCCAGATGGTGGCCAACTTCCTCGGCGGAGGAGCCGTCTGCAACGCCTTCGCCGCCCAGGTCGGCGCCGAGGTGTGCGTCGTGGACGTGGGCGTCGCCGCCGACCTGCCCGCCACGCCGGGTCTGCTGCCGCGCAAGATCCGCGGTGGCACGTCCGACATGACCGCCGGTCCCGCGATGACCCGCGAGGAGGTCAAGGCGGCCATCGAGGTGGGCATCGAGACCGCCCGCGACCTCGTGGCGGCCGGCAACAAGGCGCTGCTCACCGGTGAGATGGGCATCGCCAACACCACCGCGTCCGCCGCGCTGATCTCCGTCTACACCGGCGCCGATCCGGCCGAGGTGACCGGCCGCGGCACCGGCATCAACGACGAGACGCTGGCCCGTAAGACCGAGGTGGTCCGGCGCGCGCTGGAACTGCACCAGCCGGACCCGGCCGACCCGGTCGGCGTCCTCGCGGCCGTCGGCGGCTTCGAGCACGCGGCCCTGGTCGGCCTGCTGCTCGGCGGCGCGTCCCTGCGTACGCCGGTGATCCTGGACGGCGTCAGCGCCGGCGCCGCCGCCCTCGTCGCCCGCGCGATCGCCCCCGAGGTCCTCGCGGCCTGCATCGCCGGCCACCGCAGCGCCGAGCCGGGCCACGTCGCGGCGCTGAACAAGCTGGGCCTGCGCCCGCTGGTCGACCTGGACCTGCGGCTCGGGGAGGGCACGGGCGCGCTGCTCGCCCTGCCGCTGGTGCAGAGCACGGCCCGGGCGATGCACGAGGTGGCGACGTTCGACGCGGCAGGGGTCACCGAGAAGTAGCCGGGCGCCCCCGGGAAGCGGCCGTCGCGGCCCGGGGCGGGCGGTCCGGTGTTCAGCTGCCGGACCACCCGTGCCGGCTGCCGCGTACACGGCATAAAATCCGCACGTCAGGGCCGCTCCAAAGGTGCGGCGTGCCCGTCTCACCGCTGCACGAGGAGCCGTACCTCATGGCCGAACACCCCGCCTACCCCGTAGGTCTCCGCCTCGCCGGCCGCCGCGTGGTCGTCCTCGGCGGCGGGCAGGTCGCCCAGCGCCGCCTCCCGGCGCTCATCGCGGCCGGTGCGGACATCGTCCTCGTCTCCCCGCACGCGACGCCCTCGGTCGAGGCCATGGCGGACGCCGGCGAACTCGCCTGGGTGCGGCGCGGCTACCAGGACGGCGACCTCGCCGACGCCTGGTACGCCCTCATCGCCACCAGCGACCCCGACGCCAACACCCGGGCCTCCGCCGAGGCGGAGCGGCACCGCGTCTGGTGCGTCCGCTCCGACGACGCCGACCAGGCGACGGCCTGGACCCCGGCGACCGGCCACAGCGAGGGTGTCACCGTCGCCGTGCTGACCACGCACGCGCGGGGCCGCGACCCCCGGCACACCGCCGCCATCCGGGACGCCGTGGTGGAGGGCCTGCGCGACGGCACCCTCGTCGCCCCGCACCACCGCACCCGCACGGCGGGCGTGGCGCTGGTCGGCGGCGGCCCCGGCGACCCCGACCTGATCACGGTCCGCGGCCGGCGGCTGCTCGCCGGGGCGGACGTCGTCATCGCCGACCGGCTGGGCCCGCGCGATCTGCTCGCCGAGCTGCCGCCGCACGTCGACGTGATCGACGCGGCCAAGATCCCCTACGGCCGCTACATGGCCCAGGAGGCCATCAACAACGCGCTCATCGAGCACGCCAAGCAGGGCAAGGCGGTGGTCCGGCTCAAGGGCGGCGATCCGTACGTCTTCGGGCGGGGCATGGAGGAGGTCCAGGCACTCGCCGAGGCGGGCATCCCCTGCACGGTGGTCCCGGGCATCTCCAGCTCCATCTCGGTGCCGGGGGCGGCCGGCATTCCGGTCACGCACCGGGGCGTCGCCCATGAGTTCACCGTGGTCAGCGGCCATGTCGCGCCCGACGACGAGCGCTCCCTGGTCGACTGGCCCGCGCTGGCCCGGCTCACCGGCACCCTGGTGATCCTGATGGGCGTCGACAAGATCGGGAAGATCGCCGAGACGCTCATCGCGCACGGCAAGGCGCCGACGACGCCGGTGGCCCTGGTCCAGGAGGGCACGACGGCCGCCCAGCGCCGCGTGGACGCCACCCTGGCCACGGTCGCCGGGACGGTGACGGCCGAGGACGTCAGGCCCCCGGCGGTCATCGTCGTCGGCGAGGTCGTGCGGGTCGGCCCCGAGCCCGTCGCCTGAGCACTCCCCACCGGGGGTGAGACCACCCCTGACCAGCCGTTGGCAGCCCCTACAGAGCAAGGCAGTATCACCCCGTGGCCGATCTCATCACCGTCGACGACCCCGACGACCCGCGCCTGGCCGACTACACGGACCTGACCGACGTCGAGCTGCGCCGCAGGCGGGAGCCCGCCGAGGGCCTGTTCATCGCCGAGGGCGAGAAGGTCATCCGCAGGGCCAGGGAAGCGGGCTACGAGATGCGGTCGATGCTGCTCTCGGCCAAGTGGGTCGACGCCATGCGCGACGTCATCGACGAACTCCCGGCCCCGGTGTACGCCGTGAGCCCGGACCTCGCCGAACGGGTCACCGGCTACCACGTGCACCGCGGCGCCCTCGCGTCCATGCGGCGCAAACCGCTGCCGGCGGCCGCCGGACTCCTCGGCTCCGCCCGCCGGGTGGTGATCATGGAGTCGGTGAACGACCACACCAACATCGGCGCCATCTTCCGCTCGGCGGCGGCCCTCGGCATGGACGCCGTGCTGCTGTCGCCGGACTGCGCCGACCCGCTGTACCGGCGGAGCGTCAAGGTCTCCATGGGCGCGGTGTTCTCCGTGCCGTACGCCCGTCTGGAGACCTGGCCGAAGGGCCTGGAGGCGGTCCGCGAGGCCGGCTTCACCCTGCTCGCCCTCACCCCGGACGAGCAGGCCGTCCCCCTGGACGAGGCCGCCCCGCACCGGATGGACCGGGTGGCGCTCATGCTCGGCGCGGAGGGCGACGGGCTCACCCGGCAGGCCCTGGCCGCCGCCGACCGGTGGGTCCGCATCCCGATGTCCCACGGCGTCGACTCCCTCAACGTGGGCGCGGCGGCGGCGGTGGCGTTCTACGCGGTGACGACGGGCCGCCCGGAAGCGTGACGCGACGGCCCGGCTGACCAGGAGCATGGCCCGGTGGCCCGGCAGCGTGACCCGACGGCCGGCTGACCAGGAGCATGGCCTGGCGGCCCGGGACCGGCCGGGCAGGAGGCGGGTCGCCAGGCGTTGCGTCCCGGCCTGGCCGCCTTTTCGCGCGGGCCCCGGTGCGTGTGGCCCGGCACCGGCCCGGGACTCTGCCGCCTGGCTCCGGTGTTCCGTTCGGTTCCCGGTCGCGGCTCGGGGCCAGCACCCTTTCGCCCGGCGTGAGGTCCGCGCGGGCCCTGGTGCGCGTGGCCCGGCACCTGCCGGAGACCCTGACGCCTGGCTCCGGTGTCCCCTTCAGTTCCCGGTGTCGCGGCTCGGTGCGGGCACCTTTCCGTCCGGCACGAGTGCCTCGGCGCCCGTCGACGCGGGGCCGGACTGGGCGTACCGCTGCCGCGGGACGCCGCCGCCGTCGCCGCCGAGTCCGCGCGCCGGACCCTGGCAGCCCTGGGCCAGCGCGATACCGAGCGCCACCAGCAGCGTCACCACCACGAACACGAACAGCCGCTGCCGTAGCAGCCGGGGATTGGCGGGCCGCCGCCCGGTGCCCGCCGGCCGCCGCCCGGGCCGGGCTCCACCGCCACGCGGAGCGGACCGGCCGCCGCCGGGCCGCTGGCCGCCGCGCGGCGCCGGCGTATTGCGTGCCGTACCCGGCCGGCCGGCGGCACCGCCGCGCGCCCCGTTGCCGCCGCGTGCGGACATCCCGCCGCGGGACGGCACGTCAGCGCGCGCGGACATCCCGTTCCTGGACGGCGCGCCGCCCCGCGCCGGGGTGCCGCCCCGCGGCAGCGGCGTACCGGGCGAGGCGCGCCGCTGGGTGCGCTGCGGCTCGGGGTAGGTGTCGACGAGCCGCCCGGTGGGCCGGTCGGCCTCGGCGGCACGCGGCGCGGGCGGCCGTACGTCGGTCAGGCCCTGCGCCTCCCGGGCGGCGATCTCCTTCAGCCGCAGCGAGAGCTGGAGCGTGCTGGGCCGCTCCTCGGGGTCCTTCGCCAGACAGGCCCGGAGCAGCGGGGCCAGCGCGTCCGGCACGCCGGCGAGTTGGGGCTCCTCGTGCACCACCCGGTACAGCATCACCTCGGAACTGCCCTGTCCGAAGGGGGAGTCACCGGTCGAGGCGTACGCCAGGGTCGCGCCCAGCGAGAACACGTCGGTGGCCGGCGTGACCGTCGCGCCGCGCACCTGCTCCGGGGCGAGGAAGCCGGGGGAGCCGACGGCGGTGCCCACATGGGTGAGCGTGGAGGCGCCGGTGGCCCAGGCGATGCCGAAGTCGATGATCCGCGGCCCCTTGGGGGACAGCAGGATGTTGGAGGGCTTCAGGTCCCGGTGGACGACACCGGCCTCGTGCACGGCGACCAGCCCCTCGGACAGGGCCGCGCCGATCGCCGCGGTGTCCGCGGCGCCGAGGGCGCCCTCCCCGGCGACCTTGTCGTGCAGGGAGGGGCCGGGCACGTACTGGGTGGCGAACCAGGGCCGCTCGGCCTCCAGATCGGCGGCGACCAGACGGGCCGTGCAGCCGCCTCGGATGCGCCGGGCCGCGGACACCTCGCGCGCGAACCGCGACCGGAACTCCTGGTCCTCGGCCAGATCGGGCCGGATGACCTTGAGCGCCACCCGCTGGCCCTTCTTGTCGGAGCCGAGGTAGACCACGCCCATCCCGCCCGCGCCGAGCCGTCGGTGAAGCCTGAACGAGCCGACGACGCGCGGGTCCTCGCGCCTCAGGCGCATCATCGCCATGTTCATCCCCGCTGCCCGGTCCCTGTGACGTGGCACAGCTTACGTTTCCCCGGCCGCCCGCGCGCAGAGGCCGCGCCCTCCGGGCCGGACGGATTGTGCGGGCCGTCCGGGTGAGGTGAAACGAAGTCAGCAGGACGGCTCTTACGGCGACTTTGAGCCGAACGACCTGTCAACCACCCGATACGGCAAGGAGGTTGGGCTCGCGCGGGGACGCGGTGCGCGGGGCGGTGCGCCGGCCGGCCGGCGGACGCCGACCGACCGCGGACGGGACCGGGCGCCGGATCCCGGCGGGCCCCCGCCACCCCTTCCGGCAGCGGCCCGAGTGAGGGAAGTCACTCCTTCCGGTGGGCGGGATGCTTCCGAAATGACCGGACAGAGCGGGCGGCCTCTCAGGGAAGACCCCGAGAGCCGGGTCCGTGTCTCCACCCAGGGGAGTACTCCGCAGGTCGGGGCTCCTCCTCGGGGAGGCCCGGCAAGCGGTACGAGGGCATGACGTGCCCCGTGCGCGGCGGCCCTAGATTTGAGGACAAGCGGCGGGTGCGGTACTCGTCCCCCGAGGTTCGAACACTCGCCGCTGCCGATGACAACCGAAACGGTCAGGAGAGGGACCATGGCCCAGACGGCACCGCGACGTACCGCGTTCGCCCACCGCCGCACGGGCCGTCGCCATCCACTGGTGGCGACGCTCATGGCCCTTCCCCTGGCGGCCCTGCTCCTGCTGGTCTTCGACGGCTGGGAGACGGTGGCCACACAGGCGTCGTCCGTGGGTGCGATGCTGGGGCGCTGAGCGGCGACCCCAGGCCCGGAAGAGCGGTCCGGGCGGGGACATCCAACCATGAAACCCCGTGGGGACGGGGGTACGGCGGACGGCACGAATGCCGGCGCAGCTGGGGAGCTGCGCCGGCATGAGCCGTTTCCCGCCATAACGAAGACGGCACGGGCGCGACCGTCGCCCACGCTCACGCCGCCCCTGGGTGCCGCCGGGGTGGGACGGGCGGCACCTCGCGCACACGGATGAGCGTCCCCGCCCGCCACCGGCCCCAGTACTCTCGGCCGAACAGCCCACCCGCACGAGGCAGCCTTGACCGCAGACACAGCCGCAGCCACGCATACCGGCACGAGCACCGGCGCGGACACCGACCCCCACCCCACCGCTCCCGCCCTCCCCGCGCAGGCCGAAGCCAGGGTCGTCCGGCCCGCCGGCACCGTCGCCGTCGCCAAGTCCCACGCTCCGGACACCGACCCCGCGGAGGCCGGAGCCACCGGCGCCAAGCCCCACGCCCCGGACACCGACCCCGCCGGCCCGCACCCCGCTGCCCCGCGACCCACCGCTCCCGCCCTCATACCCGCGCTCGCCGCGGCGGCCGAGGCCGCCGCCCACCCCGGCGACTCCGCCGCCCCCTGCTCGTGCCGCAGCGGCCTCCTCGCCGACCGCCCCGACGCCACCGTCGTCCGGCACGCCGGCGCCGTCGCCAAGGCCCACGCCCCGGACACCGACCCCGCCGGGCTCGCCCTCCGTATCGCCACGGCCGCCCGCCTCCCCGGCGTACTGCTGCCCCCGCTCGCCCCCGGCCCGGCCCCGCTGCACGACCGGCTCGTCACCCTCTGGCCGTACGGCGCTCCCGTGGACCCGGACGACCCGGACGCGGCCCCCTGGGAGGCCGCCGGCACCCTCCTGGCCCGGCTGCACCGCGCCCCCGTCCCCGCCGGGCTCCCCCTGATGCGCGGCCCCGCCAAGGCCGCCCGCGCCCTCGACCGGCTCCACGCGGCCCTGCGCACCGCCCCGCCGGACGCGCCGGCCCGTTCCGCCGCCCGCCCCGTCCTGGCCGCCTGGTCCGCCCTGCCCGCCTGGGCCCGGGCGGCGGCCCCGATGCCCGGCCCGGCGGCCCTCTGCCACGGCGACCTGCATCTGGGCCAGCTCGTCCGGCACCCGGCCCCGGACGGACCGTGGCGGCTGATCGACGTGGACGACCTGGGCGCCGGCGTGCCGGCCTGGGACCTCGCCCGGCCCGCCGCCTGGTACGCCTGCGGACTCCTCCCGCCCGCCGAGTGGACCCGTTTCCTGACCGCCTACCGGCAGGCCGGCGGCCCGGCCGTGCCCGCGGACGGCGACCCGTGGGCCGCCCTGGACGTCCCGGCCCGCGCGCTCACCGTGCAGACGGCCGCTCTGGCCACCGGCAAGGCGCTCGCCGCCGGCCGCCCGCTGGACGAGGTGGAGCAGGCCGTGGCCGACGCCTGCGCGCGCATGCCGTCCGCCCCCGCTCACCCTGCCCAATCCGTGCCCGGCATCCCGGGCTAGGGCCTCTCGTTTGGATCATGCCGGGCTCGCGGGCCCTGGTGCCGCACCTCGCGGCGTTGTCGTCGGTTGCCATGGCTCCGCCATGGCGCCCTCCTCCGCCTTGCGATGCACGGCACCAGACCCCGCTCCCTGATCCGGCCTGATCCAAACGAAAGACCCTAAGCTGCAACCGCCCGGGGCCGGACGGAGTCTGTCCTGGGGAAACACCAAGCAGGACCGACCGGCGAGGAGTTGAGCCGACCATGCAGTGTCCGAAGTGCCATGCGCCGATGCACACCTACAACCGCAACGGCGTCCAGATCGAGCAGTGCAGCGGCTGCCGCGGCATCTTCCTCGACTACGGCGAGCTGGAGGCGCTGACCCGGCTGGAGTCCCAGTGGTCGCAGCCCGCCCCGCCCCCGCCGCCCGCCCCGCAGGCGTATCCCGCCGCCCCGCCCGCGCCCGCCTGGGGCGCCCCGCACGGCGGTCACCACGGCGACCACGGTCACTACGGCCACCAGCGCCACAAGAGCTTCGGCCGCATGCTGTTCTCCAGCTGAGGACACGCGAAAGCCCCCGGCCGTACGAGACGGCCGGGGGCTTCCTGCGGTGTGGACGATACTGGGATTGAACCAGTGACCTCTTCCGTGTCAGGGAAGCGCTCTCCCGCTGAGCTAATCGTCCGCGGACCGTGACCCAGGGGTCACAGGCGGTGCGCGATACTGGGATTGAACCAGTGACCTCTTCCGTGTCAGGGAAGCGCTCTCCCGCTGAGCTAATCGCGCGGGTGGGACCTTCGAGAAGATCCGGGATCCGGGGATCCAGTGGACGATACTGGGATTGAACCAGTGACCTCTTCCGTGTCAGGGAAGCGCTCTCCCGCTGAGCTAATCGTCCTTGGAGGTGGAGACGGGATTTGAACCCGTGTAGACGGCTTTGCAGGCCGTTGCCTCGCCTCTCGGCCACTCCACCAGGAGTGTAGGGGATCGGGACGACCCCTTCTTCCTGCGAGCGGACGACGAGGTTCGAACTCGCGACCTCAACCTTGGCAAGGTTGCGCTCTACCAACTGAGCTACGTCCGCCTGTCGTTTCGGTCCGCTTCCGCGTCCCGGCGACGTGTTGAACTCTAGCGGATTCCCGGGCCAGCACAAAAACGCGTTTGCGCAGCGTGCTGCGGTGCGCCCCGCGTACCCGGTGGTCAGGGGCCCCTGCGGGACATCCCGGGGCCCCCGGACGGGCACCCGGCCTAGACTCGACCCCGTGCTCCCTCACCCCTCCGGACTCCCTCCTCTCGCCCGTTTCGGCGACCGTGTCGCCACCGGACTGCTCGACGTCACGAGCGACCCGGCCGCCCTGGACTCCACCGGTTTCTGGGCCGTGTGCGCGGACTTCGAGGGCGGGCTGACCTGCGCCCGCTTCGCGGACGTGCGCGAGGAGCCGGTGCCGGCGCCGGTGCCCGGCCGGTGGCGGGGCCCGGAGCGGGGGCAGTGGTCCTCCTCGCTGGACCGCGCCGCGTACACGGCGGCGGTCCGCCGCATCCGGGAGCACATCGCGGCCGGCGAGGTCTACCAGGTCAACCTCTGCCGGGTCCTCGGCGCGCCCGTCGCCCCCGACGCCGACGTGGACGCCCTGGCCGCCGTGCTGGCCCGCGGCAACCCGGCGCCGTACGCCGGAACCGTCCGGCTGCCCGGCCACGGCGTGGAGATCGCCACCGCCTCGCCCGAGCTGTTCCTGCGCCGGCGCGGCCGTACGGTCGAGTCGGGGCCGATCAAGGGCACCGGGCGCACCGAGGCGGACCTCACGGAGAAGGACCACGCCGAGAACGTGATGATCGTCGACCTGGTCCGCAACGACATCGGACGGGTCTGCGTTCCCGGCAGCGTCGGCGTCCCCGACCTGTGCGCCGTGGAGAAGCACCCGGGGCTCGTCCACCTCGTCTCCACCGTCCGCGGCGAACTGCGCGGGACCGCCGGCTGGCCGGAGCTGCTGGCCGCGGCCTTCCCGCCCGGCTCGGTCAGCGGCGCCCCCAAGCAGAGCGCCCTGAGCATCATCGCGGCGCTGGAGACGGCACCGCGCGGCCCGTACTGCGGCGGCATCGGCTGGGTGGACGCCGACCGGGGCACCGCCGAGCTGGCCGTCGGCATACGCACCTTCTGGATCGACCGCGCCGAGGGCGTCCTGCGCTTCGGCACCGGGGCCGGCATCACCTGGGGATCCGACCCGGAGGGGGAGTGGCGGGAGACCGAGCTGAAGGCGTCCCGGCTGCTCGCGGTGGCGTCGGGGACGTACACGGAGACCGACGACACCGAGGAGACCCGCGCATGAGGATCTGGCTGGACGGCGCCCTGCGCGAGGCGGACTCCGCCCGGGTCTCCGTCCTCGACCACGGCCTGACGGTCGGCGACGGCGTCTTCGAGACCGTGAAGGTGGTCGCAGGCCAGCCCTTCGCGCTCACCCGGCACCTCGACCGGCTGACCCGCTCGGCCCGCGTCCTCGGCCTGCCCGACCCCGACCACGACGAGGTCCGCCGCGCCTGTACGGCCGTACTGGAGGCCGGTCCCATGCCGCTGGGACGGCTGCGGATCACCTGCACCGGCGGCCACGGCCCGCTCGGCACCGGCCGCGGCCCGCACGGTCCGACCCTGGTCGTCACCGCCGCCGAGACCACCCGCCGTCCCGGCTCCACCGCGGCGGTCACCGTCCCCTGGACCCGTAACGAACGCGGCGCCCTCGCCGGCGTCAAGAGCACCTCGTACGCCGAGAACCTCGTCGCCCTGGACCACGCCCGCCGGCTCGGCGCCTCCGAGGCGCTGCTCGGCAACACGGTCGGGCAGCTCTGCGAGGGCACCATGTCGAACGTCTTCGTCGTCCTGGACGGCGAGATCCACACCCCGCCCGTCTCCTCCGGCTGCCTGCCCGGCGTCACCCGCGCCCTGGTCGTCGAGTGGACGGGCGCCAAGGAGACCGATCTGCCGCTGGACGTCCTCGGACGCGCCGACGAGATCTTCCTCACCTCGAGCCTGCGGGACGTGCAGGCGCTGCACCGGATCGACGGACGCGAACTGCCCGGCGCCCCGGGCCCGGTGACCGCCGAGGCCATGCGGATCTTCGACGAGCGCTCCGGCCGGGACCTGGACCCCTGACCCGGACACCGGACCGACGGCGGCGGCCCGCCGCGGACCACGGGCCGGGCCGTCGGCCCGCCGTCGCGCACGTACGTCGGGCCGACGACAGCGGGCCGCCGTTGCGCCCGCGGCCGCGAACGGTGGCGAAAACCGGCTGACTCGGCCGGTCGGCGCGGGTAGAACACCTGTTGATGACCACGACCCTGCGGCCGGCCGAGCCGCTCCAGCAGAACCCCGACGGAACCCGCTCCCGGCGCTTCACGGTGTGCGTGAACAGCCGCCCCGTCGGCGAACTCCACCTCGGCACCTCGCCCGCCCTCGGCGACTCGGTGGCCCGCGTCATCGACCTGCGGATCGCCGGGCCCGACCGGCGGCGCGGCCGGGGCACCGTGGCCGCGCTCGCCGCGGAGGAGGTGGCCCGCGGCTGGGGCTGCGGGCAGATGGAGGCCCTGGTGCCCGCCACCGCGGACGCGGCGCTGCGCCTGTTCGGCGCCCTCGGCTACACCCCGCGCAACCGCGGCATGGAGAAACAGCTCGGCGGCACCGCGCCCGAGCTGCCCGCGGGCAGTCACGCACGGCCCATGACCGGGGCCGAGTTCGGCGCGTGGCAGGAGGCGGAGGCCGAGCGGTTCGCGCGGACCTGGATGGAGCGGGGCGTCCCGGAGGCCGTGGCCCGCGCCAAGTCCCGCGACGACCACGCGCGGCTGCTGCCGGACGGGCTCACGACCGACGGCATGGTCTTCACCGTGCTGGAGCACGCGGGCAGCCGGGTGGGCACCCTGTGGGTGGCCCTCCAGGACACCAAGGCGTACGTGTTCGACGTGGCGACCGAGGAGGCGCACCGCGGCCGGGGGCACGGCCGTACGCTCATGCTGCTGGCGGAACGCCAGGCGATCGGGGCCGGCCACCCGGTGCTCGGCCTCAACGTCTTCGCGGGCAACACCCCGGCCGAGCGCCTGTACGCGTCACTCGGTTATGAGACCGTCACCCACTCCTTGAGCAAGCCCTTGCTCTAGGAGGTCTCGTCCTGGTCGGCCGGGCGCGGCGCCCCCGGTCCCCCGGCCGGTGGCCGCCGCTTCAGTCCGTCCCCCGGCCGGTGGCCGCCGCTTCCGTCCGTCGGCCGCTCAGGCCGGGTCGGCCAGCAGCCGGTCCGCGATCTCCTCGATACGCGCGCGCAGACCCTCCTGGCTCTTGCCGCCGTCCAGCCGCTCGCCGCCGATGACGTACGTCGGCGTGCCGGTCACACCGATCGCCTTGCCCTCGGCCTGGTCGGCGTCCACGATCAGGATGTGCCGGCCGTCGATCAGCGCGGTGTCGAACTCCTCGGCGTCCAGGCCGAGTTCGCCCGCAACCTCGACCAGGAAGGGTTCTCCCCGGCGGTCCAGCTCCGCCACCCGCTCCAGCACGGCCTCCACATACGGCCAGCCCTTGCCCTGCTCCAGCGCCTCCTCGGCGGCCTGCGCGGCGGCGAAGGCGTGCCGGTGCTTCTCCAGCGGGAAGTGCCGCAGCCGCAGCTCCAGCCGGTCGCCGTAGCGGGCGCGCAGGGCGCGTACGTCGTCCAGGGCGGTGCGGCAGTCGGGGCACTGCAGTTCGCACCACACGTCGAGGACGACGGCAGCGGTGCGTGCGGGGGAGGAGTCGCTCATGCCCACCAGTCTCCCAGGCCGGACGCGGACGGCCCAACCTGGCCTCGGCGGGCGCACGCCGTCCCGCGCCGGCACCGTCCCGGGACCGGCCCTCCCCTTAGGACCGTCCCGTAGGAGAGGACCCGGAGATGCCCCTGATGTCCGGCTGGACCATGGCCACGCGGGGACCCGGCGGTGCACGATGGAAGCGATCGAACCCAGCCAGCCGGGAGGACCGGATGATTGCCGAGACAGTCTGCTCCGCCGTGTCGGCGGCGGGCCTGGGAATCGCGGTGGTCACGGCCTACCGCAGACGCTTCCTGGCGGCCGCCCGCGTCGCGGCCTACGCGCTGGTGCCGATCGGCCTGGTGATGACCGGTGTCGTCGGCTGGCTCACCCGCACCGCGCTGAGCCCCACCGCCTGGGTCGGCCTCGGCGTGCTGGGCGCGGCCTGGCTGCTGTTGGCCGGCACGCGCGCCGTGGAGCGCCGCCGCGGCGGCCGTGCCGGGCGCGCGGCGGCCGGCACGGCGGACCGGGACCCGGTGGCGCCCGCGGCACCGGCACCGCCCCTGGGCGGCGCGGCCCGGACCGCGGCACGCCCGACCGCGCCCCGGTCCGCCGCGCCCCGGACCGGGGACTCCGCGGACGACTTCAGCGACATCGAGGCCATCCTCAAGAAGCACGGCATATGACAGTCACATAACTGGCTGAAGTGACACAGTGGGTCACGCGGGTGGCCGGAATCGTTCACCAGCCGAACGAGACCTCGCGGTATCGGCGCACTCCCGCACGATCCATGGGCGCCGATCGCGGGCGGGGTGTCCGGTGCGTCATGATCTGCGCGAGATGCTGGACACGTCACAGAGCGAGGCCCCGCCACAGGAGGACGAGCCTCGCGGGTGCCTCTACGCCCTTTCCCAGCCACCGCTGATGATCTTCCTTGCGGTGATCGGGTGTCTGCTGCTCATGGCTGCGCTGCACGACCTGCTGCTGCTGTGAGCCGTACACGTCCGTCCCGGCGCCACCCGCCGGGACCGACGTCGCACCGGGCAGCGGTCGCGCCCTTCTCCGGTCCGGCCCGGTGGCCTCCGGCCCGCCCCGCCCCCTCCTCAGCCCGCCGCCTCCTTGCGCCGGGCGCGGTAGGCGGCGACATGCAGCCGGTTGCCGCAGGTGCGGCTGTCGCAGTAGCGGCGCGAGCGGTTGCGGGAGAGGTCCACGAAGGCGCGCCGGCAGTCCGGTGCCTCGCAGCGCCGCAGCCGTTCCCGCTCGCCGGCCACCACGAAGAAGGCGAGCGCCATCCCGCAGTCGGCGGCGAGGTGATCGGCCACGGAGGCGCCCGGCGCGAAGTAGTGCACATGCCAGTCGTAGCCGTCGTGGTCCGTCAGCCGGGGGGTGGTGCCCGCGGCGGCGACCAGTTCGTTGATCATCAAGGCCGCCGACCGGGCGTCGGGGGCCGCGAAGACCGCCGCGAACCGGCCCCGGACCCTGCGCACCGCCGAGAGATCGAACTCGGACAGCACGCCGACGTCGCTCATTTTGTGGTTCCGCACGAAATCCGCGAGCGCCGGGACATCGGGCAGGCCGTCCGCCGCCGCGTCGTCCTCGGGCGCGGTGTTCACCAGATCCACCATGGTGTCGAGGGCGCACCGGGTGTCGTGGGTGATCAGCACGTTTCGCTCCCTGGCGTGGAGGTCGGGCGGGCGCCCGCCGATGCTGGCCGATCGTAGCGACAACCGCGCCGACCGCACCCGTCCTTGCCCGACCCCGGTCGCCGGGAGAACGCCTCGGCGGGGTGACCGGGTTCCCGGCGGCCCGTCCAGCCGTCCGGGCCCGACGCGGTCCGTGGACGCACGGTGGCCGCGCGGGCGCGCACCGCGACCGGCACCCCGCAGCCCGACGCCGCCCCGTGAGCGCTCACGGAGACGGCGTCGGTCCCATGCCGTATGCGGTTGTCTCGGCCCGCGCCGTCTCCCCGAGTGGACGGCGTCGGGCTGCTCCGAAGGGCCGCGGCCTAGCTCTCCGCAAGGATGTGCGACAGCTCCTGATCCAGGTCGAAGTGCCGGTGTTCCGTGCCGGGCGGCACGGCGGCGTCGGTTCGCTTCAGGAAGGACTCCAGGGCTCGCGCCGGAGCCTCCAGCAGGGCCTCCCCCTCCGGGGAGCTGAGGGCGATGCACACGACGCCCTGGCCATGACTGCGCGATGGCCAGACGCGGACGTCGCCGGTGCCGGTGGGCCGGTGCAGGCCCTCGGCGAGGAGGTCGCGGGCGAACACCCACTCGACGGTCTCCTCGGCTCCGGTGTGGAAGGTGGCGTGCACGGCGTAGGGGTCGGCCGTGTCGTACCGCAGGCCTGCGGGGACAGGCAGGGAGGACTCGCTCGACACAACGAGGCGCAGGTGCAGCTCGCAGCTGACCGTGGTGTTCATAAGCGCCAGGGCCTTTCGCTCAGTGTGCGCTCGGGGATTCGCACGTCGGCGAAATCGACATGCCACCTACGGTGCCGTTGTAAACCCCTCTGAGGGTTTTGCGTGGGTTTACGTAACTCTTCCGGCCGAGAACTCGTACCGGATCTGCGGCCATTCCGGTGACTGGATTCACTCGGGTAGGGTTTGTCTGTATGAATACGGGGAGTGACGAACCGGGCGAGGTCGCCGTGATGGCAGACGAAGCGGGGACGGACCGGCCGGAGGCCGGCCAGGAGAGCGGGGACGGAAGCGGGCTCGGCTCGCGGGCGCCGGAGTTCGTCAGGTCCCGCCGGCTGCTGCATCTGAGCTGGCAGGTCGGCATCTTCGTGATCGGCCTGGCGGTGGTCGTGGCGGGCATCGTCATGCTCCCGCTGCCCGGCCCCGGCTGGGTGGTGATCTTCGGCGGCATGGCGATCTGGGCGACCGAGTTCGTCTGGGCCCAGCTCGTGCTCCGCTGGACCAAGCGCAAGGTCACCGAGGCGGCCCAGCGGGCCCTCGACCCCAAGGTGCGGCGCCGCAACATCACCCTGACCGTGCTCGGCCTGGTGATCATCGGGGTGCTCGCCGGGATCTACCTGTGGAAGTTCGGCCTCGTCATGCCGTGGAAGATCAAGGACCAGTGACAGGCCGGCGGGGCCCGGCGGCACCCGCCGCCCGGCCCCGGTCGGAAGCACCCTCTGACATGCGGTAATGTTCTTCCTGCGCCCGGGCGATTAGCTCAGTGGGAGAGCGCTTCGTTCACACCGAAGAGGTCACTGGTTCGAACCCAGTATCGCCCACCCGGACCGACGGCCCACCTGCGACCAGCAGGTGGGCCGTCGGCGTTCGTGCAGTCGTCACAGGGTGAAGCCGACCGCTGGCGCCTGTCGCCGTCAGCCGTCAGAGGGTGATGACGAGCTTTCCCTGGGTGTGGCCGCGTTCGGCCTCCCGGTGCGCCTCGGTGATCTCGTCCAGCGGGTACGTCGCGGCGAGGTGGGGGGTGAACCTGCCCCGGCTGCCCAGGGCGGCACCTTCCGCGAGCACCGCGGCATCGTTCTCCGCGTACAGGTGCCGTACTCCGAGATCGCCCGCCCGAGCCGCGTCGGCGACCGTCACGACGCGGTCCGCGTGGCCGGCGATGGCGACCAGGTCGGCGAGCGAGCCGGAGGCGGCCAAGTCGAGCACGGCGTCCACTCCCGCGGGGGCGAGTGCGTGGACCCGGTCGGCCAGTCCCTGGCCGTACGTCGTGGGCAGAGCTCCCAGGGTGCGCAGATAGGCGTGCTTGCCCGCGCTCGACGTGCCTATGACGGTGGCGCCGCGGGCCGCCGCCATCGCGACGGCGGCGCTGCCCACACCGCCGGCGGCCCCTTCGATCAGCAACGTGCGGCCGGACAGGTCGCCGAGCGCGTTGAGCGCCCGGCCGGCGGTGGCGACCGCCAGTCCGGCCCCGGCGGCCTGTTCCAGGGTCCACGGTTCCGGCACCGGGGCCCAGGCGCTCAGCACGGCGTACTGCGCGGTCGCGCCGAACAGGCCGCCGAGACCGAACACCCGGTCACCCGCAGTGACACCCGTGACGCCCTCGCCGACCTCGTCCACCACACCGGCGGCGTCGCGACCTGGGATCGCCGGGAAGTCGACCGGGAAGTGGGCGCGGGACGCCCCCGAGCGCAGCTTCCAGTCGACGGGGTTGACGCTGGCCGCGGCGACCTGGATACGGATCTCGCCGGGACCGGCGTGAGGCTCCGGGATGTCCTCGATGACGATCACGTCGGCGGAGCCGTAGTCGTGGTAGCGGGCAGCATGCATGGAAGACTCCTCGGGCAGCGGTTGCTTGCTTCGGAAAGTAATCTAGTAGCCCCATGCTTTCCGTAGCAAATAACGTACAGTCACTTTCCGGGGAAAGTGACACATGCTACGATCAGGCGTGTGGAAGCGGAATACGAGCTCGCCCCGGCCGAGGCGGAAGCGTGGGACTCGCTGCTGTCGGTGCTCCTCTGGCTTCCGGCAGCCCTGGACGGGCGGCTCAGGCAGCAAGGCCTCAGTCATCACGAGTTCCTGATCCTTTGGTGTCTGACGCGGCATCGGGACCGCGCCCACACCATGAGTTCGCTCGCGGAGCTGTCCCGGGTCACCCCGTCGCATCTGTCCCGCATCGCGTCCCGGCTGGAGAGGCAGGGCTGGCTCGTGCGCCGGCAGGACCCCTCGGACGCCCGCGTCACGATCGCGTCACTGACCGAGGCGGGATCACTGAAGTACGCGGAGTCGGCTCCCGGCTACTACGCGACCTTGCGCGAACACCTCTTCGGCCGGCTCACCGAGGAACAGGCCGGGCAGCTCGGCGGGATCGCCGCGCGTATCGCCCGGTCCCTCGATCCCCGCGCTGACAGGCGCGGTGCCGAGCCGGAATCTTCAGGCGGGTCGGCCGCGGAGCCGGGGAAGGGTGCCGCGTAGGCGGAGTCCGGCGAGGCGGCTGCGTCACGTTCCGGCTCGCCGCGACGCCCAGGTGCGGTGGCCACCGTGGCTCCGGAAGCGGGACGGTGACGGTCCGTTACTCGTGGTGGGATGCCGAGGCGAGGGCCGAGGGAATCCACCGGAGCGCCACGTCCCTCGCGAAGAAATACCTGAAGACCGGGGGGGAAGACGGACTTCCGGACGTACCAGTCCTTCCGGGGGAAATTCCCGACACGGGCGGCGGGCGGAAATCCACCGGACGTTTTCCAAAGCCCCGTCACATTCCTGCGGAAGTGCGACAAGCGAGGAATTCTCCTCGATCTCAAGCCGCAGGTGCAGGCCGGACATCTGAGGCCGGATCACTTCCGTGCGGGCCGCGACCGCGTGCCGGCCCGGGGCAGTGGGGGAGCGCCGTCGCACGGGCGGCGGCGCTCGTCCTCCCAGCGTGCGGGCGGCCACGGCCCGGCGCATGAGTACCCGTACTCAGATCCACGCCCCCGTTGCCACCCGCCCACCCCGGGCAGACTCACCCCATGGACTGGAACCACTACCGTTTCCGCAGCCTGTGGCCCCTGCCCGCACCGCCCGCCGACGTGTACACGGCACTGGAGCGGCCCGAGGACTACCCCCGCTGGTGGCCCCAGGTGCGGTCGGTGACCCTGCTCGGCGAGGACACCGGAGTGATCACCATCCGGTCGGCGCTGCCGTACGGCCTCACCTCCACCCTGCGGGCGGCCCGCCGCGACCCGGCCGCCGGCGTCCTGGAGGTCACCCTCAGCGGAGACATCGACGGCTGGGCCCGCTGGTCGGTGACCGGCGACGGCACCGGCTCGCTGGTCCGCTACGAGCAGGAGGTCACCGTGCGCAAGGCGCTGCTCAGGCGGCTCGCCGTACCCGGACGGCCGCTGTTCCGCCTCAATCACCGCCTGATGATGCGGTCCGGGCGGCGCGGGCTGCGGCGGCACCTGGCCGCGGTTTGAACGAAGGGCGCCCGGGCCTGTATGGTTCAGTGCGTTCCCGGGCGATTAGCTCAGTGGGAGAGCGCTTCGTTCACACCGAAGAGGTCACTGGTTCGAACCCAGTATCGCCCACCGGGAAAGGCCGGTCCGCAGCAGCGGACCGGCCTTTTTGCCGTCGCCCTTGCCGTCGTCCGCCGCTCACGCCGCCGCCGGCACCTCCGGGCGCAGCGGCCAGTCGGTGCACACCGTCTCCGCCGAGCCGCTGCGCGCGAACCACGCCTGGAGCCCCCGCGCCTGCGCCGCGTGCCAGTCCGCCTGGAGCGCGTGCAGCTCGGCGGGAGACAGCCGCTCCAGCCGGGCGGCGAAACGGTGCCCCAGGGCCCGGACGACCTCCAGCGCGGCCAGCGCGTCCGCCGCCGCGTCGTGCGCGTCCTGGAGCGTCACGCCGTAGTGCCCGCACAGGTCGGTCAGCGTGCGGCGGCCCTTGCGGTACCGGTCGAGCTGCTTGTCCAGCACCCGCGGGTCCAGCACCAGCAGCGGCACCGAGGGAAACCACCGCTCCAGCGGAGACGCCCGGTGCCGGCGCAACTCCCGGTCCAGCAGTGTCAGGTCGAACGGCGCGTTCATCACCACCAGCGGGCGGCCCAGCGTCGCGTGCTCCGCCAGCTGCTCGGCTATCTCGTACATCACCGGCGCCGGCCAGCGCCCGTGGTGCTGCAGGTGCTCCTCCGTCAGCCCGTGCACCGCCGTCGCCGCCTCCGGCACCGGCACCCCCGGGTTCACCAGCCAGCGCGACACCCGGGGCCGGGTCCCCGGCGCGTCCTGGACGACGACGGCGGCCGAAACGATCCGGTCGGCCTCGACGTCCACGCCCGTCGTCTCCGTGTCGAAGGCGGCCAGCGGCCCCTCGTACCAGGTCGTCATCGCAACCCCAACTCCTCGCTCACCCATGGCGGGTGACGTTCCGTCTTCCGCCCGTTTGGTGATACCCGGGCCGTTTGCGCCGTACGCCGCGAGGAGACAACAGGTGTACGGGTCCTGGCTGTTCAGTGATCCGTGGCACAACGCACCGGGTTCGAAAGGCTGTTGGTCATGGCCATCGCGCAGCCCGAGCGGGGCGGGCCTGGCACCTCGGCCACAGCGCGCCCGGCCACACCGTGGACGACGAGGTCACCACCAAGGTGCAGCTGAAGGCCACCTACCAGATCGCGCCCCACGCGCCGGGCCGCTTCTTCTCCTTGCCGCTCGACAACGCCCACCTGCGCAAGCTGGCCCGCACGCCCGTCTCGGTGCACAAAATCCTGGTCGTCATGCTCGTGCCGCGCTCCCGGGACGACTGGCTGCGCGCCGGCCACGACCGGCTCGACCTCAGGCACTGCTGCTACTGGACCAACCTCGCCGGCCACCCCGTCACCGGCCGGCACCGGACCACCGTGCGGGTACCGACCTCGCGCATCTTCGACGATCGGGCCCTCTGCGAGATCATGACGCGGGTCGGGGCGGGAGGCAGACCATGAGGAACCGCCCCGACGGCCCGCCGGCCGGACGGATCCCGCCCCGCCCCGACGGCCCGCCCCCGCCCCGGCACCCGCGGCCCGCCGACGTCGATCCCGCCGTGCTCGGCGTCCTGCTGCACCGGCACGGCTGGCAATGGCGCGGCGGCACGCCCGGCCGCTACGGCCGCTGGACCCCGCCCGGCCCGGCCGGCCGCGGCACCAGCCTGCTCGTCCCCGAGGACCGCGCCTTCCCCGACAGCGACGACCTGCTCGGCGAGGCCCTCGGCGCCCTCGCCCGCAGCGGCACCGTCCACGCCCGCGAGGTGCTGCTCGCCCTCGCCGTGCCCAGCGACGAGATCCGCTGGTGGCGCGACACACCCGGCGCGGCCGCCGGCGCCGCCTCCTGGGGCGCCGACGAGCACCTGCGCGGCGCCGCCCGGCAGGCGCTGCTCGCCGCCGCGCTCGCCACCCGGGCGCGGGCCGGCTACCACGGCGCCGCCACCGCCGCGCCGCCACCGCCCTCCTCGACGGCGTCCTGGTCGCTCCCGCCGCCGCGCCCTGGCCGCCTTCGTGCCCGTGCCCGCCGGCCGCGCCCTCACCGTCCGCCTCCACCAGGCCCTCCACGCGGCCCGCGAGGCCGTCGACTACCGGCGGGCCACCGGCCGGATGGACGCCTTCGAGGCCGGCGTCAGCCGGGAGCCGACCGAGGCGCTGGCCGCGCTCGTCCGGGGCATGCAGGGCGCCCGCCTCGCCGTCGCCTGGGCCCCCGGCGCCGGCGTCCCGGACGGCTGCGCGCCCCTCGCCGGCCCCGTCGAGTTCTCGCCCGGCGACCTGCCCGCGCTCCGCGAGGCCGCCGCCCGCTATCTGCGCGCGGAGCCGTCCGTCCCGGTCGGCATCACCGGCGCCGTCGTCCGTATGCGCCGCGGCGGACACGGCGGCGAGGGCACCGTGCGCCTGCGCGTCCTCGCCGGCGCCGAGGTGCCCTACGTCCGCGCCACCCTGGGCGAGGCCGACTACCGCACCGCAGGCCACGCCCACCTCGACGGCCTGCCCGTGCGCGTGCACGGCCGGCTGGAGCGCCGCGGCGGCTTCCGCGGGCTCACCGGCGCCTCGGGCGCCGTCCCCGTCCCGGTGGACGAGGCCGAGCGGGACCGGCTGCTGAAGGCCCTCCAGGAGAACCCCGTGCACCCCGGCCTCTTCGAGGAGGCCGGCGGGGACGGGTGAGGGCCCGGGGACGCAGCGTAACCGTTTCGCGGTCTCAGCCGTCGGGTCGGTACGATCGCCCTGCGCGCGCTCCTGGTATGGCGCCGCACCCCCCTTCAGTCAGGAGAGACCGGTGTCAGACGTCCGTGTGATCATCCAACGCGATTCCGAGCGGGAAGAACGCGTGGTGACGACGGGCACCACGGCCGCCGACCTGTTCGCGGGCCAGCGCTCGGTCATCGCCGCGCGCGTGGGCGGCGAGCTGAAGGACCTCACCTGGGAACTGTCCGACGGCGACGAGGTCGAGGGCGTCGAGATCTCGTCCAAGGACGGCCTGGACATCCTGCGCCACTCCACCGCGCACGTCATGGCGCAGGCCGTGCAGGAGCTGTTCCCCGAGGCCAAGCTGGGCATCGGCCCGCCCGTCAAGGACGGCTTCTACTACGACTTCGACGTCGAGAAGCCGTTCACGCCCGAGGATCTCAAGGCCATCGAGAAGAAGATGCAGGAGATCCAGAAGCGGGGCCAGAAGTTCGCCCGCCGCGTCGTCACCGACGAGCAGGCGCGCACCGAACTGGCCGCCGAGCCGTACAAGCTGGAGCTGATCGGCCTCAAGGGCGCCGCCTCCAGCGACGACGGCGCGGACGTCGAGGTCGGCGCCGGCGAGCTGACGATCTACGACAACCTGGACGCCAAGACCGGCGAGCTGTGCTGGAAGGACCTGTGCCGCGGTCCGCACCTGCCCTCGACCCGGCTCATCCCGGCGTTCAAGCTGATGCGCAACGCCGCCGCCTACTGGCGCGGCAGCGAGAAGAACCCGATGCTCCAGCGCATCTACGGCACCGCCTGGCCGTCCAAGGACGAGCTGAAGGCGCACCTGGACTTCCTCGCCGAGGCCGAGAAGCGCGACCACCGCAAGCTGGGCGCCGAGCTGGACCTCTTCTCGATCCCCGAGCAGATCGGCTCCGGCCTCGCCGTCTTCCACCCCAAGGGCGGCATCGTCCGCCGGGTCATGGAGGACTACTCGCGCCGCCGCCACGAGGCGGAGGGCTACGAGTTCGTCTACACCCCGCACGCCACGAAGGGGAAGCTCTTCGAGACGTCCGGGCACCTGGACTGGTACGCCGACGGCATGTACCCGCCCATGCAGCTCGACGAGGGCGTGGACTACTACCTCAAGCCCATGAACTGCCCGATGCACAACCTGATCTTCGACGCGCGCGGCCGGTCGTACCGCGAACTGCCGCTGCGCCTCTTCGAGTTCGGGACCGTGTACCGGTACGAGAAGTCGGGCGTCGTGCACGGCCTGACCCGGGCGCGGGGCTTCACCCAGGACGACGCGCACATCTACTGCACCCGTGAGCAGATGTCCGAGGAGCTGGACAAGACGCTCACCTTCGTCCTCGGCCTGCTGCGGGACTACGGCCTGACCGACTTCTACCTGGAGCTGTCCACCAAGGACCCGGAGAAGTTCGTCGGCTCCGACGAGGCCTGGGAGGAGGCGACCGAGACCCTGCGCCAGGTCGCCGAGAAGCAGGGCCTGCCCCTCGTCCCGGACCCGGGCGGCGCGGCCTTCTACGGCCCGAAGATCTCCGTCCAGGCCAAGGACGCGATCGGCCGGACCTGGCAGATGTCGACCATCCAGCTCGACTTCAACCTGCCCGAGCGGTTCAACCTGGAGTACACCGGCCCGGACGGCTCCAAGCAGCGCCCGGTCATGATCCACCGCGCGCTGTTCGGCTCCATCGAGCGGTTCTTCGCCGTCCTGCTGGAGCACTACGCGGGCGCCTTCCCGGCGTGGCTGGCCCCGGTCCAGGCGATCGGCATCCCGATCGGCGACGCGCACGTGGAGTACCTGGAGAAGTTCGCGGCCGCGGCCAGGAAGAAGGGCCTGCGCGTCGAGGTGGACTCCTCCTCGGACCGCATGCAGAAGAAGATCAGGAACGCGCAGAAGCAGAAGGTGCCGTTCATGGTCATCGTCGGCGACGAGGACATGTCGAACGGCTCGGTCTCCTTCCGCTACCGCGACGGCTCCCAGGAGAACGGCATCCCGTTCGACGAGGCCATCGCGAAGATCGAGGGGATCGTGGCCGAGAGGACCCAGGTCTGAGCCGCCGCCCGCACCGCGAGGGCCCCCGGGAACACCGTCCCGGGGGCCCTTTGCCGTGCCTTTCCGGTGAGGCCATATGCTGCCTGGTATGACGAGTGAGCCGGAACAGCAGATCGGAGTGGGGACCCAGGACGCGTTCCAGCGTCTGTGGACGCCTCACCGGATGGCCTACATCCAGGGCGAGAACAAGCCGACCGGCCCGGGAGCCGACGACGGCTGCCCCTTCTGTTCGATTCCGGCCAAGTCGGACGAGGACGGGCTGATCGTCCGGCGCGGGGAGCGGGTGTACGCCGTCCTCAACCTGTACCCGTACAACGGCGGCCACCTGATGACCGTGCCGTACCGGCACGTGGCCGACTACACCGAACTGACCGACGCGGAGACCGCCGAGCTGGCGGAGCTGACCAAGCAGGCGATGACGGCGCTGCGTACCGCCTCCGGCGCGCACGGCTTCAACATCGGCATGAACCAGGGCACGGTCGCGGGTGCGGGCATCGCCGCCCATCTGCACCAGCACATCGTCCCGCGCTGGGGCGGCGACACCAACTTCATGCCGGTCGTGGGCCACACGAAGGTGCTGCCGCAGCTGCTGGCCGACACCAGGACGATGCTGGCGCAGGCCTGGCCGGCGTAGGACGGGCCCGGCCCTTGCGCGTGCGGGTGACGGCGGCCCAGGGGCCCGTCACCCGCGGGCGGCCTACGCGTCGTACAGGTCGGCTTTCCTCGGGCTCGGGTCCTGGACGTTGCCGCTGAGGAACGACGAGCGGGCGCCGAACTTCTCGGTGTCCACGCCGTTCTCCTTGAGCACCTTGATCGCGGCCGAGTGCACCACGCGCAGCACCGGAGTGGCCGCGCGCAGCGCGTCGTCGGCCATGAAACGATGACGCCACGGCTGGTCGGCCCAGGCGTGCCGCAGACCGAACGGCTCGGGCAGCCCGAGCGAGCCGCCCAGCCAGTTCAGCAGCGGCGGATACCAGGTCAGCGGGGCGCGGGCGGCGAGCCGCACCACCTCGTCGGTGGTGACCAGCGGCAGCTTGACGGTGCGGTTCTCCCAGGGCTTGAGGGACTTCGCGACCTCCTTGGTCGGCGCCTCCGGCTTGCTGGTGAACAGCGAGTTGACCGGCCCCAGCGCATGGCCGGTGACCTCGATGCGCAGGGTCTGGTGCAGCACGGTCACCGTGATCAGCATGGTGATGACCAACTGCCCGTCCCAGAGGGTCCACTGCACGCCCAGATAGTGCCGGTCGCCGCTGCCGAACTGCTGGTTGTTGCAGATCTCCTGTATGGCGTGCGGCTTCACCCGGAACGCCTCCACGTCGGTGCCCTCGGGCCGGGACACCGACCCGGCCTTCTCACCGATCGGCGTGACGATCCAGTGCCGTACCGACGGCTTGGGGAAGCCGCCCGTGTGCAGCGGGCCGCGCTCCAGCAGGGCCAGCTGGTCGTGGATCGCGCGTATCACGTCCCAGCTGCGGAAGGGATGGATCTCCCGGCCGGCCTCGGCGGGCACGAGATCCTCGGCGAGCTGCCAGGCGCCCCAGCGGGTGCCCATGCCGAGTATGCCCTTGGGCCCGGCGTAGAAGACCGAGTTGGACTGCTGCTCGGCGCTCAGCCGGGCCAGGGACTGGCGCAGGTCCTCGGCGGAGGTGTGGCCGGGCCCGCGCGGCACGGCCTCCGGGACCTTGGCGCCGACGCTGGTCCCGGACAGCAGGCCGTCCCAGCGGGCCCGCAGGTCGTGGGCGGTGCGCTCACAGATCCGCCGGGCCCAGAACCAGCCGAGCACGGGGACGACGACGCAGGCGCGGGCGTACCACGCCCAGAAGCCGGTGAACGGCATCTTGACCAGGAACAGCGCCGCGAGCAGGCCGAAGCCCAGCAGGAGCGTGGTGGCCAGCGTCCCGGCCCGTCGGTCGTCGCGCCGGGCGACGAAGGAGCGCAGCAGGAAGACGAGCAGCCAGCCGAGCAGACCGGGCAGGAAGAGCAGGCCGCAGACGACGGTGATGACGCTGAGCAGATTGTCCCGTTCCCGGCGGATGTTGTTCGCGGCCAGCGCGTGCTCCACCACGAACTGCGGCTCGACGCCGAAGGACTGGATGAGCGCCTTGCGGCCCGGGGCCAGCATCCGGTCCACCAGGGCCCGGGAGAACGCCTCGCCCAGATTGGGCCGGAGCATCTTGATCCGGCCCGCCTTGACGGTCGACTGATGCCACTCGTTGTCGGCCTTCTTGATCTCCTCGACAGGGCTGTCCCGGTACGCCGCCGAGGCCAGCGCGGCCGTCGCCGCCTGACCCTCGCCGCCCGAGACGGGCACCTGGGGCCCGTCCCACTCCGTGCCAAACGACATTCCCGCCCCCATCGCCGCCGGTGCCGTTCCTGCGGCCTTCCCGACTTCCCTGCTCCGCACACCTGTTGGACCACGCGCCGTGCCCTACCGGCCGACTGCGGACGGTCGTGGCACGACGTGATCAGGGTATCCGCCGGCACCGGCGGCCCGCGGGCGGACGGCGGAAGCCGCCCGTCCGTGCGCCCGGTCCGTGCTCCCGTGCTACCCCTCGTCCCCGGCCAGTTCGCGCAGGCGGGCGGCGATCTGCGGCGGCATAGGCTCGTGCCGGGCGTAGGCACGGTCGAAGCGGGCCGTGCCGTGCGAGAGCGAGCGCAGGTCGACCGCGTACCGGCCGATCTCGAACTCGGGTACCTCCGCGTGGATCAGCGTCCGTCCGGAACCCGCCTGTTCGGTGCCGAGCAGCCGGCCGCGCCGGCCGGACAGGTCGCTCATCACGGCGCCCACGTAGTCGTCGCCGACCAGCACGCTCACCTCGGCCACCGGCTCCAGCAGATGGATCCCGGCGTCGGCCGCGGCCTCGCGCAGGGCGAGCGCGCCCGCGGTCTGGAAGGCGGCGTCGGAGGAGTCCACCGAGTGGGCCTTGCCGTCCAGCAGGGTGACCCGCACGTCCACCAGCGGATAGCCGGCCGTGACGCCCTTGGCGGCCTGGGCCCGTACGCCCTTCTCGACGGACGGGACGAACTGCCGGGGCACGGCGCCGCCGACCACCTTGTCGACGAACTCGATGCCCGAGCCGACCGGCAGCGGCTCCACCTCGATCTCGCAGATGGCGTACTGGCCGTGACCGCCGGACTGCTTCACGTGCCGGCCCCGCCCGGTGGCCCTGGCCGCGAACGTCTCGCGCAGCGGCACCCGGTGCGGGACGACGTCGACCTGGACGCCGTAGCGGCTGCGCAGCAGCTCCAGGGCGACGTCGGCGTGCGCCTCGCCCAGACACCACAGGACCACCTGGTGGGTGTCCTGGTTCTGCTCCAGGCGCATCGTCGGATCCTCGGCGACCAGCCGGGCGAGGCCCTGGGACAGCTTGTCCTCGTCGGCCTTGCTGTGCGCCTGGATGGCGAGCGGCAGCAGCGGGTCGGGCATCCGCCAGGGCGCCATCAGGAGCGGGTCGTCCTTGGCGGAGAGGGTGTCGCCGGTCTCGGCGCGGCTCAGCTTGGCCACGCACACCAGATCGCCGGCGACGGCGTGGGTCACCGGGCGCTGCTGCTTTCCGAACGGCATGGACAGGGCGCCGGTCTTCTCGTCGACGTCGTGGTCCTCGTGCCCGCGGTCGGCGAGGCCGTGCCCGCAGACGTGCACCGTCTGGTCCGGGCGCAGGGTCCCGGAGAAGACGCGGACCAGTGACACCCGGCCCACGTACGGGTCGGAGGCGGTCTTGACGACCTCGGCGACCAGCGGGCCGTCCGGGTCGCATGGCTTCAGCTCGCGCGGCTCGCCGCCGGTCGTGGTGACCGCGGGCAGCGGGTGCTCGGACGGGGTCGGGAAGCCGCCGGTGACCAGTTCCAGCAGCTCCACCGTGCCGAGGCCCTGCCGGGCACCCTCGGCGGCGGGGGCGGCGGCCAGCACGGGGAAGAACGAGCCGCGCGCCACGGCCCGCTCCAGGTCCCGGACGAGGGTCTCGACGTCGACCTGCTCGCCGCCCAGATAGCGGTCCATCAGGGTCTCGTCCTCGCTCTCCGCGATGATCCCCTCGATAAGCCGGTCGCGGGCCTCCTCGATGCCGGGCAGCTGCTCCTCGCCGGGCTCGGACTCCTTGCGCTCGCCGGTCGAGTAGTCGAACAGCTTCCGTGACAGCAGCCCGACCAGCCCGGTCACCGGTGTGTGCCCGTCCGGGCCCTCGGGGGCGCGCAGCGGCAGGTACAGGGGCAGGACCGCGTCGGGGTCGTCGCCGCCGAAGACCTCGGCGCACACCCGGGTCGTCTCCTCGAAGTCCGCGCGCGCGGCCTCCAGGTGCGTGATCACGATCGCGCGGGGCATGCCGACGGCCGCGCACTCCTCCCACACCATCCGCGTCGAGCCGTCCACCCCGTCGGCGGCGGACACCACGAAGAGGGCCGCGTCCGCGGCGCGCAGCCCGGCCCGCAGCTCCCCGACGAAGTCGGCGTAGCCGGGGGTGTCCAGCAGGTTGACCTTGATGCCGTCCCAGGCGACCGGCACCAGGGAGAGCTGGACCGAGCGCTGCTGGCGGTGCTCGATCTCGTCGTGGTCGGAGACGGTGCCGCCGTCCTCCACGCGGCCCGCCCGGTTCACCGCCCCCGCGGTCAGCGCGAGGGCCTCCACCAGGGTCGTCTTTCCCGAACCGGAGTGGCCGACCAGCACCACATTGCGCAGGGACGCGGGCCGGTGGGCCGTGAGAGCCCTGCCGGCGGCCCCGGGGTGGTGTGACTGTGCCTTGTCGCCCATGATCCTGCCTCCCGTGCACGGTGAGGTCACTGTGGGCGCGGACACGCGGGATCCGCGTGCTCTGGCGGCTCCGGCGACGCCCGCGGTTATTCGAGCTTTCCACTCCCGTCACGCCCCGTCCATACGAAGGACTACGAAGCGTGCGCGCGGGTGACCGTTTCCGTGACCGGCGGGCCCGTGCGCCGCCGCGCGCACCGCTCGCCGGCGCCGCCGCCGGGTGCCCGCCCGCCGGCCCCGTGCGCGCCTGGCTACGATGGGCCAGCCGGCGGCCAGCAGGGCCGCGGCGTCACCGACCGTCGGGAAGGCCATGCTGAACAAGTACGCGCGTGCATTCTTCACGCGTGTCCTCACACCGTTCGCCACGTTTCTCATCCGCCGGGGCGTGAGCCCCGACACGGTCACGCTCATCGGCACCGCCGGCGTGGTCGCGGGAGCGCTGGTCTTCTACCCCAGGGGAGAGTTCTTCTGGGGCACGGTCGTGATCACCCTGTTCGTCTTCTCCGACCTGGTCGACGGCAACATGGCCCGTCAGCTGGGCCGCTCCAGCCGCTGGGGCGCCTTCCTCGACTCCACCCTGGACCGGGTCGCCGACGGCGCGATCTTCGGCGGCTTCGCGCTCTGGTACGCGGGACAGGGGCACGACAACGCGCTGTGCGCGGTGTCGATCTTCTGCCTGGCCAGCGGGCAGGTGGTGTCGTACACCAAGGCGCGCGGCGAGTCGATCGGCCTGCCGGTCGCCGTCAACGGCCTCGTCGAACGCGCCGAGCGGCTGGTGATCTCGCTGGTCGCGGCCGGTTTCGCGGGCCTGCACAAGTTCGGGGTGCCGGGCATCCAGTGGCTGCTGCCGATCGCGCTGTGGATCGTCGCGGCGGGCAGCCTCGTCACCCTGGTCCAGCGGGTCGTCACCGTCCGCCGCGAGTCCGCCGAGGCCGAGGCGGCCGCCCGGCAGAGCACCGGCGGAGCCGCGCAGTGAGCACCGCCGACCGGCTCACCGACGCGCTGTACGGCCTGGGCTGGAGCGGCGTCAAGAAGCTCCCCGAGCCCGCCGCCGTGCGCCTCGGCCGCACCATCGCCGACCTCGCCTGGAAACAGCGCGGCAAGGGCGTGCTGCGGCTGGAGGCGAACTACGCGCGCGTGGTGCCCGGCGCCGGCCCCGAGCGGCTGGCGGAGCTGTCCCGCGCGGGCATGCGTTCGTACCTGCGTTACTGGATGGAGTCCTTCCGGCTGCCGGCCTGGAGCGCCGAGCGGGTGCGGACCGGCTTCGACCCCCAGGACGTCCACCACCTGACCGACGGGCTCGCCGCCGGCCGGGGCGTCATCCTCGCCCTGCCGCACCTGGCCAACTGGGACCTGGCCGGCGCCTGGGTCACCACCGCGCTGCGGACCCCGTTCACCACGGTCGCCGAGCGGCTCAGGCCGGAGACGCTCTACGACCGCTTCGTCGCCTACCGCGAGGGCCTGGGCATGGAGGTCCTGCCGCACAGCGGCGGCACCGCCTTCGGCACCCTGGCCCGGCGGCTGCGCGACGGCGGCCTGGTCTGCCTGGTCGCCGACCGCGACCTGTCCGCCTCCGGCGTCCAGGTCGACTTCTTCGGCGAACCGGCCCGGATGCCGGCCGGTCCGGCGCTGCTCGCCCAGCAGACGGGCGCGCTGCTGCTGCCCGTCACCCTCTGGTACGACGACTCACCCGTCATGCGGGGCCGGGTCCACGCCCCGGTCGACGTACCGGAGTCGGGCACGCGCGTGGAGAAGACCTCCGTCATGACACAGGCGCTGGCCGACGCCTTCGCCACCGGGATCGCCGCGCACCCGGAGGACTGGCACATGCTGCAGCGCCTGTGGCTCGCCGACCTCGACCCCGCGAAGGGACCCGCGTGAGAATCGGGATCGTCTGCCCGTACTCCTGGGACGTGCCCGGTGGCGTCCAGTTCCACGTCCGCGACCTCGCCGAGTACTTCATCCGCCTCGGCCACCACGTCTCCGTCCTCGCCCCGGCCGACGACGACACCCCGCTGCCGCCGTACGTCGTCTCGGCCGGCCGCGCGGTCCCGGTGCCGTACAACGGCTCGGTGGCCCGGCTGAACTTCGGGTTCCTGTCGGCCGCGCGGGTACGGCGCTGGCTGCACGACGGCGCGTTCGACGTGGTGCACATCCACGAGCCGACCTCGCCCTCGCTGGGCCTGCTGACCTGCTGGGCGGCCCAGGGCCCCATCGTCGCGACGTTCCACACCTCCAACCCGCGCTCGCGCGCCATGATCGCCGCCTACGCGATCCTCCAGGCGGCGCTGGAGAAGATCAGCGCGCGGATCGCGGTCAGCGAGTACGCCCGGCGCACGCTGGTCGAGCACCTCGGCGGGGACGCGGTCGTCATCCCCAACGGCGTCGACGTCGACTTCTTCGCCGGAGCCGAGCCGCGGCCCGAGTGGCAGGGCGGGACCATCGGCTTCATCGGCCGGATCGACGAGCCCCGCAAGGGCCTGCCCGTCCTGATGAAGGCGCTGCCGGCGATCCTGGCGGCCCGGCCGGGGACCCGGCTGCTGGTGGCCGGCCGGGGCGACGAGGAGGCGGCCGTCGAGCACCTGCCCGAGGAGCTGCGCCCGCGCGTGGAGTTCCTCGGCATGATCAGCGACGAGGACAAGGCCCGTCTGCTGCGCAGCGTCGACCTGTACGTGGCGCCCAACACCGGCGGCGAGAGCTTCGGCATCATCCTGGTCGAGGCGATGTCGGCGGGCGCGCCCGTGCTCGCCTCGGACCTGGACGCGTTCGTGCAGGTCCTCGACCAGGGCGAGGCCGGCGAGGTGTTCGCCAACGAGGACGCCGACGCGCTGGCCGAGGCGGCCGTACGGCTGCTGGCGGACCCGGCCCGCCGCGCCGGGCTGCGCGAGCGCGGCAGCGCCCATGTGCGGCGCTTCGACTGGTCGACGGTCGGCGCGGACATCCTGTCCGTGTACGAGACGGTGACGACCGGCACGTCGGCCGTCGCCACGGACGAGCGCACGGGTCTGCGGGCGCGGCTCGGCCTGGCCCGGGACTGACCGGCGTACGGCGCGGGACGCCGGTCGGCGCCCCGCCCCGCCGGGCCCGCCCCGTATCGCGCCTTGGAGGCCGTACCCCGCCTGCCGATAGCCTTCCGCCGTGACCGCAACCCTCATCTGGATCCTCGTCGCCCTGCTCGCCGTCGGCGTGTACCTCGGCTGGACGGCCGGCCGGCTGGACCGGCTGCACGTGCGGATGGAGGCGGCCCGCGCCGCGCTCGACGCCCAGTTGCTGCGGCGGGCCTCGGTGGCCCAGGAGCTGGCGACCTCGGGCGTCCTGGACCCGGCCGCCTCGATCGTCCTGTACGAGGCGGCGCACGCGGCCCGGCAGGCCGAGGAGGAGCAGCGCGAGGTCGCCGAGAGCGAGCTGAGCCAGGCGCTGCGGGCGGTCTTCCGGGACGCGGCCCAGGTGGAGGCCGTCCGCGTGGCCCCGGGCGGCGACGAGGCCGCCCGTGAGCTGGCCGAGGCGGTCCGCCGGGTGCCGATGGCCCGCCGCTTCCACAACGACGCCGTGGGAGCCGCCCGCAGGCTCCGCGAGCACCGCAAAGTCCGCTGGTTCCGGCTGGCCGGCCACGCCCCCTTCCCGCTGGCCTTCGAGATGGACGACGAGCCGCCCGCGGCGCTGGTCGAGCGGGTGTCCTGACCCCGGACCGGCCGAAAACGATCCACCGGCTTTCCATTGGCCCTTGCTGTGGCCTGGTCCGCTCGCGTTTTCTCGGGAGTGCAGAAACCCTCTTTCACCACCAGCGAGGTCACCCGTGTCCACCATCGACAACCAGGCTCCCGAGACCGGCACCGCCCGCGTGAAGCGCGGCATGGCCGAACAGCTCAAGGGCGGCGTGATCATGGACGTCGTCACGCCGGAGCAGGCGAAGATCGCCGAGGACGCGGGCGCCGTCGCGGTCATGGCCCTGGAGCGGGTCCCGGCCGACATCCGCAAGGACGGCGGCGTGGCCCGCATGTCCGACCCGGACATGATCGAGGGCATCATCGAGGCCGTCTCGATCCCGGTCATGGCCAAGTCCCGCATCGGCCACTTCGTCGAGGCCCAGGTGCTCCAGTCCCTCGGCGTCGACTACATCGACGAGTCCGAGGTGCTCACCCCGGCCGACGAGGTCAACCACTCCGACAAGTGGTCCTTCACCACGCCGTTCGTGTGCGGTGCGACCAACCTGGGCGAGGCCCTGCGCCGCATCTCCGAGGGCGCCGCGATGATCCGCTCCAAGGGCGAGGCCGGCACCGGCAACGTCGTGGAGGCCGTCCGCCACCTGCGTCAGATCAAGGGCGACATCGCCCGGCTGCGCGGCCTGGACAACCACGAGCTGTACGCCGCCGCCAAGGAGCTGCGCGCCCCGTACGAGCTGGTCAAGGAGGTCGCCGAGCTGGGCAAGCTGCCGGTCGTGCTGTTCTCCGCCGGCGGTGTCGCCACCCCGGCCGACGCGGCCCTGATGCGGCAGCTCGGCGCCGAGGGCGTGTTCGTCGGCTCCGGCATCTTCAAGTCCGGCGACCCGGCCAAGCGCGCCGCCGCCATCGTGAAGGCCACCACCTTCTACGACGACCCGAAGATCATCGCGGACGCGTCCCGCAACCTCGGCGAGGCCATGGTCGGCATCAACTGCGACGTCCTCCCCGAGTCCGAGCGCTACGCGAACCGCGGCTGGTAACCCACAGGTACGACACCCCATGAACACTCCTGTCATAGGCGTCCTGGCCCTCCAGGGCGACGTCCGGGAGCACCTCATCGCCCTGGCCGCGGCCGACGCCGTGGCCAGGCCGGTGCGGCGCCCCGAGGAACTCGCCGAGGTCGACGGCCTCGTCCTGCCCGGCGGCGAGTCGACCACCATCTCCAAGCTGGCCGTCCTCTTCGGAGTGATGGAGCCGCTGCGCGCCCGCGTGCGCGCCGGCCTGCCCGTCTACGGCACCTGCGCCGGCCTCATCCTGCTCGCCGACAAGATCCTCGACCCGCGCTCGGGCCAGGAGACGGTCGGCGGCATCGACATGATCGTGCGCCGCAACGCCTTCGGCCGGCAGAACGAGTCCTTCGAGGCCGCGGTCGACGTCAAGGGCGTCGCGGGCGATCCTGTGGAGGGCGTCTTCATCCGCGCCCCCTGGGTGGAGTCCGTGGGCGCCGCGGCGGAGGTGCTCGCCGAGCACGAGGGACACATCGTCGCCGTGCGCCAGGGCAACGCGCTGGCCACCTCCTTCCACCCGGAGCTGACCGGCGACCACCGCGTGCACGCCCTGTTCGTGGACATGGTGCGCGCCAACCGGACGCACGAGTCCTTGTAGGATCTCTGCCGTTCGTACAGAGATGGGTTACGCGAAGGAGACAGGCAGATGTCCGGCCACTCTAAATGGGCCACGACGAAGCACAAGAAGGCCGTGATCGACGCCAAGCGCGGCAAGCTCTTCGCGAAGCTGATCAAGAACATCGAGGTCGCGGCCCGGATGGGCGGTGCCGATCCGGACGGCAATCCGACGCTGTACGACGCCATCCAGAAGGCGAAGAAGTCGTCGGTCCCGAACAAGAACATCGACTCCGCGGTCAAGCGCGGCGCGGGCCTGGAGGCCGGCGGCGCCGACTACGAGACGATCATGTACGAGGGCTACGGTCCGAACGGTGTCGCGGTGCTCATCGAGTGCCTCACCGACAACCGCAACCGCGCCGCCTCCGAGGTCCGCGTCGCCATGACCCGCAACGGCGGCTCCATGGCCGACCCCGGCTCGGTGTCGTACCTGTTCCACCGCAAGGGCGTCGTCATCGTCCCCAAGGGCGAGCTGTCCGAGGACGACGTGCTCGGCGCGGTGCTGGACGCCGGTGCCGAGGAGGTCAACGACCTCGGGGAGAACTTCGAGGTGCTCAGCGAGCCGACCGACCTCGTCGCGGTGCGCACGGCCCTCCAGGACGCCGGCATCGACTACGAGTCCGCCGAGGCCAACTTCGTCCCGACCATGCAGGTCGAGCTGGACGAGGAGGGCGCCAAGAAGATCTTCAAGCTGATCGACGCGCTGGAGGACAGCGACGACGTGCAGAACGTCTTCGCCAACTTCGACGTGAGCGACGAGATCATGGAGAAGGTCGACGCGTAACGCGCACGGCTGGCCGACCGGGCCGACGGGACACGTCCCCCGTCGGCCCGTCGCGTTGTACGGCGTTGTCAGTGTCACCCGATAGCCTGCACAAACATGTGTTTGGGTGAGGGAGGGAGCGGCGCGTGCGTGTCCTCGGGGTGGACCCCGGCCTGACGCGGTGCGGTGTCGGTGTCGTCGAAGGGGTCGCGGGCCGTCCGCTCACCATGGTCGGCGTCGGCGTCGTCCGGACCCCGGCGGACGCCGAACTCAGCCACCGCCTCCTCGCCGTGGAGCAGGGCATCGAGCAGTGGCTGGACGAGCACCGGCCCGAATGCGTCGCCGTGGAGCGCGTCTTCAGCCAGCACAACGTGCGGACGGTCATGGGCACCGCCCAGGCCAGCGCCGTCGCCATGCTGTGCGCCGCCCGGCGCGGCATCCCCGTCGCCCTGCACACCCCCAGCGAGGTCAAGGCCGCCGTCACCGGCAGCGGACGCGCGGACAAAGCCCAGGTGGGCGCCATGGTCACCCGCCTGCTGCGGCTCAGCGCCCCGCCCCGGCCGGCCGACGCCGCCGACGCCCTCGCGCTCGCCATCTGCCACATCTGGCGGGCCCCCGCGCAGAACCGGCTCCAGCAGGCCGTCGCCCGGCACGCCGTCCATGCAACGAAAGGCCCCACGGCATGATCGCCTTCGTCAGCGGCACGGTCGCCGCGCTCGCCCCGGACGCCGCGGTCGTCGAGGTCGGCGGCGTCGGCATGGCCGTCCAGTGCACCCCGAACACCCTGTCCACGCTCCGGGTGGGCCAGGCGGCCCGGCTGCACACCTCCCTGGTGGTCCGCGAGGACTCGCTCACCCTGTACGGCTTCGCGGACGACGACGAGCGCCAGGTCTTCGAGCTGCTGCAGACCGCGAGCGGCGTCGGCCCGCGCCTCGCCCAGGCCATGCTGGCCGTGCACACCCCGGACGCGCTGCGCCGCGCGGTCGCCACCGGTGACGAGAAGGCCCTCACCGCGGTCCCCGGCATCGGCAAGAAGGGCGCCCAGAAGCTGCTGCTGGACCTGAAGGACCGGCTCGGCGAGCCCGTCGGCGGGCCGGCCGTCGGCGCCCCGGCCGGCCAGGGCTGGCGCGACCAGCTGCACGCGGCCCTGATCGGCCTCGGCTACGCCACCCGCGAGGCCGACGAGGCCGTGGCCGCCGTCACGCCGCAGGCCGAGGCCGCCGGCGGCGCCCCGCAGGTCGGGCAGCTGCTGAAGGCCGCCCTGCAGACCCTGAACCGCGCCCGCTGACCCGAACCGTCGTAAGGCAATCACATGAACTGGGACGACCCGACCGAAACGCCGGCCCCCGACCCGGCAGGCGAGCGGCTCGTGGACTCCGTCGCCGACCGGGAGGACCAGGCCGTCGAGGCCGCCCTGCGCCCCAAGGACCTCGGCGAGTTCATCGGACAGGAGAAGGTCCGCGAACAGCTCGACCTGGTGCTGCGCGCCGCACGCGCGCGCGGCGCCACCGCCGACCACGTGCTGCTCTCCGGCGCGCCCGGCCTCGGCAAGACCACCCTGTCGATGATCATCGCGGCCGAGATGGGCGCCCCCATCCGCATCACCTCCGGACCGGCCATCCAGCACGCCGGCGACCTCGCCGCGATCCTCTCCTCCCTCCAGGAGGGCGAAGTCCTCTTCCTCGACGAGATCCACCGGATGTCCCGGCCCGCCGAGGAGATGCTGTACATGGCGATGGAGGACTTCCGGGTCGACGTCATCGTCGGCAAGGGCCCCGGCGCCACCGCCATCCCGCTGGAGCTGCCGCCGTTCACGCTGGTCGGCGCCACCACGCGCGCGGGCCTGCTGCCGCCGCCGCTGCGCGACCGCTTCGGCTTCACCGCGCACATGGAGTTCTACGAACCGCGCGAGCTGGAGCGCGTCGTCCACCGCTCGGCGCGTCTGCTGGACGTCGAGATCGAGCCGGCCGGTGCCGCCGAGATCGCCGGCCGGTCCCGGGGCACGCCCCGGATCGCCAACCGCCTGTTGCGCCGCGTCCGGGACTACGCACAGGTCAAGGCCGACGGCGTGATCACCCGCGAGATCGCCGGGGCGGCCCTCGCCGTCTACGAGGTCGACGCGCGCGGTCTCGACCGGCTCGACCGCGCGGTCCTGACGGCGCTGCTGAAGCTGTTCGGCGGCGGACCGGTCGGACTGTCCACGCTGGCCGTCGCGGTGGGGGAGGAGCGGGAGACGGTGGAGGAGGTCGCCGAACCGTTCCTGGTCCGCGAGGGACTGCTCGCCCGCACCCCGCGGGGCCGGGTCGCCACCCCCGCGGCCTGGGCCCACCTCGGCCTGACCCCGCCGCACGCGCCGGCCGCCGGAACCGGACAACAGGACCTGTTCGGGGCGTGAGGGCCGTCCCGCGGCGAGGGCGGTGGCCCGGCAGGAACCCAGGTGCCATGCTGAGCGTTGTTCCATGAGAGCGGACTCGCTTAGACTCCGCCGATGCCGCCCTTGCGGGCGGCGCCGACCACACCCCCGTCAACAGGCCGCTCACCGCGCGGTCGCGCGAAGGAAATGCCCGTCCCGTGAATGCCTATACCCTCCTCCCGTTCATCGTGCTCATCGCGGCCATGTTCCTGATGACGCGTTCGGCCAAGAAGAAGCAGCAGCAGGCCAGTCAGATGCGGAACGAGATGCAGCCCGGCTCGGGCGTCCGCACGATCGGGGGGATGTACGCGACGGTCAAGGAGGTCAACGAGGACACGGTCCTCCTCGACGCCGCACCGGGCGTCGACCTCCTCTTCGCCAAGAACGCCATCGGCGCCGTCCTCACCGACGACGAGTACAACCGCATCGTCCACGGCATCGAGCACGACCTGAAGTCCGACGCCGGCCTCGTCCCGGACGACGCCTCCTCCCTCACCGAGGCGGACGAGACCGACGGATCGGCCGCTGCCGCCGGCTCCGACGACCGGATCGACCTCGGCAAGAAGGACGCCGCCGCCGAGCGCGGCGCGGACGCCGTCCAGGCCGCCGAGGACAAGGCGGCCGCCGCCGAGGCCAAGACGGAGGAAGACGCCAAGAAGACCGACGGCGACTCCGACGCGAAGTAGTCACGCCCCGGGAGGCGCGGCGGCGGCATGACGACGCCCCCGCGAGTCCCGGGCGCGTCTGTTCCCGCAGGGGAGCCCGACACCATGTCATGGCCGACCGCGCCGACCGGGCGCGGGGCGGCCCGAGAGGGAGTACGAGAAGGTGGCAGCACCTAAGAGGGGCCGTAGCGCGAGCGCCCAGAGCAAGCCAGGGCGCTCGCTGGCCCTCATCCTGATCGCCATCGTGGCGCTCACCGGAGGGATGTTCGCCTCCGGGCACACCACTCCGCGTCTCGGTATCGACCTCGCCGGTGGTACGAGCATCACGCTCAAGGCGAAGGCCGACCAGGGGTCCGCGATCAACAAGGCCAACATGGACACCGCGGTCGACATCATGAACCGCCGGGTCAACGGCCTGGGCGTCTCCGAGGCGGAGGTGCAGACCCAGGGGAACGACAACATCATCGTCAACATCCCCAAGGGCACCAACTCCAAGGAGGCCCAGGAGCAGGTCGGCACCACCGCCAAGCTGTACTTCCGGCCGGTCCTGACGAGCGAGCCCAGCGGCCCCGCCGCGAAGAGCCCGTCGCCGAGCGCCTCCTCCGGCTCCAGCTCCTCGCCGAAGCCGGGCGCCAGCGCGTCCGCCTCCGCCTCCGACAAGGAGACGGCGACCTCGACCGGCGGCTCCGCTTCCCCCTCCGCTTCGGCGACCTCCCAGGGCCGTGCCGTCACCGACGCCCTGAAGGCCGACTCGACCCCCTCGCCGGGCGCCTCCGCCTCGGGCGGCGGCAAGCCGTCGGCGAGCCCCTCGGCCCCGGCCGGCGGCTCGGACGCGAACGCCAGGCTGCAGGCCCAGTACGCGGCCCTGAACTGCGCCAAGCCCACCGACCGGGCCAACGCCGGCAAGAACGTCAAGCCCGGCCAGCCGACCGTGGCCTGCGGCCAGATCGACGACGCCTGGTTCAAGTACCTGCTCGGCCCGGCCGCCGTCGACGGCACCGAGGTGAAGAAGGCGCAGGCCGTCTTCGACACCCAGGGCGCCGCCGGCTGGCAGGTCCAGATGACCTTCACCTCCGGCGGTGCCAAGAAGTTCGCCGACATCACCGGCGAGCTGGCCACGAAGACCCAGCCGCAGAACGAGTTCGGCATCGTCCTGGACGGCGAGGTCGTCTCCAGCCCGACCGTGCGCCAGGCCATCACCGGCGGCCAGGCGGAGATCTCGGGCAGTTTCCAGCAGGACGAGGCGCAGAACCTCGCCAACATGCTGTCGTACGGCGCGCTCCCGCTCTCCTTCCAGGAGCAGTCCGTCACCACCGTCACCGCCGCGCTCGGCGGCGAGCAGCTGCACGCCGGTCTGCTCGCGGGAGCGATCGGCCTGGCGCTGGTCGTGATCTACCTGGTGGTCTACTACCGCGGTCTGTCGCTCGTCGCCATGGCCTCCCTGCTGGTCTCCGCGATCCTCACCTACGTGATCATGGCGCTGCTCGGCCCGGCCATCGGCTTCGCGCTGAACCTGCCGGCGGTCTGCGGTGCCATCGTCGCCATCGGTATCACCGCGGACTCGTTCATCGTGTACTTCGAACGCATCCGGGACGAGATCCGCGAGGGCCGTACGCTGCGCCCGGCGGTGGAGCGGGCCTGGCCGCGTGCCCGGCGCACCATCCTGGTCTCCGACTTCGTGTCCTTCCTCGCCGCCGCCGTGCTGTTCATCGTCACCGTGGGCAAGGTGCAGGGCTTCGCCTTCACGCTGGGCCTGACCACCCTGCTCGACGTGGTCGTGGTCTTCCTGTTCACCAAGCCGCTGATGACGCTGCTGGCCCGCCGCAGGTTCTTCGCCGACGGCCACAAGTGGTCCGGGCTCGACCCGAAGGGCCTGGGCGCCAAGCCGCCGCTGCGCCGCACCCGCCGTCCCGCCGGTCCCGCCGCCGGCCCCGTCGACCCGAAGGAGGCGTGAGCGATGTCGAAACTCGGCAACCTCGGCGCTCGACTGCACCGCGGCGAGATCTCCTACGACTTCATCGGCAAGCGCAAGATCTGGTACGGCATCTCGATCCTGATCACCATCACGGCCATCGTCGGCCTGGCGGTGCGCGGCCTGAACATGGGCATCGAGTTCCAGGGCGGCGCGGTCTTCACGACGCCCACGAAGATGAGCGCGTCGGTGGCGCAGGCGGAGAAGTTCGCCACGGACGCCTCCGGCCACGAGGCGATCGTGCAGAAGCTGGGCAACGGCAGCCTGCGCATCCAGATCGCCGGCATCGACACCGCCCAGTCCGACCGGATCAAGCAGGAGCTGGCCAAGGACCTGAACCTCGACTCCGAGAAGCTGGCCGCCGACCTGGTCGGCCCGAGCTGGGGCGAGCAGATCGCCAACAAGGCCTGGGAGGGCCTGGCGATCTTCATGGTCCTGGTGGTGATCTACCTGGCGATCGCCTTCGAGTGGCGGATGGCCATCGCGGCGCTGGTCGCGCTGATCCACGACATCACCATCACGACCGGCATCTACGCCCTGGTCGGCTTCGAGGTCACGCCCGGCACGGTCATCGGTCTGCTCACCATCCTCGGTTACTCGCTCTACGACACGGTCGTCGTCTTCGACAGCCTCAAGGAGCAGACGAAGGACATCACCAAGCAGACCCGGTTCACCTACAGCGAGATCGCCAACCGGTCGATCAACGGCACCCTGGTCCGCTCCATCAACACCACGGTCGTCGCCCTGCTGCCGGTCGCCGGTCTGCTCTTCATCGGCGGCGGCTTCCTCGGCGCGGGCACGCTCAACGACATCTCGCTGTCGCTGTTCGTCGGTCTCGCGGCCGGTGCCTACTCGTCGATCTTCATCGCCACCCCGCTCGTCGCCGACCTCAAGGAGCGCGAGCCGGCGATGAAGGCCCTCACCAAGCGCATCCTGGCCAAGCGCGCCCAGGCCGCCGCGGACGAGGACGTGACCGAGCCCCGTACCACCGCCGGTGACGACGACGGCGCTCCCGCCGTCGTCGGCCCGCGCAGCCAGCCCGTCTCCCGCGGCCGGGGCCGCGGCCGTGCCTCGGGGAAGCGCCGATGACCGACATCCGGGACCTGCTGCTCAGCCGCATCCGGGACGTGGCCGACTATCCGGAGCCGGGCGTGATGTTCAAGGACATCACCCCGCTCCTGGCCGACCCGGCGGCCTTCACCGCGCTCACCGACACGCTGGCCGAGATCGCCGCCGGCACCGGCGCGACCAAGATCGTCGGCCTGGAGGCCCGGGGCTTCATCCTCGGCGCGCCGGTCGCCGTCCGCGCGGGCCTGGGCTTCATCCCGGTCCGCAAGGCGGGCAAGCTGCCCGGAGCCACCCTGCGCCAGGCCTACGACCTAGAGTACGGCTCGGCGGAGATCGAGGTGCACGCCGAGGACCTGGCCGCCGGCGACCGCGTCCTGATCGTGGACGACGTCCTGGCCACGGGCGGTACGGCCGAGGCCGCGATCCATCTCATCCAGCGGGCCGGTGCCGATGTGGCCGGTCTGGCGGTGCTGATGGAACTGGGCTTCCTGGCCGGACGCTCCCGGCTGGAACCGGCCCTGGGCGACGCCCCGCTCGAGGCGCTGCTCCAGGTCTGACCGGTCCGCACGGCCCGGTCCGGCCGGTACCCACGGCACGACGGCCGCCCCGCGAGCACCGGGGCGGCCGTCGCCGTACCGGGACGCGCCGTACCCCCGCGGGCCCGTCGCTGGATATTTCCCAAAATCCCCGGGGAGTCCCGTGTGTTGCGGGGGTACACGGTCCTCACAGCCGCCTGAAGGCGATGACCGGGCGCAGGATCGCTACCATGGGGTTTCCGGAGCCTGACCGGGGACCCGGATCGCGCACGAGGAGCCCTCTTGCCAGACGAGGCCCAGCCACTGACCGCCGCCAAGCCCGAGTCCGCCTCGGCCGCCGCGGCGAAGCCCGCGCCGCACGCGTCCCAGGTGAAGAACGACACCCGCGGGCCGGTGGAGCACGCCCACTCGGCGCCCGTCGAGAAGAGCGCCGAGTCCGTGCGGCCCAAGCAGGCCCCGGCCGAGCGTCCGGCGCAGCCCCCGGTGGTGCGTCAGCCGGCCGCGCAGCCCGCCCGCAGCGGCTCCTCCAACCGGGTCCGGGCCCGCCTCGCCCGCCTCGGCGTCCAGCGCGCGAACCCCTACAACCCGGTCCTGGAGCCGCTGCTGCGGATAGTGCGCAGCAACGACCCCAAGATCGAGAACTCCACGCTGCGCCAGATCGAGCGCGCCTACCAGGTCGCCGAGCGCTGGCACCGCGGCCAGAAGCGCAAGAGCGGCGACCCGTACATCACGCATCCGCTCGCCGTCACCACCATCCTCGCCGAGCTGGGCATGGATCCGGCCACCCTGATGGCCGGGCTGCTGCACGACACGGTCGAGGACACCGAGTACGGCCTCGACCAGCTCCGCCGGGACTTCGGCGACACCGTCGCCCTGCTCGTCGACGGCGTGACCAAGCTGGACAAGGTCAAGTTCGGCGAGGCCGCGCAGGCCGAGACGGTGCGCAAGATGGTCGTGGCGATGGCGAAGGACCCGCGGGTCCTGGTCATCAAGCTGGCCGACCGGCTGCACAACATGCGCACCATGCGCTACCTGAAGCGCGAGAAGCAGGAGAAGAAGGCGCGCGAGACGCTGGAGATCTACGCTCCGCTCGCCCACCGCCTCGGCATGAACACCATCAAGTGGGAGCTGGAGGACCTCGCGTTCGCGATCCTCTACCCCAAGATGTACGACGAGATCGTACGGCTGGTGGCCGAGCGGGCGCCCAAGCGCGACGAGTACCTGGCCATAGTGACCGACGAGGTCCAGTCCGACCTGCGCGCCGCCCGCATCAAGGCGACCGTCACCGGCCGCCCGAAGCACTACTACAGCGTCTACCAGAAGATGATCGTGCGCGGCCGCGACTTCGCCGAGATCTACGACCTGGTGGGCATCCGCGTCCTCGTCGACACGGTCCGCGACTGCTACGCCGCGCTCGGCACGGTGCACGCGCGCTGGAACCCGGTCCCCGGCCGGTTCAAGGACTACATCGCGATGCCCAAGTTCAACATGTACCAGTCGCTGCACACGACGGTCATCGGGCCCAACGGCAAGCCGGTCGAACTGCAGATCCGCACGTTCGACATGCACCGCCGCGCCGAGTACGGCATCGCCGCGCACTGGAAGTACAAGCAGGAGGCCGTCGCCGGCGCCTCCAAGGTCCGCACCGACGTGCCGAAGGCGTCCGGGAAGGACAAGGACGCCATCAACGACATGGCGTGGCTGCGGCAGCTGCTGGACTGGCAGAAGGAGACCGAGGACCCCAGCGAGTTCCTGGAGTCCCTGCGCTTCGACCTGTCCCGCAACGAGGTCTTCGTCTTCACCCCCAAGGGCGACGTCATAGCGCTGCCGGCCGGGTCCACCCCGGTGGACTTCGCGTTCGCGGTCCACACCGAGGTCGGCTACCGCACCATAGGAGCGCGGGTCAACGGCCGCCTCGTACCGCTGGAGTCCACCCTGGACAACGGCGACCTGGTGGAGGTCTTCACCTCCAAGGCCACCGGCGCCGGCCCGTCCCGGGACTGGCTCGGCTTCGTCAAGTCGCCGCGGGCGCGCAACAAGATCCGCGCCTGGTTCTCCAAGGAGCGCCGCGACGAGGCGATAGAGCAGGGCAAGGACGCCATCGTGCGGGCCATGCGCAAGCAGAACCTGCCGATCCAGCGCATCCTGACCGGCGACTCGCTCGTCACGCTCGCCCACGAGATGCGCTACTCGGACATCTCCGCGCTGTACGCGGCGATCGGCGAGGGCCATGTCTCCGCGCAGAACATCGTGCAGAAGCTGGTGCAGGCCCTGGGCGGCGAGGAGGCGGCCACCGAGGAGATCGACGAGTCGGTCCCGCCGTCCCGCGGCCGCAGCCGTAAGCGGCGCTCCAGCGCCGACCCGGGCGTCGTGGTCAAGGGCGTCGAGGACGTGTGGGTGAAGCTGGCCCGCTGCTGTACGCCGGTGCCGGGCGACCCGATCATCGGCTTCGTCACCCGCGGCAGCGGTGTGTCGGTGCACCGCAGCGACTGCGTCAACGTCGACTCGCTCTCGCGCGAGCCGGAGCGCATCCTCGACGTCGAGTGGGCGCCCACCCAGTCCTCGGTCTTCCTGGTCGCCATCCAGGTGGAGGCCCTGGACCGCTCCCGGCTGCTCTCGGACGTCACCCGGGTGCTGTCCGACCAGCACGTCAACATCCTGTCGGCGGCCGTCCAGACCTCCCGGGACCGGGTGGCCACCTCCCGGTTCACCTTCGAGATGGGCGACCCCAAGCACCTCGGCCACGTCCTGAAGGCCGTCCGGGGCGTGGAGGGCGTGTACGACGTGTACCGCGTGACCTCGGGCCGCAGCCGGTCCTAGGACCCGGCCGCCACGACGCGGCACCCGGAACGGCGAAGGGCCCCGTACGCGCGTACGGGGCCCTCGTGGCTTCGGCTGGGGAAATCAGCCGCCGAACTCCTGCAAGCCCTTCAGGGCCTGCTCCAGGAGTGCCTGGCGGCCCTGCAGCTCCTTCTCCAGCTTGTCGGCCCTGGCGTTGTTGCCCTGGGCGCGCGCCTGCTCGATCTGCGCCGTCAGCTTGTCCACGGCGGCCTGGAGCTGGCCGGTCAGACCCTCGGCACGCGCGCGTGCCTCCGGGTTCGTCCGGCGCCACTCGGCCTCCTCGGCCTCCTGGATCGCGCGCTCGACGGCGTGCATGCGGCCCTCGACCTTCGGCCGGGCGTCCCGCGGGACGTGGCCGATGGCCTCCCAGCGCTCGTTGATCGAGCGGAAGGCGGCGCGCACGGCCTTCAGGTCGCCGATCGGCAGGAGCTTCTCGGCCTCCTCGGCCAGCTCCTCCTTCAGCTTCAGGTTCTCCGACTGCTCGGCGTCCCGTTCGGCGAAGACCGAGCTGCGGGCGGCGAAGAACACGTCCTGGGCGCCGCGGAAGCGGTTCCACAGGTCGTCCTCGTGCTCGCGCTGCGCCCGGCCCGCGGCCTTCCACTCCGCCATCAGGTCGCGGTAACGGGCGGCCGTCGGCCCCCAGTCCGTCGAGCCCGACAGCGCCTCCGCCTCGGCGACCAGCCGTTCCTTGACCCGGCGTGCCTCCTCGCGCTGCGCGTCCAGCTGCGCGAAGTGCGCCTTGCGGCGCTTGGAGAACGCCGACCGGGCGTGCGAGAAGCGGTGCCACAGCTCGTCGTCGGACTTGCGGTCCAGGCGCGGCAGCCCCTTCCAGGTGTCCACCAGCGCCCGCAGCCGCTCGCCGGCGGCCCGCCACTGGTCGGACCGGGCCAGCTCCTCGGCCTCGGTGACCAGGTCCTCCTTGGCCTTGCGGGCCTCGTCGGACTGCTTGGCCCGCTGGGCCTTGCGCTCCTCGCGGCGGGCCTCGACGGTGGCGACCAGCTTGTCCAGCCGGACGCGCAGCGCCTCCAGGTCGCCGACCGCGTGGTGCGCGTCCACCTGCTCGCGCAGGTGACCGATGGCGGCCTGGGCGTCCTTCGCCGACAGGTCGGTGGTCCGCACGCGCTTCTCGAGGAGGTCGATCTCCACAACCAGGCCCTCGTACTTGCGTTCGAAGTAGGCGAGCGCCTCGTCGGGCGATCCTGCCTGCCAGGAACCGACGACCTGCTCGCCGTCGGCCGTCCGCACGTACACGGTGCCCGTCTCGTCGACGCGGCCCCACGGGTCGCTGCTCACAGCGCCTCCTCCACATGATGCCTGCGGGGGGCCTCAGCACCCCCGGGCATCGTCCACAGTTTCGTCACGGCCAACATAGGCGACCAGCGGGTTGCCTGTCCGCATCCAGCGCCACAGAATTGCGCCGACCGCCCTGCTCAGCTCCGGGGTCCGGCACCGGCGGGCGGTCGCGCGGAGTCAGGACTTGGCGACCGTGGCCTTGTCGATCACGACCGTCGCGTTCGGTGCGCCGTCACCGCCGCCGGTGTTCTCGCCGGCCGCCGCGATCTTGTTCAGCACCTTCATGCCCGCCGCGTCGATCGTGCCGAACGGCGTGTAGCTGGGCGGCAGCGGACTGTCCTTGTAGACCAGGAAGAACTGGCTGCCGCCGGTGTGCTTCTGCCCGGTGTTGGCCATCGCCACCGTGCCCGCCGGGTAGGTGTTGTTCTTCAGGCTCTTGTCCTCGAGGTTCTCGTCCGGGAGCGTGTAGCCGGGGCCGCCCGAGCCGGTGCCCTGCGGGTCGCCGCACTGCAGGACGTAGATGTCCTTGGTGGTCAGCCGGTGGCACTTGGTGTGGTCGAAGTACCCCTGGCCCGCCAGGAAGTCGAACGAGTTCACCGTGTGCGGCGCCGCCGACGTCTTCAGCGCGATGCCGATGTCGCCGCAGGTCGTCGCCAGCTTGAGGGTGTAGTCGGCCGACGTGTCGACCGTCATCGCCGGCTCCTTCTTCCAGCTCAGCTTCTTCACCGAGCCGGCCGCGGGCTTCGCGCACGGGTCCGGGGCCTTGCTGGTGGGCGGGGCGCTCGGGGTGACCTGGGCGCTCGCGTCCGTCTTCTTGCCGTCGTCGTCCTTGAGCACCCCGGTCGTGTACAGGGCGACACTGCCGATCACGACCACGCCCAGTACCGACGCGATCACGGAGTTGCGCAGGCGGCCCTTGCGGCGCGCCTCGGTGCGCCGCTGCTGCTGCCGCAAGAACTTCTCCCGGGCGAGCTGACGCCGCCGCTGCTCCTGGCTGACCACCGGGTTGTCTCCTCATGCGTGTCGTGTGTCGGGCGGTACGCGTGCGTCCTCGTGCTCCGACCGCTGCGTGTAGCCCCGTACCGTATATGGGTTGGCTGAGGAAACGGCAGCGCCGGTAGGCTCTGAGGGCGGCCGAAGCCGCCTGTAGCCGCCCGTAACCGACACAACGAAGGACGATCGTGCTCATTGCCGGGTTCCCCGCCGGGGCCTGGGGGACGAACTGTTATCTCGTCGCCCCCGCCGCCGGCGAGGAGTGCGTGATCATCGACCCCGGCCACCAGGCCGCCGAAGGCGTCGCGGAGACGCTCCGGAAACACCGGCTCAAGCCCGTCGCCGTCGTCCTCACCCACGGCCACATCGACCACGTGGCCTCCGTCGTCCCCGTCTGCGGCGCACACGACGTACCGGCCTGGATCCACCCCGAGGACCGGTACATGATGAGCGACCCCGAGAAGGCGCTCGGCCGCTCCATCGGCATGCCGCTGCTGGGCGAGCTGACCGTGGGGGAGCCGGACGACGTCCGCGAGCTGTCGGACGGGGCCGCGCTGGAGCTGGCCGGACTCACGTTCTCCGTCGCGCACGCGCCGGGCCATACCAAGGGGTCGGTGGCCTTCCGGATGCCCGAGAGCGCCGACGTGCCGTCGGTGTTCTTCTCCGGGGACCTGCTGTTCGCCGGCTCCATCGGACGCACCGACATGCCGGGCGGATCCATGGCGGACATGATGCGGTCGCTGGCCCGGGTGTGCCTGCCGCTCGACGACTCCACCGTGGTGCTGTCCGGCCACGGCCCCCAGACGACCATCGGCCAGGAGCGCGCCACCAATCCCTATCTGCGGCAGGTGGCCGCCGGCCCGGGAGCCCAGGAGGCTCCCCGACGAGGAATGTGACGAAAGACTCCGTGAGCACCTTCAAGGCCCCCAAGGGCACCTACGACCTGATCCCGCCGGACTCCGCGGCCTACCTGGCGGTCCGCGAGGCGATCGCCGCCCCGCTGCGCAACTCCGGCTACGGCTACGTCGAGACGCCCGGCTTCGAGAACGTCGAGCTGTTCGCGCGCGGTGTCGGGGAGTCCACCGACATCGTGACCAAGGAGATGTACGCCTTCGAGACCAAGGGCGGCGACCGGCTCGCCCTGCGCCCCGAGGGCACCGCGTCCGTGCTGCGGGCGGCCCTGGAGGCCAACCTGCACAAGACGGGCAACCTCCCGGTCAAGCTCTGGTACTCCGGCTCCTACTACCGCTACGAACGCCCCCAGAAGGGCCGCTACCGGCACTTCTCCCAGGTCGGCGCCGAGGCGATCGGCGCCGAGGACCCCGCGCTGGACGCCGAGCTGATCATCCTGGCCGACCAGGCGTACCGCTCGCTGGGCCTCAGGAACTTCCGCATCCTGCTCAACAGCCTCGGCGACAAGGAGTGCCGCCCGGTCTACCGGACCGCGCTCCAGGACTTCCTGCACGGCCTGGACCTGGACGAGGACACGCGCCGCCGCGTCGACATCAACCCGCTGCGCGTCCTGGACGACAAGCGCGAGTCGGTGCAGGCGCAGCTCGCCGGCGCCCCGCTGCTGCGCGACTACCTGTGCGACGCGTGCAAGGCGTACCACGAGGAGGTCCGCGAGCTGATCACCGCCGCCGGCGTCTCCTTCGAGGACGACCCGAAGCTGGTGCGCGGCCTGGACTACTACACCCGCACCACCTTCGAGTTCGTGCACGACGGCCTCGGCTCGCAGTCCGCGGTGGGCGGCGGCGGGCGGTACGACGGCCTGTCCGAGATGATCGGCGGCCCCGCGCTGCCGTCGGTCGGCTGGGCCCTCGGCGTCGACCGCACGGTCCTCGCACTGGAGGCGGAGGGCGTCCGGCTCGACCTGCCCTCCACCACCTCCGTCTACGCCGTGCCGCTCGGCGAGGAGGCCCGCCGGGTGCTGTTCGCCAAGGTCACCGAGTTGCGCAAGGTCGGCATCGCGGCGGACTTCTCCTACGGCGGCAAGGGCCTGAAGGGCGCCATGAAGAACGCCAACCGCTCGGGCGCCCGCTACACCGTCGTCGCCGGCGAGCGCGACCTCGCCGAGGGCGTCGTCCAGCTCAAGGACATGGAGTCCGGCGAGCAGACGGCGATCGGCGTCAACGAGATCGTGGCGGAGCTGGAGTCCCGGCTCGGCTAGCCGCACCCGCGCGCATGGGCGCCGGACCCCCTCCCGGAGGGCGTCCGGCGCCCTTGCCGTAAGGGCGGAACCTGGCAGGCGGTAACCGTCGTACGCACATCCTTATGCGGAGTGAACGGCCCCGGCACCGGCGCGTGCGGCACAATGGCCGGTGCCCGAAGATGGTCCAACTCTCAAGTGACGGAATCGGCGTGATGAGCAAGACGACAGTGAACGACGTCTCCGCGAAGCCCGGTCCGGAGCGCGCCGCCGACGCCCCGCGCGCGGCCGGCGGCAGCCGTGCCTTCGCCATCCTGCTCGTGCTCACCGGCGCGGCCGGACTGCTGGCCGCGTGGGTCATCACGATCGACAAGTTCAAGCTCCTGGAGGCGAAGGTCGCGGGCACGACCTTCACCCCCGGGTGCAGCCTCAACCCGGTGGTCTCCTGCGGCAGCGTCATGGAGAGCAAGCAGGCCGCCGCCTTCGGCTTCCCCAACCCCATGCTCGGCCTGGTCTGCTACGGCATCGTCGTCTGCGTCGGCATGAGCCTGCTGGCCCGCGCCCGGTTCCCGCGCTGGTACTGGCTGACGTTCAACTTCGGCACGCTGTTCGGCGTCGGCTTCTGCACCTGGCTGCAGTTCCAGTCCCTGTACCGGATCAACGCCCTGTGCCTGTGGTGCTCGCTGGCCTGGGTCGCCACGATCACCATGTTCTGGTACGTCACCTCGTTCAACGTCCGCAACGGCTTCCTGCCGGCCCCGCGCCCGCTGAAGTCCTTCTTCGGCGAGTTCACCTGGGTCCTGCCGGTCGTGCACATCGGCATCATCGGCATGCTGGTGCTGACCCGCTGGTGGGAGTTCTGGACCAGCTGACGGTCCCGAGGGGATTGTCGGTGCGGTGATTTAGGGTTTCAGCGTGGAACCCGACCTCTTCACCGCCGCAGCAGAAGAACGCCAGGAGAAGGACCCGGCGGGCAGCCCCCTGGCCGTGCGCATGCGCCCGCGCACGCTCGACGAGGTCATGGGGCAGCAGCACCTGCTCAAGCCCGGCTCGCCCCTGCGCCGCCTGGTCGGCGAGGGCTCCGGCGGCCCCGCCGGACCGTCCTCGGTGATCCTCTGGGGCCCGCCCGGCACCGGCAAGACCACCCTGGCGTACGTCGTGTCGAAGGCGACCGACAAGCGGTTCGTGGAGCTGTCCGCGATCACCGCGGGCGTCAAGGAGGTCCGCGCGGTCATCGACGGCGCCCGCCGCGCCACCGGGGGGTACGGCAAGGAGACCGTCCTCTTCCTGGACGAGATCCACCGCTTCAGCAAGGCCCAGCAGGACTCCCTGCTGCCGGCCGTGGAGAACCGCTGGGTGACCCTGATCGCGGCCACCACGGAGAACCCGTACTTCTCGGTCATCTCGCCCCTGCTCTCCCGCTCCCTGCTGCTCACCCTCGAACCCCTCACCGACGACGACATCCGGGGCCTGCTCCGGCGGGCGCTCGCCGACGAACGCGGCCTGGCGAACGCCGTCACGCTCCCCGAGGACACCGAGGAACACCTGCTGCGGATCGCCGGCGGCGACGCCCGCCGCGCCCTGACCGCCCTGGAGGCTGCCGCCGGCGCCGCCCTGGACCAGGGCGAGAGCGAGATCACCCTGGGGACCCTGGAGCAGACCGTCGACCGCGCCGCGGTGACGTACGACCGCGACGGCGACCAGCACTACGACGTCGCCAGCGCCCTCATCAAGTCCATCCGCGGCTCCGATGTGGACGCGGCCCTGCACTACCTGGCCCGCATGATCGAGGCCGGCGAGGACCCCCGGTTCATCGCGCGCCGCCTGATGATCTCCGCCAGCGAGGACATCGGCCTGGCCGACCCGAACGCGCTGCCGATCGCCGTCGCCGCCGCCCAGGCCGTCGCCATGATCGGCTTCCCGGAGGCCGCCCTCACCCTCAGCCACGCCACCATCGCCCTGGCCCTCGCCCCCAAGTCCAACTCGGCGACCACCGCGATCGGCGCCGCCCTGGCGGACGTCCGCAAGGGCCTGGCCGGACCGGTGCCGGCGCACCTGCGCGACGGGCACTACCAGGGCGCCGCCGCACTGGGCCACGCCCAGGGCTACGTGTACCCGCACGACCTGCCCGAGGGCATCGCCCGGCAGCAGTACGCCCCGGACGCCCTGAAGGACCGGGAGTACTACACACCGGGCCGGCACGGCGCGGAGGCCAGATACGCGGACGCCGTGGAATGGACCCGCGGACACCTCGGTCGCAAGCGGTCCTGACCGCCCTGTAGACTGCTGCGAAGTGCCGAGTCCTGTGCTGTCAGAGCGGGACGTCCGGCCGGAGGCCCGGTCCCCCGGGACAGGGCTCCAGGAGCGTCGCGCACCGTCGAACGGTGTCGCGGGCAGCCCACCACCACCCGCATCCCGGGATCGGTCGGTGGGCCACTCGCGTGCTGCACGTATGTGCCCAGACCAGGGAAGCGGCTGCCCGGCAGGTCCCTTTCGAGGACCCGGCGGGTTTTCCCGGCTGCGGATGCGACCTCCGTAAACCCTGACGAGCCGAAAATTCACGAAAAGAGACAGAGACAGTGGCGAACCAGTCCCGCCCCAAGGTCAAGAAGTCGCGTGCCCTCGGCATCGCGCTGACCCCGAAGGCCGTCAAGTACTTCGAGGCCCGCCCCTACCCGCCGGGCGAGCACGGCCGCGGCCGCAAGCAGAACTCGGACTACAAGGTCCGTCTGCTGGAGAAGCAGCGTCTGCGCGCGCAGTACGACGTGTCCGAGCGCCAGCTCGTCCGCGCCTACGAGCGTGCCTCCAAGGTCCAGGGCAAGACCGGTGAGGCCCTGATCATCGAGCTCGAGCGCCGTCTCGACGCGCTGGTCCTGCGTTCGGGCATCGCCCGCACGATCTACCAGGCCCGCCAGATGGTCGTCCACGGCCACATCCAGGTCAACGGCCAGAAGGTCGACAAGCCGTCCTTCCGTGTCCGTCCGGACGACGTCGTGCAGGTCCGCGACCGCTCCAAGGACAAGACGCTGTTCCAGATCGCCCGTGAGGGTGGCTTCGCCCCCGACGGCGAGACCCCGCGCTACCTCCAGGTGAACCTCCGCGCCCTGGCCTTCCGCCTGGACCGCGAGCCGAACCGCAAGGAGATCCCGGTGATCTGCGACGAGCAGCTCGTCGTCGAGTACTACGCCCGCTGATCCCAGCCCCGGCGCAGCACCTCAGCCCGCCGTCTCCCCGCCCTTCCGGGTGGGCGAGGCGGCGGGTTCGCACTGTCCGGGACGGGTCCGCGCGACCGGGCCGCGCGGCGCCGGCAGCGCGCCCAGCGCGCCCGTCTCCCGGCGGCGCAGCGCCCGGGCCACCGCCGCCTCCCGGTCCAGCCCGGCACCCTCCCGCACGCACTCCGCGTACCGGACATCACCGAGCGCCTCCCGCGCGGCGGCCTCGCACCGCTCGTGCGGCGCGCTGTAGTACGCCGAGCCGAACAGCCTCAGCCCGACCGAGGGCCACAGCCGCCCGGCGGCGCCCTGGAGCACCGCCGCCTCCACCGGATCGCCCTGCGCCACCGTCACCAGCGCCAGCAGCTCCAGGGAGAGCACCGAGCCCAGCAGGTCACGGAAGGCGTGCGCGTGGGCCAGGCTCTCCGTCAGCAGCTCCCGCGCACCGGCCGGATCCCCGCCGGCCCAGGCCGCGTACGCCAGCACGTACAACGCGTACGACCGCGCCCACCGCTCCCCGTGGTCCTCGCACACCCGGCGCACGTCCTCGCACAGGCGCACCGCCTCCGGCAGGTCGCCCTGGAACGCCCGGGCCATCGCCAGCTCCACCTGGGCCATCAGGACGTTGCCGTTCAGCTCGCCGAGCTCCCGGTAGCGCTCCAGCGCCGCGCGCAGCAGCGTCTCCGCGCGGGCCAGGTCATCGCCGACCAGCGCCAGACAGCCGGTGCGGTGCTCGGCGTAGGCCACCGCCGTCGCGTCGGCCGCCCGCTCCGCCCGCTCCCGGCACGTCCGCAGCGTCCGCAGCGCCGGCACGGTGTCGCCCTGGAGGATCGTGACGTAGCCGAGCACCCACAGCGCCTTCAGCCGGGACCGCTCGTAGCCCGACTCGCGCTCCAGGCCGCGCTCCAGCCAGCGCCGTCCCTCCGACAGCCGGCCGCAGCCCACCCAGCAGAACCACAGCGAGCCCGCCAGGTGCTGGCCGAGGTGCGCCTCGCCCGGCCCGGTCAGGCAGAACTCCAGCGCGGCCCGCAGATTCGGCAGCTCGGCGTCCACCCGCGCGGCCACCTCCCGCTGCCGGGGCGAGAACCACTCCAGCTCGCACCAGGTCGCCAGGCCCAGGTACCAGTCCCGGTGCCGTCTGCGCAGCCGGTCGGCGTCCCCGGTCGCCGCCAGCCACTCGGCGCCGTAGGCCCGGACGGTGTCCAGCATCCGGTAGCGGGGACCGGCCGGGCTCTCCTCGCGGGCGAGGACCGACTGCGCGAGCAGCTCCGACAGCACGTCCAGCACGTCCCCGGCGGGCAGCCCGTCCCCGCTGCACACGTACTCGGCCGCCTCCAGGTCGAAGGTGCCCGCGAACACCGACAGCCGCGCCCACAGCAGCCGCTCGGCCGGCGTGCACAGCTCGTGGCTCCAGCCGATCGCCGTGCGCAGCGCCTGATGCCGGGGCAGGGCGTCCCGGCCGCCGCCGGTCAGCAGCCGGAACCGGTCGTCGAGGCGGCGCAGCACCTGACCCGGGGACAGCGCCCGCAGCCGGCCGGCCGCCAGTTCCAACGCCAGCGGGATCCCCTCCAGCCGGCCGCACAGCTCCCGCACCTCGTCGCCGTCGGACACCGTCACACCCTGTGCCCGGGCCCGGTCCGCCAGCAGCCGCACCGCGTCGTCCGCGCCGAGCGGCGCAAGCGGGTACAGCCGCTCGCCCGCCAGGGACAGCGGACGCCGGCCCGCGGCCAGCACCCGCAGCCCCGGCAGCTCGCGCAGCAGCTCCGCCACCAGCTCGGCGCAGGTTGCCACCAGGTGCTCGAACCCGTCCAGCACCAGCAGGGCCCGGCGGTCCGCCAGATGCTCCAGCAGCGTCTGCCGGGGCGAGCGGGTGGTGTGGTCGGTCAGCCCGAGCGCCTCCACGACCGCGTACTCCACGAACTGCGGATCGCGCACCGGGGCCAGCTCCACCCGGGCCCAGCCCGCGCCGCCCGCCGGCTCACCGGCCGCCCACCGGGCCGCCGCCCGCACCGCCAGCCGCGACTTGCCGACGCCGCCCGTGCCGGTGACGGTCACCAGCCGGGCCTGGCCGAGCGCCTCCGTCAGCTCGGCCAGCTCGGCCGAGCGCCCGACGAAGGCGGTGAGTTCGAGGGGCGGATCGCCGTCCGTCCAGGGGCCGGGACTGTGAGGACCTCGCATGGGACACGGAGGGTACTGAACTGTGTGCAATCCGTACAATCGCTTCCCGTGACTCCGTCCGGGCCGCCGGGTAATCGGGTACGGAGCCGCGGCCCCGGCGCGATAGGCTCGGGGCACGACTTTTCCGATGCTCAGGCACGTTTCAGGGAGCGGGTGCGCACAGTGTCCGGTGGCGAGGTGGCCGGGATCCTGGTGGCCGTCTTCTGGGCGATCCTGGTCTCCTTCCTCGCGGTGGCTCTGTCGAGGCTGGCCCAGACGCTCAAGGCGACCACCAAGCTGGTCGCGGAGGTGACCGACCAGGCGGTCCCGCTGCTCGCCGACGCCTCCCGGACGGTGCGCTCGGCGCAGACCCAGATCGACCGGGTCGACGCGATCGCCTCCGACGTCCAGGAGGTCACGTCGAACGCCTCCGCGCTGTCGACCACCGTCGCCTCCGCCTTCGGCGGCCCGCTGGTCAAGGTCGCGGCCTTCGGCTACGGCGTCCGCCGGGCGCTCGGCGGACGCAAGGGGGAGGGCGCGCCCGCGAAACCGCCCCGGCGTACCGTGATCGTGGGCCGGACCGTCCCCGCCGCACGGCGCAAGCGGAAGTAAGGACTGAGACCGAGCGATGTTCCGCCGTACGTTCTGGTTCTCCACCGGTGTCGCCGCCGGTGTGTGGGCCACCACCAAGGTCAACCGCAAGCTCAGGCAGCTGACCCCGGAGAGCCTGGCCGCCACCGCGGCGAACAAGGCCCTGCAGACCGGTCAGCGCCTGAAGGACCGCGCGGTCGGCTTCGCGCTCGACGTCCGCGAGAACATGGCCCAGCGGGAGGCCGAGCTGGGGGAGGCGCTGGGCATCGACGCCGACCCGGACACCGGGCTCCCGGCCCCCCGGCGGTACACCGCCATCGAGAACAACCGCAGCAACCCGCAGTACATCGAGAACACGACGTACTCGTACAACCGGAATGAGGACCACTGATGGAGTCGGCCGAGATTCGCCGCCGCTGGCTGAGCTTCTTCGAGGAGCGCGGGCACACCGTCGTCCCTTCGGCGTCGCTCATCGCGGACGACCCGACTCTGCTCCTCGTCCCCGCCGGCATGGTGCCCTTCAAGCCCTACTTCCTGGGTGAGGTCAAGCCGCCGTTCCCGCGCGCCACCAGCGTGCAGAAGTGCGTGCGCACGCCCGACATCGAAGAGGTCGGCAAGACCACGCGGCACGGCACCTTCTTCCAGATGTGCGGCAACTTCTCCTTCGGCGACTACTTCAAGGAAGGCGCCATCAAGTACGCCTGGGAGCTGCTCACCACGCCCCAGGACAAGGGCGGTTACGGCCTGGAGCCGGAGCGGCTCTGGATCACCGTCTACCAGGACGACGACGAGGCCGAGCGCATCTGGCACGAGGTCGTCGGGGTGCCGAAGGAGCGCATCCAGCGCCTCGGCATGAAGGACAACTTCTGGTCCATGGGCGTCCCCGGACCCTGCGGCCCCTGCTCCGAGATCAACTACGACCGCGGCCCCGAGTTCGGCGCCGAGGGCGGCCCTGCCGTCAACGACGAGCGGTACGTGGAGATCTGGAACCTCGTCTTCATGCAGTACGAGCGCGGCGAGGGCATCGGCAAGGACAACTTCGAGATCCTCGGGGACCTGCCGAGCCAGAACATCGACACGGGCCTCGGCCTGGAGCGGCTCGCCATGATTCTGCAGGGCGTGCAGAACATGTACGAGATCGACACCTCCATGGCCGTCATCGAGAAGGCCACCGAGCTGACCGGCGTCCGCTACGGCGACGCCCACGGCTCGGACGTGTCCCTCCGCGTGGTCACCGACCACATGCGCACCGCCACGATGCTCATCGGCGACGGTGTCACCCCGGGCAACGAGGGCCGTGGCTACGTCCTGCGCCGCATCATGCGCCGCGCCATCCGCAACATGCGCCTGCTCGGCGCCACCGGCCCGGTCACCAAGGACCTCGTCGGCACCGTGATCGGCGTGATGGGCCGGCAGTACCCGGAGCTGATCACCGACCGCGAGCGCATCGAGAAGGTCGCCGTCGCCGAGGAGAACGCCTTCCTCAAGACGCTGAAGGCCGGCACCAACATCCTCGACACCGCCGTCACCGAGACCAAGGCCGCCGGCGGCTCGGTGCTCGCCGGCGACAAGGCGTTCCTGCTCCACGACACCTGGGGCTTCCCGATCGACCTCACCCTGGAGATGGCCGCCGAGCAGGGCCTGTCCGTGGACGAGGAGGGCTTCCGCCGCCTGATGAAGGAGCAGCGGGAGCGCGCCAAGGCCGACGCCCAGGCCAAGAAGACCGGCCACGCCGACATGGGCGCCTACCGGGAGATCGCCGACAACGCCGGCGCCACCGACTTCATCGGTTACACCGACACCGAGGGCGAGTCCACGATCGTCGGCATCCTGGTCGACGGCGTCTCCTCGCCGGCCGCCACCGAGGGCGACGAGGTCGAGGTCGTCCTGGACCGCACCCCGTTCTACGCCGAGGGCGGCGGCCAGATCGGCGACACCGGCCGGATCAGGGTCGACTCCGGTGCCGTCATCGAGGTCCGCGACTGCCAGAAGCCGGTCCCGGGCGTGTACGTCCACAAGGGCGTCGTCCAGGTCGGCGAGGTGACCGTCGGTGCCAAGGCCCACGCCGCCATCGACTCCCGCCGCCGGCACGCCATCGCCCGCGCCCACTCGGCCACCCACCTCACCCACCAGGCGCTGCGCGACGCCCTCGGTCCGACGGCCGCCCAGGCCGGTTCCGAGAACCAGCCCGGCCGCTTCCGCTTCGACTTCGGCTCCCCGGCCGCCGTCCCGACGGCCGTGATGACCGACGTCGAGCAGAAGATCAACGAGGTGCTGGCCCGCGACCTCGACGTGCGCGCCGAGGTCATGGGCATCGACGACGCCAAGAAGCAGGGCGCCATCGCCGAGTTCGGCGAGAAGTACGGCGAGCGGGTGCGCGTGGTCACCATCGGCGACTTCTCCAAGGAGTTGTGCGGCGGCACGCACGTGCACAACACCGCCCAGCTCGGTCTGGTGAAGCTGCTCGGCGAGTCCTCCATCGGCTCGGGTGTCCGTCGTATCGAGGCCCTGGTCGGCGTGGACGCCTACCACTTCCTCGCCCGTGAGCACACGGTCGTCAACCAGCTGACCGAGCTGCTCAAGGGCCGCCCGGAGGAGCTGCCCGAGAAGGTCTCCGCCATGCTCGGCAAGCTGAAGGACGCCGAGAAGGAGATCGAGCGGTTCCGCGCCGAGAAGGTGCTCCAGGCCGCCGCCGGTCTCGCCGAGTCCGCCAAGGACGTGCGGGGCGTCGCCGTGGTCACCGGACGGGTCCCGGACGGCACCACCCCGGACGACCTGCGCAGGCTGGTCCTCGACGTGCGCGGCCGTATCCAGGGCGGACGCGCCGCCGTGGTCGCCCTGTTCACGGTGAACAACGGCAAGCCGCTGACGGTCATCGCCACCAACGACGCCGCGCGCGAGCGCGGTCTGAAGGCCGGTGACCTGGTCCGTGCCGCCGCCAAGACCCTCGGCGGCGGCGGTGGCGGCAAGCCGGACGTCGCCCAGGGCGGCGGCCAGAACCCGGCCGCCGTCGGCGAGGCCGTCGAGGCCGTCGAGCGGCTCGTCGCCGAGACCGCCAAGTAGGGACGGCCGGACGGATGCGCAGAGGACGCCGGCTCGCGATCGACGTCGGGGACGCCCGGATCGGGGTCGCCTCGTGCGACCCCGACGGGATCCTCGCCACCCCGGTGGAGACCGTCCCCGGCCGGGACGTGCCCGCCGCCCACCGCCGGTTGCGTCAACTGGTGGAGGAGTATGAGCCGATCGAGGTCGTCGTCGGCCTCCCTCGCTCCCTCAAGGGGGGCGAGGGCCCGGCCGCCGTCAAGGTCCGCGCCTTCGCCCGGGAGCTGGCCGGGGGCATCCGGCCGGTGCCGGTGCGCCTGCTGGACGAGCGGATGACGACCGTCACGGCCGGTCAGGGACTGCGCGCCTCGGGCGTGAAGGCCAAGAAGGGCCGCGCGGTCATCGACCAGGCGGCGGCCGTCGTCATCCTGCAGCAGGCCCTGGAATCCGAACGGGTGTCAGGCAAGGCACCCGGTGAGGGCGTCGAAGCGGTCGGCTGATCGCGATACGGTAACGTTCCGCGCGATGCGCCGGTGTTCGAACAGCCGGGGCACAGCAAGAGGCGGAGCGGGAACCGGACCGTACACCGGACGCGTGCCCGTCGGCCTCGCGGCTCTAGGGGATCGATGACTGAGTATGGCCGGGGCCCAGGCTCCGAACCGTGGCATCCGGAGGACCCGTTGTACGGGGACGGCGGATGGAGTGGACAGCAGGCCCAGGACGGCCGGCAGTCCTACGGCGGCCGGCCGCAGCAGCATCCGCAGGCGCCCGTGTACGGCGACTGGAGCCAGGAGCAGCAGTCCGGGTACGGCGAGCAGCACCACCACGACGGTCCGCCGCGGTACGAGGAGCAGTTCGCCGGGCAGGGCCAGCACCAGTTCCAGCAGGGCGCCTGGGACGCGACCGGCAGCCACGGCCACGTGCCCTACGCCGCCGACCCGGGCGACCCGTACGGCCAGCAGCCCGTGGCCTACGGCGCGGAGCAGCCCGACCTCTACGGCACCGAGGACGCCTACCCGCCGCCGGAGCCGCCCGGCCGCAGACGCCCCGAGCCCGCCCCGGAGCCCGGGGTCGCGGACGACGAGGACCAGGCCCTCCCGGTGGCGGGCGGCGGCGGGGACGACGAGGAGTACCCGCTGAGCCGCCGCGAGCGGCGCGGCAAGGGCCGCAAGCCGGACAAGGACAGGAAACGGCGCACCGGCTGCGCCTGCATGGTGGTCGTCCTGGTCTTCGGCGGCGGCCTCGCCGGCGTCGGCTATTTCGGCTACACGTTCTACCAAAATCGTTTCGGCACGGCCCCGGACTACGCGGGCGACGGCATCAGCCGGACGGTGACCGTGGAGATCCCCAAGGGCGCGGGCGGCTGGGAGATCGGCCGCCGCCTGAAGGAGGCCGGCGTCGTCAAGAGCGCCGAGGCGTTCGTCCACGCCCAGGGCCAGACCCCGGGCGGCGACGGCATCCAGGCCGGCGCCTACCTCCTGAGGAAGGAGATGTCCGCCGCCAGCGCCGTCAAGCTGATGATGGACCCGCGCAGCCAGAACAACGTGATCGTCACACCGGGCGAACGCAACTCGGGCGTCTACGCGGCCGTCGACAAGCAGCTCGAACTGCCCAAGGGCAGCACCAAGACGATCGCCCGCAAGCAGTACAAGGCGCTCGGCCTGCCCGCCTGGGCGAAGAACACCGGCGACCTCATGGACCCGCTGGAGGGCTTCCTCTTCCCCGGCACCTATCCCGCGGCCAAGGGCATGAAGCCCGAGGCGGTCCTGCGCCAGATGGTCACCCAGGCCAAGCAGAAGTACGCCGCCTACGGCCTGGACGACAAGGCCCGGGAACTCGGCGTGGAGAACGCGTTCGAGCTGGTCACGGTCGCCAGCCTGGTCCAGGCGGAGGGCAAGACGCACGAGGACTTCCGCAAGATGGCCGAGGTGGTCTACAACCGCCTCAAGCCCACCAACACCGAGACCAACCGGCTGCTCCAGTTCGACTCGACCTACAACTACCTCAAGGGCACGAGCAACATCCACATCTCCGAGAAGGAGATCAACAGCAACGCGAGCCCGTACAACACCTACCGCCACCAGGGGCTTCCGCCCGGCCCGATCGGCAACCCCGGCGAGGACGCGCTGAAGGCCACGCTGAACCCGACGCACGAGGGCTGGATCTACTTCGTGGCGACCGACGGCACGAACAACACCGAGTTCGCCAAGACCTACGCCGAATTCCTGGAACTGAAGGACAAGTTCAATGCCAACGCGGGCAACTGACGGCCGCCGGGCCGCGGTGCTCGGTTCGCCGATCGCCCACTCCCTCTCCCCGGTGCTGCACCGGGCCGCGTACGAGGCCGCAGGCCTCACCGGCTGGTCGTACGACAGCTACGACGTGGACGAGGCGGCGCTGCCCGGCTTCCTCGACGGGCTCGGGACCGGGTGGGCGGGCCTGTCGCTGACCATGCCGCTGAAGCGGGCCGTCATCCCGCTGCTGGACGAGATCAGCGACACCGCGGCCTCGGTCGACGCGGTCAACACGCTCGTGTTCACCGAGGACGGCCGTCGGCGCGGTGACAACACCGACATCCCGGGCATGGTGGCCGCCCTGCGCGAGCACGGCATCGAAGAGGTCGGCTCCGCCGCCATCCTCGGCGCCGGCGCCACCGCCTCCTCCGCGCTCGCCGCGCTGGCCCGGGTCTGCACCGGCGAGGTCGTCGCCTACGTCCGCGGCGAGGCCCGCGCCGCCGAGATGCGGCAGTGGGGCGAGCGGCTCGACGTGGAGGTCCGCACGGCGGACTGGGCCGACGCCGCGGAGGCACTGCGCGCCCCGCTGGTGATCGCCACCACGCCCGCCGGCGCGACCGACGCCCTCGCCGCCGCCGTGCCCGAACGCCCCGCCACCCTCTTCGACGTGCTCTACGACCCGTGGCCCACCGCGCTGGCGGCCCGCTGGTCCATGTACGGCGGCGCGGTGGTCAGCGGTCTCGACCTGCTGGTCCACCAGGCCGTGCTCCAGTTCGAGCAGATGACCGGGCACACCCCGGGTCCGCTGGAGGCGATGCGGCACGCCGGCGAACGGGCGCTCGCGGCCCGCTGACGCTCCCGCCCGCGTCCGCCTGCTGGACCGGCGGCCGGATCCCGGCGCCGGACGTGGGAGGATCGGAGGTGGCGTACCGGGGTCGCGCACCCGGTGGCGCCGTCGCCGTGCGCCAGACGCGCGTACGCCGGGCAGTACCGGGCGCGAGCACTGAGGAGCATCGTTGAGCAGGCTGCGTTGGCTGACCGCCGGGGAATCCCATGGTCCCGCACTTGTCGCGACGCTGGAGGGTCTTCCCGCCGGCGTGCCGGTCACCACGGAGATGGTGGCGGATCACCTGGCGCGGCGGCGGCTCGGCTATGGGCGCGGTGCGCGGATGAAGTTCGAGCGGGACGAGGTGACCTTCCTCGGCGGTGTCCGGCACGGTCTGACCCTCGGCTCGCCGGTGGCGGTCATGGTGGGCAACACCGAGTGGCCGAAGTGGGAGCAGGTCATGTCCGCCGACCCGGTGGACCCGGCGGTGCTGGCCGAGCTGGCGCGCAACGCGCCGCTGACCCGGCCGCGGCCCGGACACGCGGACCTGGCGGGCATGCAGAAGTACGGCTTCGACGAGGCCCGCCCGATCCTGGAGCGCGCCTCCGCCCGGGAGACCGCCGCACGGGTGGCGCTGGGCGCGGTGGCCCGCTCCTACCTGAAGGAGACGGCCGGCATCGAGATCGTCTCCCACGTGGTGGAGCTGGCCTCGGCCAAGGCGCCCTACGGCGTCTACCCGACCCCGGCCGACGTGGCGAAGCTGGACACGGACCCGGTGCGCTGCCTGGACGCCGACGCCTCCAAGGCGATGGTCGCGGAGATCGACCAGGCCCACAAGGACGGCGACACGCTCGGCGGCGTGGTCGAGGTGCTGGCCTACGGCGTCCCGGTGGGCCTCGGTTCCCACGTGCACTGGGACCGCCGGCTGGACGCCCGGCTGGCCGCCGCGCTGATGGGCATCCAGGCGATCAAGGGCGTCGAGGTCGGCGACGGCTTCGACCTGGCCCGGGTGCCCGGCTCCCAGGCCCACGACGAGATCCTGACCACGCCCGAGGGCATCAAGCGGGCCACCGGCCGGGCCGGCGGCACCGAGGGCGGACTGAGCACGGGCGAGCTGCTGCGGGTGCGGGCGGCGATGAAGCCGATCGCGACGGTGCCGCGGGCGCTGCGCACGGTGGACGTGGTGACCGGTGAGCCGGCGCAGGCCCACCACCAGCGGTCCGACGTGTGCGCGGTGCCGGCGGCCGGCATCGTGGCCGAGGCCATGGTGGCGCTGGTGCTGGCGGACGCGGTGGCCGAGAAGTTCGGCGGCGACAGCGTGCCGGAGACCCGCCGCAACGTGCGTGCGTACCTCGACGGCCTGGCGATCAGGTGAGCGAGGTGGGCGGGGCCCCCGTGGTCGTCCTGGTCGGCCCGATGGGCGTGGGCAAGTCCACGGTGGGCCGGCTCCTCGCCGGGCACCTGGACGTCGCCTACCGGGACACCGACGACGACATCGAGGCCGCCGAGGACCGGACCATCGCCGAGATCTTCGTCGACGAGGGCGAGGCGGCCTTCCGCGCCAAGGAGAAGGCGGCGGTGCGCGCGGCGCTCGCCGCACACCGGGGCGTGCTGTCGCTGGGCGGCGGCGCGGTCCTGGACCCGGACACCCGGGCGCTGCTGGCCGGACACCGGGTGGTGTACCTGTCGATGGACGTCGAGGAGGCCGTCCGGCGCACCGGCCTGAACGTGGCGCGCCCGTTGCTCGCGGTCAACCCGCGCAAGCAGTGGCGCGAGCTGATGGAGGCGCGCCGGCATCTGTACGAGGAGGTCGCCACCGCGGTCGTGGCGACGGACGGACGCGGCCCCGACGAGGTCCTGCGCGGCGTCCTGGACGCACTGGAGTTGAAGCAAGGATGAGCGAGGCAGTCACCCGCATCCAGGTGGGCGCCACGGCGGGCACGGACGCGTACGAGGTGCTCGTGGGCCGGCAACTGCTGGGCGAGCTGGGCGGACTGATCGGGCGGCGGGCCAAGCGCGTCGCGGTGATCCACCCGGAGGCGCTGGCCGAGACCGGTGAGGCGCTGCGCGCCGACCTGGCCGGGCAGGGCTACGAGGCCGTCGCCGTCCAGGTGCCGAACGCGGAGGAGGCCAAGACCGCCGAGGTCGCCGCCTACTGCTGGAAGGCGCTGGGCCAGTGCGGCTTCACCCGGACCGACGTCATCGTCGGCGTCGGCGGCGGCGCGACCACGGACCTGGCCGGCTTCGTCGCCGCCACCTGGCTGCGCGGGGTCCGCTGGATCGCGATCCCGACCACCGTGCTGGCCATGGTGGACGCGGCGGTCGGCGGCAAGACCGGGATCAACACCGCGGAGGGCAAGAACCTGGTCGGCGCCTTCCACCCGCCGGCCGGCGTGCTGTGCGACCTGGCCGCGCTGGACTCGCTGCCGGTCCACGACTACGTCTCCGGACTGGCCGAGGTCATCAAGGCCGGGTTCATCGCCGACCCGGTGATCCTGGATCTGATCGAGTCCGACCCGCAGGCCGCCCGCACCCCGGACGGCCCGCACACGGCCGAGCTGATCGAGCGCTCGATCCGGGTGAAGGCGGAGGTCGTCTCCGCGGACCTGAAGGAGTCCGGGCCGCGGGAGATGCTGAACTACGGCCACACGCTCGGCCACGCGATCGAGAAGAACGAGCGCTACAAGTGGCGGCACGGGGCCGCGGTCGCGGTCGGCATGCACTTCGCCGCCGAACTGGGCCGGCTGGCGGGCCGGCTGGACGACGCGACGGCCGACCGGCACCGCAGCATCCTGGAGTCCGTCGGGCTCCCGCTGCACTACCGCTACGACCAGTGGCCCAAGCTGCTGGAGACGATGAAGGTCGACAAGAAGTCCCGCGGCGACCTGCTGCGCTTCATCGTCCTGGACGGGCTGGCCAAGCCGACCGTCCTGGAGGGCCCGGACCCGGCGGTCCTGCTGGCCGCCTACGGCGAGGTCGGGCAGTAGGTCCCGCTCCGTACGCTCCGTCCCCTCCGTGCGATGTCCCGTACCGGGCCGGGCACTTCGGGCCGTCCCCGGCCGTTTCACCGAACGACGGCCGGGGACGGTACCGTTCGGTAGGCGGCGCGGGCGTGCCCCCGCCGCCGGCAGCAGAGCGCCTGTACGAGACGGAGTGGCAACGGATGCAGCACGCAGTGGGGTCTCCGCTGCCGCCGCCCCACCAGCCGGGGCAGGGCCCGCACGCCGGCTGGGCGGCGGCCGCACACCACCCGGGAGCCTCCCCGGGCCCGGCACCCGTGCCTCCACCGCCACCAGGCCTCCCGGTCCCACCGGGTACTGTGCCCCCGGTCCCACCGGGCTCCGTGCCTCCGGCCCCGCCCGGTCCCGTGCCCCCGGCCCCTCCGGGTGCCGTGCCTCCGGCTCCGCAGCAGCTTCCGGCTCCCGCCGGACCGCTGCCCGGGCAGCACATACCGGCCCCGCCGGCTCCCGATAGCACCGGTCACGTGCCGCTGCCACCCGGCGGCCCGGCCGGCGCCCCCGCGACGCCGCCCGGCGCGGTCGCCGACCCCACGGCCACCACCCTCGCCGTCCTCCTCATCGGCCCGGCCGGCGCGGGCAAGACCAGCGTCGCCAGGTACTGGGCGGACCACCGCCGGGTGCCCACGGCCCACATCAGCCTGGACGACGTGCGCGAATGGGTGCGCTCCGGCTTCGCCGACCCCCAGTCCGGCTGGAACGAGAACTCCGAGGCCCAGTACCGCCTGGCCCGCCGCACCTGCGGCTTCGCCGCCCGGAACTTCCTGGCCAACGGCATCTCCTGCATCCTGGACGACGCCGTCTTCCCGGACCGCCCGGTCGTCGGCCTCGGCGGCTGGAAGCGGCACGTCGGCCCCGGGCTGCTCCCGGTGGTCCTGCTGCCGGGCCTGGACATCGTCCTGGAGCGCAACGCGGAGCGCACCGGCAACCGCCGCCTCACCGACGAGGAGGTGGCCCGCATCCACGGCCGCATGGCCGGCTGGTACGGCTCGGGCCTGCCGATCATCGACAACTCCCAGCTGGACGTCCCCGGGACGGCCCGCGTCCTGGACGAGGTCCTGGCGCGGGCGATAGCCAGCCCGCCGAGCTGGTGAGCGAGCGGCACACCGCCACCGACTAGCGGCACACCCCCACGGCCCCGCACCCGGCCGGCGCACGGCACCGCCGCCCACCTGCCCCGCAGCCCCACTCGGCCCCCAAGAATCAGCACAATCCGGACAAAACTCCTACGCTCGTCTCATGTCAGAGGTGTACGCGAACCGCCGATCCCGGCTGAGGGACCATGTCACCGCGGCCGGCACCGCGGCAGCGCTCGTCACCCGTCCGGCCAACGTCCGCTATCTCGCCGCCGCCGCCCCGCGGGACGCCGTCCTGCTGCTCGGCAGGCGGGAAGACCTCCTGGTGTGCGCGGGGCCGCCGGACGACCGCCCCCACGAGGGCAGACCGGACGAGAGCGTGCGCCTGCACGTCCTGCCGGCCAACGGCGGCGACACGGCGGTGGCCGCGGCCGGCCTGGCCGTGGCCCAGGGCGCCGACTCCCTGGCGGTCGAGGAGCACCACCTCACCGTGGCCCGGCACCGCGCCCTCGCCTCCGTCGCCCCCGGACTCCGCCTCACCGACGTCGGCGGGGCCGTCGAGCAGCTGAGGGTGGTCAAGGACGAGGAGGAGATCTCCTGTCTGCGCATCGGCGCCGAGATCGCCGACCAGGCCCTCGGCGAGCTGCTGGAATCCATCCTGGTCGGCCGCACCGAGCGGCACCTCGCGCTGGAGCTGGAACGGCGCCTGGTCGACCACGGCGCCGACGGCCCGGCCTTCCCCACCTCCGTGGCCACCGGACCGCACGCCGGCCGGCGCGGCCACCGGCCCACCGACCGGCGCGTGGAGGAGGGCGACTTCCTCTCCGTCTGCCTCGGCGCCACCTACCGCGGCTACCGCTGCGAGATCGGCCGCACCTTCGTCATCGGCACCTCGCCGGCCGACTGGCAGATCGAGCTGTACGACCTCGTCTTCGCCGCCCAGCGCGCCGGCCGGGAGTCCCTCGCCCCCGGTGCCGCCTGCCGTGACGTGGACCGCGCGGCCCGGCAGGTGCTGGACTCGGCGGGCTATGCGGAAGCCCTGCCACCGCTGACCGGACACGGTGTCGGACTCGAAATCGACGAGGACCCGCAGTTGGGTCCCGCGGCCATGGGTAAACTGGACGCTTGCGTGCCGGTCACCGTCGAACCGGGGGTCCACCTCCCGGGACGGGGCGGTGTCCGGATCGATGACACGCTCGTCGTACGCCCCGAGGCGGACGGCGGACCCGAGCTACTCACCATCACGACCAAGGAGCTGCTCGCGCTGTAGCGCGTGTCCCGGGGTCGTACGTCAGTCCAGGAGATTCCGCAACCGTGGCTTCCACGAACGACCTCAAGAACGGCCTGGTGCTCAAGCTGGAAGGCGGCCAGCTCTGGTCCGTCGTCGAGTTCCAGCACGTCAAGCCCGGCAAGGGCCCGGCCTTCGTGCGCACCAAGCTCAAGAACGTGCTCTCCGGCAAGGTCGTCGACAAGACCTTCAACGCCGGCGTCAAGGTCGAGACGGCCACTGTCGACAAGCGCGACATGCAGTTCTCGTACATGGACGGCGACTACTTCGTCTTCATGGACATGGAGACCTACGACCAGCTGATGGTCGACCGCAAGGCCGTCGGCGACGCCGCCAACTTCCTGATCGAGGGCTTCACCGCCACGGTCGCCCAGCACGAGGGCGAGGTGCTCTTCGTCGAGCTGCCGGCCGCCGTCGAGCTGACCGTGGCCGAGACCGAGCCGGGCGTCCAGGGCGACCGCTCCACCGGTGGCACCAAGCCCGCCACCCTGGAGACCGGCCACCAGATCCAGGTGCCGCTCTTCATCACCACCGGTGAGAAGATCAAGGTCGACACCCGCACCAGCGACTACCTCGGCCGGGTGAACAGCTAACCGTGGCTGCCCGCAACACGGCCCGCAAGCGCGCCTTCCAGATCCTCTTCGAGGGCGACCAGCGCGACGCCGACGTCCTGACCGTCCTCGCGGACTGGGTCCGGCTCTCCCGGTCCGACACCCGGCAGCCGCCGGTCAGCGAGTACACGATGCAGCTGGTCGAGGGCTACGCCGAGCACGCGCGGCGGATCGACGAGCTGATCTCGCAGTACGCGGTGGGGTGGACGCTGGACCGTATGCCGGTCGTCGACCGCAACATCCTGCGGCTGGGCGCGTACGAGCTGATCTGGGTCGACGAGACCCCGGACGCCGTCGTCCTGGACGAGATGGTGCAGTTGGCGAAGGAGTTCTCGACGGACGAGTCGCCGTCGTTCGTCAACGGCCTGCTGGGCCGGCTGAAGGAGCTCAAGCCGACGCTGCGGCGCGCCTAGCCCGCGCCGGCGAGAAGGGGCGCCGTGGGACCACGGCCGGCCAGGGACGACCCGAGCGTCGTCGTCGGCCGGCTCGGTTCCCGGCGCCCCTTCGGCATACCCCGCCCCCGTCGGGCGTGCCGTGTGGCTCCCTGGCGCGCCGTGCCGTCCCTTCGCGGGGCAGGCAGGGCCCGGTTGCCCGGGGAGGTGCCCGTACGGCCGCAGAAAGCCGCCGGGGCGGCCGGAACCGTTAAGTTCCAGCCACCCCGGCGGCACGTTTCTGCTGAATTCGTGGGAGCGGTTACGCCTCTTCGTGCGTGGCGACCGCGCGGCGCGCGTCCGCGTCCAGCACGCCCCAGCTGATCAGCTGCTCGGTGAGGACCGAGGGCGACTGGTCGTAGATCACGGCGAGTGTGCGCAGGTCGTCCTGGCGGATCGAGAGCACCTTGCCGTTGTAGTCACCGCGCTGCGACTGGATCGTCGCCGCGTAGCGCTGGAGGGGGCCCGCCTTCTCGGCCGGCACCGTGGCCAGCCGCTCCAGGTCCAGGACCAGCTTCGGCGGCGGCTCGGCGGCGCCGCCCGGCGTGGTGCCCGGCAGGAGTTCCTGGACCGGAACGCCATAGAAATCGGCCAGCTCGGCCAGCCGCTGAACGGTCACGGCACGGTCGCCGCGCTCGTACGAACCGACCACCACGGCCTTCCAGCGACCCTGGGACTTCTCCTCGACACCGTGGAGGGAAAGGCCCTGCTGGGTGCGGATGGCCCGGAGCTTGGCCCCGAGCTGTTTGGCGTATTCGCTGGACATATGGCTCCCCGGACACTGTGTCGACGCGGCCGGCTGTTTTCCCGCCGCGGCTGGTAACTCACTGTGAGGTTACGCAGCGTGACTCTGCTGCGTCAAGCCGGATGGTCCACACCGACTCTTCCGTGCCGGTGGCCGCCCGTTACGCCAAGCGGGTGACAAGAGGACGCCGGATGACCTGCTACGGTGGATGGCGCAATTACGACGTCCTTTAAGGTCCGTCCCGTGAGGCGGAGAAGGAGGTCCGTTTCGTATGGACACGCACGACACGCCCACACATCCGCACGCGACCGACGCGCGGCCCGTACTCGAAGGCCCCGACATCGCGCGGGTGCTGACCCGCATCGCCCACGAGATCGTCGAACGCGCCAAGGGCGCCGACGACGTGGTGCTCCTCGGCATTCCGACCCGGGGCGTCTTCCTCGCCCGGCGGCTCGCCGACAAGCTGGCGCAGATCACCGACCGCACCGTTCCGGTCGGCTCGCTCGACATCACCATGTACCGCGACGACCTGCGCATGCACCCGCCGCGTGCGCTGGCCCGCACGGAGATCCCCGGTGACGGCATCGACGGCAAGCTCGTCGTCCTCGTCGACGACGTGCTCTTCTCCGGCCGCACCATCCGCGCCGCCCTGGACGCCCTGAACGACATCGGCCGCCCGCGCGCGGTGCAGCTCGCCGTGCTGGTCGACCGCGGCCACCGCGAACTGCCCATCCGCGCCGACTACGTCGGCAAGAACCTCCCCACGTCGCTGCGGGAGACGGTCAAGGTCCAGCTCGCCGAGGAGGACGGTCGCGACACCGTGCTGCTCGGTGTGAAGCCGGCCGCTCAGTAGCACGCCGGGCGCACGGCACGCCCCCGCGTGTCACGGCCTGCGCCTGCCTGCCCGAAATCTCCCGAATGAACTGCCTTACGGAGCCTGTCAGATGCAGCGTCATCTCATCTCGGCCGCCGACCTCACCCGCGACGACGCCGTCCTGATCCTCGACACCGCCGAGGAGATGGCCCGGGTCGCGGACCGGCCGATCAAGAAGCTGCCGACCCTGCGCGGCCGGACGATCGTCAACCTCTTCTTCGAGGACTCCACGCGCACCCGGATCTCCTTCGAGGCCGCCGAGAAGCGGCTGTCCGCGGACGTCATCAACTTCTCCGCCAAGGGCTCCTCGGTGTCCAAGGGCGAGTCCCTGAAGGACACCGCCCAGACCCTGGAGGCCATGGGCGTCGACGCCGTGGTCATCCGGCACGGCGCCTCCGGGGCCCCGTACCGGCTCGCCAACTCCGGCTGGATCGACGCGGCCGTCATCAACGCCGGCGACGGCACCCACCAGCACCCCACCCAGGCCCTGCTGGACGCCTTCACCCTGCGCCGCCGGCTGATCGGCCGGGACGCCGGGCTCGGCCAGGACCTGTCCGGCAAGCGGATCACCATCGTCGGCGACGTCCTGCACAGCCGGGTCGCCCGCTCCAACGTCGACCTGCTGCACACCCTCGGCGCCGAGGTCACCCTGGTCGCCCCGCCCACCCTGGTGCCGGTCGGCGTCGAGAGCTGGCCGTGCGCGGTGTCGTACGACCTCGACAGCGCCCTGCCCAAGTGCGACGCCGTGATGATGCTCCGCGTGCAGCGCGAGCGCATGAACGCGGCCTTCTTCCCCACCGAGCGCGAGTACGCGCGCCGCTACGGCCTGGACGGCGACCGCATGGCGCGGCTGCCCGGGCACGCCGTCGTGATGCACCCCGGCCCGATGGTGCGCGGCATGGAGATCACCGCCGAGGTCGCCGACTCCGGCCGCTGCACCGCCGTCGAGCAGGTCGCCAACGGCGTCTCCATCCGGATGGCCGTGCTGTACCTGCTGCTCGGTGGCAACGAGCCCGCCGTCACCCACTCTCGTACCGAGGAGAAGTAAGACCATGAGCAAGATCCTGATCCGTGGTGCGAAGGTGCTCGGCGGCGAGCCGCAGGACGTGCTGATCGACGGCGAGACCATCGCCGAGGTCGGCGCGGGGCTGTCCGCCGAGGGCGCGGAGGTGGTCGAGGCCGGCGGCAAGGTACTGCTGCCGGGCCTGGTCGACCTGCACACCCATCTGCGCGAGCCGGGCCGCGAGGACTCCGAGACGGTGCTGACCGGCACCCGCGCGGCGGCGAGCGGCGGCTTCACGGCCGTGTTCGCCATGGCCAACACCTTCCCCGTCGCCGACACCGCCGGCGTGGTCGAGCAGGTCTGGCGGCTGGGCAAGGAGCACGGCTACTGCGACGTGCGGCCCATCGGCGCCGTCACCGTCGGCCTGGAGGGCCGCAAGCTGGCCGAGCTGGGCGCCATGCACGAGTCCGCGGCCGGCGTCACCGTCTTCTCCGACGACGGCAAGTGCGTGGACGACGCGGTGATCATGCGCCGCGCCCTGGAGTACGTGAAGGCCTTCGACGGGGTCGTCGCCCAGCACGCGCAGGAGCCGCGGCTGACCGAGGGCGCCCAGATGAACGAGGGCGTCGTCTCCGCCGAGCTGGGCCTGGGCGGCTGGCCCGCCGTCGCCGAGGAGTCGGTCATCGCCCGGGACGTGCTGCTCGCCGAGCACGTCGGCTCCCGCGTCCACATCTGCCACCTCTCGACCGCCGGCAGCGTCGAGATCGTCCGCTGGGCCAAGTCCCGCGGCATTCAGGTCACCGCCGAGGTCACCCCGCACCACCTGCTCCTCACCGACGAGCTGGTGCGCACCTACAACCCCGTCTACAAGGTCAACCCGCCGCTGCGCACCGAGCGCGACGTGCTGGCCCTGCGCGAGGCGCTCGCCGACGGCACGATCGACATCGTCGCCACCGACCACGCCCCGCACCCGCACGAGGACAAGGACTGCGAGTGGGCCGCCGCCGCCATGGGCATGGTCGGCCTGGAGACCGCGCTGTCGGTGGTCCAGGAGACCATGGTCGACACGGGCCTGCTGGACTGGGCCGGCGTGGCCGACCGCATGTCCGTCAAGCCGGCGCGGATCGGCCGGGCCACCGGCCACGGCCGCCCCGTCTCGGCTGGTGAGCCCGCCAACCTCACCCTGGTCGACACGGCATACCGTGGTCCGGTGGACCCCGCGGGCTTCGCCTCGCGCAGCCGCAACACCCCGTACGAGGGACGTGAGCTGCCGGGCCGTGTGACGCACACCTGGCTGCGGGGCAAGGCCACGCTCGTCGACGGGAAGCTCACGTGACACCTGTAATCCTGCTGGCCGAGGCGAAGAAGTCGGCCGAGGTCACCGACTGGGGGGCCCGGATCGGCTGGCTCGTCGGGCTGCTCCTGTTCATCGCGCTCCTCTACTGGCTGATGCGCGAGGGCTGGAAGTGGCGCGGCACCCTCCAGGGCGACCTGCCGGCCCTGCCCGGCGCGCCGCAGGACACCGGCCCGGCCAGACTGAGCATGAGCGGCCGCTACCACGGCTCCACCACCGCCGGGCAGTGGCTGGACCGCATCGTGGCCCACGGGCTCGGCACCCGCAGCCGGGCCGAGCTGACCCTGACCGACGCGGGCCTGGAGGTCGAGCGCCCCGGCGCCACCGACTTCTTCGTCCCCGTGGCCGCCCTGCGCGGCGCCCGCCTGGACAAGGGCATCGCCGGCAAGGTCCTCACCGAGGGCGGACTGCTGGTGGTGACCTGGCAGCACGGCGACAGACTGATCGACTCCGGATTCCGCTCGGACCGCTCGGCCGAGCACGCCGAGTGGGCCGACACCCTGAACAAGATGACCAACGACACGGAAGGCGCACGATGACGACCTCCACCAGGGGAGCCGCCAGGGTTCCCGCCGTACTCGTCCTGGAGGACGGCCGCATCTTCCGCGGCCGCGCCTACGGGGCCGTGGGGGAGACCTTCGGCGAGGCCGTGTTCTCCACCGGCATGACCGGCTACCAGGAGACCCTCACCGATCCGTCGTACGACCGGCAGATCGTCGTCGCGACCGCTCCCCAGATCGGCAACACCGGCTGGAACGACGAGGACGACGAGTCGGGCCGCATCTGGGTCTCCGGTTACGTCGTGCGCGACCCCTCGCGGGTGCCGTCCAACTGGCGGGCCACGCGCTCCCTGGACGACGAGCTGGAGCGCCAGGGCGTGGTCGGCATCTCCGGCATCGACACCCGCGCCCTCACCCGCCACCTGCGCGAGCGCGGCTCGATGCGGGCCGGCGTCTTCTCCGGCACGGCCCTCGCCCCGGACAGCGAGCTGCTGGCGCGCGTGCAGGCCCAGCCGCAGATGAAGGGCGCGAGCCTGTACGAGGAGGTCGCCACCAAGGAGGCGTACGTCGTCCCGGCGGTCGGCGAGAAGCGGTTCACCGTCGCCGCCGTCGACCTCGGCATCAAGGGCATGACCCCGCACCGCATGGCCGAGCGCGGCATCGAGGTGCACGTCCTGCCCGCCACCGCCACCCCCGACGACGTCTACGCCGTCGAGCCGGACGGCGTCTTCTTCTCCAACGGCCCCGGCGACCCGGCCACCGCCGACGGCCCGGTCGCGCTGATGACCGCCGTCCTGGAGCGCCGGACCCCGCTGTTCGGCATCTGCTTCGGCAACCAGATCCTCGGCCGCGCCCTCGGCTTCGGCACCTACAAGCTGAAGTACGGCCACCGGGGCATCAACCAGCCGGTGCAGGACCGTACGACCGGCAAGGTCGAGGTCACCGCGCACAACCACGGCTTCGCCGTGGACGCGCCGCTCGACCGGGTCAGCGAGACGAGGTTCGGCCGCGCCGAGGTCTCGCACGTCTGCCTGAACGACGACGTCGTGGAGGGGCTCCAGCTGCTCGACCAGCCCGCCTTCTCCGTCCAGTACCACCCCGAAGCGGCAGCCGGTCCGCACGACGCCGCCTACCTGTTCGACCGCTTCGTTTCCCTGATGGAGGGCCAGCGTGCCTAAGCGCACCGATATCCAGTCCGTCCTGGTCATCGGCTCCGGCCCGATCGTCATCGGCCAGGCCGCCGAGTTCGACTACTCCGGCACCCAGGCCTGCCGCGTGCTCAAGGCCGAGGGCCTGCGCGTGGTCCTGGTCAACTCCAACCCGGCGACGATCATGACCGACCCGGAGATCGCCGACGCCACCTATGTCGAGCCGATCACGCCCGAGTTCGTCGAGAAGATCATCGCCAAGGAGCGCCCGGACGCCCTGCTGCCCACCCTGGGCGGCCAGACGGCCCTGAACACCGCGATCTCGCTGCACGACAACGGCGTCCTCGCCAAGTACGGCGTGGAGCTGATCGGCGCCAAGCCCGAGGCCATCCACAAGGGCGAGGACCGCGACCAGTTCAAGGCGGTCGTGGAGGAGGTCCGCAAGAAGATCGGGCACGGCGAGTCCGCCCGCTCGGTCATCTGCCACTCCATGGACGACGTCCTCCAGGGCGTCGAGACCCTCGGCGGCTACCCGGTGGTCGTCCGCCCGTCCTTCACCATGGGCGGCGCCGGCTCCGGCTTCGCGCACGACGAGGAGGAGCTGCGCCGCATCGCCGGCCAGGGCCTCACGCTCTCCCCGACCACCGAGGTGCTCCTGGAGGAGTCCATCCTCGGCTGGAAGGAGTACGAGCTGGAGCTGATGCGCGACAAGAACGACAACGTCGTGGTCGTCTGCTCCATCGAGAACTTCGACCCGATGGGCGTGCACACCGGTGACTCCATCACCGTCGCGCCCGCGATGACCCTGACCGACCGCGAATACCAGATCCTGCGGGACGTCGGCATCGCCGTCATCCGCGAGGTCGGCGTCGACACCGGCGGCTGCAACATCCAGTTCGCGGTCGACCCCGAGGACGGCCGGGTCATCGTCATCGAGATGAACCCGCGCGTGTCGCGCTCCTCCGCGCTGGCCTCCAAGGCGACCGGCTTCCCGATCGCCAAGATCGCCGCCAAGCTGGCCGTCGGCTACACGCTGGACGAGATCCCGAACGACATCACCGCCGAGACCCCGGCCTCCTTCGAGCCGACCCTGGACTACGTGGTCGTCAAGGCCCCGCGGTTCGCCTTCGAGAAGTTCCCGCAGGCCGACTCCTCGCTGACCACCACCATGAAGTCGGTCGGCGAGGCCATGGCCATCGGCCGCAACTTCCCCGAGGCCTTCCAGAAGGCGCTGCGCTCCCTGGAGAAGAAGGGCAGCCAGTTCACCTTCGTCGGCGACCCGGGCGACAAGGACACTCTGCTGGAGGAGTCCCGCCGCCCCACCGACGGCCGGATCAACACCGTCATGCGGGCCATCCGCGCCGGTGCCACGCCCGAGGAGGTGTTCGCCCACACGAGGATCGACCCCTGGTTCGTGGACCAGCTCTTCCTGATCAAGGAGATCGCGGACGAGCTGGCCGAGGCGCCCGAGCTGACCGCCGGCCTGATCGACGAGGCCAAGCGGCACGGCTTCTCCGACCAGCAGATCGGCGAGATCCGCGGCCTGCGCGAGGACGTCGTCCGCGAGGTCCGGCACGCCCTCGGCATCCGCCCGGTCTACAAGACGGTCGACACCTGCGCCGCCGAGTTCGCCGCGAAGACGCCGTACTTCTACTCCTCCTACGACGAGGAGACCGAGGTCGCGCCGCGCGAGAAGCCGGCCGTCATCATCCTGGGCTCCGGCCCGAACCGCATCGGCCAGGGCATCGAGTTCGACTACTCCTGCGTCCACGCCTCCTTCGCGCTGGCCGACGCCGGGTACGAGACCGTGATGGTCAACTGCAACCCGGAGACCGTCTCCACGGACTACGACACCTCCGACCGCCTGTACTTCGAGCCGCTGACGCTGGAGGACGTGCTGGAGATCGTCCACGCGGAGCAGCAGGCAGGCCCGGTCGCGGGCGTCGTCGTCCAGCTCGGCGGCCAGACCCCGCTGGGCCTCGCGCAGGCCCTGAAGGACAACGGCGTGCCGATCGTCGGCACCCCTCCGGAGGCCATCCACGCGGCCGAGGACCGCGGCGCCTTCGGCCGCGTCCTCGCCGAGGCGGGCCTGCCGGCCCCCAAGCACGGCACGGCCACCACCTTCCAGGAGGCCAAGGTCATCGCCGACGAGATCGGCTACCCGGTCCTGGTCCGGCCCTCGTACGTGCTCGGCGGCCGTGGCATGGAGATCGTCTACGACGAGACCCGCCTCGCCTCCTACATCGCCGAGTCCACCGAGATCAGCCCCTCCCGGCCGGTCCTCGTCGACCGCTTCCTGGACGACGCCATCGAGATCGACGTCGACGCGCTCTACGACGGCGAGGAGCTGTACCTCGGCGGTGTGATGGAGCACATCGAGGAGGCCGGCATCCACTCCGGCGACTCGGCGTGCGCGCTGCCCCCGATCACCCTCGGCGGCTTCGACATCAAGCGCCTGCGCGCCTCCACCGAGGCCATCGCCAAGGGCGTCGGCGTGCGCGGCCTGATCAACATCCAGTTCGCGATGGCCGGCGACATCCTCTACGTCCTGGAGGCCAACCCGCGCGCCTCGCGCACGGTCCCCTTCACCTCCAAGGCGACCGCCGTGCCGCTGGCCAAGGCCGCCGCCCGGATCTCGCTGGGCACGACCATCGCCGAGCTGCGCGCCGAGGGCCTGCTGCCGAAGACGGGGGACGGCGGCGAGCTGCCGCTGGACGCGCCGATCTCGGTCAAGGAGGCCGTCCTGCCGTGGTCGCGCTTCCGCGACATCCAGGGCCGCGGCGTGGACACCGTCCTCGGCCCGGAGATGCGCTCCACCGGCGAGGTCATGGGCATCGACTCCGTCTTCGGCACGGCGTACGCCAAGTCGCAGGCGGGCGCCTACGGGCCGCTGCCCACCAAGGGCCGCGCGTTCATCTCGGTCGCCAACCGCGACAAGCGCTCGATGATCTTCCCGGCGCGCGAGCTGGTCGCCCACGGCTTCGAGCTGCTCGCCACCTCCGGCACCGCCGAGGTCCTCAAGCGCAACGGCATCAACGCCACCGTGGTGCGCAAGCAGTCCGAGGGCACCGGCCCGAACGGCGAGCGGACGATCGTCCAGCTCATCCACGACGGCGAGGTCGACCTCATCGTCAACACCCCGTACGGCACCGGTGGCCGCCTCGACGGCTACGACATCCGTACCGCGGCCGTCGCCCGCTCGGTGCCGTGCCTGACGACCGTCCAGGCGCTCGCCGCGGCCGTCCAGGGCATCGACGCCCTCAACCGCGGCGACGTGGGCGTCCGCTCGCTCCAGGAACACGCGGAACACCTGACCGCGGCCCGCGACTAGCAGCCCGCCCCGAGGGGGACACCGTCAAACGGTGTCCCCCTCTTCACGAGGACACCATGTACAAGATCTTCTTCAACCTCGTCTTCCGCCGCATGGACCCCGAGCGCGCCCACCACCTGGCCTTCCGCTGGATCCGTCTGGCCGTCCGCGTGCCCGGCCTGCGCACCTTCGCCGCGGCCGCCCTGGCGCCCCGCCACAAGGAACTGCGCACCGAGGCGTTCGGGCTGCGGATGCACGGCCCGTTCGGGCTCGCCGCCGGCTTCGACAAGAACGCCGTCGCCATCGACGGCATGTCGATGCTGGGCTTCGACCACGTCGAGATCGGCACGGTGACCGGGGAGCCGCAGCCCGGCAACCCCAAAAAGCGGCTGTTCCGCCTGGTGGCGGACCGGGCGCTGATCAACCGCATGGGCTTCAACAACGACGGCTCGCTGGCCGTCGCCGCCCGCCTGGCCGCCCGTGAGCCGGTCTTCAGGACCGTCGTCGGCGTCAACATCGGCAAGACCAAGGCCGTCCCCGAGGCGGAGGCCGTCGCCGACTACGTGAAGTCGGCCGAGCGGCTCGCGCCGTACGCGGACTACCTGGTCGTCAACGTCTCCTCGCCCAACACGCCCGGCCTGCGCGACCTCCAGGCGGTGGACCACCTGCGCCCGCTGCTGACCGCCGTGCGCGAGGCCGCCGACCGCGCGGTGACCGGCCGGCGCGTGCCGCTGCTGGTGAAGATCGCCCCCGACCTCGCCGACGAGGACATCGACGCGGTCGCCGACCTGGCCGTGGAACTGGGCTTGGACGGCATCATCGCCACCAACACCACCATCGCCCGCGAGAGCCTCGGCCTGCGCTCCGCGCCCGCGCTGGTGCGGGAGACCGGCGGGCTGTCCGGGGCGCCGCTCAAGGAGCGCTCCCTGGAGGTCCTGCGCCGCCTGTACGCGCGCGTGGGCGACCGGCTCACCCTGGTGGGCGTCGGCGGCGTGGAGAGCGCCGAGGACGCCTGGCAGCGCATCCTGGCCGGTGCGACGCTGGTCCAGGGCTACAGCGCCTTCATCTACGAGGGCCCCTTCTGGTGCCGGTCCCTGCACAAGGGCCTCGCCGCCCGGCTGCGCACCAGCCCGTACGCCACCCTCGCCGACGCGGTCGGCGCCGACGTGAGGAAGCCCGCATGAGCCCGTTGGAGCCCTTCGGCGCCCGGTTGCGCCGCGCCATGGACGAGCGCGGCCCGCTGTGCGTCGGCATCGACCCGCACGCCTCGCTGCTCGCCGAATGGGGCCTGGCGGACGACGTGGCCGGTCTGGAGCGGTTCAGCCGCACGGTGGTGGAGGCGCTGGCCGGCCGGGTGGCCGTGCTGAAGCCGCAGAGCGCCTTCTTCGAGCGGTTCGGCTCGCGCGGCCTCGCCGTCCTGGAGAAGTCGGTCCAGGAGGCGCGCGCGGCCGGCGCCCTGGTGGTGATGGACGCCAAGCGCGGCGACATCGGCTCCACCATGGCCGCCTACGCCGAGGCGTTCCTGCACCCGGACGCCCCGCTGTTCTCCGACGCCCTGACCGTCTCGCCGTACCTCGGCTACGGCGCGCTCGCCCCGGCCGTGGCACTGGCCCGGCAGAGCGGTGCCGGGCTGTTCGTGCTGGCGCTGACCTCGAACCCGGAGGGCGGCGAGGTGCAGCACGCGGTGCGCGCGGACGGCCGGACCGTGGGCGCGGCCATGCTGGCCCATCTGGCGGCCGAGAACGCGGGCGAGGAGCCGCTCGGCTCCTTCGGCGCGGTGGTCGGCGCCACGCTCGGCGATCTGTCCTCCTACGACCTGGACATGGGCGGCCCGCTGCTCGCGCCCGGCATCGGTGCCCAGGGCGCGACGCCCGCGGACCTGCCCGGCGTGTTCGGCGCGGCGGTGCGCAACGTCGTGCCGAACGTCAGCCGGGGTGTCCTTCGTCACGGTCCCGACGTCAGCGCGCTGCGCGGGGCGGCCGAGCGGTTCGCGGCGCAGATCCGGGCGGCCGTCGCCGGGGTCTGAGCCCCGGCGGCGGGCCCGGCTGGGCGGCATCCTGCCGGCTTGAGCATGGATACATCCTCAAATCGAGGGCATTATGTCCCAAATGTCTGGCCTGACGGAGGCTGACCAGGACTTTTCCGCTGTTCTCGCTGACTCTGGCGGACTAGCCCGCTAGTCTCCGAGCAGAGGGAACGGGTAAGTGTGTTGCTCGTAACTCCCCAGGTGTGGGGCGACTAGGTTCCTCACCGGTCCGTATCCGACAGTTCGACATCCGAGGTGACGTAGGCGTGGCTCTTCCGCCCCTTACCCCTGAACAGCGCGCAGCCGCGCTCGAAAAGGCCGCCGCGGCTCGCCGGGAGCGGGCCGAGGTCAAGAATCGACTCAAGCACTCCGGCGCCTCCCTGCACGAGGTGATCAAGCAGGGCCAGGAAAACGACGTCATCGGCAAGATGAAGGTCTCCGCGCTGCTGGAGTCCCTGCCGGGCGTGGGCAAGGTCCGCGCCAAGCAGATCATGGAGCGTCTGGGCATCTCCGAGAGCCGTCGCGTGCGCGGTCTCGGATCCAACCAGATCGCCTCCCTGGAGCGTGAGTTCGGCAGCACCGGCTCCTGAGTCCGCCTCCCCGGCGGGCACGGAGTCCCGGGCACTCCGGGATTACTGGAATAATCGCTGCATGAGTGAACGTCCGCGGCTGACCGTGCTCTCCGGCCCCTCGGGGGTCGGCAAGAGCACGGTCGTCGCCCATATGCGCAAGGAACACCCCGACGTCTGGCTCTCGGTGTCGGCGACCACCCGCACGCCGCGCCCCGGCGAGCAGCACGGAGTCCACTACTTCTTCGTCACCGACGAGGAGATGGACAAGCTGATCGCCAACGGCGAGCTGCTGGAATGGGCCGAGTTCGCCGGCAACCGCTACGGCACGCCCCGCGCGGCCGTGCTGGAGCGGCTGGAGAACGGCGAGCCCGTCCTGCTGGAGATCGACCTCCAGGGCGCGCGGCAGGTCCGCGAGTCCCTGGCCGAGGCCCAGCTGGTGTTCCTGGCCCCGCCCTCCTGGGAGGAGCTGGTGCGCAGGCTGACCGGCCGGGGCACCGAGTCGCCCGAGGTCATCGAGCGGCGCCTGGCGGCGGCGCGGACCGAGCTGGCGGCCGAGCCGGAGTTCGACGTGACCTTGGTCAACACCTCCGTCGAGGACGTGGCCCGCGAGCTGCTAGCCTTGATGGACGTAGTGTGATCGGTGACTGTGATCACCTGTCTGATTCTTTTCCATCCATCGGAAGGTAGAGCGTGTCCTCTTCCATCACCGCGCCCGAGGGCATCATCAACCCGCCGATCGACGAGCTCCTCGAGGCGACCGACTCGAAGTACAGCCTCGTGATCTACGCGGCCAAGCGTGCGCGTCAGATCAACGCGTACTACTCGCAGCTCGGTGAGGGCCTCCTCGAATACGTCGGTCCGCTCGTCGACACCCACGTGCACGAGAAGCCGCTCTCGATCGCCCTGCGCGAGATCAACGCGGGTCTGCTGACCTCCGAGGCCGTCGAGGGCCCGGCGCAGTAGCACGAACGTCTCGTCCACAGGCCCGGCGGCCGGTCCGCCGGGCCTGTGGTGTGTCATGGAGTCGTACGTGTTCGTCGTACGCAGTCGAGTCCGGGAGACACGGTGGACAAGCCGAGGGTGGTACTGGGGGTCAGCGGTGGCATCGCCGCCTACAAGGCCTGTGAGCTGCTGAGAAGGCTCACGGAGTCGGGCCACGACGTCCGGGTGGTGCCCACCGCCTCCGCACTGCACTTCGTCGGCGCCGCCACCTGGTCCGCGCTGTCCGGCAACCCCGTCGCCACCGAGGTCTGGGACGACGTGCACGAGGTCCCGCACGTCCGCATCGGCCAGCACGCCGACCTGGTCGTGGTGGCCCCGGCCACCGCCGACCTGCTCGCCAAGGCCGCCCACGGCCTCGCCGGCGACCTGCTCACCAACACCCTGCTGACGGCCCGCTGCCCGGTGGTCTTCGCCCCGGCGATGCACACCGAGATGTGGGAGCACCCCGCCACCCAGGAGAACGTGGCCACGCTGCGCCGCCGCGGCGCCGTCGTCGTCGAGCCCGCCGTCGGCCGCCTCACCGGCGTCGACACCGGCAAGGGCCGGCTGCCCGACCCGGCCGAGATCTTCGAGATCTGCCGCCGGGTGCTGGCCCGCGGCGAGACCCGGCCCGACCTGGAGGGGCGGCACGTCGTCGTCTCCGCCGGCGGCACCCGCGAACCCCTGGACCCGGTCCGCTTCCTCGGCAACCGCTCCTCCGGCAAGCAGGGCTACGCCCTCGCCCGCACCGCCGCCGCCCGCGGCGCCCGGGTCACGCTGATCGCGGCCAACACCGGCCTGCCCGACCCGGCGGGCGTGGACGTCGTCCCGGTCGGCACCGCCGTGCAGCTGCGCGAGGCCGTCCTGAAGGCCGCCGCGGACGCCGACGCCGTGGTCATGGCCGCCGCCGTGGCCGACTTCCGCCCGGCCGCCTACGCCACCGGGAAGATCAAGAAGAAGGACGGCCAGGACCCGGACCCGATCGTCCTGGTGCGAAATCCGGACATCCTCGCGGAGGTCTCCGCCGACCGGCCGCGGCCCGGACAGGTGATCGTCGGCTTCGCCGCCGAGACCGACGACGTCCTCGCCAACGGCCGCGTCAAGCTGGCCCGCAAGGGCTGCGACCTGCTCGTGGTGAACGAGGTGGGGGAGCGCAAGACCTTCGGTTCCGAGGAGAACGAGGCCGTGGTGCTGGGCGCGGACGGCAGCGAGACCCCGGTGCCGCACGGCCCCAAGGAGGCCCTCGCCGACACCGTCTGGGACCTGGTCGCCGGCCGGCTGGGCTGAAGGGGCGGCGCCCGGCCGGGTGACCCGTACGTCAGGTTCACGCCACGCTGGAATTGGGTGTGGCGGCCCTGGCCAACGCCGCTCGGCATTGGGCAGAATGCTCGTGCCGCAGGTCACAGCGCTCCCGAGAGGCGAGACGGTGGCCCATTGGCCGAGTGCGACCGATAAACTGTTCGCGGACGACGCCGGGCGCAGCCACGCGTCGTCCGCAAATGATCAGCCAGCAGCCGCTGCAACCACAGGGAGCGTTGTGTCCCGTCGCCTGTTCACCTCGGAGTCCGTGACCGAGGGTCACCCCGACAAGATCGCTGACCAGATCAGCGACACCATTCTCGACGCGCTCCTGCGCGAGGACCCGACCTCCCGGGTCGCCGTGGAGACGCTCATCACCACCGGCCTGGTGCACGTGGCCGGCGAGGTGACGACGAAGGCCTACGCGGACATCGCGACCCTCGTCCGCGGCAAGATCCTGGAGATCGGCTACGACTCCTCCAAGAAGGGCTTCGACGGCGCCTCCTGTGGCGTCTCGGTGTCCATCGGCGCGCAGTCCCCGGACATCGCGCAGGGCGTCGACGCGGCGTACGAGACCCGGGTCGAGGGCGACGACGACGAGCTGGACCGGCAGGGCGCGGGCGACCAGGGCCTGATGTTCGGCTACGCGTCCGACGAGACGCCGACCCTGATGCCGCTGCCGGTCTTCCTGGCGCACCGCCTGTCCAAGCGCCTGTCCGAGGTCCGCAAGAACGGCACCATCCCCTACCTGCGCCCGGACGGCAAGACGCAGGTCACCATCGAGTACGACGGCGACAAGGCCGTCCGCCTCGACACGGTCGTGGTCTCCTCCCAGCACGCCTCCGACATCGACCTGGAGTCGCTGCTCGCCCCCGACATCCGCGAGTTCGTCGTGGAGCCGGAGCTGAAGGCGCTCCTGGACGAGGGCATCAAGCTGGACACCGAGGGCTACCGCCTGCTGGTCAACCCGACCGGCCGCTTCGAGATCGGCGGCCCGATGGGCGACGCCGGGCTGACCGGCCGCAAGATCATCATCGACACCTACGGCGGCATGGCCCGCCACGGCGGCGGCGCGTTCTCCGGCAAGGACCCGTCCAAGGTCGACCGCTCGGCCGCCTACGCGATGCGCTGGGTCGCCAAGAACGTCGTGGCCGCCGGTCTGGCCTCCCGCTGCGAGGTCCAGGTCGCCTACGCGATCGGCAAGGCCGAGCCCGTCGGTCTGTTCGTGGAGACCTTCGGCACCGAGAAGGTCGACATCGACCGGATCGAGCAGGCCATCGACCAGGTCTTCGACCTCCGTCCGGCCGCGATCATCCGCGACCTCGACCTGCTCCGCCCGATCTACGCCCAGACCGCCGCCTACGGCCACTTCGGCCGTGAGCTGCCCGACTTCACCTGGGAGCGCACCGACCGCGTCGACGCCCTGCGCGCCGCCGCGGGCCTGTAACCCGCACCCGCCCGTCCGCCGAGGCCCGGCTCCCCGCACCGGGGGCCGGGCCTCGGCGCGTCCCGCCGTCGGTTCCCTCCGGTGCACTGTGGCCGGAACCGCACCGCAGCCGGTGCCGCCATCGCCCGGGGCACCGCCGACCGGGTGTTGTCGGTGGCGTTTGGTAAGAATGCAGGCGTGAGCAGCGAGGACGGGGTGTCCCGGAAAGACGGGGACGGCGGGGCCGAAGGGGCGCCGCCGGAGCAGCTCGCGCTCATCCGGGAGAGCGTGCGCCGGGCGAAGGTGCCGCGGGCCAAGCCGCGGACCTGGCGGGGCGCGGCGCTCGCCGGGGAGCTGCCGGTCGCGCGGGTCCTGGTCGACAAGGGCGTGCTGCACCTCGACCGGTACTTCGACTACGCCGTGCCCGCGGAGCTGGACGCCGAGGCACAGCCCGGCGTGCGGGTGCGGGTGCGGTTCGGGGCCGGACGGCACCGGGTGCGCGAGGGGCGCCGGGAGGGCGGCGGCCTCGTCGACGGCTTCCTCGTCGAGCGCCGGGCCGACTCCGACTACTCCGGACCGCTGGCCGCGCTCGCCCAGGTGGTGTCGCCCGAGCCGGTGCTGGGCGAGGAACTGCTCGGCCTCGCGCGAGCCGTCGCCGACCGGTACGCGGGCAGCCTCGCCGATGTGCTGCAACTGGCCGTGCCGCCGCGCAGCGCCCGCGCCGAACAGCGGCCCTCCCCGGCACCGCTGCCCCCGCCCGCGCCGCCCGGCACCGGCTCCTGGGAGCGGTACGAGCACGGCGGCGCCTTCCTCGACGCGCTGGCCTCCGGCGGATCGCCCCGGGCCGTGTGGACCGCGCTGCCGGGACCGCTGTGGAGCGAGGAACTGGCCCGGGCCGTCGCCGCCACCCTCGCCTCCGGGCGCGGCGCCCTCGTCGTCGTACCGGACGGCAGGGCCGCGGCACGCGTCGACGCCGCGCTGACCGCGCTGCTCGGCCCCGGCCGGCACGCGCTGCTCACCGCCGACGCCGGACCCGAGAAGCGGTACGCGCGGTGGCTGGCGGTGCGGCGCGGCTCCGTGCGGGCCGTCGTCGGCACCCGGGCGGCGATGTTCGCACCCGTGCGGGACCTCGGGCTCGTCGCCGTCTGGGACGACGGGGACGACAGCCACAGCGAGCCGCACGCCCCGCAGCCGCACGCCCGCGATGTGCTCCTGCTGCGGGCCGCGCTGGACAAGTGCGCCTTCCTGCTCGGCGGCGTCACCTGCACCGTGGAGGCCGCCCAGCTGGTGGCGAGCGGCTGGGCCCGGCCGCTGGCCGCCGGGCGCGAGCAGGTGCGCCGGGCCGCGCCGCTCGTCCGCACGGTCGGGGACGGCGACCTCGCGCGCGACGAGGCCGCCCGCGCCGCCCGGCTGCCCACCCTGGCCTGGCAGGCGGCCCGCGAGGGGCTGCGGCACGGGCCGGTGCTGGTGCAGGTGCCCCGGCGGGGCTACGCGCCGCGGATGGCCTGTGCCGCGTGCCGGGCGCCCGCGCGGTGCCGGCACTGCGCGGGCCCGCTCGAAGGCCAGGACGCGGGCGTCCTGCGGTGCGGCTGGTGCGGGCGCCAGGAGAGCGCCTGGCACTGCCCGGAGTGCGGCGGCTTCCGGCTCCGCGCCCAGATCGTGGGCGCCCGCCGCACCGCCGAGGAACTGGGCCGCGCCTTCCCCGCCGTACCGGTGCGCACCTCCGGACGCGAGCACGTGCTGGACACCGTGCCCGGCACCCCCGCGCTGGTCGTCAGCACGCCCGGCGCCGAACCGGTGGCCGAGGGCGGCTACGCGGCGGCCCTGCTCCTGGACGGCTGGGCCATGCTCGGCCGGCCCGATCTGCGGGCCGGCGAGGACGCGCTGCGCCGGTGGATCACGGCCGGCGCGCTGGTACGGCCGCAGGGCGAGGGCGGCACCGTGGTCGTGGTGGCCGAACCCACCCTGCGGCCCGTGCAGGCCCTGGTGCGCTGGGACCCCGTCGGGCACGCCGTCCGGGAACTGGCCGAGCGGGCCGAGCTGGGCTTCCCGCCGGTGTCCCGGATGGCGGCCGTGTCCGGTCCGGCGGCGGCCGTCGCGGAGTTCCTGACGGCCGCCGGACTGCCGCCGGACGCCGAGGTGCTGGGGCCCGTACCGCTGCCGGCCCCGCCGCCCGGCCGGCCGCGCAGGCCCGGCGCGCCGCCGCCCGGCGAGCACTGGGAGCGGGCGCTGATCCGGGTCCCGCCGGGCAGCGGCGCCGCGCTGGCCGCGGCGCTGAAGACCGCGCAGGCCGCGCGGATGGCCCGGGGCGGGGAGGAGCAGGTGCGCGTCCGCATCGATCCGCCGGACATCGGCTGAGCCGCCGGGCGCGGGTGCCGGGAAGGCCGCGCTCCCCCGGGCGGAAGTCGGAGGGGGCGTCAGCCGTTGCGCGGGCTGGGGAAGGCCGCCGGGCGGGCGTCCTCGCGCAGGGCCGGGCCGGCCGCGGCCGGCTGGGCGGGCATGGAGCGGGCCGCCGGGACGGTCGGCACGGCGAGCGGCCCCGCGGTGGTGCTCAGCGTGCGGGTGCCGGACGGCTCGGGCGTCCGCTCGCCCTCGGTCACCGTCTGGGACGCGGCGCGGCGGGCGCCGTACCGGCGGTGCACCGCCTGCTTGGTGACCCCGAGCGCGGAGCCCACCGCGTCCCACGAGAAGCCGAGCGAGCGGTCGAAGTCGACGGCGGCCGTCACCAGGGTCTCGACGCTGTCCCGCAGTTCCTGGGCGAGGCGGACCGTCGGGGCGGGCGCGCGTCCGTAGACGACGAAGCCCGTGGACGGGCCGGTGCGGCGCGGGCGGTAGACGTTGCCCAGCTGGGCGGTGAGCGTACGCAGCGCGTCCACCTGCCGGCGGACCCGCTCGATGTCCCGCACCAGCAAGTGCAGGCTGGCCCGGGCCTGGGCGTCGTGGGTGGCGTGGTCGGCCATGAACAAGCCTCTCGAACCGGCGTTGAAAGGAACTGGGCCGTGCGAACAGCCCGAGGGGTCAACTCTTTCTTGACCAACGCGCCGACGCTCCGCTGGTCACGGGCTGGGGGCGTACGGGCATATGCGTACGCCGGTCGCCCGCCCACGCGCCGCCCGTGGTCCTAGACTGGTGCGCTGCCCGCCCCCTTCCCGCCCGAGAGGCCCGATCCCGCCCATGAAGCTGGTCTTCGCCGGTACCCCCGAGGTCGCCGTTCCCGCCCTGGACGCTCTGCTCGCCGCCGGGCGGCACGAGGTGGCCGCCGTCGTCACGCGGCCCGACGCGCCGGCCGGGCGCGGGCGCAGGCTGGTCGCGTCACCCGTGGCCGAGCGGGCGGCGGAGGCCGGGATCGAGGTGCTCAAGCCGTCCAAGCCCCGGGACCCGGAGTTCCTGGAGCGGCTGCGGCAGATCGCCCCGGACTGCTGCCCGGTCGTCGCCTACGGCGCCCTGCTGCCCAGGGCCGCCCTGGACATCCCGGCCCACGGCTGGGTCAACCTGCACTTCTCGCTGCTGCCCGCCTGGCGCGGCGCCGCGCCCGTGCAGCACGCCGTCATGGCGGGCGACGAGATCACCGGCGCGTCCACCTTCCTGATCGAGGAGGGCCTGGACTCCGGTCCGGTCTACGGCACCGTCACCGAACGGGTCCGCCCCACCGACACCAGCGGCGACCTGCTGACCCGGCTGGCCTTCGCGGGCGCCGGGCTGCTGGCCGCGACCATGGACGGCATCGAGGACGGCACCCTGAAGGCCGTGCCGCAGCCCGCCGACGGCATCACCCTGGCACCGAAGATCACCGTCGAGGACGCCCAGCTGGACTGGGCGGCACCCGCGCTGCGCGTCGACCGGGTCGTGCGCGGCTGCACCCCGGCGCCCGGTGCCTGGACCACCTTCCGCGGCGAGCGGCTGAAGCTGATCCAGGTCACGCCGGTGCCCGAGCGGACCGACCTCGCGCCCGGCCGGCTCGCGGTGGGCAAGAACAGCGTGCACGCGGGCACCGGTTCGCACGCCGTCGAGCTGCTCTGGGTGCAGGCCCAGGGCAAGAAGCCGATGCGGGCGGCCGACTGGGCGCGCGGGGCGCGCATCGCGGAGGGCGAGACACTGGGCGGCTGACCGCCCCGCCCGCCGGCGGGTAGGCGCTGACCACCCGCCCGCCGGCGAACCGGCCGGCCGTGCCTTCCCGGCCGGCCGGGAAGGCACGGCCCGCCCGGCTGGCCCCGGCGGGGGAGGCGCCGCCCGTCCGGCCCCGGCCGGGAAGGCGCCGCCCGCCCGGCCCGGCCCGGTCCCGGCCCGGGAGGCACGGCCCGCCCGGCCCGGCCCGGAAGGCACGGCCCACCCGCCCGGTCCCGGCCGGGAAGGCACCGCCCACCCGCCCGGCCGGGAAGGCACCGCCCACCCGCCCGGCCCCCGGGAGCGGCAAGGCGCCGCCCACCCGGCGCGCGGTCGCGGGGTGGCGCCGACGTACGCTGGAGGCGCATCCCCCTCTTCACACCCGGAGCACCTTTTCGTGAGCGAGCAGTCCCGGCGGCCGCACCGGTCCGCCAAGCCCTACCGCCGTCCTCAGAAGGACCCCGTCCGTATCCTCGCCTTCGAGGCGCTGCGCGCGGTGGACGAGCGGGACGCGTACGCCAACCTCGTGCTGCCCCCGCTGCTGCGCAAGGCCCGCGAGACGGGCGGCTTCGACACCCGGGACGCGGCGCTCGCCACCGAGCTGGTCTACGGCACGCTGCGCCGGCAGGGCACCTACGACGCCGTCGTCGCCGCCTGTGTCGACCGGCCGCTGCGCGAGGTCGACCCGCCGGTCCTGGACGTGCTCAGCCTGGGCGCGCACCAGCTGCTCGGCACCCGGATCCCGACCCACGCCGCCGTCTCCGCCTCCGTGGAGCTGGCCCGGGTGGTGCTCGGGGACGGCCGCGCCAAGTTCGTCAACGCGGTGCTCCGCAAGGTCGCGCAGGACGACCTCGCGGGCTGGATCGAGAAGGTCGCGCCGCCCTACGACGAGGATCCCGAGGACCACCTAGCCGTGGTGCACTCGCACCCGCGCTGGGTCGTCTCCGCGCTCTGGGACTCCCTCGGCGGCGGCCGGGCCGGCATCGAGGAGCTGCTGGCGGCGGACAACGAGCGGCCCGAGGTGACGCTGGTCGCCCGGCCCGGGCGGGCCACCACCGAGGAACTGCTGCGCGAGGAGGCCGCCGTACCCGGCCGCTGGTCGCCGTACGCCGTGCGGCTCGCGGAGGGCGGCGAGCCGGGCGCGGTCGACGCCGTCCGCGAGGGCCGGGCCGGCGTGCAGGACGAGGGCAGCCAGCTGGTCGCCCTCGCGCTGGCGAACGCCCCGCTCGACGGGCCCGACGAGAAGTGGCTCGACGGGTGCGCCGGACCCGGCGGCAAGGCCGCGCTGCTCGGCGCCCTCGCCGCCGAGCGCGGCGCCGTCCTGCTCGCCTCCGAGAAGCAGCCGCACCGGGCCGGCCTGGTCGCCAGGGCGCTGCACGGCAACCCGGGTCCGTACCAGGTCATCGCGGCCGACGGCACCCGCCCGCCGTGGCGCCCCGGCACCTTCGACCGGGTCCTGGTGGACGTGCCGTGCACCGGGCTCGGCGCCCTGCGCCGCCGTCCCGAGGCCCGCTGGCGCCGCCGCCCCGAGGACCTGGACAGCTTCGCCCCGCTCCAGCGCGGACTGCTGCGCACCGCCCTGGACTCCGTCCGCGTCGGCGGAGTCGTCGGCTACGCCACCTGCTCCCCGCACCTGGCCGAGACCAGGGCGGTCGTCGCCGACGTCCTCAAGCAGTTCCCGCACACCGAGCTGATCGACGCCCGCCCCCTGCTCCCCGGCGTCCCCGACCTGGGCGAGGGCCCCGACCTCCAGCTCTGGCCCCACCTGCACGGCACGGACGCGATGTACCTGGCGCTGCTGCGCCGTACGGCCTGACAGCGGCCACCACCACCTCACGGCACCGCGGTTACGGTCCGGCGCGGCGGCATGGCAGGCTGGGACCATGCCCGCGCAGATCAACCCCAGCATCCTGTCCGCCGACTTCGCCCGCCTCGCCTCGGAGGCGGAGGCGGTCCGAGGCGCCGACTGGCTCCATGTGGACGTGATGGACAACCACTTCGTCCCGAACCTGACGCTCGGCGTGCCGGTCGTGGAGTCCCTGGCCCGTGCGACGGACACCCCGCTGGACTGCCACCTGATGATCGAGGACCCCGACCGGTGGGCGCCGCAGTACGTGGAGGCGGGCGCGTCCTCGGTCACCTTCCATGTGGAGGCCGCCGCCGCCCCGGTACGGCTCGCCCGGGAGATCCGCGCCAAGGGCGCCCGCGCCTCGATGGCGCTGAAGCCGGCGACGCCCGTCGAGCCGTACGAGGACCTGCTGCCGGAACTCGACATGCTGCTGATCATGACGGTCGAGCCCGGCTTCGGCGGCCAGGCGTTCCTGGACATCATGCTGCCGAAGATCCGCCGCACCCGGGAGCTGATCAAGAAGCACGGACTGCAGCTGTGGCTCCAGGTCGACGGCGGTGTCTCGGCCGGCACGATCGAGCGGTGCGCGGAGGCGGGAGCGGACGTGTTCGTCGCCGGTTCGGCCGTGTACGGGGCCGGGGACCCGGCGGAGGCGGTGCGCGCGCTGCGCGCCCAGGCGGACGCGGCCACCGCCAAGGCGTCCTGGGCATGCGACCACTGAGCCACGGAGAAGTGAACGGTTGAATGAAGGCCGCCCATCAGGGCGGATCAGTCGCCCCGAATCTGCGAGGATGAACGGCGAATCCAGAGTGTGAACAGCAGTGAGGAGATCGCCGTGTCGGGTATGTCGGCGGGCCGGTCAGCCATGCGGATGGGACCCGCTGAGCTGGTGCAGGCGGCGGCCATGGCCCGCCGCTTCTACCTCGAGGGCAAATCCAAGATCCAGATCGCGGAGGAGTTCGGCGTCAGCCGCTTCAAGGTGGCCCGGGTCCTGGAGACGGCTCTCGAACGGGATCTCGTGCGCATCGAGATCCGTGTGCCGGCCGAGCTGGACGCCGAGCGCTCCGACGCGCTCCGCGCCCGCTACGGTCTGCGGCACGCCGTCGTGGTCGAGTCACCGGCCGAGGCCGAGGAGACCCCGGACCCGGAGAACCTCGGCGAGGTCGCCGCCGACCTGCTCGGCGAACTCGTCAACGAGGGGGACGTGCTCGGGCTGGCCTGGGGCCGGTCCACCATCCACATGGCGGCGGCGCTCGACCGGCTGCCGCCGTGCACGGTGGTGCAGCTGACGGGCGTGTACGACGCCGGGACCGCCGAGCGCGGCTCGGTGGAGGCCGTCCGCCGGGCGGCCCAGGTGTCGGGCGGCGACGCGCACCCCATCTACGCGCCGATGCTGCTGCCGGACACGGCCACTGCGGTGACGCTGCGCAACCAGACCGGGATCGCCCGGGCCTTCGAGTACTTCGACAAGGTCACGGTCGCCTGCGTCTCGATCGGCTCCTGGGAACCGGGCATCTCGACCGTGCACGACATGCTCAGCGACGAGGAGCGCGCGCACTACGCCTCGCTCGGCGTCGCCGCCGAGATGTCCGCGCACCTCTTCGACGCCGACGGCCGCCGGATCGGCCGGGACCTGGGGGAGCGGTGCATCACGGTCAAGGCCGACCAGCTGCGCCGTATCCCGGAGGTCGTGGCGATCGCGGGCGGGCAGCGCAAGGCCGCCGCGATCGACGCGGTGCTGCGCTCCGGGCTGGTCACCAGCCTGGTGACGGACACCTCGGCCGCCGACTACCTGCTGACGGCGGGCCCGGCGCCGAAGCCGGCGCTCAGCCGCCAGGACCCCGACGGGGTCTGACCCGGGCCGCGGCGGGCGCGTGAGGGGAGGTCCGTGGCAGCATCGGGGCATGCTGTCGCGGTCCGTTCCCCGTCTCCTGGCCGGCCTGCTGGTCTGCCTCGCCGTCCTGCTGACCGGATGCTCCGGCGGCGGCCCCGCCCCGGCCCCGCCGGGCGCCTCCGCGCCCGCCCGGGCCCACGGCATGGCCACCGTGCCGGCGTCCCGGCTGCCCGCCGAGGCCCGCCGCACGCTCGCCCTCATCGACCGGGGCGGCCCGTTCCCGTACGCCAGGGACGGTGTCGTGTTCGGGAACTTCGAGGGCCGGCTGCCGCGGCACCCGCGCGGCTACTACCACGAGTACACCGTGCCCACGCCCGGCTCGCGCGACCGCGGGGCCCGGCGCCTCGTCGCCGGACAGGGCGGCGAGTTCTACTACACCGATGACCACTACAAGTCGTTCCGGGCGGTACTGAGATGACGGAAGACCTAAGCGGCCGGTACCCGGTCACCCTGGACCTGGACGGGGTCACGGACAAGGCGGGCCTGATGGACCGCGTCGCCCGGGCCCTGGCGCTGCCCGGCTGGTTCGGCCGCAACTGGGACGCGCTGGCCGACTCCCTCGCCGACCACACGGTCTGGCCCGAGGGCGCCGTGGAGCGCGGGCTGCTGATCGTCGTCCGCGGCTGGCGGGCGTACGCCGAGGCGCGGCCGGAGGAGTGGCGGACGGCCGAGGAGGTCTTCACGGAGGCCGCCGACCGGACCCCCGCCCTCACGGTCGTCCTCGCCCTTGGAGGAACCTCCTAGGCAACCCCGCGCCGCCTGGATGTTCTGTCAGGGCCTGACAGCCGGGACGTCATGGGACAATGAAGTACGTGCTCTTTCCCCCTGGCACACCTGTCCGGGGGCCGCCTCTGATCGACTGGGATGTGCAGCACGTGCGTTTCCTCAATGACATCCAGCCCGCGTACGACCTGACGTACGACGACGTGTTCATGGTGCCGAGCCGCTCCGCGGTGGGCTCGCGTCAGGGCGTGGACCTCTCCTCGCCGGACGGCACGGGCACCACCATCCCGCTCGTCGTCGCCAACATGACCGCCATTGCCGGCCGCCGCATGGCCGAGACGGTGGCCCGCCGGGGCGGGCTGGTGGTCATCCCGCAGGACATCCCGATCGACGTCGTCACCGACGTGATCTCCTGGGTGAAGAGCCGCCCCCTGGTGCTGGACACCCCGATCGTGCTGGCCCCGCACCAGACCGTCGCCGACGCCCTGGCGCTGCTGCCCAAGCGGGCCCACAACGCCGGCGTGGTCGTGGACGAGAACCAGCGGCCCGTCGGCGTCGTCACCGACACCGACCTCACCGGAGTCGACCGCTTCACCCAGCTCGAAGTGGTCATGTCCAAGGACCTGCTCCTGCTGGACGCCGGCATCGACCCGCGCGAGGCCTTCAACACCCTCGACCAGCACAACCGCCGCTACGCCCCGGCCGTCGACGAGGACGGCAGGCTGGCCGGCATCCTCACCCGCAAGGGCGCCCTGCGCGCCACGCTGTACACGCCCGCCGTGGACGCGCACGGCAGGCTGCGGATCGCCGCCGCCGTCGGCATCAACGGCGATGTGGCGGGCAAGGCCAAGCAGCTGCTCGACGCGGGCGTGGACACGCTCGTCATCGACACCGCGCACGGCCACCAGGAGTCGATGATCAGCGCCGTCCAGGTGGTGCGCGCGCTGGACCCGCAGGTGCCGATCGCGGCCGGCAACATCGTCTCCGCGCAGGGCGTCAAGGACCTCGTCGACGCCGGCGCGGACATCATCAAGGTCGGTGTCGGCCCGGGCGCCATGTGCACCACCCGCATGATGACCGGCGTGGGCCGCCCGCAGTTCTCCGCCGTGCTGGAGTGTGCCGCCGAGGCGCGCAAGTACGGCAAGCACGTGTGGGCCGACGGCGGTGTCCGCCACCCGCGCGACGTCGCCATGGCCCTCGCCGCCGGCGCGTCCAACGTGATGGTCGGCTCCTGGTTCGCGGGCACCTACGAGTCCCCGGGCGACCTCCAGCACGACGCCAAGGGCCGCGCCTACAAGGAGTCCTTCGGCATGGCCTCCGCGCGTGCCGTGCGCAACCGCACCTCGGAGGAGTCGGCGTACGACCGCGCCCGCAAGGCCCTGTTCGAGGAGGGCATCTCCACCTCCCGGATGTTCCTCGACCCGGCCCGCCCGGGCGTCGAGGACCTGATCGACTCGATCATCGCGGGCGTCCGCTCCTCCTGCACCTACGCCGGCGCCGGCTCGCTGGAGGAGTTCGCCGAGAAGGCGATCGTCGGCATCCAGAGCGCGGCCGGCTACGCCGAGGGCAAGCCGCTGCACGCCAGCTGGACCTGACCGCTCCCGCACCTCCGACGGCCCCCGCCGCTCCCGCATCCGGGAACGGCGGGGGCCGTCGGCGTTCCCCGCCGAGGGCCCCGCGGGAGCGCCGTGCAAGGGTCGACAGCCCGCGCGCAACGATTTGTCATCCGGGCCGGATGAACGCAATGATCCTGCGGGGATGCGCAAGGTTGCTGCATTACGCCCGTGAAGTCCGGCCTCGTAGGGTGCTGCGCTAGGGCCTCCCGTTCGGATCAGGCCGGGCTCGCGGGTCCTGGCACCATGCCTCGCCGCGTTGTCGTCGGTTGCCATGGCTCCGCCATGGCGCCTCCGCCTTGCGATGCACGGCACCAGACCCCGCTCCCTGATCCGGCCTGATCCAAACGACAGACCCCAGTACGTGGCGTGGCGGGGACCCCGCTCGGTGGGTTCCTGCCCGCGCAGGCCCACCGGTCCCCGTCCACGAGGGCCGGCGTTCGAGCCGGTCCGCGTCCGCACCACACCGGCAGCGATAAGGAGCCAGCGCGTGCTCGACCAAGGCGCACCCCCGCACCACCCGATACCGGCCGCCCCCGCGTCCCCGGGCGTCGCCGCGCGCCTGTTGCGTCGCAAGCCCGTGGAACGCCTGGTCGCCGAGGGCGGCCAGGGCGAGGGAGGACAGCTCCGGCGCTCCCTCGGGCTGTGGCAGCTGACCATGATCAGCATCGGTGCCACCCTCGGCACCGGCATCTTCGTCGTCCTCGGCGACGCCGTGCCGGAGGCCGGCCCCGCGGTCACCCTGTCCTTCGTGATCGCCGGCCTCACGGCCCTGTTCTCGGCCCTGTCGTACGCCGAGCTGGCGGGCAGCATCCCGGTCGCCGGCTCCTCGTACTCGTACGCATACGCAACGCTCGGCGAGCTGGTCGCCTGGATCTGCGGCTGGTGCCTGGTCCTGGAGTACGGCGTGTCGGTGGCCGCCGTCGCCGTCGGCTGGGGCGAGTACCTGAACGAACTGCTCGACGGCACCATCGGCGTCACCATCCCGGACGTGCTGTCCTCGGCCCCCGGCGAGGGCGGTGTCATCAACCTGCCCGCCCTCGTCGTCGTCCTGCTGGCGATGGTGTTCCTGCTCGGCGGCGCCCGGGAGTCCGCCCGCGCCAACACGATCATGGTCTGTGTGAAGATCGCCGCGCTGGTGCTGTTCTGCTCGATCGGCTTCATGGGCTTCAAGTCCGGCAACTACGCCGACTTCATGCCGCTCGGCATGACCGGGGTCAGCGCCGCCGGTGCCACGCTGTTCTTCTCGTACATCGGCTTCGACGCCGCCTCCACCGCCGGTGAGGAGGCGCGGGACCCCAAGCGGGACCTGCCGCGCGCGATCATGCTCTCGCTGATCATCGTCACCGCGCTGTACGTGCTCGTCGCGGGTGTCGCCGTCGGCGCCTGGAACTGGAAGAAGTTCGACGGCTCCGAGGCCACCCTCGCCGCGATCATGAACGATGTCACCGGCCAGACCTTCTGGGGCACGATGCTCGCCCTGGGCGCGGTCATCTCCATCGCCAGCGTGGTGCTCACCGTGCTGTACGGCCAGACCCGCATCCTCTTCGCGATGTCCCGCGACGGCCTGGTGCCCAAGGCGCTCGGCAAGGTGCACGCGAAGTCCGGCGCGCCCCGCCTGAACACGGTGCTCGTGTCCCTCTTCTGCGGGGTGCTCGCCGCCCTGATCCCGCTGGGCAAGCTGGTCGACGCCACCAGCATCGGCACGCTGTTCGCCTTCGGACTGGTCAACATCGCGGTCGTCCTGCTGCGGTACCGGCGACCGGAGCTGGAGCGCACGTTCAAGGTGGCGTTCGGGCCGGTCCTGCCGGTGCTGGGCTTCCTGTTCTGCGCGTACAACATGTTCAGTCTCGACACCGTCACCTGGGTCGTCTTCGGATGCTGGATGGCCGCCGGGCTCGTGTTCTACTTCCTCTACGGCTATCGCCGTTCCCGTCTCGCGACCGGTGACGGTCCCGCGGTGACGGCAGTGAAGTGACCGAACCGAAGAAGTGAACCACCCCCTGTGCTGAACGATCTCGACGAACGCATCGTGCACGCCCTCGCCGAGGACGCCCGCCGCTCCTACGCGGACATCGGGCAGCTGATCGGTCTGTCCGCGCCCGCGGTGAAGCGGCGCGTGGACCGGCTGCGGGCCACCGGAGCCATCACCGGATTCACCGTGCGGGTGGATCCGGCGGCGCTCGGCTGGGAGACCGAGGGGTACATCGAGATCTACTGCCGGAGCAACACCTCCCCGGAGACCATCCAGCGGGGTCTGGAGCGCTACCAGGAGGTCGTGGCCGCGTCGACCGTCACCGGCGACGCGGACGCGATCGCCCAGGTCTTCGCCTCCGACATGCGGCACTTCGAGCGGGTGCTGGAGCGGATCGCGGGCGAGCCGTTCGTGGAGCGCACCAAGTCGGTCCTGGTGCTGTCACCGCTGCTGCGCCGCTTCTCCTCCGGGGCGCCGGGGTAGAGCCGATCGCTGGCTGGGGCGCCCCGCCGGGCGCCGGCCGCGGGCCGGACGGGAACCGCGCGAGCGATCCCGTCCGGCCCGCGCCGGGTCCACGGCGGGGCGCCCCGAGCGTTTTCCGGGGCCGCGTGATCCCGCCGCGCAACGAATCGCCGCCTGCCGCGCGCCGCACGCAACAAACCGCGCACCGGCGCGCAACGGCTCCTTCTTGTCCGGCCGAGCGCGCCGACCGTACCGTCTTTCTGGCCCCCCAACCCCCTTCCCGGTGAGGATCCCGCATGCGCACCGCCCTGCTCCAGAGCTCCGGCCGCCCCGGTTCGGTCGCCGGGAACCTCAAGGTCCTCGACGAGGCCGCGGGCCGGGCCGCCGCCACGGGCGCGGGGCTGCTGGCCGCACCGGAGATGTTCCTCACCGGGTACGCGATCGGCGACGACATCGCCCGGCTCGCCGAGCCCGCCGACGGCGACTCCGCCGACGCGATCGCCGAGATCGCCACCCGGCACGGCCTGGCGATCGCCTACGGCTACCCGGAGCGCGACGGCGACACCGTCCACAACTCCGCCCAGTTGATCTCCGCCGACGGCACCCGGCTCGCCAACTACCGCAAGACCCACCTCTTCGGTTGCTTCGAGCGCGACCACTTCACGCCGGGCGAGCGGCAGATCGTCCAGGCCGAGCTGAACGGGCTGACCGTGGGCCTGCTGATCTGCTACGACGTCGAGTTCCCGGAGAACGTCCGCGCCCACGCGCTGGCCGGCACCGACCTGCTCGTCGTGCCGACCGCGCAGATGCACCCGTTCCAGTTCGTCGCCGAGTCGGTGATCCCGGTGCGCGCCTTCGAGAACCAGATGTACGTCGCGTACGTCAACCGGGTCGGCCGGGAAGGGGAGTTCGAGTTCGTCGGCCTCTCCGTCCTCGCCGGTCCCGACGGGGTCGCCCGCACCCGCGCCGGCCGGACCGAGCAGCTCGTGACCGCCGACGCCGACCCCGTCTTCCTGGCCGCCTCCCGGGAGGACAACCCGTACCTGAAGGACCGCCGCCCCGGTCTGTACGGGTCCCTCGTCTGAGCCACGGCCGCCCCCGCTTCCCCCTGGTTTCACCACCCGCAAGGAGTCCGTACCCCATGACGTCCACGGTGCCCAACGCCGTCGAGCACACCGACGAGCAGCAGCCGCCGATCACCATGTTCGGCCCGGACTTCCCCTACGCCTACGACGACTTCCTCGCCCACCCGGCGGGCCTCGGCCAGATACCGGCGACCGAGCACGGCACCGAGGTCGCCGTCATCGGCGGCGGCCTGTCCGGCATCGTGGCCGCCTACGAGCTGATGAAGATGGGCCTCAAGCCCGTCGTCTACGAGGCCGACCAGATCGGCGGCCGGCTCCGCACGGTCGGCTTCGAGGGCTGCGACCCGTCGCTGACCGCCGAGATGGGCGCGATGCGCTTCCCGCCGTCCTCCACCGCCCTCCAGCACTACATCGACCTGGTGGGCCTGGAGACCAGGCCGTTCCCGAACCCGCTGGCCGAGGCCACCCCCTCGACCGTGGTCGACCTCAAGGGCGAGTCGCACTACGCCGTCACCGTCGACGACCTGCCCCAGGTCTACCGGGACGTCGCCGCGGCCTGGAACAGGTGCCTGGAGGAGGGCGCCGACTTCTCCGACATGAACCGCGCGATGCGCGAGCGGGACGTGCCGCGCATCCGGGAGATCTGGGCGAAGCTGGTCGAGAAGCTGGACAACCAGACCTTCTACGGCTTCCTCTGCGACTCCGAGGCGTTCAAGTCCTTCCGGCACCGCGAGATCTTCGGCCAGGTCGGCTTCGGTACCGGCGGCTGGGACACCGACTTCCCGAACTCCATCCTGGAGATCCTGCGCGTCGTCTACACCGAGGCCGACGACCACCACCGCGGTATCGTCGGCGGCTCCCAGCAGCTGCCGCTGCGGATGTGGGAGCGCACCCCGGAGAAGATCGTCCACTGGCCGTACGGCACCTCGCTCGCCGCGCTGCACGAGGGCGGCCGGCCGCTGCCTGCCGTGACCCGGCTGCACCGCACCGCCGGCAACGGGATCACCGTGACGGACGCGCGCGGCGACATCCGCACCTTCCGGGCGGCGATCTTCACCGCCCAGTCCTGGATGCTGCTGTCCAAGATCCAGTGCGACGACTCGCTGTTCCCGATCGACCACTGGACCGCGATCGAGCGCACCCACTACATGGAGTCCAGCAAGCTCTTCGTCCCCGTCGACCGGCCGTTCTGGCTGGACGAGGCCGTCGACGACAAGGGAAATCCGACCGGCCGGGACGTCATGTCGATGACGCTGACCGACCGCATGACGCGCGGCACCTACCTGCTGGACGACGGCCCGGACAAGCCCGCCGTGATCTGTCTGTCGTACACCTGGTGCGACGACAGCCTGAAGTGGCTGCCGCTGTCCCCGAACGAGCGGATGGAGGTCATGCTGAAGTCGCTTGGCGAGATCTATCCGAAGGTCGACATCCGCAAGCACATCATCGGCAACCCGGTGACGGTCTCCTGGGAGAACGAGCCCTACTTCATGGGCGCGTTCAAGGCCAACCTGCCCGGCCACTACCGCTACCAGCGGCGCCTGTTCACCCACTTCATGCAGGACCGGCTGCCCGCGGACAAGCGGGGCATCTTCCTCGCGGGCGACGACATCTCCTGGACGGCCGGCTGGGCCGAGGGCGCCGTGCAGACCGCGCTCAACGCGGTCTGGGGCGTGATGCACCACTTCGGCGGCACGACCGACCCGACGAACCCGGGCCCGGGTGACGTGTACGACGAGATCGCGCCGGTGGAGCTTCCCGAGGACTGACGCGGGAGACGGGCCAGGGCGCGGGCGGCCGGAGTCGGACTCCGGCCGCCCGCGCCTTCGCCGTCCGGCGGCGCGGCGGGTCCGGTCAGCCGTCGAGCGGGGTCAGCAGTCGAGCGGGACCGGCCGTCGAGCGGGCCGGCCGTCGAGCGGGGTCAGCAGCATCCGGCCCGCGAAGCCCACCACCGCGTCCAGCCGTTCGGTGAACTCCTCGACGACGTCGGCGCAGTGCCGCAGCGCCCACAGCGCGCGGGCCGCCGCCCAGCTCGCCTCCCGGGCCCGCTCCAGGCTCCAGGAGCCCAGCAGATGGGTGAGCGGGTCGGCGATCTGGAGGAGATCGGGGCCCGGCATCAGGTCCTCGCGCACGCGTTCCTCCAGCGCCACGAGCACCTCGCCCACCTGGTCGAACTCGTCCTCCAGAGCGGCCGGTTCGCAGCCGAGCGCATGGCAGGTGTCGACCACGGCCAGGGCCAGGTCGTGCCCGACGTGGGCGTTGACGCCGGCCAGGGCGAACTGGAGCGGGCGCACTCCGGGATGGCGGCGGAGCTGGAACAGGGGCCGCCAGCAGGCGGGCGGGCGGCGGTCCGCGGCGGTCGCGTCGACCGCCGCCAGATAGCGCTCGGCGAACCGCGCGCCCAGCGTGCCCGCCGCGCGCGGGTCCGCGAACTCCCCGGCGGCCAGCCGCAGGTCCACCTCCTCGGTGACGGTGAGGTAGACGCGGTTGAACACGGCGACGCCGTCCCGCGCGGGCAGGGCCGCGTCGAGCGCGCGCATCCGCGCGACGACGGTGTCGACCGGGGTGGTGAGGTATGCCGGCTGCGTCATGGAGGAAGGCTCCCAGCCCGGGGCCGGCCGGTGTGCCGACCGGCCCGGTGCTTCGCCGGAACGAGGGAACGCCGGGCTACGGCTCGGCGTGCGGCGTCCTCGCGCCGGCTCCCGTCCCGGTGTCCGCGCCGGTGTCCGCGGCCTCCGGGTCGTAGGACGACGTGCCCTCGTCCAGCAGCGGTGCCTGCGTCTTGAGGTGGGCCGGGGCGAAGGCGCGCAGCGCGTGGTAGCCGGTGATGACGACCAGGGTGCCGAGGGCGATGCCGCTGAGCGAGAAGGTGCTCGTGAACTTCATGCTCACGTTGCCGACACCGATGATGATGCCCGCGGCGGCCGGGACCAGGTTCAGCGGGTTGCGCAGGTCCACCTTGGCGTTGAGCCAGATCTGCGCGCCGAGCAGGCCGATCATGCCGTAGAGGATGACGGTGATGCCGCCGAGCACCCCGCCCGGGATCGCGGCCACCACCGCGCCGAACTTCGGGCAGAGGCCGAAGAGCAGCGCGAAGCCGGCGGCGGCCCAGTAGGCGGCGGTGGAGTAGACGCGAGTCGCGGCCATCACGCCGATGTTCTCCGAGTACGTGGTGTTCGGCGGGCCGCCGACCGCCGTGGACAGCACGGAGGCGACGCCGTCCGCGGAGATCGCCGTGCCCAGCTTGTCGTCCAGCGGATCGCCGGTCATCTCGCCGACGGCCTTGACGTGCCCGGCGTTCTCCGCGACCAGCGCGATGACCACCGGCAGGGCGACCAGCACGGCCGACCACTGGAAGGACGGCCCGTGGAAGTGCGGCAGGCCGATCCAGTCGGCCTTGCCGACACCGGAGAGGTCCAGCCGCCAGTGGTCGGTGACCTTGCCGCCCGGACCCATGGAGTGGATCTTGCCGAAGATCCGGTCGAACACCCAGGAGATGCCGTAGCCGAAGACCAGGCCCAGGAAGATCGCGATGCGCGACCAGAAGCCGCGCAGGCACACCACCGCGAGGCCGGTGAAGAGCATCACCAGCAGGGCGGTCCACTGGTCCTGCGGCCAGTAGGTGGACGCGGTGACCGGGGCCAGGTTGAACCCGATCAGCATGACGACCGCGCCGGTGACGATGGGCGGCATCGCGGCGTGGATGATCCGCGCGCCGAACCGCTGCACGGCGAGGCCCACCAGGAACAGCACGGCGCCGACGACGAGCACCGCGCCGGTCACGGTGGCGCTGGTGCCGCCCTGGGCGCGGATGACGGCGGCCACGCCGACGAACGACAGGGAGCAGCCGAGGTAGCTCGGCACCCGGCCGCGGGTGGCGAGCAGGAAGATCACCGTCGCCACGCCCGACATCATGATGGCCAGGTTCGGGTCCAGGCCCATCAGCACGGGCGCCACGAAGGAGGCGCCGAACATGGCGACCACGTGCTGGGCGCCCAGGCCCACGGTGCGCGGCCAGGAGAGCCGTTCGTCGGGGCGTACCACCGCTCCGGGCGCGGGCGTGCGCCCGTCACCGTGCAGTTTCCAGCGCACGCCGAGGTCCATGGTGGGGTTTCGCTTTCTTACGTACGTGAGGTCGGTCCGCACCATTGTCAGGGCTAACCGGCGACTTCTCGCCCGCGTGTTCCCGTACGTGAACTCTGTGCGAAAGGGTGATCCGGGTCGCCCGTCGAGAGGGCTGAGCGGTCGCTTAGTATGGTGGTGTACCAGGGGTGCCGCCACCCCGCCAGCGCATCCCAGGAGCCCAGCCCGTGACCGCCGAAGCCCCGACCGTGCCCGCCGTCTCCTACGGCCGGCTGATCCCCGTCACCGTCCACTTCGACGACCTCGACGCGCTCGGGCTGCTGCACAACGCCCGCTACCCGCTCATGGTCGAGCGGGCCTGGACCGAGCTGTGGGCCGGGCACGGCGTCCGCTTCGACGGCGACTGGACGGCGGCCGGCGACGCCTGCAACGCGGTCCGCGAGCTGCGCATCGGCTACGAGGCGCCGGTCACCCGCCCCGGCTCCTACGCCGTCCATCTGTGGCTGGAACGGCTCGGCACCACCGGCCTGACCTACGGCTTCCGGTTCTGCTCGGCCGACGGCGCCGTGACCTACGCCCGGGGCAGCCGGGTCCTCGTCCGGCTGGACCCGGCGACCATGCGCCCGGCGCCCTGGAGCGAGACCTTCAGGACGGCGGGCCGGGAACTGCTGCGCCCGGCGGACTGACCTCCCGCGCGCGGCCGCCGCGCTCGGCGCTGCGCAGGACGCCCGCGAACGCCACGAGCCCGCACGCCAGCGCCGTGACCACGCAGAAGGACACCATCAGGCTGGTCGCCTGGGCCACCCCGCCGATCAGGCTCGGCGCGATCAGCCCCGAGGTGTAGGTGATGGTCGCCACGCCCGCGATGGCCTGGCTGGGCCGGGGGCCGGCGTGTCCGGCCGCCGCGAAGCAGAGCGGCACGACCACCGCGATGCCGAGCCCCATCAGCGCGAACCCGGCCATCGCCGCCGCCGGGTGCCCCGCGCCGACGACCAGCAGCCCGCCGAGCGCGGCCAGCACGCCGCCGCCCCGCACGGTGCGGACCGCACCGAAACGATTCACCACCGCGTCCCCGACGATCCGGGCCACGGCCATGGTCAGCATGAACCCGGTCGTGCAGGCCGCCGCCAGCCCCGCCGAGCTGTCCAGCCGGTCCCGCAGGAACACCGCCGACCAGTCCAGGCTCGCGCCCTCGGCGAACACCGCGCAGAACCCGACCGCGCCGATCAGCAGCGCGGAGCGCGGCGGCAGCGCGAACCGCGGCGGCGGCTCCTCGTCCTCGGCGGGCTGGAGGTCGGGCACCCAGCGGCAGACCGTGTACCCGAGGAGGGTGAGGACGGCCGAGGCGAGCGCGAAGTGCGTCCGCGCGTCCGCGCCCAGATGCGCGGCGAGCGTGCCGGCCGCCGAGCCGGTCAGGGCGCCCGCGCTCCACAGGCCGTGCAGACTCGACATGATCGACTTCTCCAGCAGCCGCTCGACCTCCACGCCGAGCGCGTTCATCGCGACGTCGGACATGCCCGAGGACGCGCCGTAGGCGAACATCGCCAGGCACAGCGTGACGAGGTTCGGCGCGACGGAGGGCAGCACCAGGGCCAGCGTCCACAGGGCCAGCAGTCCGCGCAGCGCCGTACGGCTGCCGAACCGGTGGCTGATCCGGCCCGCCAGCGGCATCGAGCAGGACGCCCCGAACGCCGTGAAGGCCAGCGCGAAGCCGAGCTGGCCGGCGCCGAGCGAGGTGTGCTCCTGGATCCACGGCACGCGGGTGGCGAACGAACCGGTCACCGCGCCGTGCACGGCGAACACGGCCGCCACGGCGTACCGGGCGCGCCTCACCTCGCCGCGCGCTTGGCTCACGTCACTCATCTTCCGTCCTTCCCCGGGGCGCCCGGCCCGGTCCTCCCTGCGACGCCGCGTAAACTATCAGGAACCCTGCCTGATAGATAGAGTGCAGAGAGGGCGCGGACACGGGCCCATGCGGTCGGCCGGTCCGCGCGGATCTGGGAGGATTCCCGTCATGCCCGCATCACCCAGCACCGCCCGGGCCATCAACGACCGGCTGGCCCTGCGGCTGTTGCAGCAGGAGGGCCCGCTGACGGCCGGGCAGTTGAAGCAGCTCACCGGGCTGTCCCGGCCCACCGTGGCCGACCTGGTCGACCGGCTCACGGCCGCCGGGCTGATCACGGTGGTGGGCGAGGCCGGCGAGCAGCGCCGCGGGCCCAACGCCCGGCTCTACGGCATCGTCGCCGGCCGCGCCCATCTCGCCGCGCTCGACGTCCGCACCGAAGGCGTGCTCGTCCTGGTCTCCGACCTCCTCGGACGGGTGCTCGCGGAGGCGTCCGTGCCGATCTGCGGGGACACCGGGACCGGGCCTGCGGTGGAACGGGCGGTGGCCGCGGTGGAGAGCGCCGCGAAGGAGGCCGGCGCCGACCGGCTGCACACCGTCGGCATCGGCGCGCCGGGCCTGATCGACCCGGCCACCGGAGACCTCCGGGACTCGGCCGGGCTGCCCGCCTGGCACCGCAGCCTGGCCGCCGCCCTCCAGGAGCGGCTGCCCGGCGCCCGGGTCACCGTCGAGAACGAGACCAATCTGGCCGCCCTCGCCGAACAGCGCGAGGGCGCCGCCCGCGACCGGGACACCTTCGTCCTGCTCTGGCTCGGCCACGGCGTCGGCGCCGCCGTCGTCCTGGACGGCGCCCTGCGCCGCGGCGCCTCCGGCGGCACCGGCGAGATCGGCTTCCTGCCCGTCCCCGGCACGAGGGGCCTGCCCTCGGCGGTCGACTGCGACGGCGGCTTCCACTCGCTGGCCGGCGCGGCGGCGGTCGTCTCGCTGGCCGCGGAGTACGGCCTGCCGGTGCCCGCCGCACCGGACGGACCGGGCGCGGCGGACGTGGTGCGGCGGGCGGTGGCGGACGCGGCCGGGGGAGCGGCGGCGCCCGTCTCCGGAGACGAGGACGCGGGGGTGCCCGGCGGCGAGGGCGGCCGGAGGGCCGGTGAACACGGCGCCTCAGGGCCGGAGTCCGGCGGCCGTCCGGACGCCGTGGGCTTCCTCGGGGTGCTGGCCGACCGGGTCGCCGTCGGTGTCGCCTCGGTCGTCGCCGTGCTGGACCCGGGCTGCGTGGTGCTCGGCGGGGAGGTCGGGCGGGCCGGCGGGGGAGTGCTCGCCGGGCTGGTGCAGGAGCGGCTGCGCCGGATGTCGCCGCTGGCCACCGAGGTGCGGGCGAGTGGGCTCGGGGGCACGGCCGTCCTGCGCGGAGCCCTGCTCACCGCGCGGGAACGGGCCCAGGACGACCTGTTCTCGCCACCGGAGCGCCCGGGCGGGTGAGCGGGGTGACGGTCGGGGCCGCGCGCGGTGGCCTTCACACCGGCCCGTCCGCCCTTCCTGGGTCGTCCGCTTTGGTCCGGACCATTGACCGCACTGGTCTAGTCCTTTTAGGGTGCGGACGGGCTCGGCGGCGGTGACGACGGCCCTTGCCCGCCGCCGGGCCGCCAACGGCGACCGCATGGCGCGATACCGATGGTACGCACTGTGAGGGAACCCACACGGCCCACCCGCAGGGACGCCCATCAGGCGTGGCACACTGGGCCCTGTACCAGAAGCAGCGCACTCCGGGGTCGGTGAAAGTCCGAACCGGCGGTTACAGTCCGCGACCCGGCCGCTTCCAGCGGCCGGTTGACCAGGTGAAATTCCTGGACCGACGGTTAAAGTCCGGATGGGAGGCAGTGCGCGGCGGGCGGGCACGCGTCTTCCGTGTGCGCGCCGCCGTATCAGGACACGTCCCTCTGCGGACGCGTGTCCGTGACGGCGACGCCCCCGGTCTGTGCTCACCCGTGAACTCTGTCGTCAGACAGGCCCCGGAGTCCGTGCCCGAAGAGGCAGGAGGACCCGGGAAGTGTTCACCGGAATCGTCGAAGAGCTGGGCGAGGTCACCGCCGTCGAGAACCTCGGCGACGCCTCCCGCTTCCGGCTGCGCGGCCCCGTCGTGACCGAGGGCGCGCGCCATGGCGACTCCATCGCCGTGAACGGGGTCTGTCTCACCGTCGTCGAGCACGAGGGTGACGTGTTCACCGCCGACGTCATGGCCGAGACCCTCAAACGCTCCAGCCTGGGCGCGCTCACCGCCGGCTCCCGCGTCAACCTGGAGCGCCCCACCGCCGTGGGCGCCCGCCTCGGCGGACACATCGTGCAGGGACACGTGGACGGCACCGGCGAGATCCTCCGGCGCACCCCGTCCGAGCACTGGGAGATCGTCGAGATCTCCCTGCCCGCGGAGCTGTCCCGCTACGTCGTGGAGAAGGGTTCCATCACGGTCGACGGCATCAGCCTGACCGTCGTGGACGCGGGCGCCGGCCACTTCACCGTCAGCCTCATCCCGACCACCCTCGCCCTCACCACGCTCGGCGTGAAGCAGCCCGGCGACCCGGTCAATCTCGAAGTCGACATCATCGCCAAGTACGTGGAGCGGCTGCTGGCGGCCGGACAGGGGGCACACCGGTGAACTGGCTGAACTCCGAGGCGTTCACCCTGTTCGGCCAGCACATCATCTGGTCGGACATGACCGGCAACATCCTGGGCCTGATCACCCTCGCCCTCGGCTGGCGCCGCTCCCTGTGGACCTGGCCCGTGCAGTTCCTGTCCGGCCTCGTCCTCTTCGCCGCCTTCTACGGCCACCTCACCGGCAGCGCCGGCAAGCAGGTCGTCGTCATGGTCGTCGCGCTGTACGGCTGGTGGCAGTGGCAGCGTTCCAGGAACGGCAGCGGCGACGGCCACATCACCCCCCGGTTCGCCACCTGGCGCGAGCGCGCGGGCATGCTCGCCGCGGCCGCGGCCGGCACGGTCGCGGTGGCCCTGCTCTTCACGGCCTACCCCAGCCTGTCCTGGGACCCCTGGCCCGACGCCTACATCTTCGTCGGCACCATCGTCGCGATGTACGCCCAGGCCAAGAGCATGGTCGAGTTCTGGTTCGCCTGGCTGCTCGTCGACCTCGTCGGCGTCCCCCTGAACTTCGCCAACGGCTACGCCTTCTCCGGCTTCGTCTACGTCATCTACGGCGCACTCGTCCTGTGGGGCATGCGCGACTGGTGGCTGCGCTCCCGCAGGCAAGCGCGGCCCGCACTGGAAGGAGCGCCGGCATGACCTCGGCACCCGTCCTCTACGACACCGAGCACATCGAGAACTTCGGGCTGGACCCGGTCGAACGGGCCATCGCCGACATCGCCGCCGGCCGGCCGATCGTCGTCGTCGACGACGAGGACCGGGAGAACGAGGGCGACCTCGTCGTCGCCGCGGAGAAGGTGACGCCCGAGATCGTCGCCTTCATGATGAGCGAGTGCCGCGGCCTGATCTGCGCCCCCATGGAGGGCGAGGAACTGGACCGGCTCGGCCTGCCGCAGATGGTCGAGGAGAACTCCGAGTCCATGAAGACCGCCTTCACGGTCTCCGTGGACGCCTCGGCCGCCCACGGGGTGAGCACCGGCATCTCGGCCGCCGACCGGGCGGCCACGCTCCGGCTGCTGGCGGGCGGCACCGCCGAGCCGGCCGACTTCGTCCGCCCCGGCCATGTCTTCCCGCTGCGCGCCCGGCCCGGCGGCGTCCTGGCCCGCGACGGCCACACCGAGGCCGCCGTCGACCTCGCCCGGCTCGCGGGTCTGCGCCCGGCCGGCGCCATCGTGGAGATCGCCGGCGAGGACGGCCGGATGCTCCGCCTGCCCGAGCTGATCCCGTTCGCCCGCAAGCACGGACTGACGATCATCTCCATCGAGGACCTGATCGCCTACCGCAAAAGCAGCGAGCCCACCGTCCGCCGCGAGGCCCGCACCCGCCTGCCCACCCGGCACGGCACCTTCACCGCCTACGGCTACCGCTCCACCGTCGACGGCGTCGAGCACGTCGCCCTCGTCCACGGCGAGATCGGCGACGGCGAGGACGTCCTGGTCCGCGTCCACTCCGAGTGCCTCACCGGGGACGTCTTCGGCTCCCTGCGCTGCGACTGCGGCCCCCAGCTCGACACCGCGCTGGAGCGCATCCAGCGACAGGGCCGCGGAGTCGTCGTCTACCTGCGCGGACACGAGGGCCGCGGCATCGGCCTGCTGTCCAAGCTGCGCGCCTACGAACTCCAGGAGCAGGGCCGCGACACCCTCGACGCCAACCTCGAACTCGGACTGCCCGCCGACGCCCGCGACTACGGCGCCGGCGCGCAGATCCTCGCCGACCTCGGCGTGCGCGGTGTGCGGCTGATGACCAACAACCCCGAGAAGACCGACGCGCTGCTGCGCCACGGACTGAAGGTCACCGGCCGCGAACCGATGCCCGTCCAGGCCGGCGAGCACAACCTCCGCTACCTGCGCACCAAGCGGGACCGGATGGGGCACGACCTGCCCTGGCTCGACACGCCCGCCGTGTCGGGCTCCGTGGCCGCGTCCGCGGCCACCTGCGGCAACCAGTAAGCACGACAGCACTGAGGAGAGACGTGAGCGGCAAGGGCGCACCGGAGTTGTCCGTACGCGATGTGAGCGACCTGCGGGTCGCCGTCATCGCGGCGCAATGGCACGAGAAGGTGATGGACGGTCTGGTCGACGGCGCCCTGCGCGCCCTGGGCGAACTGGGCATCGACGAGCCGACCCTGATCCGGGTCCCCGGCAGCTTCGAACTCCCGGTCGCCGCCAAGGCCCTGGCGAGCCGCGGCTACGACGCCGTGGTCGCCCTCGGCGTCGTCATCCGGGGCGGCACGCCCCACTTCGACTACGTGTGCCAGGGCGTCACCCAGGGCCTCACCCAGGTCTCCGTGGAGACCGGCGTCCCCGTCGGCTTCGGCGTGCTCACCTGCGACACCGAGGAGCAGGCCCTGGACCGGGCCGGCATCGAGGGCTCCCGCGAGGACAAGGGCCACGAGGCGGTGACGGCCGCGGTCTCCACCGCGGCCACGCTGCGTTCAGTATCCGAACCCTGGCACTAGCCCGGCCGCCGCAACGGCTAGGGTGGGGCTCACCATGTCCAAGAAGACGTTCGAGCAGCTCTTCGCCGAGCTGCAGCACAAGGCCGCCGACGGCGATCCCGCCACCTCCCGTACCGCGGAGCTGGTCGGCAAGGGTGTCCATGCCATCGGCAAGAAGGTCGTCGAAGAGGCCGCCGAGGTCTGGATGGCCGCCGAGTACGAGGGCAAGGAGGCGGCCGCCGAGGAGATCTCGCAGCTGCTGTACCACGTCCAGGTGATGATGGTCGCCCGCGGCATCTCCCTGGACGACGTCTACGCCCATCTGTAAGCCGTACCCCGCACCCACTCCCCAGAGAACGAACGAAGGAAGCCGACCTCATGCTGCGCATCGCCGTCCCCAACAAGGGTTCCCTGTCCGGCCCTGCGGCGGAGATGCTGCATGAGGCCGGCTACCAGCAGCGCCGCGAGTCCAAGGAGCTGCGCATCGTCGACCCGGAGAACGAGGTCGAGTTCTTCTACCTCCGCCCCCGCGACATCGCGATCTACGTCTCCTCCGGCCGCCTCGACATCGGCATCACCGGCCGTGACCTGCTGATCGACTCCGCCGCCGACGCCGAGGAGATCCTGCCGCTCGGCTTCGCCCGGTCCACCTTCCGCTTCGCCGCCAAGCCCGGCACCGCGCACGGCATCGAGGACCTCAAGGGCCACACGGTCGCCACCTCGTACGAGGGAATCGTCCAGAAGCACCTCGCGGACAGCGGCGTCGACGCCTCCGTCGTGCACCTGGACGGCGCCGTCGAGACCGCGATCGAACTGGGTGTCGCCGAGGTCATCGCCGACGTCGTCGAGACCGGCACCAGCCTGCGCAACGCCGGCCTGGAGGTCTTCGGCGAGCCGATCATGCAGTCCGAGGCCATCGTCATCCGCCGCACCGGCGCCGACGCCGACGAACCCAAGGTCCAGCAGTTCCTGCGCCGCCTCCAGGGCGTCCTGGTCGCCCGGACGTACGTGATGATGGACTACGACTGCCGGGTCGAGCAGCTCGAGAAGGCCGTCGCGCTCACCCCCGGCCTGGAGTCCCCGACCGTCTCCCCGCTGCACAACGAGGGCTGGGTCGCGGTGCGCGCCATGGTCCCCGCCAAGGAGGCCCAGCGGATCATGGACGATCTCTACGCCATCGGCGCCCGCGCCATCCTGACCACGGCCATCCACGCCTGCCGCCTCTAAGAGGTACGCCCGATGCCCGACCTGCCCGACCTGCCCGACCTGCCCGTCACCTTCCGGCCCGGCCACACCCGGGCGATCTTCCTCACCGCCGGGGTCGTGATCTTCGCGGTGATCAGCGCGGTCGCGCTGCTGCTGGAGCACATGGGCCCCGGCTCACGGCTCAGCTTCGTCGTCACCGGCGCGCTCTGCTTCTGGGCCCTGGCCCGGCTGTCCCGGGTCAAGGTGGTCGCCGACGAGACCGGCGTCACCGTCGTCAACATCGCCGGCACCCGGCGGCTGGCCTGGGCGGAGATCCTCCGGGTGAACCTCCGGCCGGGCGACCCCTGGGTGTTCCTCGACCTCAGCGACGGCACCAGCCTGCCCGCGCTCGGCATCCAGCCCGGCCTGGCCAGGCAGCGGGCCATCGCCGACGCCCGGACCCTCAGGGCGCTCGCCGAGGCCCACTCGGACCCCTCCGCCCTGCCGCATCAGCCCACATCTTGATTAATCTGGTGGGCGGAGGCCGCCCCGCTGCGCCTCCGCCCCTGTGCACCGCCCGGTGCCAGGGGTTCCTGCTACCCGAGGAGTGACTCCCTCCGGCGATGGACGGATCGTCCTGTAGTACCCACGCCACCCCTGCCCGGCCTCACGGGAAGGCGGTGGCAGCGTGACCACCCCTCTGCTGCTGCTCGCCGCGGCCTTCGCGCTGATCCTCGCCAACGGCTTCTTCGTCGCCGCCGAGTTCGGCCTGGTGACGGTCGAACGCCCGGACGCCGAGAAGGCCGCCGCCGACGGCGACGCCCGCGCCCGTACGGTCGTGGAGTCGCTGAAGGAGCTGTCCTTCCAGCTCTCCGGCACCCAGCTCGGCATCACCATCACCTCCCTGGTCGTCGGCATGCTCGCCGAACCGGCCCTGGCCGCGCTGCTGCGCGGCCCGTTCGCCGCGCTCGGCATCCCCGGCGGCGCCGCGTCCGGCATCGCCGTGGTCGCCGGCATGCTGCTGGCCTCGGCCGTCCAGATGGTGATCGGCGAACTCGTCCCCAAGAACTGGGCGGTGTCCCGGCCGCTCCAGGTCGCGCGCTTCGTCGCTGGCCCGCAGCACCGCTTCGCCCGGCTGTTCCGCCCGGTGATCTCCGCGCTGAACACCGTCGCCAACCGGCTGGTCCGCGCCCTCGGCGTGGAACCCGCCGACGAACTGGCCTCCGCCCGCACCCCCGGCGAGCTGGTCTCCCTGGCCCGGCACTCCGCCCAGGCCGGCGCCCTGGAACAGGACACGGCCGACCTGTTCGTGCGCACCCTGTCCCTGGGCGAACTGACCGCGCAGCACGTCATGACGCCCCGCGTGAAGGTGAGCGCGCTCCAGGTCTCGGCCACCGCCGAGGACGTCGTCAACCTCACCCGGGCCACCGGCCTGTCCCGCTTCCCCGTCTACCGGGAGAAGATCGACGAGATCGTCGGCATGGCCCACCTCAAGGACGCGCTGGCGATACCGGCCCGCGACCGGCTGCGCACCCCGGTCGGCCGCATCGCCCGCAAGGCGCTCCTCGTCCCCGAGAGCCTGCCCGTGCAGCCCCTGCTCGCCCGGCTGCGCAGCGAGCAGCCCATCGCGGTCGTCGTCGACGAGTACGGCGGCACGGCCGGCGTGGTCACCCTGGAGGACATCGTCGAGGAACTGGTCGGCGAGGTCCGCGACGAGCACGACGCCAAGGACATGCCCGAGCTGGCCCCGGCACCGCCCGAGGACGGCAGGCCCGCCTGGGACGCCGACGGCAGCTGCCGTGTCGACATCCTCCAGCGCATAGGCCTGGAGGTGCCCGAAGGACCGTACGAGACCGTCGCGGGGCTCGTCGCCGATCTGCTCGGCCGCATCCCGGCCCCCGGCGACCGGGCCGAACTGCCCGGCTGGCGGCTCTCGGTCCGCCAGGTCGGCCACTACCGCGCCGAACGGGTCCGCCTGGTCAGGACGGCCCCGGCGGCCGGCGTCCCGGAGGCCGTCCGATGAGCCTGCTGCAACTGGTCTTCGCCGGGCTGCTCGTGCTCGTCAACGGCTTCTTCGTCGCCGCCGAGTTCGCGCTCGTCTCCGTGCGCCGCAGCCAGATCGAACCGCTCGGCACGGCCCGGGCGCGCCAGGTGCTGTACGGCCTGGAACGGCTGCCGCAGATGATGGCCGCCGCGCAGTTCGGCATCACCGTCTGCTCCCTGACACTCGGCGCGGTCGCCGAGCCGACGGTGGCGCACCTGCTGGAGCCGCTGTTCGAGTGGATCCGGCTGCCGCACGGTGTGATCCACCCGCTCGGCTACGTCATCGCGCTGGCCGCGGTGGTCTTCTTCCACCTGGTCATCGGCGAGATGGTGCCGAAGAACCTCGCGATGGCGGCGCCCGAGAAGGCGGCGCTGTGGGCCAGCCCCGGGCTGGTCTGGTTCGCCCGGCTCTGCAAGCCGGTCACGGTGGCCCTCGGCGCCTGCGCCCAGGGCGTCCTGCGGCTGTTCCGGGTCGAGCCGAGGGACGAGGTGGAGGCGGTCGTCACCACCGAGCAGCTCAACCGTCTGCTGGAGGACTCCGGCCAGGCGGGCCTGCTCGGCCCCGAGGAGCGGGAACGGCTGGAGGACGCCCTGGAACTGGGCTCCCGCCCGGTGACGGACGTCCTGCTGCGCCGCGAGTCCCTGGTCACGGTGGACCCGTCGGTCACCCCGGGCGAGATCGTGCGGCTCACGGCCCGCACCGGCTACTCCCGCTTCCCGGTCGCGGCGGGCGACAAGGGCCCCTTCATGGGATACGTGCACGTGAAGGACGTCCTCGACGTGGAGGACTCCGACCGGGCCGTGCCGCAGCAGGTCTGGCGGCCGATGGCCACGCTCCGCGCCGAACTGCCCCTGGACGACGCCCTCACCGTGATGCGCCGGGCCGCCACCCATCTGGCCCAGGTCGCCGACGCCACCGGCCGGGTGCTGGGCCTGGTGGCGCTGGAGGACGTGCTGGAGATGCTGGTGGGCGAGGTCCGCGACCCGGCGCACCGGGACATGCCGGAACCGCGCGTGACCGGGGCACCCGAGCAGGCACTCGCCGGCTGACCCGGACGGCGACGGGAGACCGCGGGGCCGCCGGCCGCGCGGTCTCCCGCACCCCGCGGGACACCCGCCCCGGGCCGCCTACAGGCCCGGCGGATCCTGCGGCCCCCGCCCCGACAGCACCTCGCCGTACGCCTGCATCAGATCGGGCAGCCGCAGGGTCGCCAGGTCCTCCCGGGACAGCGCCCCCGCGTACGCCGACAGCCGCAGGTCCCGGTACGCGCAGCTCTTCTCGTACAGCGTGCGCAGGAACCGTCCGTTGCCCAGCTCGTCGATCCACCCCTGGCCGACCACGTGCCCGGCGATCGAGCGCAGCTCCTCCAGCGCCTCGTCGTCCCACAGGTCCCCGTTCTCCGCCGCGAGCACCTTGCCGATCTCGGTGAGTTCCGGCGGCCGGTACGAGGGGAAGTCCACCCGGGTGGTGAAGCGGGACGACAGCCCGGGATTGGCGGCGAGCAGGCGGTCCATGCCCTCCGGATAGCCGGCCAGGATCACCACCAGGTGGTCCCGGTTGTCCTCGGCCCGCTTCAGCAGCACCTGGAGCGCCTCGTCGCCGTAGGCGTCCCCCTTGCCGTACCCGGAGTTGGACAGCGAGTACGCCTCGTCCACGAACAGGACCCCGCCGATCGCGGAGTCGATCAGCTCGTTCGCCTTCACGGCCGTCTGGCCCAGGTACTCGCCGACCAGGTCGGCCCGCTGCGCCTCCACGAGGTGGTCGCCGCCGAGCAGGCCCAGGGCGTAGAACACCCGGCCCAGGATGCGCGCCACCGTGGTCTTGCCGGTGCCGGACGGCCCGGAGAAGACGAAGTGCCGTTTGGGAGGCTGCACCGGCAGCCCCTGACCGGCTCGCAGCCGCGCCATGTTCAGCTGTGCGGACAACGCCTTGACCTGGCGCTTGACCGGTTCCAGCCCCACCATGCGCTCCAGTTCGGCGAGCGCCTGCGCGAGTAAAGCGGGGTCGGTGGGCCCGGCCGGCACCGGCGAGACGGCCACCCCGGGCGCGCCCGTCCTGGTCCGCACCGAGGGATCGGGCACCGGCGCCGGCGGGCCGGCCGGCCCCTCGGGTTCCGGCAGCCGCAGATCGCGGGCCTCCACGCCGAACAGCGGATCGAAGCCGTCCGGCCCGTCCACCGTCTCCTGGCCCGTGCCGGCCAGCGTGATCGCGGCGAGGCCGGCCGTCTCGTCGTACCCGTCGCCCTCGGCGATCGCGGCGAGCCGGGCGGAGGTGTCCATGAAGGCCGGGTCGACGCGGTGCACCGCCCGGTACAGCGGGAGCGCGGCGGCCGACCGCCCCGTGCCCTCGTGCGCCCGCGCCAGCCAGTACCGCAGCTCCTTGCGCTGCGGCTGCTCGCTGCGGCACCGCATCAGCGCCGCCGACAGCAACGGCTCGGCCTGGCCGTACATCTCCAGCCGGACCCGGGCCATACCGCCGAACAGACCGGCCTCGATGCCCAGCAGGGGATCGTCCAGCAGCGGATCGGTGTGCCGGATCAGCTGCTCCCAGTCCTTGACCAGATAGGCGCGGCAGGCGTGCAGGAAGCGGACCTGCGCGTCGGTGTCGACCGGGGGCAGTCCGGCCAGGGCGCGGTCCAGCTCGGGCACGTGCCGGCCGTCCAGCCAGTGCGAGGCGTGCGCCAGCAGCAGATCACGCGGGCTCTCCAGCACCGGCTGCACCCACCAGCCCAGCCAGTACCAGGAGTTGAGGGGACGGCGGTGCCGGGTGCGCTGTTCGCCGAAGCGGTCGCGGTGCCGGAACATCCGCAGCAGCGCGGTGGTCGTGTCGACCCGGAGCGCGTGCAGTCCGAGCCAGGCGTCCGCCATGCCCGGGTCCAGCCGCACCGCGGTGCGGAACTCCTCTTCCGCCTGCGGATAGGCGCCCATCGTGTAGGCGTCCACGCCCCGCAGCCAGGCGAGGGCGGCCGGGGCCTCGGGGCCCTGCGTGCCGAAGTCCATCCGTCCCCCCACAGACCGTGCCCCCGTGGTTCGCCACCGGACATCCGCCCGACGGCCGCCGCGGTCGAACCGCTGTGCCGCGGACCGGAGTTGCCGGTGCGCGAGGCAGTCGAAGGCCGCCGAGGGCATCGTACCCGTGGTACACGCGCGTGCCGAAGGGTGCCGTACCGCGCGAAGGACGGGGCGGGGGCGGACGGGACGCACGGCGTTCGGTGACCGAGGGTGAGAGAACCGGCGTGCGGGGCGCCCGGGAACCGGGTCCCGCGGCAGAACGAAGCCCCCGGTCACGGGGGAACAACCGGGGGCTTCGTGTCGGCGGGCGACTGTCGAAAGCCGCACATTGAGAACGTAAGTCCTGTCCGGCCCCCCGGTCAAGCGAAGTTGAGGCACTCGGGGAAGTTGTCCCGCAAGGCTCTTCACCACTTCACCACATCGCGGAGAGGCCGTCACCCAGCGTCACACCGGGCGCGTCTCCGGGGCCCTCGCGCCCGGTCCCGGCAGCACCTCGTACCCCTCCGGTCGCTGGAGCACCAGCAGATCGGCATGGGGGCGTGAAGGGTCGGTGGCGAAGTGAGCGTGCTCCGCCGCGACCCACCCGTCCCAGAACGCGCGCTGCCCCGCGCCGTCCCGGGCCCGGCCGCGTGCCCAGGACTCCTCCCGGTCCACCTCCATCCACAGCAGCCGGGCCAGGTGCGGCCGCAGCGCCCGGCGTCCGGCGCCGACGCCCTCGATCAGCACGACGGGCGCGGCGGGCAGCGGACGCGGGGTGCCGAAGGCGCGGGCCCCCCAGTCGTACGGCGTGACGAGGCCGTCCTCGCCGCGCGCCAGGGGCTCGATCACCTGGGTCATGAGCCGGTCGGTCCACGCGAAGAGCCGGTCATGGCTGGCGACGTCGTCGAGATGGAGCACCGGAGCCCCGCCGAGCGCCCGGGCCAGCCGGTCGGCGAAGGTCGACTTCCCGGACCCGGCGTGCCCGTCGACGCCGATCAGCCGGACCGGCCCCAGGGACGGCGGGAGCCCGCGCAGCCGGGCGGCGAGGTCGTGAATGGTCATTCCCGGGGTGTGTCGCACAGGGGTGGATTCTCCGTGAACAGTCTAGGGGCGGCCCCGGGACCGGGGGCGGCGGGGAGCCCCGGACCGGAGAAAGTCGCGTCTTGAATCACCGGCCGCCGGCCAGTCAAAGGTGACGATAAACAGTCCGAATTCCCTGACCGATATGTCGAATTCGGCGTTCCCGGTGGGGTCCACGCTGAGTAAGGTGCCTCCTGCGCAACGTGATGCGCCGCACGGTGACGGGCAGGGGGACATGGCCGCGGAGTTATTCGAAGGGCACTACGTATGGCATCCGGCGGCCGACGACCGGGTCCTGGCGAGCGTCTGCATGGAGGTGCGCGCCGGGCGGTACCGGTCCGCGCACGAGGCCCTCGCCGAGACCCGTACCGACTTCGCCCTGCGCGCCCACCGCTCGCTGGTGCTCGCCTCCGAGGCGGCCGACACGGATCTCGCGGAGCGCTGGCTCGCCGAGGAGCCGACCCCGGAGGCCGCGCTGCTGTGGGCCCGGGTCGCCGTGCAGCGCGCGCTGCGGGCCGCCGACGCGCGCGACGACCGCGCCGAGGCGCTGGAACGGATCGCGCTGGCCGCCTGTGACCGGGCCGCCGAGGCCGCCCCCGCCGACCCCACGCCCTGGGCCGCCCGGCTCGCCATGGCGCGGCTGCACCGGCTGCGCGACCCGGCCCCGCAGGGCCTGCTCACCGCCCCGCCCGGCCCCTGGCGGCTGTTCGCCCACATCCTGTCCCTGGACCCCTGGCACCGCGAGGCCCACCACCGCTTCCTGTCCTGTTTCTTCACCCGGCACGGCGGCTCGGTCACCGCGGCCTGGGACGTGGCCGCCTTCCTCAGCCAGCGGGCGCCCGCCGACTCCCCGCTCCGGCTGCTGCCCCTGGTCGCCCTGGTGGAGAGCTACAACCCCACCCAGTTGCTCGCCGACCGGGTCTGGGAGCAGCCCCAGTGGCGCGCCACCGCGCTCACGATCTACCAGCACTGGCTGCCCGCGGTGGCCGGCTACCGCTTCACCCCCGTGCTCGACCTGGCCTACCTCGCGCACGCGCTGGTGATGGCCCAGCGCGAGTTCGAGGCCCGGGCGGTGTTCGCGGCGATGGGCCCCTACGCCTCGCGCATGCCCTGGAGCGCCTTCGGCGACCCGGCCGAGCAGCTCTCCCGGGCCCGGCGCGCCTGCGGCCTGCCGGTCCCCGGGCCCGGCTGACCCGACCGCCGCCCGCGCCCCACCCTCGTACGTCCCCGTCCCATCGAGAGAAAGGCCGATCCGTGTCGGAACGGATGCCGACCACCCGGGCGCGCGCCCGGGTCGCGGACCCCGTCGTGCTCGACGACGACGCCACCCTGCATGCGATGGGTTATCCGCGGAAACTCACCCGGCGTTTCAAGGTGTTCGACAATTTCGCGATCTCCTTCACCATCATCAATATCCTCTCCGGAATCTTCTCGTCCTTCGGATTCGGTCTGAACGCGGGCGGCCCCCGCGTTCTGGTGTTCGGCTGGATCGGCGTCTCGGTGATGGTCCTGCTCATCGGCGCCGCCATGGCGGAAGTCGCCTCGGCCTATCCCACGAGCGGTGCGCTCTACTTCTCCGCGGGCAAACTCGCCAAGCGGCACAAGGGCGCCTGGTCCTGGTTCACGGGCTGGCTGAACTTCGTGGGCCAGATCGGCGGCACCGCCGCCACCGGCTACGCCGCCGCCACGTTCATCCAGGTGTTCGTGCAGTTGCAGTGGCCTTCCTACCAGCCGACGGCGCACCAGACGGTCCTGATCACCGCCCTGATCATCGTCCTGCAAGGGCTCGCCAACACTCTCACCGTCCAGCTCGTCGCCGTACTGAACCGCATTTCCGTGTGGTGGCTGCTGATCGGACTCGTCGTGATCGTGGGCGCGCTCGTCGTGATGCCCGACCATCATCAGCAGGCGTCCTTTGTCACGCATTTCGAGAACAACACCGGCTTCACGAGCGGACTTTACGGCGGCATGCTCGGCCTGCTGGTCACCAGCTGGACCTTCACCGGGTTCGACGGCAGCTTCCACATGTCCGAGGAAACCGTCCAGGCGACGGTCAGCGCCCCGAAGGGCATCACCCGCGCCATCGGCTGGTCGGCGATCACCGGCCTGATCCTGATGCTGGCACTGGTCTACAGCATCGGTAACTACGCCAAGGTGGCCGGCGCGGCCGCCCCGCCCGTCCAGATCCTCATCGACGGCCTCGGCCTGCGCACCGCCAAGCTGATGCTCCTCATCGTCATCGGCGCGATGCTCTTCTGCGGCCTCGCCAACCTCACCAGCAACACCCGGCAGATCTTCGCCTTCTCCCGGGACGGCGCCATGCCCGGCTCCCGCTGGTGGCACTCGGTCTCGCTGCGCACCCGTACGCCGGTGAAGGCGGTGTGGCTCGCGGTCGCCTGCTCGCTGGCCCTGGTGGTGCCGGGCTGGTGGTCGCACACGGCGTTCACCGCGATCGTCAGCGTCAACGTCGTCGGCCTCTTCCTCGCCTACGCGGTGCCGATCTTCCTGCGGCTGCGGCTCGGCGACGCCTTCCAGCCCGGCCCCTGGCACCTGGGCCGCTGGGGCCGGCCGGTCGGCTGGCTCGCGGTGGTCTGGATCCTGCTCAGCAGCGTCCTGTTCATGCTGCCGCAGGCCTCGCCGATCACCGCCGGCTCCTTCAACTACGCGCCGATCGCGCTCGCCGCCGTCCTGCTGGTGGCCACGGTGTGGTGGTTCGCCACCGCCCGCCGCCGCTTCCAGGGACCGGTGAGCTACGGGCGCCCCGACGAGGTCGCCGCGATGGACCTGGTCTGACCCGTCCGTCCGCCCCTGCCGGTGGTCCACACCAATATTCATGGCGCGGCATGAGCCGAAGTGCTGGCAGGGGAAACGGGGCTGCTTCATAGTTGGCGCACCGGACCAGCCACTCGGACACCCTGGGGGTCGTCGCGCCCATGAGCCAAGCCCAGCAGCCCTCCCGCAGAACCGTCCTGGCGGTCGCCGTCGCGGCGGCGATGGCCGGTTCCACGGCCCCCGCCGCCGCGGCCCAGGCCGCCGGCGCCGACGACCCGGCCCGGACGCAGGCCCGCCCGATCGACTACCGCGCCTGGACGACGTACCGCGACTGGCGCTCCGGGACGGCCCAGGGCGCCCGGGCCGTCCCCGGACACCGGCCCGGCGTGCTGATCGGCACCCCCGCCGGCCGCACCGACTACACCGACCCGCACACCGGCACCACCGCCTCCTGGGAGTACGCCACCTGGACCGGCCCGGAGCACCGGCTCGCCGTGCCCGCGACCGAGGTCGTCGCCTCCTGGAACGCGGACACTCCCGCCGGCACCTGGCTCCAGGCCGAGCTGAGCGGCACCTACTCCGACGGCACCGGAACGCCCTGGTACGTGCTGGGCCGCTGGGCGGCCGGCGACCAGGACATCAAGCGGACCTCGGTGGACGGCCAGAGCGACGGCAAGAGCACCGTCTGGACCGACACCTTCGCCATCGACGACGCGAGCAGCGGGCTGCGCCTGACGTCGTACCGGCTGCGCCTCACCCTCTACCGCAGGCCCGGCACGCACCTCACGCCGACCGTCTGGCGGCTCGGCGCCATGGCCTCCGACATCCCCGACCGCTTCACCGTGCCGGCCTCCACGCCCGGCCTCGCCCAGGAACTGGCCGTCCCGCGCTATTCGCAGGAGATCCACAAGGGCCAGTACCCGGAGTACGACAACGGCGGCGAGGCGTGGTGCAGCCCGACCTCCTCGCAGATGATCATCGAGTACTGGGGCGGCCGGCTCACCCCCGAGCAGCTGTCCTGGGTCGACCCGTCCTACGCCGACCCGCAGGTCTGCCACGCGGCCCGCTCCACCTACGACCACCAGTACGCGGGCTGCGGCAACTGGCCCTTCAACGCGGCCTACGCGGCCACCTTCGAGGGCTTGCAGGGCGTGGTCACCCGGCTCGCCACCCTCACCGACCTGGAGACGCTGATCGCGGCCGGCATCCCGGCCATCACGTCCCAGTCCTTCCTGGCGAGCGAGCTGACCGGCGCCGGGTACGGCACCTCAGGGCACCTGATGACCGTGATCGGCTTCACCGCGGAGGGCGATGTGATCGCCAACGATCCGGCCTCGCCGGGCGACGAGGCGGTACGACGGGTCTATCCGCGCCGCCAGTTCGAGAACATCTGGCTGCGCACCAAGCGGTACAACGCCTCCGGCAAGGTCGCCTCCGGCACCGGCGGGGTCTGCTACCTCTACTTCCCGGCGCACCCGTCCCCGCACCAGCGCAGGGCACTCGCCGCGGTGGGCGTGCGCTGACCCGGCCCGGGGGCGTGTGAGCAAGCTCATCGCCGCGAACGCCGTCGCGGGTGGCATGGTGGACGGAAGGGGAGGGGAAGCCCGTCGTACCCGTCCGACCTCTGCGAGTAACACCATGACCGCACATCCGGCCACCGCCACCCGCGCCGTCACCGGCGGCCCCCAGGAAGACGGCCCCAGAATCGTCGAGCATGTCATGGGCTGGGTCCTCGTCGCGGTGTTCGCGATGCTCGTCACCCAGCTCGGCCTGCTCTGAGCCGGCCCCCCGCGGGGCGGGGCGGACGCCCGGCGGGGCCCTGAGCGCCGTAGCGGCACCGGGCCCCGCCTGTCTCGCGCCGCGGCCCGCCCGCCGGAACGGCTGACGGGTCACCGGGCTAGTTGATCGCCTTGATCAGCTCACCGTTGGCGGTGTCGCCGCTCAGCTCCCAGAAGAAGGTGCCGCCGAGCCCCTGCTGGTTCTTGTACGTCATCTTGCCGGCGATGGTCGCCGGGGTGTCGTAACTCCACCAGTCGCTGCCGCACTTGGCGTAGGCGGTGCCGGCCACCGTGCCGGTCGCCGGGCACTTGGTCTTGAGCACCTTGTAGTCGTCGATGCCCTGCTCGTACGTGCCGGCCGCCGGGCCCGTGGCCGTGCCGCCGGGCGCCGCCTGGGTGACGCCGGTCCAGCCGCGCCCGTAGAAGCCGATGCCGAGCAGCAGCTTGCTCGCCGGGACGCCGAGGCCCTTGAGCTTCGCGATGGTCGCGGAAGTGTGGTAGTCGGCCTTCGGGATGCCGGAGTAGGAGTTCAGCGGGGAGTGCGGGGCGGTCGGGCCCTTCGCGTCCCAGGCGCCGAAGTAGTCGTACGTCATCGGGTTGTACCAGTCGACGTACTGGGCCGCGCCCGCGTAGTCCGCCGCGTCGATCTTGCCGCCGCTGGTGGCGTCCGCGGTGATGGCCGCGGTGACCAGGTTCCCGGAGCCGAACTTGGCGCGCAGCGCGGCCATCAGGTTCCGGAACGCGTCCCGCCCGCTGGTGTCGCAGGTGTTGCCGCAGGCGTTGGGGTACTCCCAGTCGATGTCGATGCCGTCGAAGACGCCGGACCACTTGGAGTTCTTCACCAGGTCGTAGCAGGACTGGGCGAAGGCGGCCGGGTTCTTCGCGGCCTCGCCGAAGCCGCCGGACCAGGTCCAGCCGCCGAAGGACCACAGGATCTTCAGGCCCGGGTGCTTCTTCTTCAGCTTCAGCAGCTGGTTGAAGTTGCCGCGCAGGGGCTGGTCCCAGGTGTCGGCGACGCCGTCCACGGACTCGGCGGCGGTGTAGGCGCGGTCGGTGGCCGCGTAGGCGTCGCCCATGGCGCACTTGCCGCCGGTGACGTTGCCGAAGGCGTAGTTGATGTGGGTCAGCTTGGCCGCGGAGCCGGAGGTCTCGATGTTCTTGACGTAGTACTTGCGGTCGTAGGTGCCCCATTCGGTGAAGTAGCCGACGACCTTGGAGCCGGCCGTGACCGCGGGGGCCTCCGGGGCCGCCGCGGTGGCCGTGCCGGTGCCGGCGCCGGCCAGCAGACCGGCGCCGAGGGCGGCGGTACACGCGGCCGAGACGAGGGCCCGGACGAGCGAGCGGTGGGGAGTGTGCATCGGGTGTCTCCTCGTGGGGGAGAGGGAGCGCGCGCCGCTTGGCATGGACGCGGTAAGCGATGGCCTTGCACAGTAGGAGGACTAGACCAATAGGTCAATGGTGCGGACCAATTTCGCCGCCGCGGGACACCGGAACGGATTCCTGAAGTAAGCGGTCGTTAACTGGTGACGGGAGGTCGCCGATCGGGCATACTCACAGCGCATGCCGCTGGTCAGCAGCTTCCGAGACCCGGGAGCGGACGCCGTCGGCACCGCGGAACGATCAGGCGGGCACGCCCCCACCACGGGCCGCTCCGCCGGTGTCCGAACAGGGAGGAGCCCGACGCCATGTCCGACCGCTACCCGCAGCCGGTGCAGCGTCAACTGCCGACGGAAGAGGCGAGGGAACTGCTCTCCCTCGTCCGCGAGATCGCCCAGCGCGAGATCGCCCCGAAGGCCGCGGAGGAGGAGGACGCGGGACGCTTCCCGCGCGAGATCTTCACCCTGCTGTCCGGGTCCGGTCTGCTGGGCCTGCCGTACTCCGCCGAGCACGGCGGCGGCGACCAGCCCTACGAGGTCTACCTCCAGGTCCTGGAGGAACTGGCCGCGGCCCGGCTCACCGTCGGCCTCGGCGTCAGCGTCCACACGCTCGCCGCCTACGCGCTCGCCACCTACGGAGACAAGCGGCAGCAGGCCGAGCACCTGCCCGCGATGCTGGGCGGCGGCCTGCTCGGCGCGTACTGCCTGTCCGAGCCGTCCTCCGGCTCCGACGCCGCCTCACTGCGCACCAAGGCCGTCCGGGAGGGCGACACCTGGGTGATCGACGGGACCAAGGCCTGGATCACCCACGGCGGGATCGCCGACTTCTACACCGTGCTGGCCCGCACCGGCGAAGACGGCCCGCGCGGGATCACCGCCTTCCTCGTGCCCGGCGACGCGCCCGGCCTGAGCGGCGCGGCCCCCGAGCGGAAGATGGGCCTGAAGGGCTCGCCCACAGCGCAGGTGCACTTCGACGGCGTCCGGATCCCGGACGGCCGGCGCATCGGCGAGGAGGGCCAGGGCTTCTCCATCGCGCTGTCGGCGCTCGACTCCGGCCGGCTCGGCATCGCGGCCTGTGCCGTCGGCCTCGCCCAGGCCGCGCTGGACGAGGCGGTCCGGTACGCCACCGAGCGCCGCCAGTTCGGCCGGCCCATCGCCGACTTCCAGGGCCTGCGCTTCATGCTCGCGGACATGGCCACCCAGATCGAGGCGGGCCGTGCGCTGTACCTCGCCGCCGCCCGGCTGCGGGACGCGGGCCGGCCGTTCGCCAAGCAGGCCGCCATGGCCAAGCTGCACTGCACCGACACGGCCATGAAGGTCACCGTCGACGCCGTGCAGATTTTGGGCGGCTACGGCTACACCGCCGACTTCCCGGCGGAGCGCTATCTGCGCGAGGCCAAGGTCCTGCAGATCGTCGAGGGCACCAACCAGATCCAACGCATGGTCATCGCCCGCCACGTGGCGGGCCCAGAGGGCCGCTGAACCAACCCACCCGGGCCCGCCTGCCGAGCCGGGCGGCCCGGAACGGCGCGGCGCTGACGCCCGGACGGCGAGGGCGCGCCGGTCGTCTCGGGCCGGTGTGGGGCCGCGGCGGTCGGCCCGGACCTGCGCAACGGGGGTCGTACAGGGCGCCCTCCGGTCGGGTCGGGCGTCGGCGCGGCCCGGGCCGGTGGTCCCGCACCATGAGGGACTGCGCGCCATGGTGCGGGAGGACGTGCGGGAAAGGGCGGCCGGCTCAGGCGGCCTGACGCCGCATCGCCGACACCCGCATCGGGCGCGAACCCGCGCCGCCGACGTGCGAGAAGGGCTGCGTCCGCCAGTCCAGACCCTGAGGCAGCGTCAGCAGCAGCGCCGTGTCCTGCTCCTGCGGCTCGAAGGACTCGTCCGCGGGGCGGGCGTCGGCCGCCGAACGGCCCGTACCCGCACACACCGTGAGCCCGAACGGGTTCCACGGCGAGGCGCACAGCGCGTGCTCCGGCAGCACTTCCTCGTCCGCCAGCAGCGCGATCGGCTGCGCGCAGTCCGGGCAGACGACCCGGTACATCTCGAACGTGTCGTAGGCGTCCAGCTCGTCGTCGTAGGCGTCGGGTTCGACGCCCTCCGGCTCGGGCTCGGTGCCCGGCTGCTCGCGCACGGACGCGGATCGACCAGGGCGATGGGTACTCTGCATGGGATTCTCCCCCTAAGGCTGGGCCGTGACGGCACTGCGGCCTCGACCACAGCAAGCACTTCCCGCCCGGTCTCGGCGGTAATCACGAGAACATCACGGAGCCCGCCCGCGGCGTGTGGCATTCGTCACATGCCGCGCGCAGATGCCCGTCCCGGCGCTTTTTCCAGCGTACGGGGAATGACCTGCGCCTCTCAGGTATCCGCGGAGATCAAGCGCACTGTAGGTTTTGGCGGCATGGAGGAGCTGGACCGTCAGATCGTGCAGCTGCTCGTCAAAGACGGGCGGATGAGCTACACAGACCTGGGCAAGGCCACGGGCCTGTCCACGTCGGCGGTGCACCAGCGGGTGCGCCGCCTGGAACAGCGTGGCGTCATCCGCGGCTACACCGCGGTGGTCGACCCGGAGGCCGTCGGACTGCCGCTGACCGCGTTCATCTCGGTGAAACCGTTCGACCCCAGCGCGCCCGACGACATCGCGGAGCGCCTCGCCGGCGTGCCCGAGATCGAGGCCTGCCACAGCGTGGCCGGCGACGAGAACTACATCCTCAAGGTGCGCGTGGCCACCCCGCACGAACTGGAGGAACTGCTGGCCCGGGTGCGCTCGCTGGCGGGGGTGTCGACGCGGACGACGGTCGCGCTCTCCACGCCCTACGAGGCGCGGCCGCCGAAGATCTGAGCCCCGGCCGCGCGGCGCGCCGTCCCGGCGCGCCCCGGGTGCGGCCCCGCCCGGACGGCGGGAGAAACTGTCGGCCATGAGCAACCGCACCGCCGAGCCCGCCCAGACCGTCCTGCTCCGCCGCGGCGAGGTCCACAGCCCCGCCGACCCCTTCGCCACGGCCATGGTCGTCGAGGCGGGCCACGTCGCCTGGGTCGGCTCCGAGGGCGCCGCCGACGCCTTCGCCGACGGTGTCGACGAGGTGGTCGACCTCGACGGCGCCCTGGTCACCCCCGCCTTCACCGACGCCCATGTGCACACCACCGCCACCGGCCTCGCCCTGACCGGTCTGGACCTGTCCGACGCCCCGTCCCTAGAGGCGGCCCTCGCGCGCGTCCGCGAGTTCGCCGCCGCCCGCCCCGGCGACCGGGTGCTGCTGGGCCACGGCTGGGACGCCGCCCGCTGGCCCGGCGGACGCCCGCCGGCCCGCGCCGAACTGGACGAGGCCACCGGCGGACGCCCGCTCTACCTCTCCCGCGTCGACGTGCACTCGGCGGTCGTCACCACCGCCCTGCTCGACCTCGTCCCCGGTGACCTGCCGCGCACGGACGCCCCGCTCACCGGGGACGCCCACCACGCCGTCCGCGAGGCCGCCCTAGGCGCCGTCACGCCCGCCCAGCGCGCCGAGGCCCAGCGCACCGCCCTCGCCCACGCCGCCTCGCTCGGCATCGGCACCGTGCACGAGTGCGGCGGCCCGCAGGTCTCCTCCGAGGACGACTTCACCGCCCTGCTGCGGCTCGCCGCCGAGCTGCCCGGGCCCCGCGTGGTCGGCTACTGGGCCGAGCAGGACACCGGCAAGGCCCGCGAGCTGGGCGCGGCCGGCGCCGCGGGCGACCTCTTCGCCGACGGCGCCCTCGGCTCCCACACCGCCTGCCTGCACGAGCCGTACGCCGACGCCGGCCACAGCGGCACCGCCTACCTGGACGCCGACGCCGTCGCCGCCCATGTGGTGGCCTGCACGGAGGCGGGCCTCCAGGCCGGCTTCCACGCCATCGGCGACGCCGCCGTGGCCGCCGTGGTCGACGGCGTGCGCACCGCCGCCGAGAAGGCGGGCCTCGCCCGCATCCGCGCCGCCCGGCACCGCGTCGAGCACGCCGAGATGCTCACCCCCGAGACCATCGCCGGCTTCGCCGAACTGGGCCTGATCGCCTCCGTCCAGCCCGCCTTCGACGCGCTGTGGGGCGGCGCGGACGGCATGTACGCCCGGCGGCTGGGCGCCGAGCGGGCCCGCTCCCTCAACCCGTACGCCGCGCTGCTGCGCGCCGGCGTACCGCTCGCGTTCGGCTCCGACAGCCCGGTCACCCCGCTCGACCCGTGGGGCACGGTCCGCGCCGCCGCCTTCCACCGCACGCCCGGTCACCGGATCTCGGTGCGCGCCGCGTTCACCGCGCACACCCGCGGCGGCTGGCGGGCCGTGGGCCGGGACGACGCGGGCGTCCTGGTGCCGGGCGCGCCCGCCGACTACGCCGTCTGGCGGACCGACGCACTCGTGGTACAGGCGCCCGACGACCGGGTGGCCCGCTGGTCCACCGACCCGCGCTCCGGCACCCCCGGCCTGCCCGATCTCACCCCGGGCCGTGACCTGCCGGTCTGCCTGCGGACCGTGGTGGGCGGACGGACGGTGTTCGTACGGCCGGGCGAGTGATCTCCCGGAGCGGCACGGCGGGCGACGGCCGCCGCGGCCCCGCCGCCCGACCTGCGCATCCTCCCCGGCACCGGCGAAACCGACCACGTACGCCCAGCTCAGCGGGCTGTTGACAGTCGGCGGCCGGGGCCCGGTAGGTTCGGCCGGGTCCACCACCGGACGCCCGACCGGGGGACGTTCGCGACTCGTCGCGGCGCCGCTGGGTCAGGGACGGTGTGCCGCACCGGGGCACCGTCGCTGGGAGCCAGGCTCAGCGCCCGCACCGGCGGGGGAGCGTCCCGGACGGTCGGCCGGGTGTGACCCGGGTGGGGCCCGGGCGTTCAGTAGACAACGGCTTTCGGTCGATCCGCAGCCAGCGGGTCCCAGGTCGGCCCGAAGAGCGCCGGGCCCCCATCCGCAGAGGTCCGAAGCGTCCGGCGGGCGGCGGGAGCACGCCGCGGGACCCCCGCTCCTACCCCGCTCCCGTTAATTCGACACCACCGTACGCACGCGCTGTCCTGTCTTCCCAGGCCGCGGCCACTATGGTGGTCCCTTGCGTACGACATGAAGGGGCAGCAGTGAACGACGGCGACGGGACCCTCGCGGCCACGGCCCAGGGGAGGCAGTTCGGTCCGCTCGGCACGGCCTTGGTGATCATCCCGACCTATAACGAGGCGGAGAACATCAAGTCCATCGTGGGCCGGGTCCGAAAGGCCGTCCCCGAGGCGCACGTGCTGATCGCGGACGACAACAGCCCGGACGGCACCGGCAAGCTGGCCGACGAGCTGGCGGCCGGGGACGACCACGTCCACGTGCTGCACCGCAAGGGCAAGGAGGGCCTCGGAGCCGCCTACCTCGCGGGGTTCCGCTGGGGTCTGGAGCGGGACTACGGCGTGCTGATCGAGATGGACGCCGACGGCTCCCACCAGCCCGAGGAGCTGCCCCGGCTGCTCACCGCGCTCAAGGGCGCCGACCTGGTCCTCGGCTCGCGCTGGGTGCCCGGCGGCCGGGTGGTGAACTGGCCCAAGTCCCGCGAGTTCCTCTCGCGCGGCGGCTCCACCTACTCGCGGCTCATGCTGGACGTACCGATCCGGGACGTGACGGGCGGCTTCCGGGCCTTCCGCCGGGAGACCCTGGAGGGCCTGGGCCTTACCGAGGTCGCCTCGCAGGGCTACTGCTTCCAGGTCGACCTGGCCCGCCGCGCGGTGAAGGCCGGCTACCACGTGGTGGAGGTCCCGATCACCTTCGTGGAGCGCGAACTGGGTGACTCCAAGATGAGCCGGGACATCGTGGTCGAGGCGCTGTGGCGGGTCACCGCCTGGGGCGTCGGGGACCGCCTGGGCAAGTTCACCGGCAAGGACCGCCAGCCGGGGGAGAGCGGTCACCGCCCCGGCTGACCACCCCTTATCCCGCGCTGAGCCGTGCCCAGGCACACTGGGAGCATGACGACTGGCGTTCCGACCTCTCCGCTCACCGCCCGCCGCCGGCGCTCCCGGCTGCGCAGGTATCTGCCGCTGGGCATCGTCGTGTGGCTGGTGCTGGAGGTCTGGCTGCTGTCGCTGGTCGCGGGCGCGGCGGGCGGGCTCGGAGTCTTCCTGCTGCTCGTCGCGGGCCTCGTGGCCGGCTCCGTGGTCATCAAGCGGGCGGGCCGGCGGGCCTTCGAGAGCCTGAACGCGGCGGTGCGGCAGGGCGGCTCGCCGGCGCGCGGCGGCGGCAACGGCCTGATGATGCTCGGCGGTCTGCTGCTGATGATCCCGGGCCTCGTCTCGGACGCGGCGGGCCTGCTCCTGCTGCTGCCGCCCGTGCAGAAGGCGGTGAGCCGCCTCGCGGAGAACGCGCTGGAGCGGAGCCTGCGCCGGGCCGCCCCGGGCGGCCTGGGCGACGTCTTCCAGCAGGCCCGCACCCAGCGGCCTGGCGGCAAGGTGGTGCAGGGCGAGGTCATCCGCACCGACGAGCCGCACGACGCCCCCCGGAACTCCCACCCGCCACTGACCCACTGACCCACTGACCCACCACCGGCCCACGGCCCGGCGGGCTGGGCGAGCGGTCGTATCGGCGTGACACCCGGATGGCGAACGGACGTGCCGGCCGACGCCCGACGGGCTGAGGCGGCCGGTCGTATCACCGCCATGTCGGCGGCCCGGCCGGGGCGGCTGTACCGGCCGGCGCCCGGCGGGCCACCCGCCGGGCTTGGTGGCCGGGTCGGCGTGACGGCCGGGCGGGCGTGGTGGCGTGGCGCCGGGGCCGGGCGGGCTCCTTGCGCAGAACGACCGCGGGCGCCGTGCGTGAAGTTCACGCACGGCGCCCGCGGTCTGTGTCGCGCTGTGGAACCGGCCGAGCCCCGCAGGGACTACGCGCTCTTGCGGCTGTCCCTCGGGTGCACCGCGATGTTCATCGCGCCCGAGCGCAGCACCGCCAGACGCTCCTCGAGGACCTCTTCGAGCTCCTCGCGGGTGCGCCGCTCCATCAGCATGTCCCAATGGGTACGCGCGGGCTTGGCCTTCTTCTCCTCCGGGCCGTCGCCGTCCACCAGGAGTGCCGGGGCCCCGCAGACCTTGCACTCCCACTCCGGCGGGATCTCCGCCTCGACCGAGAAGGGCATCTCGAAGCGGTGCCCCTTCTCACATGCGTACTCCACGGCCTGGCGCGGGGCCAGGTCGATGCCGCGGTCCGTCTCGTAGCTGGTCACCACGAGGCGCGTACCGCGAAGAGCTCGCTCACTCATGAATCGTGCCTCCCGGGCTTGTCGCCCACAGGACAGGTGTCGCTGTCGTCGTCATCCGGTCAACGTCCGGTCGGCGGTAAAGATTCCCGTTCCGAGTCGCGTTCCGGGTCATGCGTCGCCGTCGTAGCCGCCCCTTGTTGTACCCACAGGCGCCCGGTTTGTCACATCTGCTAGAAGATGTCACCCAGCGTTTCGGCATCTTTGACGCGCAGTAACGGTACGCCTGGCAGGCCAAACGCGTACACTACCGCCCTTTCGCGCCGAGTGCTAAATCATGGCTAGATCTTTTCGGGGACCGGGTTGCCCGCCGCGGCGATCGCACGCCGGACCGGTACCCGCGCGAGCAGGATGAAACCCAGGACGAAGAAGATCACCAGCGAGATGATCGCGGACCGGTAGCTCCCGGTCAGCTGGAAGGTCAGGCCGAACAGCAGCGGGCCGAGCCAGCTCATCCCGCGGTCGCTCAGCTCGTAGGCCGCGAAGTACTCCGCCTCCTTGCCCGGCGGCACCAGGTGGGAGAAGAGCGACCGGGACAGCGCCTGGCTGCCGCCGAGGACCAGCCCGATCCCCGCGGCCAGCGCGAAGAACCACACCGGCGCCCGCGCGGGCAGGAACCAGCCCGCCGCCAGGGTGAGGGTCCAGGCCACGAGGGAGCCGAGGACCGTCCGCCGCGCGCCGTACGTCCGCGCCAGCCGTCCCATCGCCAGCGCCCCGGCCACGGCCAGCACCTGCACCAGCAGCACGGCCACGATCAGCGTCGACTGCGCGAGCTCCAGCTCCTGCGAGCCGTACACCGACGCCTGGGTGATCACCGTCTGGATACCGTCGTTGTAGACGAGGTACGCCAGCAGGAACCCCAGGGTCAGCGGGTGGCGGCGCATGTCCCGGACCGTCGCCGCGAGCTGTCGCGGCCCCGTGGCCGTGGCGTCCCGCACGGGCGCGCGGCGGTCGCGCAGCCTGCGCAGCGGTACGAGCGTGAAGGCGCCCCACCACAGGCCGGCCGAGGCCAGGCAGACGCGCACCGCGGCCGTCTCGCTCAGGCCGAAGGAGTCGTGCGCCGTGTACAGCACCAGGTCGGCGACGAGCACCAGCGCACCCGCCGCGTAGCCGAGGGCCCAGCCCCGGGAGGAGACCGCGTCGCGCTGGTCCGGCGGGGCGATCAGCGGCAGGTAGGAGTTGTAGAGCATCATCGCGACGGACTGCGCCGCGTTGGCCACCACGAGCAGCGCCCCGCCGAGCAGGTACCGGTCGCCGTCCAGGAAGAACATCCCGGTGGTGGCCGCGGCCCCGGTGTACGCCGCCGCGCCGAGCAGCGGCTTCCGGCGGCCCGTGCGGTCGGCCGCGCTGCCCGCCAGCGGCATCAGGACGACCGCGAGGAGGACCGACAGGGAGACCGCGTAGGCGAAGAAGGAGCCCGCGCGGACGGGGATGCCCAGTGGGTGCACATAACCGTCGCCGTCCGCCGCGCGCTCGGCGACCGAGGTCAGGTACGGGCCCAGGAAGACCGTGAGGACGCTGGTCGCGTATACCGAGCACGCCCAGTCGTAGACGTACCAGCCGCGCTGCTGCCGGGCGAGGCCGGCGCTGTCGTCCGCCGGTGCCGTCCGCACGGTGTCGGTGCCCACCCGTGCCCTCGCTTCCCCGTGCTCCCGCGAAGGCGCGGGCCCCGGCGGGCCGGGCGGTCAGACCCAGACGCCGCGGTCCTCCATGACCTTGCGCAACGTGTCGATGTGATCGGTCATGATGCCATCAACCCCGAGGTCCAGAAGCCGGTGCATCCGCTCCGGTTCGTTGATGGTCCACACATGCACCTGGAGTCCGCGTGCGCGGGCGGCGCGCAGGAAACGCCGGTCGACCACGGGCACGCCCGACTGGGCCTCGGGCACCTGCGCGGCCACCGCCGAGCGGCGCACCGCGGCCGGCAGCCCCCATGAGCGCAGCCGCAGGTTCAGCACCCCGCGGGTGCCGAACGAGGTGGCCAGCCGGGGCCCGGCCAGCCGCTGGGCGCGCACCACCCGCGCCTCGGAGAAGGAGCCCGCGCAGACCCGGTCCCAGGCGCCGGCGCGCTCGACCAGTTCCAGGAGGGGCCGCAGCGCGGGCTCCGCCTTGACGTCGACGTTCCAGCGCACCCCGGGGAAGGTCTCCAGCAGTTCCTCGAACAGCGGCACCGGTTCCCGGCCGCCCACGCGCGCCTGCCGCACCTCGGACCACGGCAGGTCGGCGATCCGGCCCGCGCCGTCGGTGACCCGGTCCAGCGTCGCGTCGTGGAAGGCGACCAGCCGGCCGTCCGCCGTGGCGTGCACATCGGTCTCGATGTAGCGGTAGCCCAGCTCCACCGCGCGCCGGAACTGCGCCACGGTGTTCTCCACGCCGTCGGCCGCCCCGCCCCGGTGGGCGAAGGCGATCGGGCCCGGATGGTCCAGGTACGGATGGCGGGGCGGCGGTGTTGTCAGGGTCACGGACGCAGTATGGCCCGCTAGGGCGTCGCGCCGGCGACGACCGTGCCGCCCTCCGGTGCCGCCGGGACGGCGAACAGGCGCAGGAACACCTGCGTCATCGGGCCGATGGACACGGCGTACAGCAGGGTGCCCACGCCGATGGTGCCGCCCAGCAGGAACCCGCTGACCACCACCGACACCTCGACCGCCGTCCGCATCAGCCGGATCGACCGGCCGGTGCGCTCGTGCAGACCCGTCATCAGTCCGTCCCGCGGGCCGGCACCGAAGCGCGCCGCGATGTACAGGCCGGTCGCCGCGCCGTTCACCACGATGCCGCTGACGAGCAGCAGGACGCGTACGGCGAGGGAGTGGATGTCCGGGAGCAGGGCGAGCGTGCCGTCCATGGCGAGGCCGACCACGACGACGTTGGAGACGGTGCCGAGTCCGGGCCGCTGCCGCAGCGGAATCCACAGCAGCAGCGCCACCGCGCCCACGATGATCAGCATGACGCCGATGCTGAGGCCGGTCAGTTCCGCGAGCCCCTGGTGCAGCACGTCCCACGGCTCCAGGCCGAGCCCGGCCGCCACCAGCAGCGCGGAACTTCCCCCGTGCAGCGTCAGCCCCACGTAGAGCTGGACGAGCCGCCGACCGAGCTGACGGCCGGGAGCGGAGGCGCCCGGAGCGGCCGTGTCCCCCGGGGCCGGGCCGGCGGCGGGTGCGTCCGGTATGGAGGTGCCGGGCGCGGGCGTGGCCGGTATGGAGGTGCCGGGCGCGGGCGTGACCGGTAAGGAGGAGCTGGCGGGGGTGGCGGCCGAGGGGCAGGGAGCGGACGGGTCGGGCGCGGAACGGTGGGGAGTGGGCACGGAATGACCCCCTGGGTGGTGGCGGTGGCCTGACACATGACACTCTGCGACTGCGGAAGAACCGTCATCCATGGCCAATCCGGGGAAGGTGGACTGATCTTCATGGCGCAGTGGACCTCGGCGGTGGGGGCCGCCCAGCTCGCCCGGCTCCTCACCTCCCAGCAGGACCGGCCGGCCGGGCCCGGCACCCGCCGGCCGCCGGCCTACCGCGCCCTCGCCGACGGCGTCCGACTGCTCGTGCTGGAGGGACGCGTCCCGGTGGCCGCGCGCCTGCCCGCCGAGCGCGAACTGGCCCTGGCCCTCTCCGTCAGCCGCACCACCGTCGCGGCGGCCTACGAGGCGCTGCGCGGCGAGGGCTTCCTGGAGTCCCGGCGCGGAGCCGGCAGCTGGACCGCCGTACCGGCCGGCAACCCGGTCCCGGCACGCGGCCTGGAACCGCTGCCCCCGGAGGCCCTGGGCTCGGTGATCGACCTGGGCTGCGCCTCGCTCCCGGCGCCCGAGCCGTGGCTCACCCGGGCCGTGCGGGGCGCCCTGGAGGAACTGCCGCCGTACGCCCACACCCACGGCGACTATCCGGCCGGGCTGCCCGCCCTGCGCTCGATGATCGCCGAGCGCTACACCGCGCGGGGCATCCCCACCATGCCGGAACAGATCATGGTGACGACCGGTGCGATGGGTGCCATCGACGCGATCCTGCACCTCTTCGGGGGCCGGGGCGAGCGGATCGCCGTGGAGTCGCCGTCGTACGCCAACATCCTCCAGCTGATGCGGGAGGCGGGCGCCCGGCTGGTCCCGGTCGCCATGGCCGAGGGTCTGTCCGGCTGGGACATGGACCGCTGGCGGCAGATCCTGCGCGAGTCCGCGCCGCGCATCGCCTACGTGGTCGCCGACTTCCACAACCCCAGCGGCGCGCTCGCCGACGAGGACCAGCGGCGCCGGCTGGTGGACGCGGCCCGCTCGGCCGGCACGGTGATCGTCGCCGACGAGACGATGACCGAGCTGTGGCTGGAGGAGGAGTTCCGGGACGGCGGCATGCCCCGGCCGGTGTGCGGCTTCGACCCGGCCGGCTCCACGGTGATCACGGTCGGCTCGGCGAGCAAGGCCTTCTGGGCGGGCATGCGCATCGGCTGGGTGCGCGCGGCGCCGGACGTCATCCGCAGCCTGGTCGCCGCGCGGGCCTACGCCGACCTGGGCACGCCGGTGCTGGAGCAACTGGCCGTGAACTGGCTGTTCAGCACGGGCGGCTGGGAACAGGCGGTCGAGCTGCGCCGCGCGCAGGCCCGGGACAACCGGGACGCCCTGGTGGCGGCGGTACGGCGGGAGCTGCCCGACTGGGAGTTCGAGACCCCGCGCGGCGGTCTGACCCTCTGGGTGCGCGCCGGCGGCCTGTCCGGGTCCCGGCTCGCGGAGGCGGGGGAGCGGGTCGGCGTCCGGGTCCCGTCCGGACCGCGCTTCGGTGTCGACGGCGCGTTCGAAGGCTATGTGCGGCTGCCGTTCACCGTCGGCGGGGCGGTGGCGGACGAGGCGGCGGCCCGGCTCGCCGCGGCGGCCCGCCTGGTGCGGTCCGGGGCGGTGGGCGGCGCGGAGTCGCCCAGGACGTTCGTGGCGTAGAGGACAGCACCCCGAACGCCGGCCCGACACCACGCGGACGGCCCCCGAGCGCCCCCGGCCGGCAGGCGTCCGGTCGCCGGTGCGCGGGGGGCCGTTCCGGCTTTCAGGTGTCCGGCCGCCGGAACGTGGGGGGCCGTTCCGGCTTTCAGGAGTCCGGTCGCCGAAACGCGGGGCGCCGTCCCGGTCCTCGGGCGTCCGGTCGCCGGAACCCGGAAGACCATCCCCGGCTGTCGCGCGCCCGGCCGGTTGCCGGAGGCGGTGGCCGCCGGTCAGCTCTCGGCCGCCAGAGCGCGTGCGGCCACCGGTGCGGCGGCCGGCTCCGTACGGACCTCGACGTGCTCCGTACCGGCCGGCTCCGGTTCCCCGGTCTGCCGTTTCGACAGATCCGCCGGTTCCGCGCCCGCCACCGTGCCCCGCGCGGGCAGCAGTTCCAGCACCGCCTGCCGGTCGGCGTCGCTCGTGGCGTCGTCGTACGGATCGGGTGTGCGCGGCACCTGGAGCCGGTGCACGGGTCCGGACCCCAGCCGCGCGTACCCGCGTCCGGGCGGCACCCGTCCCGGCGTCGTGGTGTGCGGCGGCACCCCGAGCACCGCCTCCGCCTGGGCCGCGGTCGCCGGGCCCAGCACCACCCGCGCGCGCGTGTGCTGCCGTACCGCGTCGCCGAGCGCCTCCGCGCCGTCGAACTGCTCGGCGACGACCACCGTGACGTTCGCCGCGCGGCCGTGCCGCAGCGGCGCCTGGAGCAGCGTCTGCGGGTCCCGGCGGCCGTCCGCCGCCGCGAGGTGGGCGAAGACGCCGGGCCGGTCCAGCAGGAGCCAGAGCGGGCGCCGGGTGTCCTCGGGCGGCGGGTCGCCCGCCTGCCGGGCCAGGTTGACCGCGATGAGCCGTCGCTCGGTCTCCCGCGCGGCCCACTCCAGACTGGCCAGCGCCCCGGCGAGCGAGCACTCCACGGCCAGGACGCCGTCCCGGCCGGTCAGACACGCGTACTCGCCGGTGCCGCCGCCGTCCACGACCAGCACATCGCCGTGCCGCAGGGCTTGCAGGGCGATGGAGCGCAGCAGCGTGGACGTGCCGCTGCCGGGGTGGCCCATGGCCAGCAGGTGCGGCTCGGTGGAGCGGATGCCGGTGCGCCAGACGACCGGCGGGACGTCGACCCGCTCCTCGCCGTAGGAGAGCGGGAGCGTGCGCTGCACCTCGCTCGGGTCGGTGTAGCCGAGGACGGTCTCGCCGGGCGCGGTGACGAAGCGCTGGGCGGGGATGTCGGCGGGCAGCGGGGCGAGGGCGGTGACGGTGAGCTGGTTGCCCTCCTCGTCCCACGCGAAGTGGTACTCGCGGCTGCGCCCGGCCTTCGCGGTGAGCAGCCGCTCGATCCGCGCGCGGGACTCCGGCAGGCCGTCCGGGAAGTACGCCGGATAGCGGATCACCAGGTGGCCGACGCGCCCGGCGTCGTCGAAGCCCTGGTCGGCGAAGACCTTGTCCCACGCGCCGCCGTGCGCGTACAGCGGTGCCGGGTCCTCGGGACTGGAGAAGTACGGCACGAGGGCCTCGTACAGCGCCTTGAGCCGTTCGGTCTGGGCCGCGTCGGGTCCGTCGGACGCGGCCGGGGAGCGGTCCCGGCCCTGCCAGGCCGCTGCCGCCATCACGGTGACGACGGCGAGCAGCGGCCCGTACGGCACCAGGGCCACGACCAGGACGAGGGAGGCACCGAGGAACAGCAGCGGCCCCCGTCTGTCCTGGGGCGTCTGTGCCCACCTGCGCCGGCCGGCCGAGGCCAGCAGGCGCAGCCCGCGCGCGACGGTGATCAGCGGGTGGAGGACGTCGGTGGCGCTGTCGGCCGCCGTCCGGGCCAGTTCCCTGCTCCGGGCGATCTGCGTCCGGGCGATCTGGGCGCTGTCCTTGCTCAGGATGCGGGGGAGAGGACGCCGGGCCACTGCTGACTCCTGTGGGTGCGTGCGGGCGGTACGGGCGGGGTCAGAACTTGATGCCGCCGAGGAGGCTGGCCAGGCTCTCGCCGCCCGCCTTGATGCCCGGGGCGATGCCTGTACTCGACAGGTAGAACCCGAACAGGGCCGACACCGTGGCGTGGGAGCCCTTCAGCCCGTCCTTGCGGAAGAACAGGAAGACGACGGTGCCGAGCAGCAGCACGCCTGACAGGGAGAGGATCATTTGGGGCCTCCTGGTGTCGAAGGTGGGGGACAGTCACCATGAGTTCTTCCAGGATCACAGCATGTATCCATACGATTAAAGGTGCAACCGGGTGGAAAACGGAGAATTCACCCCATGCGGGGGAGTGGTCAATGCCCGGTTGACCAGGGCTCTTGCCCGGGGCAGGGTGCGTTGGTGATCTTTACCTCGGGCACATCGGGTCATGTACCGCGCGAGCCAGTACGCTGGCGATTCACCCGTACGGCTGCGTTCCGCGCCCTGCCGTACGCTCACCCAGTCCCCAAGCAGTCCCCAAGCAGTCCCCGAACGCGCAAGGAGAGGCGGTCCGGCCGATGAGTGAAGCCCCCGACCCCGAGGTCGTGGAGCTGGCGACCAAGATCTTCGATCTGGCCCGGCAGGGACAGACGGAGGCGCTCGTGGCGTATGTCGACGCGGGCGTTCCCGCCGGCCTCACCAACGACCGCGGCGACTCCCTGGTGATGCTCGCCGCCTACCACGGCCACGCCGACGCGGTGCGCGCGCTGCTCGCCCGCGGCGCGGCGCCGAACCAGATCAACGACCGGGGCCAGACCCCGCTCGCGGGCGCCGTCTTCAAGGGCGAGACGGACGTGATCAAGGCCCTCCTGGAGGGCGGCGCCGACCCTTCCGAGGGGACGCCGTCGGCCGTCGACACGGCCCGCATGTTCGGCAAGACGGAACTGCTTGAACTGTTCGGCGCGCACTGAGCCGAGCGTCCTGACCAGCTACGACACGGAAAACGGGGGAGGCGGTACGGGGCCGCCGGAAATACGGTCGCGGCGGCACACAGCGCGGGTCATCATGACGACGTGATTCACGGACGGGATGGCCGGGCAGGTGTTGCCGCGCCGCGCGGGCCGTGAAGCGGTCCGCATGGGCCACCGACGAGAGGCAGAGAGAGATGGTCTACAGCAAGCATGAGACGGCGGGCCCTCCGACGTTGTGTCAAGCGGCCAGGTAACGCGTGTGCCCCGGTTGCTTCGACGCTTGATGTGAGGCTGTTTCCCATGTTCGATCCGGTCATAGCGCCCAGCGGTACGCTGCTCGGGCTGCTCCAGCGCGGCCGTGGTGACGGCACGCTGCACGCGCTCACGGCCCCGCGCGCCGAAGCGCTCGCGGCCCTGAACCACTGTGTGCTGCGCGACCCCCGCCACGACTGGCAGGTGGAGAACCGCTCCCTCTACTACGCCCGGCTTTTCCTCGACCTGAACGGCGGCCTGGACGCCGTACGCGCACACCTCTTCGACCCCGAGGACATCCTCGACACCGACGAGTCCCGCACCGGCCTGGCCCTGGCCGTCCTCGGACACCTCGCCTCCTACGGCCGGCGGGACGCGCTCGCCCTGCTGCGCCGGTACGCCGCGCAGGGCACCAACTGGGCCTGGGCGCTGGACGAGCTGGCGCTCAGGGACGACGACGCGGGCCTGCGCGCCCTCGCCGCCCCGGTCCTGGCCCGGTTCACCACGGACGCCGAGGGCGAGGCCGAGCTGGCCGCCGCCGTACGCGACGCCTTCGAACCCCGGCCCTGGCGGCTGTGGGCCGAGGACCCGCGCCCGTCGGTCGCCACGCGGGTGCGCGCCGCGCAGGAGACCGGCTGCTTCGACCGCTGGCAACGGCAGATGCGTCCCGCCGGCCCCCGGCCCGGCTGGAGCGTGCGCGCCGTCTTCGAGTGGGCCCAGCAGGGCCTGGAGCGCGGCGCGGCCCTCCATGTGCCCGCCGCCCGCTGCCTGGCCGCCGTGGCCGGCCCCGAGGACCGGCCAGAGATCCTCCAGGCCGCCCGGTCCGGCACCGACGGAGCCCGCTGCACCGCCCTGCGCTACCTCGCCGACGGCGCCGACCCCGACGCCCTCGCCCTGGTCGAGGCGGCGGTCGCCGACGGCACGGCGGTCGTCGTGGAGGCCGCCGTCGACGCCTTCGAGCGGATGCGCGGCGACGCCGCCGTGGCCCGCGCGCGGGCCTGGGTCCGGCGCCCCGACGCGCTCGGCGCCGCCGCCGGCCGCGTGCTCGCCTGCCGGGGCGGTCTGGGCGACCGCGACCTCGTCCTCACCGCGCTCCGCCAGGCCGTGCGCGCCGAGGGACCGGACGCGCCCACCCTGTGGACGCTCGTCGACGGCGCCGGGCGCCTCGGCATCGCCTGCGCGGCCCCCGTCCTGCGGCACGTCTACCGCGAGACGGCCTCCTCCCACCTCCGCGGCCGCGCCGCCCGCGCGCTGGCCGCCACCGACCCCTCCTTCGCCGCGGGCTTCGCCGTCGAGTGCCTGTGGGACTGCGAGGAGAGCACCCGCGAACTCGCCGCCCGGCACGCCGAGACCGGGGACACCCGGGTCGTGGAGCGCCTGCGCCGCCTGGCCGCCGATCCGGCCGAGGAGGACGAGGTGCAGACCGCGGTACGCAGCCGCTTCGGACCCGACGCCGCCCTCGGCTGAGCCCCCGCCGGCGCCCGGCCCCGTGTCGGCGGGCCCTTGCGCGCATCCGGCACGGGCGGACGACCGCCCGGCGGGTGAACCGCGGGTGACCCGCGGATGGCCCACGGGTCAGGCCGCCATGACGACGGCCTGACCCGGCCGACCCCAGGCCCATGGGACGTTCCCCGCGCGGAGAGACGGGGTCTCCTGGCTGTCGGCCAGGAAGCGCCCGGCCCGGCCCCGGACGCCCTGGAGACGCTGCCGCGGCGGACTGCGGCCGGACGTTCACGGACGCCGTGGGCCTCCTCCTGAGACGTAGCCAGCGGCACGCGCGCGTGCGGGGCGTTTCGGCTGGACGGTGTCCGTGACGGCCGGTCCTCGCGGCCCACGGCCCCCCCGCCCCGGCCTGCCGTAACGGGAGCTGAGCATCCTTGTGGCCTGCCCGGCAGGCGCCCGGAGCCGTCGTCGGGCTCAGCGGCGCCGTACCGGCACGAAGCGCACGCGTGTCCCCGGCAGCGCCTGCGCGGCGGCCGGCAGGTCGGCGGCGCGGACCACGGCGATCACCGGATAGCCGCCGGTGGTCGGATGGTCCGCGAGGAACACCACCGGACGCCCGTCCGGCGGCACCTGGACGGCCCCGAGGACCATGCCCTCGCTCGGCAGCTCACCGGCCCGGGCCCGCTCCAGCGGCGGCCCCTCGGTGCGCAGCCCGATGCGGTTGCTCGCCGCGGAGACCCGGTACGCGCGCGTGGTGAGGTCCCGCACCGCCCGCGACGTGAACCAGTCCGCACGCGGGCCCAGCGTCACCCGGAGCACCAGCTCGGCCGGCGGACGCGGCTGCGGGGCGCCGTCCACGCGCGCGGGAGGGCCGGCCGGGGTGCCCAGCGGCAGCACCATGCCGTCCGCGAGCGGGGCCGGGCCCAGGCCGGACAGCAGGTCGGTGGCGCGGCTGCCGAGGACCGGCTCCACGGCGACGCCTCCGGAGACGGCCACATAGCCGCGTACGCCGGCCGTGGCCGCGCCCACCTCCAGCAGCTCGCCCGCCGGCACCACGACCGGCGCGCCCCACGCGGCCGGGCGGCCTCCCACGGTCACCGGGCCGGGCGCGCCGCCGACCGCCACCGTCACCGTGCACCGCGGGCGCAGCGCGCAGCCGCTGAGGGTGGTCTCCAGGACGGCGGCGTCCGGCGGGTTGCCGACGAGCCGGTTCACCAGCGCCGCCGCGGGCGGGTCGAGCGCTCCGGAGCGCGGCACGCCGAGATGCGCGTACCCCGGCCGGCCACGGTCCTGCACGGTGGTCAGCGCCCCGGCGCGCACCACGACGAGCGTACGGTCGGTCATCCGTCCTCCCCGGCCACGATGCGCCCCGGCACGCCGCCCGCGCGCGTGCGGACCGCCGTCCCGCGCGGGACCGCCGGCCGCCCCGGCACCTGCCGCCGCCCGGTCACGCGTCCTCCACCGGTACGAAGCGCACGCGCGTCCCCGGTGCCAGCAGCGCGGCCGGGACCCGCCTGTGGTCCCAGAGCACCGCGTCCGTGGTGCCGATCAGCTGCCAGCCGCCGGGCGAGGAGCGCGGGTACACGCCCGTGTAAGACCCGGCCAGCGCGACGGCACCGGCGGGGACCGCCGTGCGCGGGGTGGCGCGGCGCGGGACGGCGTAACGGTCCGGCAGCCCGGTGAGATAGCCGAAGCCGGGCGCGAAACCGCAGAAGGCCACGGTGAACTCGGTGCCGGCGTGGACACGGACCGCCTCCCGCTCGCTCACTCCCCAGTGCCCGGCGACCACGCCGAGGTCCGGGCCGTCGTAGCGCACGGGCAGTTCGACCAGCTCGCCCGCGGGAGGGGGCGCCGGCGGCATCCGCGCGGCGGTCAGTTCCGCCGCCCAGCGGGCCGGGTCGGCCAAGCCGTCGAGCAGCACCGTGCGGGCCGCCGGGACGATCTCCCGGACGGTGAGCACGCCCGCCGCGCGGCGGGCGCGCAGCTCGGCGTGCAGGGCCTGCGCCTCGGCTCCGGAGGAGACCTCGACGAGCAGCGCGTCGTCGCCCACGACCAGCGCCCTCACGCGAACGCCTTTACGCGCACGCCCGCCGCCACCAGCCGCTCGCGCACCCGGCGGGCCAGGTCCACCGCGCCGGGCGTGTCGCCGTGCAGGCACAGCGACCGGGCGCGCACCTGGATCCGCGCGCCGGAGTGCGCGATGACCGCGCCCGAGCGCGCCAGGCTCACCGAGCGCTCCACGACGGTGTCCGGGTCGGTCACCACCGCGCCCTCCCGGCCGCGCGGCAGCAGCGTGCCCTCGTCGGTGTACGCCCGGTCCGCGAACGCCTCCGTGACGGCCGGCAGCCCCGCCTCGGCGGCCAGCTCCAGCAGCCGCGAGCCGGGCAGGCCCAGCACCGGCAGCGAGGCGTCCGCCAGGCGCACGCCGTCGATCACCGCGCGGGCCTGCTCCGCGTCGTGCACCACCCGGTTGTAGAGCGCGCCGTGCGGCTTGACGTACGCCACGCGCGCCCCCGCCGCCCGCGCGAACACCTCCAGCGCGCCGATCTGGTAGGCCACCTCGGCCGCCAGCTCGGCGGGCGGCACGTCCATCGCGCGCCGCCCGAAGCCGGCCAGGTCCCGGTAGGAGACCTGCGCGCCGATCGTCACCCCGCGCTCGGCCGCCAGCGCGCACACCCGGCGCATGATGACCGGGTCCCCGGCGTGGAAGCCGCAGGCCACGTTGGCGCTGGTGACGACGGACAGCAGTTGCTCGTCGTCGGTCAGCCGCCAGCGGCCGAAGCCCTCGCCGAGGTCGGCGTTGAGATCGATCGGGGCGGGGGAGGTGATCGCGTTCATGGGTTCTCGTGTCTCCGGTTCTCGGCCCGCCGCCCGTACGGCGGGCGCGGTACGGCGGACGTCGTCTGGCGGCAGTCGTACGGCAGGTGTCCCGCGGCCGTTCTCCACGATGGCCGGTACGGCGTGCCGCGTCACGCCAGGTCCGTCCCGCGGGTCTCCGGCAGCCCCAGCAGGGCCAGCGCGGCGAGGCCGTAGCCGAGGGCGCCGAAGACCAGCGCGCCGCCGACGCCCCAGCCGTCCGCGAGGAAGCCCACCAGGGTCGGGAAGACCGCGCCCACCGCGCGGCCCGTGTTGTACGTGAAGCCCTGTCCGGTGCCGCGCACCGCCGTCGGGTACAGCTCGCTCAGGTACGAGCCGAAGCCGCTGAAGATGGCCGACATGCAGAAACCGAGCGGGAAGCCGAGCACCAGGAGCAAGGTGTCGGCGCCGTGCGGGAGGTTCGCGTACACCAGGACGCACACCGCTGACAGCAGCGCGAACAGCCAGATGTTGCCGCGCCGGCCGAGCCGGTCCGTGAGCCGGCCGCCGGTGAGATAGCCGAGGAAGGCGCCGGAGATCAGCAGGGCCAGGTAGCCGCCGGTGCCGACCACCGACAGGCCGCGCTCGGTCTTCAGGTACGTCGGCACCCAGGTCGCCAGCGTGTAGTAGCCGCCCTGCACGCCCGTCGAGAGCAGACTCGCGAAGAGCGTGGTGCGCAGCAGGCCCGGTACGCCGTCCCGGTCCGGCCGGAAGATCGCCGCGAAGGAGCCCCGGCGCGGGTCCTGTTCCCGGGCCGCCGTCGCCGCGGGCGCGTCGTGCACCCGGCGCCGCAGCCACACCACGAACAATGCCGGCAGCGCCCCGGTCCAGAACATCACCCGCCAGGCCAGGTCGTCGCCGGCGAAGGAGAAGACCAGCGTGTAGACGACCGCCGCCAGTGCCCAGCCGACCGCCCAGGCGCTCTGGACCGCGCCGAGCGTGCGCCCCCGGTGGCGGGCGCTCGCGTACTCGGCGACCAGGACCGCGCCCACCGCCCACTCGCCGCCGAAACCGAGGCCCTGGAGGGCGCGGAAGACCAGCAGTGTCCCGTAATCGGGCGCGAAGCCGCAGGCGACGGTGAAGACGGCGTAGGTGATCATGGTGATCATCAGGGCGCGGACCCGGCCGACCCGGTCCGCGAGCACGCCGGCCGCGGCTCCGCCGACCGCCGAGACCACCAGTGTCACGGTGGTGAACAGGCCGGTCCGGCCGCTGTCGAGGCCGAAGTGGGCCGCGAGCGCCACCATGCTCAGCGGCAGGGTGAAGTAGTCGTAGGAGTCCAGGGCGTATCCGCCGAACGCTCCGGCGAACGCGCTCCGGCCGCGCGGGCCGAGGGCGCGCAGCCAGCCGAACGCGCCGTCCTCCTCGGCCCGTTCGGCACCCGGCGGCCGCACGCCCGTGGACGGCGTGGAGCGGGGCGGTGGAGTCGTGCTCATGGGCACCTCGCAGAGGGGGACGGAGGGTGCGGGGAAGCGAGCCGTGCGGAGCACCGTAGAGGATCGTTCAACGATCCTTCAATACCCATGTTGTTTCGTTCCGGGGTCTGCGATTGAATTCCGGGCATGGCAGAGCAGCTGACGGGACTGGCCGGCGACCGCTTCCTCCTGGGTCGCACCAGCACCGCCGAACGGGTCGCGGACATCCTCAGGAGCCGCATCTCCGACGGCTACTTCCCGCCCGGCACCCGGCTGTCGGAGGACGGCATCGGCGGGGCGCTCGGCGTCTCCCGCAACACCCTGCGCGAGGCGTTCCGGCTGCTCACCCACGAACGCCTGCTGATCCACGAACTCAACCGGGGCGTGTTCGTCCGGGTCCTGACCGTCGAGGACGTGGAGGACATCTACCGCACGCGCTCCCTCGTCGAGTGCGCCGTCGTGCGCGGCCTGGGCGCACCGCCGTACCGGCTGGGCGGGCTGGTGTCGGCGGTGGAGGACGGGCGGACGGCGGCCGCGGACCATGACTGGAAAGGGCTGGCCACGGCCAACATCCACTTCCACCGGGAACTGGTCGCCCTCGCCGGCAGTGAACGCACCGACGAGCTGATGCGCGGCGTCTTCGCCGAACTGCGCCTCGCTTTCCACGTCGTGGACGACCCGCGCGGCCTGCACGAGCCGTACCTGACCCGCAACGGCCGGATCCTCCAGGCGCTCCAGGCCGGCAACCGCGCCGGCGCGGAACGGCTCCTGGAGACCTACCTCGCGGACTCCCTGGAACGGGTCGTCGCGGTGTACCGGCGACGGGTGGGCGAGGACCCGGCAGGCTCCTGTTGAGCCTCTGTGACGGGCGTCGCTTCTGAGCCGTTTGGGCCGATGTCGGACCCAGGACCTAGTCTGTGCACCGTGACTTCGCCTGCATCGACGGAACGTGTTCCGCCCCAGCTCAGCGCGGGCGCGCGCCCGGCGCCGGGTCCGGCCGCCGACGAGGGCCTGGCGCGCCGGCTGCGCGCGCTCGCCTGCACCGCGCCGCTGCACGACCTGGACGTGCGCAAGGCCAACCTGGCCGGCGCGTACTCGGTGTACGGGATGGCGGAGGTGGCGCTGGCCGCCATCGACCTGGTCACGCTGAACATGGACTTCGACACGGGCGCCGACCACGAGCAGATCGTGGCCCGGCTCGTCCCGCGCGTCGCCGCCCAGGCCCCGAGCCGGCCCGCCGCCGAACACGAGCGCGTGGCCCGCTGGGTGCTGGAGAACCTGATCAACGTCGGCAGCGTGGACCGCGGCTTCCGCGCGGTCTACGGCACCTTCGCGCAGGACGGCACGTACGTCCGCCGTGACTACGACTTCAAGCTGATCGAAGAGGTCCCCGGCCCCGGCGGCACGGTCTATCTGCGGACGACGGACGAGGCGGTCAACGTCCTGGTCGGCGCCCTCGACACGGACGTCACCAGCGCCCAGATCGCCGCCGAGGTCAAGCTGGAGGTGCTGATCAGCCGCGGCCGGCTCGCCGACGCCCAGCTCGCCGCCGAGCAGGCCCGCTACCGCACGGTGCAGTACTCCGAGACGCTCCGCCGGGCCCTGGAGGCCACCCGGCGCAACGTCCGCGCGGTCGACTGGCTCAACGCCGTGCCCGACATGATCGCCGAGGCCCTGGACCACGTGGCCGAGCGGTACCGCCACGAGAACGCCATCCTCACCAACATCCGCAAGGCCCGCGACGAGACCGAGGAGCCCGAGCACAAGCGCCGCGCCGCCGAGCTGGTCGACATCGTCAAGGACTGCATCCGGCGCCACACCCAGCTCCAGTCCCGCCTGCTGGAGGCCGGCCCGCTGTTCCGCGCCGAACAGGACCGGCAGGCCTTCGCCACCCCGGCCACGACCTCCGGGACCGACCTCTACGGCCATCTCCTCGCCCCCGTCCTGCCGCTGCCGCTGGCGCACGCCATCCGGGTCACGGACGCGTTCTTCGCACGCGGCACGGGACCGCGTACGCCGGTGGCGGTGCGGGTCGGCGACCTCGTCGACATCCTGCTGACGCCGCCCGTGGAGCGGGAGCACCTGGGCGCGGAGATGCCCGAGCCCGACCTGATCGCGACGCCGGACGACAGCAGGTTCAGCGAGGAGCAACTGGCCGCCGCCACGGAGCTGCTGGACCTGCCGGCCGACGCGCCCCGGAGACTGTCGGGACTGCTCGCCGAGGCCCGGCGCACCGGCGATCCCGACCTGGCCTACCTGGTGGCGCTGCTGGCGGTCCACGCGGCCAGCCCGCCCGTCGGCACCGCCTACCGGCAGGGCGAGGAGAAGCTGCTGTTCGCCGTGGACGACGGGACCGAGCTGGACGATCCCGAGTTCGGCGGGGCGGACCTCATCGTGGGGACGGCCCTGCTGGACGCCGCCGGGATGGCGGCCGACCGGACGGAAGCAGCATGAGTGAGCACGACCGCGACAAGGAGCCGAACCCGTGACCGAGCACGTCGAGTGGAGCGAGGCGGAGACATCCGTCCCGTCGGCGCCCTGCGCCGTCACCCCCGCCGACGCCGCCGACGCGGCGCGGCTCGTCGCCTTCGGCCTCCAGCCCAAGCTGGCGCCCGCGCGTGACCAGGAGTACACCGAACTGCTGCGCCGCTACCGCGACGACCCGGCGTTCGCCCGGCTCGCGGACGCCGTGGCCGCCGGCCTCGGGCTCGTCGTGCTGGAGGTGTCCCCGCGCGCGGGCATGGCCGTGACCGCCGCCGAGGACTCGGTCTTCGCCGTCCGCATGGGGGACTACGCGCGTCGCACCGCCGCCGACTCCGGTGACCGCTTCCTGCACGGACTCGCCCATCTCGCGGTCGCCGCGCTGGCGTTCCCGCGCCCCGAGGACCTCGCCGACGACGCCTACATCGGCCGGGTCACCGTCAACGGCGTCGACGCCTTCGTCCGGCAGGCCTGCCGCCGCCTGGAGGAGCGCGCCGAGGAGCGGGGCGAGAACACCGACCCGGCGACGGACGCGCCCGGCCTGGAGGCCGCCTGGCGGATCTGGGCCAGGCGCAGCGCCACCGGCGCCACCAAGGACGCCCGCCGCCCGGCCGCCTCCACCACCGGCATCGTGGCCAAGGCCCTGGCCTTCCTCACCGACTCGGGCTTCCTCCAGCGCACCGGCGACGACAGCGGCGGCACGTACCGCACCACCGCCCGTTACCAGCTCCAGGTCCGCGACATGGCCGCCAGCGCCGCCCTGGCCGAACTGCTGGAGCTGGGCGTCGTCCCGGTCACCGACGGCACGGCCTCCCTGCTGCCCGCCGAGGACACCGACGACCTGGACCTGGTGGCCGACGCCGGGCTGCCGTTCCACTCCTGACCCCCCACCACCGCCCCCCGCCGCAAGAACACTGACGAGAGTCCGCCATGTACGAGCTGTCCCGGGTCCGCCTCTACTCCATCGGTCCCGCCGGTGCCCGCTATGCCGACACCGTGCTTGACCTGCGGGGTGTCGGCGAGCCCGTGCCCGACCCGGCGCCCACGCAGGCGGAGTTCTTCGCGGACGAGCCGTCCGGCCCGCCGCGCCGGCCCGCCCCCGCCGGCGTGCTGTTCCTGGAGAACGGCGGCGGCAAGTCCGTCCTGCTCAAGCTGATCTTCTCGGTGATGCTGCCGGGCCACCGCAACACCCTCGGCGGCGCCAGCTCCGGTGTGCTGCGCAAGTTCCTGCTCGCCGACGACTGCGGCCACGTGGCCCTGGAGTGGCAGCACGTGCAGACCGGCGAGTGCGTGGTCGTCGGCAAGGTCAGCGAGTGGCGCGGCCGGCAGGTCTCCAACGACCCGCGCAAGTTCGCCGAGGCCTGGTACTCCTTCCGGCCCGGCCCCGGCCTGAGCCTGGACAACCTGCCGGTCGCCGAGGCCACCGCCGTACGGCCGCCCGTCGAGGGCGCCTCCGGCGCGCACGGCCGCCGCCGCACCATGAAGGGCTTCCGCGACGCCCTCATGGAGGCCGGCAAGGCGTACCCGCACCTGGAGGCGCACTGGGAGGAGACCCACGAGCGCTGGACCGAACACCTCGGCGACCTCGGTCTGGACCCCGAACTCTTCCGTTACCAGCGGGAGATGAACGCCGACGAGGGCGAGGCGGCCGGCCTCTTCGCGGTCAAGAAGGACTCCGACTTCACCGACCTGCTGCTGCGCGCGGTCACCGACACCCGGGACACCGACGGCCTCGCCGACCTCGTCAGCGGCTTCGGCAGCAAACTCGGCCGGCGTGCCGAGCTGATCGCCGAACGGGACTTCACCGCCGGCTCCGCCGACCTGCTCGGCCGGATCGTGGAGGCGGCCGACGCCCGGGCACGCGCGCGTGACGTCCACGCGGGCGCCGAACGCCGTACCCGCGCCCTGGCCCGGCGGCTGTCCGCCCGGGCCGTACGGGAACGGGTCCGGGCCGCCGACCTCGCCCAGCGGGTCACCGCCGCCGCCTACGCCGTCACGCACTCCGAGGGCGCCCGGGAGCGCAGCGGTCTGATCGCCGCCGAACTCGCCTACCGCCACGCCTCGTTGGCGCTGGCCGCCGCCGAGAAGTCCGCCGCCGCGCAGAAGCGGGAACTGGCCGACGCGCGCACCCTGCACGCCGCCTGGCAGGCCGCCGAGGCCGTCCTGCGCCACCGGGCCGCCGCCGACCGCGTCACGCGCGTGGCCGCCGCCATCCAGGAGGCCGAACGGGACGCGGCACCCGCGCTCGCCGCCCGCGCCCGGGCCGCCGTGGACCTCGTACGGGCCCTGCACGCCGCCGCCGACAGCGCCGAGACCCTCGCCAACGAGGAGGAGGAGCGGTCCGCCGCCCTCCAGGAGGTCAGCGACCACGCCTACCGGGACTCCACCGCCGCCGCCACCGAGGCCCAGCGGGCCCGCAGCGAGACCGGACATCTGCGCCAGCGGCTCGCCGAGGTCGAGCAGGAGACCGCCGAGGCGGTCCGCGCCGGCTGGCTGGACGACAGCGCCCCGGACGCCGACCCGGCCAGGGCCGCGCTCGCCGCCAGCGACGCGGAGAAGACCGCGGTGGCCGCCTGGGACGCGGCCCGCGAGGCCGCCCGCAAGGCCACCGAGCACGCGCGCGAGGCGGCGTCCGCCGAGTCCCGCGCGGAGCTGACCGCGGCCCGCGCGGCGGACGCGGCCACGGCCGCCGGACGGGCGTACGAGGCCGAGCGGCGCCTCGCCGAGTCGCTGGCCGCCGAAGAGCGCCTGGCGGAGCTGCTGAGCCTGCCCGGCGCGCCCCGCGTGACGGTGCCGGGCCCCCGGACCGGCGCGGACGACGGCACCCCGGCCGCCGGGGACAGCCCCCGCACCAGCACCGGCACCGCGCTCACGGCCGAGGAACTCGACCGGTTCGCCGACGAGTTGCGCGAACTCCTCGACACGTCCGTGTCCGCCGCCGAACGGCACCTCTTCGACCTGCGCACGGCCGCCGCCGACGACGCCCGCATCCTCGGCGCGCTCGGCGACGGCGGACTGCTGCCGCCCGGCCCGGACGTCCTGGCCACCGTCGAGTTCCTCGGCGAGCACGGCATCCCGGCGCTGCCCGGCTGGCGCTACCTCGCCCAGGCCGTCGACCCGGCCGACCACGCGCGCGTGCTCGCCGCCCGCCCCGAACTGGTCGACGGAGTCGTCATCACCGACCCGGACACGCACGCGCGCGCCCGGGAGGCCCTGGCCGACGCCGCCCTGCTGCCCCGCTCCGCCGTCGCCGTCGGCACCGCCGCCGCCCTGCTCGCCCCGCCGCCCGCCGCGGACGCCACACCCGGTGACGTGTTCCTCGTGCCGCCGAACCCGGCCATGCACGACGAGCACGCCGCCGACGAGGAACGGCAGGCACTGCGCGCCCGGGCCGCCGAGCGCGACCAGGAGATCCGCGTCCTCGCCGGCCGCCTCGGCAAGGACCGCGAACTGGCCGCCCGGCTCGCCTCCTGGCGCACCGGCTGCCCCGCCGGCCGCCTGACCGAGCTGGCCCGGGCCGCCGAGGAGGCCCGCGCGTTCGCTGAGGAGACCGAGGCCGAACTCGCCGAGGCGCGCACCGAGCGCGCGGAGGCCGAGGAGACCGCGGCCGAGGCCGTACGGCTCCGCGACGAACGGCAGGAGGCCGCGCAGAAGGCCCGGCGTGCCGCCGACGCCCTCGCCGGCCTCGCCTTCCGGCTCCGCGAACGCGCCGGCTGGCAGGCGAAACTGCGCGAACTCGCCGACGAGGCCGCCGAGTCCGAGGCCCGCGCGCAGACCTGCCTGGAGCGCGCCCGCGCCGCCGACGAGGACCGCCGCGCCGCCCAGCGCGCCGCCGACGACGCCCGCCGCACCGCGCGCGCCCTGCGCGCCGAGCGCGCCGAGATCGCCGGCGCCCCCGACGACGTACCCGAGGCGGACGCGGACGCGCCGAAGGCGTCCCTGCCCGCCCTCCGCGAGGCCTACCGGGCCGCCTCCCAGGTGTACGAGAAGGTCGGCGTCGGCGCCGACCTGCGCGCCGAGCAGGCCCGCGCCGAGAGCGACGAGAGCGCCGCCCGCGCCGAACTGGACCGGCTCAGCAACAAGGTCCGCACCCGCGCCGAGCAGCTCCTGCAGTCACCCGACGGCTCCGACGGACCGTCCCGGCAGGCCGCCGCCGCGCGCGCGGAGGAGCTGGTCCAGCTGCTGGAGACCCGCGTGTCGACCGCGAGCGAACAGCTCGGCCGGCTGCGCGGCGAGGCGGAGCGGCACGCACCCGAGGACGCCGAGGCGCACACCGAACTGCCCGGGGAACTGCTCCCGCGCGACGCCGAGCACGCCCAGACCCTGCTGCGCACCGCCACCACCGAACTCGCCGCCCGCACCGAGGCCCTGGCCGAGGCCCGCGCGGCGCACGCGGAGCTGCTGGCGGCCCACCGCGCCGCCGAGGACGCGGCCGGCGGCTTCGACGAGATCGCCGCCATGCTCCGCGACCTGCTGCGCGAGCAGACACCGGAGGAGGAGCAGGAGGAGCCGGAACCCTACCCCGGCACCCTGGAGGAGGCCCGGCACTCCGCCGCCGAGGCCCGCCGCTCGCTGCGCGGCTGCGCCGCCGACCTGTCCGCCGCCGAGGCCGCCGTGCGCGAGGCGAGCGACATCCTCGTCCGGCACGCCAACTCCACGCGCTACGAGCAGGTCCGCACCCCGGCCCGGCAGCAGATCCGCGAACTGCCCGCCTCCGCGCTGCCCGAGCACGCCCAGAAGTGGGCGGACGCGTTCGCGCCCCGGCTGCGCGTGCTGACGGACGAGCTGGCCCAGCTGGAGCGCAACCGCGACTCGATCGTGGACCGGCTGCGCGGACTCGTGGAGTCCGCCCTGGCGACCCTGCGGTCCGCGCAGCGGCTCTCCCGGCTGCCCGAGGGGCTCGGCGAGTGGTCCGGACAGGAGTTCCTGCGCATCCGCTTCGAGGAGCCCGACCAGGCCACGCTCACCGAACGGCTCGGCGAGGTCATCGACGAGGCCACGCGCGCCGCCGTGAAGAAGAACTCCGACCTGCGCCGCGACGGCATGTCGCTGCTGCTGCGCGGAGTGGCGGCGGCCCTCCAGCCGAAGGGCGTGGCCGTCGAGATCCTCAAGCCCGACGCCGTGCTGCGCGCCGAGCGCGTCCCGGTCGGCCAGATGGGCGACGTGTTCTCGGGCGGCCAGCTGCTCACCGCGGCCATCGCCCTGTACTGCACGATGGCCGCGCTGCGCTCGAACGACCGGGGCCGGGACAAGCACCGGCACGCCGGCACGCTGTTCCTGGACAACCCGATCGGCCGCGCCAACGCCACCTACCTGCTGGAGCTGCAGCGGGCCGTGTCGGACGCGCTGGGCGTCCAGCTGCTGTACACCACCGGTCTCTTCGACACCACCGCGCTGGCCGAGTTCCCGCTGGTCATCCGCCTGCGCAACGACGCCGACCTGCGGGCGGGCCTGAAGTACATCCGGGTGGAGGAGCACCTGCGGCCCGGTCTGCCCCAGCCGCCGCAGGCCGGGGAAACGGTGCACAGCGAGATCACGGCGACCCGGATGTACAAGAAGCCGGCGCCGAGCGCTTCGTAACGGGCATGGGGGCGCGGTGCGCGGTCGCGCGGTGCGCGACGGCCTCCGGGGGCCCGCGCCAAGTCCTCCGCCGAGGGCAGCGCCGCTGAGCGCGGCCGGGTCCGCGTCGCCCGGCCGGGACCGCGCCGTCCGGCCGGGGTTCCGGCGCCTGACCGCCGGTCAGAAGCCGTAGCCCCGGCGCCGGGACAGCCCGGCGCCCGCCGTGTCCGCCGGGCGCGGCACACCGGCCCCGGGTGATGCCGGGCGCGGCACAGCGCCGGCCCACGGCCGGGAGGAAGGGCGGGTCAGGGGTGCGACAGCTGCCCCGCGCCGCCCCTGCGGCGTATCCGCTCCTGCTCCCGCTCGGCCGTCCGCTCCTCGCGGCGGCGGGCCCGGCGTTCCCGGCGCAGCGCCCGGGCCGTGCTGCTCGGCTCCGACACCACGCCGTACCGCTGGTTCCACACCTGGCGGGTCACCCACACGTCGACCGCCGCCCAGGTGGCCACCACCGTGCTCGCCACGCCGCTGATCACCATGGGGAACGCCAGCCAGGAGCCCGCCAGCGTGCACAGGAACGCCACCATCGCCTGTATCAGCGTCACCGCGATGACGAGGACGGCCCGCACCGCCGCCGCCCGCACCGGATCGGGCAGCGGATGCCGGCGCGCGGGCTCCTCCACCCACAGCGCCCGGTGACTCTGCCGCGGTCCGCCCCCGGCGGACCGCCCGCCGCGTCCCCCGTCCGCGGCGCCGTGCTCCGGCGCCGTCCGCTCCCAGCGCGCCCCGGGGCGCACCGCCACGCTCTCCTTGGGCGCCTCGCGCCGCTCCGCCGTGCCCGTCACCGTGTCACTCCCCACCGCCGGCAGACCGCTCGCCCCGGCGTCCGAAGACCCCGACTCCCCAGTGGCTGCCCGGCATGCGCTCTTTTACGCCGCCGGAACGCGGGACGCGGTCTCTGTGGCCCATACCGCCCCCATATCCCATAGAGAAGGACGAACGAGACCGCCCGAAGATTCCCACCTGCCGAAAAAATCCGGCCAACCCCCTGGCGATGGAACCGACACCGGCCGGATTTCGCCCTTCCCGGTGCGGTGGCAATCTCCCCCCATGGCGGGACAACTCGCCATCTCTCGCCTGCGGTGCGGAAGTTCACCTTCCAGTCGTGTCTTCGAGTTAACTGTGAGGCGGTAGTAGGCTCGCGCCGTTTGCTGACGGACATGAGCACCCCCGGCCGGCGGGGGGCGAGCTGGGGGAGGCCATGCGCTTTCGCGGGAAGTCCATCCGCCGGAAGATCGTGGCGCTGCTTCTCGTGCCGCTGCTGTTCCTGACCGCCATCTGGGGTTTCGCCACGGTGCTCACGGGCCGCGAAGTGGCCCAGCTGTTCCGGGCGACCGATGTCGTCGAAGACATCGGCTATCCCACCGAGGACGCCGTCCGCGTCCTGCAGCAGGAGCGCCGCCAGAGCCTGGTCTACCTCTCCGACCCCCGGGCCTCCGAGGTGCTCTCCGCGCTGCACCGCACCCGCGCCGCCACCGACCGGGCGATCGGCGAGATCCGCGGGCACGCCAAGGACCGCGAGTTCCGCTCCGGGCTGGACACGGACGACAGCGAGCATCTGACCGCCGTCCTGGACGCCTTCGCCGGCCTCGGCTCGCTGCGCCGCAGCGTCGAGGAGGGCACCGTCACCCGGGCTCAGGCGCTCGACCTCTACAACCGCCTCGTGGACCCCTGCTTCGCGCTGCTCGCGGCCCTCGACGGCATCGACGACGTCGAAGCCGACAAGGAGGCCCGCGCGCTGGTCAACATCACCCGGGCCCGCGAACTGCTCTCCCGCGAGGACGCCCTGCTCGGCTCCGCCCTCGTCGTCGGCCGGCTCACCCACGACGAGACCCGTGATGTCTCCGACCTCGTCGCCCAGCGCACGCTCCTGTACACCATCAGCCTCCCGCTGCTGCCCGCCGCGGAACGCGAGCGCTACGAACGCTTCTGGAAGAACGCCGCCACCGCCCCGCTGCGCGCGGCCGAACGGTCCGTCACCGCCTCGGACTCCGGCACGCCCCGCGGGGTCTCCGCCAAGAGCTGGGACTCCGCCGCGGCGACCGTCCTGAACGGACTCGGCACCCTGGACGACCAGGTCGGCGACCGGTTCCAGGACCGGATGCGCCCCGTGGCCGTGGGAGTCATCGTCCAGGCCGCCGTCGCGGGCCTCCTTGGGCTGGTCGCCCTCCTCGTCTCCGTCGTGCTCTCCATCCGGGTCGGCCGCACCCTCATCCGCGACCTGCGCCAGCTCCGTCTGGAGGCGCACGAGGCGTCCGGCGTCCGGCTGCCCAGCGTGATGCGCCGGCTGTCCGCGGGCGAACAGGTCGACGTCGAGACCGAGGTGCCGCGCCTGGAGTACGACAAGAACGAGATCGGCGAGGTCGGACAGGCCCTCAACACCCTCCAGCGCGCCGCCGTCGAGGCCGCCGTCAAACAGGCCGAACTGCGGGCCGGCATCTCCGAGGTCTTCGTCAACCTCGCCCGGCGCAGCCAGGTGCTGCTGCACAAGCAGCTCACCCTGCTCGACAGCATGGAGCGCCGCACCGAGGACACCGACGAACTCGCCGACCTGTTCCGCCTGGACCACCTCACCACCCGGATGCGCCGGCACGCCGAGGGCCTGGTCATCCTCTCCGGTGCCGCGCCCTCCCGGCAGTGGCGCAGGCCCGTACAGCTGATGGACGTCGTCCGCGCCGCCGTCGCCGAGGTCGAGGACTACGAGCGCATCGAGGTCCGGCGGCTGCCCCGGGTCGCCGTCACCGGACCCGCCGTCGCCGACCTCACCCATCTCGTGGCCGAACTCCTGGAGAACGCCACGGTGTTCTCGCCCCCGCACACCGCCGTCCAGGTCGTCGGCGAGCGGGTCGCCAACGGCTTCACCCTGGAGATCCACGACCGGGGGCTCGGCATGACGGCCGAGGCCCTGCTCGACGCCAATCTGCGCCTCGCCGAGACGCCCGAGTTCGAGCTGTCCGACACCGACCGGCTGGGCCTGTTCGTGGTCAGCCGCCTCGCCCAGCGCCAGAACGTCCGGGTCTCCCTCCAGCCGTCGCCGTACGGCGGCACCACCGCCGTGCTGTTCATCCCCGACGCGCTGCTGACCGACGACGTCCCGGACACCAACGGCATGGGCTTCCGGCTCGACCGGGAGCGGCCGGCGAAGGGCACCGAGCAGGCGCTCGGCCGTACCGCCGGACGGTCCCCGGCGCCGCTGCAACTGCCCGGCCTGCCGACCTCCCTGCTCGACGGTCCGGTGGAGCTGGAGGCCCCCGTCGATCTCGACACGCTGGACGACTTCCCCGGCGCCCTCCCGGACGAGGACAGCGAACGCGGCGGCCTGTTCCGCCCCCGCCGGTCCCGGCCGGACGACGACGAGCTGCCGCCCGGCTTGCCGGCACGCGACGGGACCGACGACCACGGGCCCGCCCCGCTGCCGCGGCGGCAGACGCCCAAGCTGGTCAGCTCGCACGGCAAGCCCGTCACCGACCAGCGCTCCCGCCGCGGCGAACCGGCCCCGGGACCCGCCGCCGGCCCCCGGGACACCGGCCCCGGCGAACCGGCCCCGCTGCCCGCCCGCCGCCGCGGCACCGCCGCCCGGCGCCCCGCCGCGCTCACCGACCGCGCCGAGGACCGCGCCGACGACCGCGCCGCGCCCCCGGCCGACAGCGCCCGCGAGGCGCCGGAACCCCCGGAGCTGCCCCGGCGTACCCGGCCCGGAAGGCCCGGCACCGGCGGCCCGGCGGACACCGCAGCGGCCCACGACGGCGGCGGAGCGCCCGCCGGCGGCCCGGCCGCGGAACCGGACACCATGCCGCTGCCCCGACGGGTACGCCAGGCCAGCCTGGCCCCCCAGCTCAAACAGGACACCGACCGGCGCGCCGACAGCGTGACGCAGCCCGCCGACCGCGACGCCGACGAGGTCCGCAGCCGTATGGCCTCGCTCCAGCGCGGCTGGCAGCGCGGCCGGGAGGAGAACGCCGCGGGCGACGGGGCCCGGGACGGCGCAGCACAAGGAACGACTAAGGGGGACGGTCGATGACCGCACCGAAGGCCACCGGCCACACCGCGACCAACAAGGGGGAGCTGAACTGGCTCCTGGACGACCTCGTCGACCGGGTCGCCAGCATCCGCAAGGCCGTCATCCTGTCCGGGGACGGCCTGGCGACAGGGGCCTCCACCGACCTCACCAGGGAGGACAGCGAGCATCTGGCCGCCGTGGCGTCCGGCTTCCACAGCCTCGCCAAGGGTGTCGGCCGGCACTTCGACGCCGGTGGCGTCCGGCAGACCGTGGTCGAGCTGGACGGCGCCTTCCTCTTCGTCACCGCCGCCGGCGACGGCAGCTGCCTCGCCGTCCTCTCGGACGCCGACTCCGATGTCGGACAGGTCGCCTACGAGATGACGCTCCTCGTCAAGCGGGTCGGCGTGCACCTGGGCACCGCCCCGCGCACCGATCTGCCCGCCGGCGGGTAGTGAGAGGACATGAGCGGAGACGATCAGGGAAGAAACCACTGGTTCGACGACGAGGCCGGGCCGGTCGTCCGGCCGTACGCCATGACACGTGGCCGCACCACGAGCGCGGGCCAGCACCGCCTCGATCTGATCGCGCTCGTCGTCACGGAGCCCGGCGCCGGCGACCCGGAAGCGGACCCGACGCTGTCCCCGGAACACGTGGACATCGTCGGGCTCTGCCGGGACGCGCCGCAGTCGGTCGCCGAACTCGCCGCGGAACTCGACCTGCCCATCGGCGTGGTCCGTGTCCTCATCGGTGACCTGGTGCACGCCGAATTCGTCCATGTCACCCGCCCGGTGCCCCCGGCCGAGCTGCCGGACGAGAGCATTCTGCGCGACGTGATCAACGGCCTCCGGGCGCTGTGACCGGCGCGAGAGCGGGGTGGTGACGTGACTGGCGGGCAGTTCCGGGCCGACCGGGCCGGCACCTTCGCGGACATCGTCGCGCGACGCCCGGCCGGCCGGCCGCTCAGGCGCGGACCGCTGTCCGGCGATCCGGCGCGGTACGCCGCCGTGGCCGGGGCGCGCGCACTCCCCGGCGACTTTCCGGAGCCCGTCGAGGGAGTCCGCAAGGGCACCACGGACGCCCGGGTGGGACGGGCCGGCAAAACGGCCACCGGCCCCGGCGCGAGCGGCACGGCCGGCGTCGGCCCCGGCGACGTACACGTCAGCGAAACCCCCGGTGGCGGCGGCTGCGGCCGGCCGTCGCCCGACCCCCATCAAGCAGGAGAAGAGATCGATGATCTTCGGGCGTTCTGAGCGCGGCAAGCCTCCGGTCGAGCCCGTCACGCTCAAGATCCTGGTGGCCGGCGGCTTCGGCGTGGGCAAGACGACCCTCGTCGGCGCGGTCAGCGAGATCAGGCCGCTGCGCACCGAGGAACTGCTCACCGAGGCGGGGCGGCCTGTCGACGACACCAGCGGTGTGGAGTCCAAGCACACCACCACGGTGGCCATGGACTTCGGCCGCATCACCCTGCGCGAGGACCTGGTCCTCTACCTCTTCGGCACGCCCGGGCAGGAACGGTTCTGGTTCATGTGGGACGAACTGTCCGAGGGCGCGCTCGGCGCCGTCGTCCTCGCCGACACCCGCCGCCTGGAGGACTGCTTCGCCGCCGTCGACTACTTCGAGCGGCGTTCCATCCCCTTCCTCGTCGGCGTGAACTGCTTCGAGGGAGCCGCCGTGTATCCCGCCGAGTCCATACGCCGGGCCCTCGACCTGGACGACGACGTGCCCGTGCTGCTGACCGACGCCCGTGACCGGGAGTCGGTCAAGGAGGTGCTCATCGGAGTCGTCCGGCACGCGATGCGGTACACGGCCGACCGCCGCCGGGCCGCCACCGGCTGACCGCGCCGCCGGCGTACGGACACGGCCCCGGCCCCGCCACCCGGACCGTGAGCCCTCGGGAAGAGGCACAGCCGCGTGAGCCGTCGGGAACTGACCCGGCCGGAGGGGCCGTTCACCACCGCGGCTCCACGGCGGCCGGCCCGGCCTGCGCCGGTACCTGCCCCGGGCCGCCGCGCCGGACCTCGTGCCCGGGCAGCCCGGCGCGGCCGAGCACCCAGCTCCCGCCGGTCAGCGCCTTGGCCGCCTGCTTCAGCGGAGCGAGCTGGGCGGCGGCCCGGTAGTGGTCGCTCACGCTGCCGGGACCGCAGACGACGGTCGCCAGCGAGAGCGTCACCGGCCGGCCGCCCGCCGTCCAGGAGGCGTCCAGCACGGTGGCCACCAGCGGATCCAGCGCCTCCTCGTCGGCCAGCACCAGGAAGTCGTCGCCACCGATGTGCCCCACCCGCGCCTGCCCCGCCACCGACCGCTGGAGCGCGTTGCCGACCGCGCGGATCAGCTCGTCGCCCGCGGCGAACCCGGCTCCGTCGTTGACCTGCTTGAAGTGGTCGATGTCCAGCCAGCTCAGTGCGAACGCCCGCCGCTCGGAGATCCGCCGGTCCACCTCGCTCATGATCGCGTCCGAACCGGGCAGCCGGGTCAGCGGATTGAGCCCGGCCGCTTCCTCGACCCGGCTCTCGGCCAGCGCCCGCACCAGGTCCGCCAGCCGTACGACGCCCACGCACCGGCCGTGCCCGTCGACCACCGCCACGTCGTCGGAGGTCCGGTCCCGGCCCCCGACCGCCACCACGTCCAGCACCTCCCAGGCGGTCGCGTCGACGCCGACCGTGCGGGGTGCGTCGCCCAGCTTGAAGGCCGGGCGGTCGGCGTACAGGGCATGTCCGTAGCGGCCGGACATCGACAGCAGGAAGCGGGAACGGTGCACCGACCGGACGGGCCGGCCGCGCGGGTCCGCCAGCAGCACCCCGGAGACATCCGGGTCGCCGGTCAGCAGGGCCCGTACCTGCCCCGCCGACGCGGTCATCGGCAGGACGGCGGCGGGCCGGACGAACTCCCGCACCGACGGTCCGCAGCGGGGCGCGGTCACGGCGGCGGGAACGAGGGACGGGACGTAGACGTCCGCCGCGGGAATGCGGGACGGCGGCGCGAACAGCTCGCCCTGCGCCAACTGCGCACCGGCTGCCAGGGCCGCCGCGCACTGCAGCTCGGTCTCCACGCCCTCCGCCGCGACCAGAGCGCCCAGCTCCTCGCACAGCGTCCGCATCGCGCGCACCGCGGCCGGCCGCGTCAGCAGCGAGGCGTCCAGCTTGACCAGGTCGGGGGAGAGGTCGGTGAGCAGCCTCAGCGGTACGTCACCGTCCCCGACGCCGTCCGCGCTGATCCGGAACCCCTGCTCGCGCAGCGAGGCCACCGCCTCCAGCAGGGCCCGCTGCGGCACGTGCGTGTAGGGCGGGACGATGTCCAGCGTCACCTCCCAGGGCAGGCGCCCGGCGGCGCGCACGGCGTCGTGCAGCGGTGTGAGGCCGCCGAGGTCGGCGAGGGTGGCCGCGAACACGTTCAGGTGCAGCGGCAGCAGGGTCTCCTTGCGCACCGCCGCGCGGAGCGCCGACACGGCCAGCCTGCCGTCCAGTTCGGGGTCCCGGCGGGCCTCGGCCAGGACGTCACCCGTTTCCGGACGGGCGAGTGTCTCCAGGGCGGCGACCGCGCCCGTCCTCAGGTTGACCACCGGCTGGAAGGCGAAGCGGAGAGTATCCGTCCAGGAGTGCACGGTAAGCATGATGGCGCCGCGCGTGCCCGGCCGAGCCCAGTTCATGAGACGTTCACGCAGGATTCCGGGACGCTCACGCGGCGTGGAAGCCTTCCCGCCCGGTGCGCCGCGCGGGCCGCCCGCCGGCCTCGAACTGGCATAGCGTCAGAAACGCGCCATGAGCAATCTGAAAAATATCCAGTCCGCTCCGATGAACCGAACGGCGCTGGACGGCGTCGTGATACAGGAGGGGCGGCCGGGACCGACGGGGGTGATTCCGGCCGCCCCTTCCGTATGTGTCCGTTCCTGACGGATCGAGGCCGGAACCTGTCCCTCCCGTGATCGGATACAGTCCGCGCGTGTCCGAAACTCAGCACCCCACTGTCAATTCCGCGCCGGACTCCCACTGTTCGAGCTGCGGAGCGCCCTATGGGGAGGGCATCTCCGGCTGGCCGCGCACCTGCCCGTCCTGCGGGACCACCGCCTACCGCAACCCGCTGCCCGTGGCCGTCGCGCTCCAGCCCGTATACGACGCCGAGGGCACCGCCCTGGTCGTCATCACCCGCACCGTCGCCCCCGCGCGCGGAGGCACGGCCCTGCCCGGCGGCTACGTGGACCACCGCGAGGACTGGAAGCAGGCCGTCGTCCGCGAACTCGAGGAGGAGACCGGCATCGCCGCGGCCGCCCGCGACGTCCGGCTCGTGGACGCCATCAGCTCACCCGACGGACACCTGCTGCTGTTCGGACTGCTGCCGGAACGCCCGGCCGACGCGCTGCCGCCCTCCGCCCCCACCGACGAGACCGAGGGCTGGCACCTGCTGCGCAGGCCCGCGGAACTCGCCTTCCCGCTGCACACCGTGGCCGTCCGGGCGTGGTTCGAGGGCCGCTACGTGTGAACCGGGCGGTTCAGCCCAGCCCCCGCACCCGCACCGGGTAGGGCGGCTCGCCCGCGCCGTCCTCCCGCTCCCGGGTCACCACCACGCGGCCGCCCTGCCGGCGGACGGCATAGCGCTCGATCTCCGGTTCCGCCCACCCGTCGCCCGCGTCCGGCACCACCAGACCGCCCCCGGTCCGCCCGGGCGCGGGCGCCCACACCTCCAGCTCCACCCCGCCGTCGGCACCGCGCACGGGCAGCACCGCCCCCGCGCGCGCGAGCACCGGTATCCGCGACAGCGGCGCGTCCAGGGCCACCCGCGCCGGCCCTTCGTAGACCTCCTCCGTCGCCGTGTCGTACCAGCGCCCCCGCGGCAGCCGCACCGCCCGCCGGCCGGCCCCGGGATCCAGCACCGGCGCCACCAGCAGACCGTCCCCGAGCAGGAACGCGTCCTCGCAGTCGCGCAGCGCCCGGTCCTCCGGCGCCGCCCACCACAGCGGACGCGCGTACGGCGCACCGGTCCGCCGGGCCAGATGCGCCAGCGTCACGAAGTACGGCCGCAGCCGCCGGCGTTCCAGCAGCGCCGCGCGCGCGTGCTCCAGCACCTCGGCACCGAACTCCCAGGGCTCCCGGTGCCCCGCCCGGGGGCCCGCGTGAGTGCGGAACAGCGGCAGATACGCCCCGAGCTGCAACCACCGCAGATACAGCTCCGGCGACGGACCGCCGGCCCGGCCGCCCACGTCCGGACCCGAGTACGGCACCCCGCACAGCCCCAGCCCCAGCACCAGCGACAGCGACGCCCGCAGCCCCGGCCAGTCCGCCGCCACGTCCCCCGACCAGGCGCCCCCGTACCGCTGGAGCCCCGCCCAGCCCGAACGCGAGAACACGAAGGGCCGCTCCCCGGGCGCCAGGCCCCGCAGGCCCTCGTAGGCCGCCCGCGCCATGCACAGCCCGTACACGTTGTGCGCCTCGCGGTGGTCGCCGCCGCGCCCCTCCAGAGCGTGCCGCGCCGAACGCGGCAGCGTCGGCTCGCCGAAGGCGCCGCACCACGTCGGCTCGTCCCTGTCGTGCCAGAACCCCGCGAAGCCCTGCTCCAGCCGCTCCCCGTAGAGGCCGCCCCACCACGCGCGCACGCGCGCGTGCGTGAAATCCGGGAACACCGACTCGCCGTCCCACGTCACGCCCCGCACCGTGCGGCCCCGCGCGTCCCGCACGAACGCGTCCACGGCCGCACCGCTCTCGTACACGGCGCCGCCCGGCTCTGGCCGCACCGCCGGGTCCACCACCGACACCAGCCGGATCCCGTCCCGGCGCAGCTCCTCCGCCAGCACCGGCAGCTTGGGGAAACGGTCCTGGTCGACGGTGAACACCCGGTGGCCGTCGTGGTGGTCGCCGCCCAGGTGCACGGCGTCCAGCGGCAGCCCGCGCTCCTGATAGCCCGTGACCACCCGGCGCACCTCCTGCTCGCTGCCGAAGGCTCCCCGCGCGTGCTGGTAGCCCAGCGCCCAGGCGGGCGGCAGCGCCGGCGCCCCGGTCAGCGACGCCCAGGTGAGCAGCACGCGCGCGGGAGTCCCCACCACCACCCAGCAGCGCAGCGGACCCCCGTCCATGTGCACCTCGCAGCGCCCCGCCCGGTCATGCCCGGACCCGGCCCCCTCCGCACCCTCCCGCAGCACCACCGAACCGTCCCAAGTGGTGTCATGGAACACCAGGTGCGTGCCCGCGTCCGCCACCACCAGCTGCACCGGCATCGTCAGGTGCAGCGGATCGTCACCGGGACCGAACGCACGGCCGGGATCGGTGTTCCACAGCCGGTACCTGCCGTCCCGCAGCCGCGGACCGGACGCCCGCCCGCCCAGGCCGAAGAACCGGGCGTCCGCCGCCACCGCGGACCGCTGCATCCACCGGGCCGCGCCCCCGCCGACCGGCTCCCACCAGCGCGGCGGCTCCTCCCGCCGCAGCGTCACCCCGCCCGGCGTGCACACCTGCACCGCGCCGTGCCGCGACACGACGACCGTGACCCGCTCGGCCACCACCCGCCAGCCGCCGTCCTTGTCCGGCTCCAGCACCGCCCGCGGATCCGGCTCCGGACCGCTTGCGACGAGCGCGTACGACGGCTGCGGGCCCGCACCGTCCCAGCCCCAGAACACCGCACCGTTCGCCGCCACAACGATCCGCAGCTCGGACCGGACGAACCGGATCAGACCACCGCCCGGACCCGGCTCCACCTCCCGCACCCGCCCCGGCACCCGGGCCCGCTCGGGACCCCGGCGCGGCAGCTCCGCCGCGTCGATCCGCCTCCTGCGCCACGCGGCCCGCACGGTCCGCAACCTCTGCGCCGCCCTCCCCGAACCACCCACACCCACCGAACGCACCAGGTCACGACCGTCCATGCTGCTCACCCTGCCACCGAGCGCGCCTCGCGGGTGTGTCGTTCAACTGCCGTTCACCCGTGCCCGGCCCACATCTTCACGTAAGGGACTATGTGGGGCGCACCCTGGTGCGGAAGTCGATCACATGGCATCGTCCCTGTCAGCCGCGTCACGCGCACACCCCAGCCCGTGCGCGGACCGACGCACACGACGCGCACAGCCCGGGAGCCGCCTCCATGTCGACCGCGAACCCCCAGCCGCTCTGGCAGCCCGATCCCGAACGGATCGCCCAGGCCCGCATCACCCGGTTCCAGGCATGGGCCGCCGAGCACCACGGCGCCCCCGCCGAGGGCGGATACCCGGCCCTGCACCGGTGGTCCGTCGAGGAACTCGACACCTTCTGGCAGGCCGTCACCGAGTGGTTCGGCGTACGGTTCTCCACACCCTGCACGCGCGTGCTCGGCGAGCGCGCCATGCCCGGCGCCCAGTGGTTCCCCGGCGCCACCCTCAACTACGCCGAGCACGCCCTGCGCGCAGCGGCCGACCGCGCCGACGAACCCGCCCTGCTGTACGTGGACGAGTCCCACGAGCCCCGCCCGGTCACCTGGTCCGAGCTGCGCCGCCAGGTCGGCTCGCTCGCCGCGGAACTCCGCGCGCTCGGCGTACGCCCCGGCGACCGGATCAGCGGCTACCTGCCCAACATCCCGCAGGCCGTCGTCGCCCTCCTGGCCACCGCCGCCGTCGGCGCCGTCTGGACCTCCTGCGCCCCCGACTTCGGCGCCCGCAGCGTCCTCGACCGCTTCCAGCAGGTCGAACCCGTCGTCCTGTTCACCATCGACGGCTACCGCTACGGCGGCAAGGAGCACGACCGCCGCGAAACCGTCGCCGAACTGCGCCGCGAGCTGCCCACGCTGCGCGCCGTCGTGCACGTCCCGCTGCTGGGCACCGAGGCACCCGAGGGCGCCCTGGAGTGGTCGGCGCTGACCGCGGGCGACGCCGAACCGGTCTACGAGCAGGTTCCTTTCGACCACCCGCTCTGGGTGCTGTACTCCTCCGGCACGACCGGCCTGCCCAAGGCCATCGTCCAGTCGCAGGGCGGCATCCTGGTCGAACACCTCAAACAGCTCGGCCTGCACTGCGACCTGGGTCCAGAGGACCGTTTCTTCTGGTACACCTCGACCGGCTGGATGATGTGGAACTTCCTCGTCTCCGGCCTGCTCACCGGCACCACGATCGTCCTGTACGACGGCAGCCCCGGCCACCCGGACACCGGCGCCCAGTGGCGGGTCGCCGAACGCACCCGGGCCACCCTCTACGGCACCTCCGCCGCCTACGTCATGGCCTGCCGCAAGGCCGGCGTCCACCCCGCACGCGACTACGACCTGTCCCGGGTCCAGTGCGTCGCCACCACCGGCTCCCCGCTGCCGCCCGACGGCTTCCGCTGGCTGCACGACGAGGTCCGCGCCGACCTCTGGATCGCCTCCGTCAGCGGCGGCACGGACGTCTGCTCCTGCTTCGCCGGCGCCGTGCCCACGCTCCCGGTCCACACCGGCGAACTCCAGGCGCCCGGCCTCGGCACCGACCTGCGGTCCTGGGACCCGGACGGCCGGCCCCTCACCGACGAGGTCGGCGAGCTGGTCGTCACCCAGCCCATGCCGTCCATGCCGATCCGCTTCTGGAACGACCCCGACGGCAGCCGCTACCACGACAGCTACTTCGACACCTACCCCGGCGTCTGGCGCCACGGGGACTGGATCACCGTCACCTCCCGCGGCACCGTGATCATCCACGGCCGCTCCGACTCCACCCTCAACCGGCAGGGCGTACGCATGGGCTCGGCCGACATCTACGAGGTCGTCGAGCGCCTGCCCGAGATCAGGGAATCGCTGGTCATCGGCATCGAACAGGCCGACGGCGGCTACTGGATGCCGCTGTTCGTGCACCTCGCGTCGGGCGCCGTCCTGGACGAGGCACTCCTGAACCGCGTCAAGCAGACCATCCGCGAGCAGCTCTCACCGCGCCACATCCCGGACGAGATCATCGAGGTGCCCGGCATCCCGCACACCCTCACCGGCAAACGCATCGAGGTCCCGGTCAAGCGCCTCTTGCAGGGCACCCCGCTGGAAAAGGCCGTCAACCCCGGCTCCATCGACAACCTCGCCCTGCTGCACTTCTACGAGGAACTGGCACGCAAGCGCGGCTGACCCCACCGGAAGGCCACCCTCCGCACACGGTCCCGGCCCGGCGCCCTCCTCGGCACCGGCACCCGGGACCTCCCTCAATACGCCAGTGACCTGCGCGAACACCTCCCGCGCCGCGAGCCACCGCCACCGGCGGACCGCCATTGTCAGTGCCGACGGTTACGGTGAGTGAGCACTGATCGACTGCGCATTGGGGGAAAACATGGCGCACACCGACCACCAGACCATGCGACGCGTCCTGCGCCGGGAGATCGCCGGCACCATCGGCGTGCTCACCGACGACCACGACTTCCGTGCCATGCGGCGCTACCGCAGCTTCACCTTCGACGACCACACGACCTACCTCCGGCAACTGGAGGCGGTCCTCGCATCCCGCGCCGCCCAGGGCAGCCACACCACACTCGCCCTGTTCGACCCCGAGGACTACGCCGCGTACTGCGCGGACACCGGCCTCGACCCCGAAGCCCCGGCGAGCCGCAGCCGGTTCACCGCGCACCTCGCGGCCACCGGCCCCACCATCCCCTACGACGGGCGCCCGCTCACCGTCCTCCTGCCCCAGCTCGTGGACGAGGCCGTCCGCCAGGCCACCTGGGAGTACGCCACCACCCTCCTGACCCGGCTGGGCCCCTGCCCGACCTGCGGCGAGGACATCGGCAGGTCGGCCTTCACCCGCGCCTCGGACCTCCTGGTCCGCATCCTCGACACCGCGCCGCCCGGCGAGCGGCACCTCGTATGCACCGTCTCCGGAGCCCCGGACACCCTCGTCTCCGTCGTGCACGGCGACCAGGACCCGCACGGCGCGACCCGCCTGGACGAGGCCGAGGCCCTCGAATTCACCAGCGTCCTCGCCCTCGGCCTCGCCACCCGCAGCCCCGGCGGACTGGTCATGCGCACCATCGCCGCCGGCACGCCCGACCGGGTCTACGGCTGGCGACTGCGCGGCGGAGCACTCCACCCCCTGACGGCAGCGGAAGTGTTCGACGCCTACTGCACCGACGTCGAATCCGGCGACCTCATCGCTCCCGAGTCCGGCGTCGACTACCGCGAGCCCCCCGACCTGGGCGACACGAGCACGGCAGCGGACCACCGCCACTGAGGCACCGGCACAGGAGACCCGGGCACCGCGCCACGGCCCGGACACACACCAGGGGCGTCCCGCCCGAACGGCAGGACGCCCCTGGAACCCGGCACACCCAAGGCGCCGGTACGGCTACTCGCCGGACAGCACCGCCTGAGCCGCGCCCCGCGCCTCCTCGGCGCTGTCCGTCGCACGCGCCGCCGCAGCCGCCCGCTCGCACTGCGCCAGCGTGTACTTCGCCAGCGCGGCCCGGACATACGGGATCGACGCCGCACCCATGGACAGGGAGGTGACACCCAGACCGGTCAGCACACAGGCCAGCAGCGGATCGGACGCCGCCTCACCGCACACGCCACAGCTCTTGCCCTCGGCCCGTGCCGCCTCGGCGGCCAGCGCCACCAGGTCGAGCAGCGCCGGCTGCCACGGGTCCTGGAGCCGCGACACGGCACCCACCTGCCGGTCCGCCGCGAACGTGTACTGCGCGAGGTCGTTGGTCCCCAGCGACAGGAACTCGACCTCCTGGAGGATCGAGCGGGCCCGCAGCGCGGCCGACGGGATCTCGACCATCGCGCCGAACTTCGCCTGGAGCCCCGCATCCCGGCAGGCATTGGCGAACGCCTTCGCGTCGGCGCGGTCCGCCACCATGGGCGCCATCACCTCGAGGTAGACGGGCAGCCCCTCGGCGGCCTTCGCCAGCGCCGTCAGCTGGGTCCGCAGCACCTCGGGGTGGTCGAGCAGCGTGCGCAGGCCCCGCACGCCCAGCGCGGGGTTCGGCTCGTCCGCCGGCGTCAGGAAGTCCAGCGGCTTGTCCGCGCCCGCGTCCAGCACCCGCACGACGACCCGGCCCTCGGGGAACGCCTCCAGCACCTGCCGGTAGGCCTCCACCTGCTTCTCCTCGGAAGGAGCGTTCTTGCTGTCGTCCAGGAACAGGAACTCGGTCCGGAACAGACCGACGCCCTCGGCACCCGCCTCGACCGCCGCCGGCACGTCCGCCGGACCGCCCACGTTGGCCAGCAGCGGCACCTTGTGCCCGTCCGCGGTCACACCCGGGCCCGTCGAGGCGGCCAGCGCGGCCCTGCGCTCGGCGGCCGCGGCCTCCAGCTGTGCCTTCTTCTCCTCGCTCGGGTTCACGAAGACATCGCCCGTGCTGCCGTCCACGGCCACCAGCGTGCCCTCGGCGAGGTCACCGGCGCCCGGCAGCGCCACGACGGCCGGCACGCCCAGCGCCCGCGCCAGAATGGCGCTGTGGCTGGTCGGACCGCCCTCCTCGGTCACGAAACCGAGCACCAGCGACGGGTCCAGCAGCGCCGTGTCGGCCGGGGCCAGGTCCCGGGCCACCAGTACATAGGGCTGGTCGCTGTCCGGAACACCCGGCATCGGCACGCCCAGCAGCCGGGCGACGATGCGGTTGCGCACGTCGTCCAGGTCGGCCACGCGGCCCGCGAGGTACTCACCGGCACCGGCCAGCAGCTCCCGGTACGCCGCGAACGCGTCGTACACCGCGCGCTCGGCGGTGCTGCCGACGGCGATCCGCCGGTCCACGTCCGCGATCAGCTCGGGGTCCTGCGCCATCATGGCCTGCGCTTCCAGCACGGCCTGGGCTTCGCCCCCCGCCAGGTTGCCCCGCGCCATCAGGTCGGCGGCCACGGCGTCCACGGCCTGGCGGGCGCGGCCCTGCTCCCGCTCGGCGTCCTCGGCGGGGATCTGCTTGGCCGGCGGCTCCAGCACCGCCGTGCCCATGTGCCGAACCTCGCCGATGGCCACGCCATGGCTGACGCCGACGCCTCGCAGCGTTGTCTCCATCTCACCCGTCTCCGATAGTGCGGCGGGCCCCGCCGCCGCGGTGGTTGTCCGGTTCGCCGTCCTGGGACGGCAGTGCTGTCAGTTCCAGGAGAAAAGGCTGTCGCCGACCTTCACGTCGCCGCTGTCGCGCAGCTCGGAGAGGGAGTCGGCAGTGGCTTCCAGCGCGACTACCGGGCACACCGGGGACTTGCCGGCGGCCTCGACGGCGGCCGGGTCCCAGCGGACGACGGCCTGCCCGCGGGTCACGGTGTCCCCCTTGTTCACGAGCAGCTCGAAGCCCTCGCCGTTGAGCTGGACGGTGTCGATACCGAGGTGGGTGAGCACGCCGTGCCCGCTCTCGTCGACCACGACGAACGCGTGCGGGTGCAGGGAGACGATGACGCCGTCCACGGGCGCCACCGCCTCGGAGACCTCGCGCACGGGGTCGATCGCGGTACCCGGGCCGACCATGGCCCCGGAGAAGACCGGATCCGGCACTGCGGCCAGTCCGATGGCCCGTCCAGCGAGAGGGGACGTCACGGTGGTCATGGGAAGCCTCCCAAGGAGTGGAGCTGCTCAGGGGCCGTCACCGGCTGGCCGGGCGGCGCACTGAGCAGCAGCGTATGTCATACGAAGCGGCAGTTCCGGATGAAGTTACCAGCTAGTGGTCTAGACCACCAACCTCATCGATTTGCACGCCGTTCCGGGCTGCGTGTACAGTCGTACTCCTGCTCGGGGCAGTGAGGCATGGAAACGTGTCCCACTCGGGCAGCACTCAAACTCGCTGGGTCCTTATCTCTGGATCTTCTTCTGCATGTCTGCGGGAGGGTGGTCAGGGAGGCGGAAAAAGCCTGGTAGAGTTTGAAACACCGAAGGGAAGCCCGGAGGAAAGCCCGAGAGGGTGAGTACAAAGGAAGCGACCGTTCCTTGAGAACTCAACAGCGTGCCAAAAGTCAACGCCAGATATGTTGATACCCCGTCTACCGGAGCAGTCCGGTGACGAGGTTCCTTTGAAAAAACACAGCGAGGACGCTGTGAACGGTCGGGCTTATTCCGCCTGACTGTTCCGCTCTCGTGGTGTCATCCCGATTACGGGAAAACATTCACGGAGAGTTTGATCCTGGCTCAGGACGAACGCTGGCGGCGTGCTTAACACATGCAAGTCGAACGATGAACCTCCTTCGGGAGGGGATTAGTGGCGAACGGGTGAGTAACACGTGGGCAATCTGCCCTGCACTCTGGGACAAGCCCTGGAAACGGGGTCTAATACCGGATACGAGTCTCCATGGCATCTTGGGGACTGGAAAGCTCCGGCGGTGCAGGATGAGCCCGCGGCCTATCAGCTTGTTGGTGAGGTAACGGCTCACCAAGGCGACGACGGGTAGCCGGCCTG
>NZ_JBIROU010000008.1:0-418072 GCF_044332325.1 Streptomyces sp. NPDC017095
GAACACGATCGCGGCCAGCACCTCGCGGTCACCGTGCCGGCGCCGGCCACCGCCCTGCGGTCGCGACGGGGCCTCCGGCACCACCCGCTGGAACAGCTCCCACAGCTCATCCGGCACCAGCCGCTCAACTATCCCTGCCACGGCCGGCAGCCTACCGAACCAAATGAGATGACCTGTAAGCCGCGCCGAGAGCTTCGACGATCTCGCCTGCGTTGTGCTCCCAAGTGTTCTCGACCTTCAGCTGGAAGTGCCGCTCGGACCAGTCGGCGGAGGCCGTGCGGTGGACCGGGCTCTGCCGTCCCTCGACGTGCCCGGCGTCCTGCGGCCCGGTGGCGCCCCGGAGTTGGAAGTCGGCGCCGGTCCGGTCGATGTACGCCACCAGGCAGAGCGGGTCCTGCCCGGCCAGTTCCAGCAGCGGCGTCAGGCGTGGCAGCGGCGCCCAGCAGACGATCGGGCTCTGCGGCGGCCGGGAGAGGCGGCAGCCGAGCACCACGTCGCCTCCGGCGGCGAAGACGACCCGGCCCGCGGGGTCCTCCCGGGGCGTGATCGCCGTCAGGGCCTCGCGCACTGCCTGGACGGTCGCCGTGTCCGCGCCCTCTTCCTCCAGCGTCCGGCAGACGTCCCGTACGGCCAGCTCACGCCGTTTGGCGCCCGACTCGTCGTTCTGCCCCGGGCCGAAGTAGACGGTGGCCCACGGACCGTGCCGGTCGAGAAGTGGTTCAAGGAATGACAGCTGCACGGTTCCTCCTCATACGTACCGGGTCCCGGCCGAGTGCCCAGAGGACGCCGGAGGACACGGGACCGCGGGCCGGCAGGCCGCCCGGGTGCGGGACGGAACCACCGGCCGCCCGGTGTGGGACGGGACCGTCAGCCGCCCGGGTGTGCGACGGGACCGCCGGCCGCCCGCGTGCGGCCGGCGACCGCGCCGTCGCCGTGTTCACCGTCCGCGGGCGGCACGGCTCCGGCTACTCGTTCTGGAAGACCGCCTTCTGCACGTCGTTGGGGCCGTCGAACGCGTCCTCGGGTGCGTCGGCGATCTTCTGGACGAGGGTGTCGTCCGCGCCGTTGTCCTTGGCGAGCGCGATGAGGTCGTCGCGGCGGGCCGGGTAGTCGGCACCCTTGAGCGCCTTCTGCAGGTCGATCGGACTGATACTCGCCATGGCGGTCTCCTTGCTCTCGTGATGACGTGCTCGGCCGGATCCGTCGTGCCGGGTCACCGGCACGTACATCGTGACCAAGCACCCCACACCGCGCACGTCGACGCAGCGGACGAGGGTGTCGCCAGCGGCCGGGCAGCAAGGTGCACCCTGCGTGTCCGGGCCGGGCGTGGGCACTCAAAGGTCATGGAGATGCCGACCTCGCCCCTGATCGACCGTTCCCTGCCGGCTCTCGTCCAGGGCTACGCCTGGCTGCCCGGCCTGCTGCGCGACCGCCCCGACGGCGTGGCGCGCACCCGGGTGATGGGCAAGCCCGCGCTCGTCGTGCGCGGGCCGGAAGCGGTGCGTTTCTTCTACGACGAGCACCACGTGTGCCGCGGCGGCGCCCTGCCCGAGCCCGTGCTCAGTACCCTGTTCGGCCACGACGCCGTCCACACCCTCGACGGTGGCGCCCACCGCGCCCGCAAGGAGTTCTTCCTTCCGCTGCTGCACCCCGACCGGATCGCCGGCCTCGTCGAGCAGGTGACCGCCGCGTGGGACGAGGCGGTACGGGAGTGGAGCGGCGCCGAGCAGGTCGTCCTGTTCGACGCGGCCGCCCTGGTGCTCACCCGCGGGGTGTGCCGCTGGGCGGGCGTGCCGCTCGACGGAGGCAGCGCGGAGGAGGAGCAGCTCGCCCGTGACCTGATCGCCATGGTCGACGGCTTCGCCACCGCAGGGCCACGGCACTGGCGTGCGCGGCGCGCCCGGAGCCGTCAGGAGCAGCGCTTCGCCCGGCTGGTCGAGGACGTGCGCTCCGGCAGGACCGCCGCCCCCGACGGATCGGTGCTCGCCGCTGTGTGCGAGCACCGCGAGGGCGGCGAGCTGCTGCACCCGCACACGGCCGCCGTCGAGCTGCTGAACGTCGTCCGTCCCACCGTCGCGGTCAGCTGGTTCGTCGCCTACTCGGCGCACGCGCTGCATCTTCAGCCGAACCAGCGCGAGCGGCTTCGCCGCGGTGACACGGCCTACACGGCCGCGTTCGTGCACGAGGTGCGCCGCTTCTACCCGTTCGCGCCGTTCCTCGGCGGCCTCGCCGTCCGCGACCTGTCCTGGCGGGGCCTGTCGGTGCCGGCCGGCGGGATGGTGCTGCTCGACGTCTTCGGCCAGAACCACGACGAGAAGCTGTGGGGCGACCCGTACGTCTTCCGCCCGGAGCGGTTCCTGGAGCACGCGGTCGAGCGGGACGAGCTGATCCCGCAGGGCGGTGGTGAGCCGCGCACCGGTCACCGCTGCCCCGGGGAGGGCCTGACCATCGGGCTGCTCGAAGCCCTCGCGCTCCGCCTGGCCGCTCTCGACTGCGCCGTCCCCGACCAGGACCTCAGGATCTCCCTGCGGCGCATCCCGGCGCGGGTGCGCAGCGGCTTCGTCGTACGGGACGTGCGGGTGCCGAGCGCGCGCACGCTCACGACCGTGTGAACCCACCCCCCTGTCCGCCCCACCCTGCCCCGCCCCGCCCCGGCCGCCGGGCGGGGCGGACCTCCTCGACAGCCGGGCGCTACGGCGACGCAGGCGCCCCCCGCCTCAATCCCGCTGCTCGGAAGCGTCGGCCCCCGGCTCCCCGGTGCCCGGTTCCGCCAACCGCCGGTGGGCCGCCGCCTTGACCGCGTCGGGCAGCACCTTCCCGGCCAGGCCCTGCGCCTTGGTCTTCAACGACCCGGTCACGGCCTTTGTCTCGCCCTTCACGATCGCCTCGTACGCCTGCTCGGCCACCTGCGCGGGATCGTCCTTCTTCATCGTGCCCATGCGGGTGTCGTCCGCCATGCCCGCCCGGCGGAAGAAGTCCGTGTCCGTGGGGCCCGGCATGAAGGCGGTGACCGTCACGCCGGTGTCCTTCACCTCCTCCGCCAGGGCCTCGGCGAAGGACTGCACGAACGCCTTGGAGGCGTTGTACACCGGCTGGAAGGAACCGGGCATCGTCGAGGCGACGGACGAGGTGAAGGCCAGCCGGCCCGCGCCGCGCGTCACCATGGCCCGCAGCAGCGTCTTGGCCAGCCGTACGGTCGCGGTGACATTGAGGTCGATGACCTCCTGGTCGTCGGCGAGGTCGGTGTCCACGAAGGCACCGCCCCGGCCCACCCCCGCGTTGAGGACGGCGGCGTCGAGCGTCAGGCCGTCGAGCGCGTCCAGCAGCCGGAACCGTCCCTCGGCGGCGCGGAGGTCGGCCCGCACCGCGCGGACCTCCGCTCCCGTCTCCCGCAGGTTCTGGGCGGCGGACTCCAGCCGTTCGTCCTCGGCGTTCACCACGAGGTCGTAGCCGTGCAGCGCGAACTGCCGGGCCAGTTCATAGCCGATTCCGCTGGACGCACCGGTGATCAAGGCGAGTGGCCGTGTGTCAGTCATGGCGAACGGGTAACCGCCGCGCCCTGTGCCACGCCTCGGCGAGGCGCTCAGGGCGTGAGGACTTCCTGGTCCGGGTCGCGCCATTCGGCGAGCAGGACGGTGGCGTCGTCCTCGACGTGCCCGTCGTGGTGGCCGAGTACGGCGTGCATCAGCCGCCGCAGCGTCTCGTGGACGGTGAGACAGTCGGCGTGGTGGCGCACGAGGTACTCGGCGAAGCGCTCCAGGCCGAACTGCCGGCGCTGCGCGTCGCGGGCCTCGACGACGCCGTCCGTGTAGAGGACGAGCCGGTCACCGGGTTGCAGCTGCTCCTGGCAGACGGTCACGGGCAGTTTCAGGCCGACGCCCATGGGTCCGGCCGGCGGACACACCAGCTCGTGGGACCAGCGTCCTGCCCGTACGAGCACCGGCAGGGGATGGCCCCGGTTGATCCAGGTGAGCCGGCCGCTCTTCATGTCCAGGTCGGCGAGGATGCCGGTGACGTAGCGGGTGGTGCCGAACTGCTCGATGAGGGTGTCCTCCACCGCCTGGGAGACGGCGACGAGGCCGGCGCCCTGGCGACGGGCGTTGCGGCAGGCGGCGACCGCCATGTTCGCGGTCAGGCCCGCCCGGGCGTCGTGTCCCATCGCGTCGAACACGGACAGGTGCAGCACGCCGTCGGCCACCGCGTAGTCGAAGGCGTCCCCGCCGACGTCGTAGGCGGGCTCCGACAGCGCGGCGACGGTGGTGGCGCGGCCGGCGAACGCCGAGGGCGGCGTCAGGTGCCACTGCATCTCGGCGCTGACGCTCATCGGGGCCGTCCGCACCAGCCGGGCGTAGGAGTCGCTGAAGGCCCGCTTGCTCAGCACGAGCAGAGCGACCATCGACGCCACCTCGCGCAGCGCGTCCCGGGTCGTCCCGTCGTCCCCCTCGGTGTCCGCCCGCAGCACGCCGAGGCGTTCCACGCCGTCGGTGATGGGCAGCCACCACCGGCAGCGCTGCCGCCCGCCGGCGCGGTCCGGCTCGGCCACCAGGTCGACCCGCTGGAACGCGAGTCCCGCCAGGGTGGAGTCGACGGCCAGTTCCGCGCCGCCCGCGCCGGCGTCCAGGCCGCCGCCGGTGACCTCCCGCAGCACCTTGCCCTGGAGGTCGGCGAGGAAGAACGACACCTCGTGCAGGCCCACCGCTTCCAGGCGGTCGGCCACCATCCGCGGCAGCTCCTCCAGCGTCCCCACATGGCTGGCCATCATGAGGTCGGTCAGTGCGCGCCCCACCTCTGCCGGACCACTCACCTGTCAGGTCTCCCCTCGGCTCCACGTCCCGGCGGCCGCCGGCCGGACGGCAGACCTACCGTCTGCCCAGCGCGGCAGACCTACCGTCTACCCAGCACGACGCGCCTTGCGCACGCCACCGCGCGGCCAGTGGTCGCCCGCGGTCACCCGCCGCCGGAGCGCCGCTGCCAACCGGTTCCGGGATGAGCGGCGGCTTTCCGCCTGGCTCGCACCGGTACGGGTACTCGTGTCGTGATCGCGCACCGGAAGAAGCGACGTGCGGAGGTGTCGGCGATGCGGACCAGGCCCTTGCGGATACTCGGAGCGGTGACCTTCGTCTACGGGATCGCGACGGCGTACCGTCCGGGATTGCTCGCCCGTCCCACGGGGCTGGTGGACGCGCACGGCGACGTCGCCCGGCACACGGCGACGGTGCTGCGCCCGCTGGCCTGGCGTGATGCCGCCACCGGTCTGGCGATGGTCCTCGCTCCGCAGGGCCCGGCGCTCGTCACGGCCTCCGCCGTGCGCCTCGCCTCGGACGTCGGTGACGCCGTCCTCTTCGGCGCCGCGCTCCCCGGCCGGCTGCGCCGGGCCGGGGCGGTCGTCAGCGCTCTGGGCTGGGCCGCTCTGACGGCGGCGAGCCTTGTCGCCGCGCCCGAGGAGCCGGTGCGGCCGGGCGACTGAGCGGCCGTCGCGCCGGCCGGGTGCCGGACGGTTCCGCGGCGGGCGACTGAGCGGCTGCCGCACCGGCCGCGCGGCGGACAGCCCCGCGGCGCTCGCTCCCGCGCCGCCTGCCGGATCCGGCAGGCGGCCTGCCGGGACGCATGACCGGCCTCGTGCCCTCACTCCGGTCCTGAAGCGACACCTCACTCCGGTCCTGAAGTGAAACCACCCTCCGGTCCTGAAGCGAAACCACTCCGTCCAGCGAAACCACTCCGTGCAGGAGCGAAACCACTCCGTTCAGCGGTGCCTCCGTGGTGACGTCCCGCATTCGTGGCCCGCCGAACGAGTGAACCCGCGTGTGCCCCGGCCCGCCCGGAAAGCCCGGGACACGGTGCCGGAGCCGCTTTCCGGTGCGCGGGAGGGCCCGCGTTGAGTGGCAGGGTGCCGTCCGGCTGGCGAGACTGAAATCGGCGGTTCGCGATCGAAGTGGATCCAGCCGGGCATTGGCGATCCACATGTCTTCAGGAGATGGAATGGTGGAGCAGTCCTCCGAGGTCCCCATATCCGGGCCGGACGAACCCGCCGTCACCATGAGCGAGACCGGTCCGGACCGAGGGGAGACCGAAAGGAAACTCGCGGCGGCACTGGCCGAACTCGTGGAGGCCGACCATGTTCCGGCCGACAGCCACTTCTTCACCGATCTGGGTGCCAATTCCCTGGTCATGGCGCAGTTCTGCGCCCGGCTGAGGAAAATCCCGGAGCTGCCTTCGCCCTCCATACGGGACATCTACCGGCATCCCACGATCCGGGGTCTCGCGGCGGCGCTCGCGCCGGTCGGGCCCGTCACCAGCGGTCCGGACGGGCCGCCCGCGGAGCCGGTGGCCGTCGCGACGGCCGCGGTGCCCCGGGCCGGCGCGTCGGCGCACCGGCTGTGCGGAGCTTTCCAGCTGCTGGCCTTCCTGGTCTACTCGCTGGTCTCCGGGTATGTCACGGCCGGCGGATACGAGTGGATCTCCCGGGGTTCCGGACTCGGCGACGTCTATCTGCGTTCCCTGCTGTTCGGCGGCATAGGATTCCTCGCGCTGTGCGCCTTCCCGGTCCTCGCGAAATGGGTGCTCATCGGCCGCTGGAAAGAACGCGAGTTCCCCGTCTGGGGAATGACGTACCTGCGTTTCTGGCTCGTCAAGGTGCTGCTGCACGCGAATCCGATGGTGTTTCTCGCCGGCACTCCGCTGTATGTGCTGTATCTGCGGGCCCTCGGCGCCCGGATCGGAAAGGGCGTCACGATCCTTTCCCGGTCGGTGCCGGTCTGCACCGACCTGCTGACGATCGGCGCCGGGACGGTGATCCGCAAGGATTCCTTCTTCCTGGGCTACCGCGCCCACGCGGGCCGTATCCAGACCGGCCGCGTCTCGCTCGGCCGGGACGCGTTCGTCGGCGAGAAGACCGTCCTGGACATCGACACCGCGCTGGGCGACGGCGCCCAGCTGGGCCACTCCTCCGCGCTGCACCGCGGCCAGAGCGTCCCGGACGGCGAGCGCTGGCACGGCTCCCCGGCGGAGCCCGGCGGCGTCGACTACGTACGGGTCCCGCCGGCCGGGTGCGGCACGCTGCGCCGGGCCTGGTTCGGCACGCTCACGCTGCTGCAACTGCTCTTCCTGTACATACCGCTCGCCGTCGGCGGGCTGTACATGCTCTTCACCGAGGTGCCGGCGATCGGCAAGCGGCTCGATCCGCAGACGGCCGCGCTGACCCGGGCCGAGCTGGTCCCCGACGCGCTGGCCGTCTCGCTCACCGTGTTCTGCGGGTTCCTCGTCCTGGGGCTGCTCGCCCTGTACACGGTCCCGCGGCTGCTGAGCCGGATGGTCAGGCCCGGCCGGGTCTATCCGCTCTACGGCTTCCACTACACGCTGCACCGCGCGACGGCCCGGATGACCAACGTGAAGTTCTTCGCCTGGCTGTTCGGCGACAGCTCGTACATCGTGCACTACCTGCGCGGACTCGGCTACGACCTGTCGCAGGTCGAGCAGACCGGCTCCAACTTCGGCACCGAGGTGCAGCACGAGACGCCGTTCCTGGTCACCGTCGGCAGCGGCACGATGGTGGCCGACGGGCTGTCGGTGGTGAACGCCGAGTACTCGGCCACGTCCTTCCGGCTGTCCCCGGTGACGATCGGGCCGCGCAACTTCCTCGGCAACAACATCGCCTACCCGGCGGGCGGCCGCACCGGGGACAACTGCCTGCTGGCGACGAAGGTGATGGTGCCGCTGGACGGCGAGGTGCGCCAGGGCGTGGGGCTGCTCGGCTCGCCGTGCTTCGAGATCCCCCGCTCGGTGGACCGCGACGCCCGGTTCGACCATCTGCGCACGGGCGAGGAACTGCGCCGCCACCTGGGCGCGAAGAACCGCTACAACCTGCTGTCGATGACGTGGATGCTGTTCGTGCGCTGGCTGCACGTGTTCCTGCTGACGCTGTTCGCGCTCGTCTCCGTGGACCTGTACGGCGTGCTCGGCCATGTGGTGATCGCCGGCTATCTCGCGCTGACGCTGCTGTTCTCCACCGCGTACTACGTCCTGGTGGAGCGCTTCATGACCTCCTTCCGCCCGCTGCGGCCCCAGTTGTGCTCCATCTACGACCGCACGTTCTGGCTGCACGAGCGCCTGTGGAAGGTGCCGGTGCAGTACCTGAACCTCTTCAACGGGACCCCGTTCAAGAGCCTGGTGTGGCGGCTGCTGGGCGTGCGGATGGGCCGCCGGGTGTTCGACGACGGCTGCTTCGTCACCGAACGGACCCTGGCCGCCGTCGGCGACGAGACCACCCTCAACGCCGGCAGCAAGATCCAGTGCCACTCGCAGGAGGACGGCACCTTCAAGTCCGACGGCATCACGCTCGGTGCCCGCTGCACGCTGGGCGTCGGCGCCCATGTGCACTACGGCGTGACCATGGGCGACGGCTCCGAGCTGGCGCCCGACTCCTTCCTCATGAAGGGCGAGGAAGTCCCGGCGGGCGCGCGGTGGGGCGGCAACCCGGCCGTGGACATGCCGGAGACCGGCGGCCGGGCCGCCGGCGCGGGCCGCGCCCCGCACACGACCGACGCCGCTGCGGCTGTCACCAGGTGAGGAAGGCCATCCGATGGGAACGCGCGTGGAAACCGACCGGGAGTTCTGGAGCCGTGTGCTGACCGCGGGCGGCGCGACCACCGTGCCGCGCTGGGCGCGGGAGCCGGTGCCGGGCACGCTGGAGCAGGAGGTGCGGGTCCCGGACGACGTGACCACCGCGGTACGCGCCGTGGTGCGCCGGTCGGGACTGCCGCTGAGCGCGCTGCTGCTGGCGGTGCACGCCAAGGTGCTGGCCGCGCTCTGCGGCGAGCAGGAGGTGGTGACGGGCTACACCGCCGGTGTGCGCGGCGAGCCGCTGCCGTGCCGGCTGACCGTGCCGCCGGGCTCCTGGCGGGCGCTGGTGTCGGCCGCCGAGCGCGCCGAGGCGGCGGTGCTGGCCCACCGGGAGTTCCCGGTGGCCGGGCTGCGCCGGGAGCTGGGCCTGACCGAGCCGCCGTACGAGGTGGTGTTCGGACCGCTGGGCGCCGAGGAGGCGTACGGCGACGACGGTGTGCTCCAGGTGCGCTGGTCCGACCGGGGCGGGCGGCTGGTGCTGCGCCTGCGGTACCGCACGGACGTGCTGGACGCCGACGCGGCGGAGCGGATCGGCGGCTACCACCTGCGGGCGCTGGCGCTGCTGGCGGCCGGTCCGGATGCCGGGCACGCCCAGCAGAGCCTGCTGTCGGCCGCGGAGGTGCGCGAGCAGTTGGAGGGGCTGGCCGGGGCGGAGCGGCCGCTGCCGGACGTGCGCGCCCACGAGCTGTTCGAGCGGCGGGTACGGGAGCGTCCGGACGCGGTGGCCGCGGTGCACGGCAGCCGCGCGTGGACGTACGCGGAGCTGAACGCGCGCGCCAACCGGCTGGCGCGGGCGCTGCTGGCGCGCGGGCTGGGCCGGGAGGACGTGGTCGCCGTCGTCGCCGAACGCGGTCTCGACTGGCTGGCGGCGACGCTGGCGGTGTTCAAGGCGGGCGGTGTCTACCTGCCGGTCGAACCGCACTTCCCGGCCGGCCGGATCGCGGCCATGCTGACGCGGGCGGACTGCCGGCTGGTGCTCACCGAGTCGGACACCACCGGGAGCCTGGACGAGGCGCTGGCCGGTGTGCCGGGAGCACGGAAGCTGCCGGTGGAGACGGCGTACGCGGAGCCGCACGCGGACACCGACCCCGGGGTGCCGGTCGACGCCGGCCAGGTGGCCTACATCTACTTCACCTCCGGCTCCACCGGCGAGCCGAAGGGCGCGATGTGCGAGCACGCGGGTCTGCTCAACCACCTGTACGCCAAGATCGGCGACCTGGGCATCGGCGAGGACACGGTGGTGGCGCAGACGGCGCCGCAGTGCTTCGACATCTCGCTGTGGCAACTGCTGTCCGCGCTGCTGACCGGCGGGCGGACGCTGCTGGTGGGCCAGGACGTGATCGTGGACGTGGAGCGGTTCGTGGACACGCTGGTGCGCGGCCGGGTCGCCGTGGCCCAGGTGGTGCCCTCCTATCTGGAGGTCGTGGTCGCGTACCTGGAGCAGCATCCCCGCGCGCTGCCGGACCTGCGGTGCGTGTCGGTGACCGGTGAGGCGCTGAAGCGGGAGCTGGCGCAGCGCTGGTTCGCGCTCCAGCCGGACATCGGGCTGCTCAACGCCTACGGGCTGACCGAGACCTCCGACGACACCAACCACGAGCTGCTGACCGGCGTGCCCGAGCGGGTGCTGCTGGGCCGGGCGGTGCCCAACGTGCGCGTGTACGTCGTGGACGAGCAGTTGTCGCTGGTGCCCCTGGGCGCCCCCGGCCTGATCGCGTTCTCCGGTGTCTGTGTGGGCCGCGGGTACGTCAACGATCCGGAGCGGACCCGTGAGTGCTACCGCACGGACCCCTACCGGCCCGGTGAGCGGCTGTACGTGGGCGGCGACCGGGGCCGCTGGCACCCCGGCGGCCGGCTGGAGTTCCTCGGCCGCCGGGACAACCAGGTCAAGATCCGCGGCTTCCGCATCGAGATCGGCGAGATCGAGAACACCCTGCTGCGGGTGGCCGGGGTGCGTGACGGCGCGGTGGTCGTGGCCGAGCTGGGCGGCGGGAACAAGCACCTGATCGCCTTCCACACCGGGCGGCGCGTCGCGCCGGAGACGCTGCGCGAGGCGCTGGCGGCGGCGCTGCCCGGCTACATGGTCCCGTCGGCCTTCCACTGGCGCCAGAGCCTGCCGCTGACCGCCAACGGCAAGACCGACCGCAAGGCGCTCACCGCGTGGGCGCAGCAGGAGGCGCGGGCCGGACAGCCCGTCGCCGCCGGGACGGGCGGCGCGGAGCGGGACGCGCTCGGTCCGGCCGAACGCCGGCTCGCGGCGGCCTGGGCGCAGGTGCTGGGCGTGCCCGAGGAACGGATCGGCCGCACGGACCACTTCTTCGACTGCGGCGGCACCTCGCTGTCGGCCGTCCGGCTGAGCGTGGCGCTGGACCGCGCGGTGTCGCTGAAGGACATCACCCGGCACCCGGTCCTGGCCGATCTGGCCGCCGTGCTCGACGGCGCCGGCCGGCGGCGCCCGGAGCTGCTCCAGACCCTGTCGGACCCGGACGGCGCCGCGGGCTGCGCGCTGGTGTGCTTCCCGTACGCGGGCGGCAACGCGGTCAACTACCGGCCGCTGGCGGACGCGCTGGCCGGCAGCGGTGTGGCGGTGCTCGCGGCGGACCTGCCCGGTCACGACCTGGCGGCCCACCGGGAGCCGTTCGCGTCGATCGCGGACGTGGCCGGACAGGTCACCGAGGAGATCACCGCGCGCGGGCTGGACCAGGTCATGCTGTGGGGCCACTCCTCGGGCGCCGCGCCGGCCCTGGAGACGGCCCGCCGGCTCCAGGAGCGGGGCGTGCGGGTGACGCGGGTCTTCCTCGGCGCGCAACTGCTCGGCACCGCCGACGAGCGCGGCGCCGCCCTCGCCGCGCTGACCGCCGGCGGCGACGCGGAGATCGCGGCGCGGCTGGCCGAGGACAGCGGCTACCCGGAGCTGGCCGAGCTGAACGAGCGGCACGCCGAGCACATCGGCGCCGCCTACCGGCACGACTGCGTGGCCGCACACCGCTATCTGCTGGCGGCCCTGGCCTCCCCGCCGCCGGTGCGGCTGTCCGCGCCGGTGACGGTGGTGGTCGCCGCCGACGACCCGCACACCGCCGGCTACGCCGAACGCCACCGGGACTGGCTGCTGCTGGCCGAGCGGGTCGAGCTGCACGAACTGGCCGACGGCGGCCACTACTTCCCACGCACCCGCCCGGCCGGCGCGGCGCGGGCCGTGCTGAGCGCGGCCGTGCCCTTGGCCTCCACCTGAAAGGCCCGTGCCACCACCCGACGGGCGACCGGAAAGGAAACCGAGATGCCGTCCTCATCCCTGGCAGCACCGCTCGACGTGGAGCTGCGGCCGGACAGACCAGCGATGCTGCGCGTCGCTTCGCCAGGCGACGCCGCGAGCTGGGCGGCCGAGCACCGGGAGGCGGTGCGTGCCCAGGTCACCGAGCACGGGGCGCTGCTGGTGCGCGGCCTCGGCCTGGCCCGGACGGAGCAGGCCGGCGCCGTCTTCACCACCCTGGCGGGCCCGCTCATGCCGGAGACGGAGGCGTTCGCCCCGCGCGAGGCGCACGGCGGGGGGCTGTACTCCGCCACGCCCTGGCCGGCCAACCAGCCGATGTGCATGCACCACGAGCTGAGCTACCGGCTGGAGGTGCCCGGCCTGATGCTGTTCGCGTGCCTGACCCCGCCCGAGGAGGGCGGGGCGACGGCGGTCGCCGACGCCGAGGAGGTCCTGCGGGCCCTGCCCGCCGGCCTGACGGAGCGCTTCGAGCGGGAGGGCTGGCTGCTGACCCGCAGCTACAACGACGAGATCGGGGCGTCCCTGGCCGAGTCGTTCGGCACCGACGACCGCGCCGCGGTCGAGCGCTACTGCCGCGCCCACGCCATCGACTTCGCCTGGCAGACCGACGGCTCGCTGCGCACCGAACAGCGCCGCCGCGCGGTCGTGCGGCACCCGCTCACCGGCCGGCGCTGCTGGTTCAACCAGATCGCCTTCCTGAACGAGTGGACGCTCGCCCCGGAGATCCGCGAGTACCTGGTGGACGAGTACGGCCCGGACGGCCTGCCGTTCAACACCCGCTACGGCGACGGCAGCCCGATCGGCGAGGACGTCGTCGAGCTGCTGAACGGCACCTACGAGGAGCACACCCGGCGCGAGCCCTGGCAGGCCGGTGACCTGCTGCTGGTGGACAACATCCGCACCGCGCACAGCCGGGAGCCCTTCGCCGGCGAACGGCTGGTGGTGGTCGGCATGGCCGAGCCCGCCCGCCCGGCCGACGGCTCCCCCGCCCAGGAGGTGAGCGGACGATGACCGATCTGCTGCCCCGGACCGGCCGGGCGGACCGGTCCGGCCCGCCCGCCGCGCCGTCCTTCGCGGTGATCTCCGGCGAACAGGTGACGAAGGCGCTGGAAGGGGCCGAGAAACAGCTCGTGGAGCTGGTGGAGGAGACGTACCGGCTGCACGGCGCCGGGGACTCGGTGAACCCGCCGTCGTACTTCCTGCGTTTCCCCGACCGTCCCACGGCCCGGATCATCGCGCTGCCGGCGTCCATCGGCGGGTCCCTCCGGGTGGACGGCCTGAAGTGGATCTCCAGTTTCCCGGAGAACGTGGCCACCGGGCTGCCCCGGGCCTCCGCGGTGCTCATCCTCAACGACCACGACACGGGCTATCCGTTCGCCTGCCTGGAGAGTTCCGTGATCAGCGCGACCCGGACCGCCGCGTCCGCCGCGCTGGCCGCGGACCGGCTCAGCCGCGGGCGGCCCCGGCCCACCCGGGTCGGGTTCTGCGGCACGGGCCTGATCGCCCGGTACATCCACACCTTCCTGGCCCGCACCGGCTGGACCTTCGAGGCGATCGGCGTGCACGACGTGTCCGCCGCCAGCACCGGGGGTTTCTGCGGCTACCTGCGGCAGAGCGGGGCCACCGAACCGGTCACCGTCCACGACAGCGCGGAGGCGCTGATCCGCTCCAGCGACCTGGTGGTCTTCGCCACCGTCGCCGGCCGGCCGCACGTCGGCGACCCGGACTGGTTCGGCCACAACCCGCTGGTGCTGCACGTGTCGCTGCGCGACCTCGCCCCGGAGGTCCTGCTCGCCTCGGCCAACTTCGTGGACGACGTCGAGCACTGCCTGAAGGCGGACACCTCCCCGCACCTGGCCGAACAGCTCACCGGCAACCGCGACTTCCTCGACGGCACCCTCGACGACGTGCTCCAGGGCCGCATCGCGCCGCCCCGGGACCGGCCGGTGGTCTTCTCGCCGTTCGGTCTGGGCGTGCTGGACCTGGCCGTCGGCAGTTACGTCTACGACCGGGTGGCCCGGGCCGGACAGCTCCGCGTCATCGACGACTTCTTCCACGACCTGCGCCGGTACGGCTGAGGCAGATGCCCTCAGCCCTGGCACCAGGAGGCCCGCCGTGCCCGTGATCACCGCTCCCCACGCCTTCAACGAAGGAAGCCTCTTCGTCGATCTGGAGTCGATATTCGGATACCGCCTCTACCTCAAGTGCGAGGGCTTCAACTTCGCCGGCTCCATCAAGCTGAAGGCCGCGAACGAGATGGTGGAGAGCGCCGAGCGGGACGGAACCCTGACGCCGGATTCCATCCTCGTGGAGTCCTCCTCCGGGAACCTGGGCGTCGCGCTCAGCATGATCGCCGCGAGCAAGGGCCACCGGTTCCTGTGCGTCACCGACCCCCGGTGCAACCTGTCGACCAAGCTGCTGATGGAGGCCCTGGGCGGCCATGTGCACGTGGTGACCGACCAGGACTCCAACGGCGGTTTCCTCGGCACCCGGCTGGAGTACGTCCGCTCGCTGTGCGCGTCGGACGACCGGTACGTGTGGCTCAGCCAGTACACCAACGCCGGGAACTGGCGGGCGCACTACCGCACCACCGCGCCGGAGATCGCCGCTCAGTTCCCGCAGCTCGACGTGCTGTTCGTCGGGACCGGCACCGCCGGCACCCTGATGGGCTGCGCCCGCTACTTCCGCGAGTGGCACCGGCCGGTGCGGATCGTCGCCGTGGACAGCATGGGCTCGGTGGCCTTCGGCGGCAAACCCGGCCGCCGGATGATCCCCGGCCTGGGCATGAGCATGCGCCCGCCGCTGCTCGACGAGTCGTACGTCGACGAGGTGATCCAGGTGGAGGAGGCGGACACCATCCGCACCTGTCACCGCCTGGCCCGGCGCGGCTACCTCTTCGGCGGCTCCACGGGGACGGTGGTCAGCGCGGCGACCGACTGGCTGGCCCGGCAGGACGCGCGCGGGCTGACCGCGGTGGCCATCGCCCCCGACCTCGGCGAGCGCTACCTGGACACCGTGTACCAGACCAACTGGCTCCAGGACCTCTACGGCGACCGGCTGCTCGACGCGGCCGGGCCGGCCGCCACCGTCTGGGACGAGGAGCCGGCCCCGCGGACCCGGCAGGCGCGCCGCCGCCGGACGTAGCGCTCAGGTCTCGGCGAGCGCGGTGGTCCGCGACCGCCAGGGGATCCAGAACGCGGTCGCCGTGACGACCAGGGCGCAGGCCGCCACGGTGGCCATGCCCAGGGTCAGGTTCGCCGCGCTCGCCACGAAACCGATCAGGGCGGGACCGCCCAGCAGGCCGGTGGTGCCCATCGCGGCGACCAGGGCGAGCGCGTCCGAGCCGCGTCCGGCCGCCGCCACGTACACGCACGGGGTGACGGCGGCCGCCCCGAGGCCGACGCAGGCGAAGCCGAGCAGCGTGGGCACCACTCCCCCGGCGAGCAGCGCGAGGGCCAGTCCGGCGGCGGCCACCGCGCTGCCGGTGCGCACCACGCGTCCGTCGCCCCAGCGGGTGCGCCAGCGGTCCGCGCACACCCGGGCCAGCAGCATCATCACGGAGACGACCGCGATGCCGAGCGGGGCGACGCTCGCCGGCGCCTTGACGACGTCCTTCATGTACAGCGTCGACCAGTCGTTCATCGCGCCCTCGGTGACCGTGCCGAAGACCATGGCGCAGCCCATCAGCAGGGTCGTGCCGGAGGGCAGGCCGCGCCGGGCGCGCCGCTTCGGCCCGGCCGCGGCGGCGGAGTCCGGCTGCGGCCTAGGGGCCGGCAGCAGGCCCGGACGGGCGCCGCCGAGCAGGAGCAGCAGCAGGGCCCCGGCGACCGCGAAGTGGACCGCGACGGAAGCGGTCAGCGCGGTGACGCCGGAGGCCAGCAGGGCGGCGGCGAGCAGACCGGCGCTGAAGGTGGCGTGCAACTGGGACATGGCGGTCCGGTCGTACGTCTTCTCCAGGGCGGCGCCCTGCGCGTTCATGGCGACGTTGAGGCAGCCGACCGCGACACCGTCGGCGCACACCGCGAGCAGCGCCAGCGGGTAGTCGGGCACGACGGACAGGGCGGCCAGTACGGCGACCAGGGCCGCGGCGGAGACCAGGGACAGCAGCCGCGAGCCGAGCCGCCGCATCAGCACGGCGACCAGCGGGAAGGAGGCCGCCGCGCCGGCACCGCAGGCCATCAGCAGCAGCCCCACCTCGCCGGCGCCCAGGTCCAGCCGGGTCTTCAGCGCGGGCAGCCGGGCGATCCAGGTGCCGTACTGGAAGCCGAGGAAGCAGAACAGCGCCGCGATCGACCACTTGGCGCGCGGGAAGGACGGTGCGGGCATCACACGGCCTCCCGGGCCTGCCGGGGGCGGGGCACGGCGGGCACCCGGGCGGACATGTAGACGGCGTCGGGGCCGTAGTCGGGCGGGACCGGGGTCGCGGGGTGGGCGTGGTAGCCGTTGGCCCACCAGAACGGCTCCTTGCCGGCGACGGCGACCAGCGAGATGGTGGCGAAGCCGCGGACGCCGGCGGTCTCGGTCAGCCGGCGCACCAGCCGGGTGCCGAGCCCGCGGCGCCGCAGCGGCGCGCTGACGACCAGGTCGTGCAGGTGGAGGTTGGCGCAGTCGTGGTCGGCCGGGTCCGGGCGGGTCAGGTCGGGGCAGCGGAACCGGGGGTAGGGCAGGGCGAGGACGTAGCCGGCGAGCCGGCCGTCGAGGTCGAGGACGAGACAGGTGCCGGCCGGGCCGCGGGCCCGGGAGCGCAGCAGCTCCTCGCCCTCGGCGAGGGAGAGGTCCGCGTACGCCTCGCTCTCCAGCGCGGCCAGCCGCGGCCAGTCGGCCTCGGTGACGGCCCGGATGGGGTCGCTCATGTCAGTGGGGTCCTTCCGGGCCGGGTACGCACACGCACGGCAGCGGGCTGATGCCGTTGAAGCCCTGGGTCGTGTAACTGGTGGCGTAGGCGCCGGCGGACAGGATCCAGACCGGGTCGCCGGAGGCCAGGGACCGGGGCACGCGCACCGGGTGCCGGCCGCCGCCGTAGGCGTCGTCGCTGTCGCAGGTGGGGCCCGCGACGATGGCCGGGACGTACTCCTCGGTCTCCCGTCCGGGGAAGACCATCGGGTGGGTGACCTGGTCCATCTCGTACAGTCCGTTGAACTTGCCCGCGCTCAGGTACAGCCACCGGGCGAGGCTGCCGTCCGGCCGGGTGCGCTCGGTCAGCCGCAGCACGTGCGCCCGGACCGCGCCGTGGTCGGCGACCAGGTGCCGTCCCGGTTCCAGTACGAAGCCGAGCGGGGCGGCGGCCAGGCCGGCCAGGCGTTCCATGCCCTCGCGGAGCACGGTGAGGATCTTGTCCAGCGGCGGTTCGAGCGGGTCGCCGCGCCGGTCGAGGTAGCCGAGCGCGGGCAGCCCGCCGCCGAGGTTGACGTGGTCCGGTGCGATCCCGAGCCCGGCCAGCGTCTCCAGCACCCCGGCGAGCGAGTCCAGGGCCTGCTGCCAGGCCTCGGTGGTCATCTGCTGGGAGCCGACGTGCAGGGACAGCCCGGCCGGGACGAGACCGGCCGCGCGGGCCGTCGTCAGGATGCGCACGGCGTCGTCCGGGGAGCAGCCGAACTTGCGGTCCAGGCCCCACAGGGCGCCCTGGCCGCTGGTGGCCAGCCGGCAGAACACGCGGGCGCCGGGGGCGTGTACGGCGATCGCGGTGACGTCCTCGACGCTGTCGGTGGCGAAGTCGCGGATGCCCAGGCGGTGGGCCTCGGCGATGTCCTGGTCGGACTTGGCGGTGTTGCCGTAGTGGACGCGGTCGGGCCGGGCGCCGGCCCGCAGGGCCTGGGAGATCTCGGCGGGGCTCGCCGCGTCGAAGCCGGCGCCGCGGGCGGCGAGGCAGCGCAGGACGTCGTCGACCGGGCAGGCCTTGACGGCGAAGCGGAGGGTGGCGCCGGGGAGTTCGCGCAGGAGGGTGTCGTACTGCCGCTCGATGCCGGTGAGGTCGTACAGGACGCGGTCGGTGTCGGCGGCGGCGAGGGCCGCGGCGAGGGCGCCGGGCCGCCGGGGGGCGCTCATCGCCGGGCCGCCTCGACGAGGGCGGGCCAGGCCTGCGTCAGGGTGGCGAAGGCGTCGATGTCCCGCTCCGCCCGGTCCAGCAGCTCCTGGCGCTGCGCCGCGAGCCGGTCGGCGAACGCCGTGTAGCGGCCGCCCAGTTTGCGGTAGGCCGTGTCCACCCGGTCCAGGCGCCAGACGTTCTCGTCGCGGGGCAGTGCGGTGCTCTCGCGCAGGAGTTCCACGATCCGCTCGGGGCGGACCCGCTGCCCGCCGTCCAGCAGGCCGGCGCCCTCGGCCGCCATCCGGTCGTAGACGTGGTGGAAGTAGAGCATCGACAGCAGGAACTTCACGAAGCGGCGCTGGTAGGCCGGGAAGCCGGTGTCGGTGCGGCGTTCGGGCGTGTGGAAGTTCTCGATGTGGCGGTTGTGCAGGATGCCGGGCAGGCCCGCGTCGTGGACGAGGTGGAGGAGGAAGTAGTCGCTGCCGATGGTGTCGGTGGCGGGCGGGAGCGGGACCCGTTCGTAGACCGCCCGGTCGAAGGCGACGTTGCACATGTCGACCCGCATCGGGTCGACCAGGGTGAGGGTGGCGTGGTCGCCGGTGAACGGGGCGGTGCCCGCGCCGGTGAAGGACTCCTCCACCAGCTCCCGTTTGCGGTCCTCGGGCCAGTCGCCGGGCGCCCAGAGGCTGACGACGTCCTGGTAGACGGTCTCGTCCAGCCGGCGTATCTCGCTTATGTCGACGGAGAGTTCGCCGATGAAGGAGGCGCCGGCCAGGGAGACGGGGCGGTGGGCCAGGGCCGGGTCGAGGTCGGTGCGGGTGCCGGCGGCCGTGGCGTCGGCGGCGGGCCGGCCGAGCCAGGGCAGCTCGTGGTGGATCGGGAACACCGGCTGCCCGGCGCGGAGTTGGTAGGTGCTGTCGGAGTCCCTGCGGTGCACCGAGTCGCAGCCGAGGGCGGCGGCCAGCAGGAAGGCGCGGTTGGTGCAGGCGCCGTAGGAGACGGCGGACGGCAGCATGAGGCGCAGGAGCCGGTCCGGTCCGGGCAGGCCCGCCTCGCGGATGACACGGCCGAGCAGGTCCCGCTGGGCCTCCTCGTCGAGGTGGTGGACCCGCACGCCGGGCTCCGCGGGCAGGGCGGCGACCGTGCGGGCGTGCGCGGCCCGGTCGCCGGGGCCGGCGGAGTCGAGGACGAGCAGCTCGACCTCGGCGCCGAAGGTCCGTACGGCGTAGGCGGCTTCGGCGTGCAGGGCGGTGATGGCGGCCGGGCAGGCCCGGTTGGTGGGCAGGGTGAGGCAGACGCGGTTCACCGGTCCCCTTCCCCTTCCGCGGCGGCCCAGGAGTCCAGGCCGAGCAGCTTGCGGCCCAGGGCGTTCAGTTCGGCGGGGCCGTAGCGCCGGGCTTCCGGTTCCCGGGCGTCGCCGAGCAGGGTGGCGTTCCAGTCGGGGGTGGCGAGGGTGCGCCAGGAGTGCACGCGCGAGTCGCGCAGCGCGGCGTGCTCCTCCAGCGCGGGCATCATCGACAGGTACTGGACGGCCCGGACAGCGTTGTCGGAGCGGTTGGGCGCCACACCGTGGGCGAGCAGCCCGTTGAAGATCAGCAGGTCACCGGCCTGGAGGTCGGGGCGGACCACCGGGAACTCGGCGCGGTCGGCGGCGGGCCGGACGGGGTCGCGGCCGGACGGCTGGGCGAGGCGCCACTCCTCGAAGCGGCGGAAGAGCTCGGGCGCGCACTGGAAGCCGCCGAGTTCGGGGCGGGTGTCGGTGAGCGCGATGATGCCCTGGACGCGCTGCGGCAGCACGGCGAGGGTGCTGTCGACGTCCCAGTGCAGCTCGATGTCGAAGCCCTCGTCGGTGGGTTCGATCAGGGAGCGGGAACGGGTGCGGACGTTGGGCGGGTTGAGGTTGAGCCGGTCCAGGGTGACCCACAGCTCCGGGCTGTCCCAGACGTCCACGAAGGCGTCGTAGACCCGTCGGCTCTGCCGGCTGTCCCACAGGAGCTGGTGGTGGTAGGCCTCGACGAAGCCGTAGATGTACAGGTGCCGGTCGAGTTCGGAGCGGAACTCCGGCTCCTCGTACCAGGTGTCGGGGCGGTCCGGGTCGAGTCCCTGGAACCGCCAGGCGAAGTCGAGGAGTTGTTTGGCCTCGCCGGGGGTGATGGCCTCGCGTACGACGACGTAGCCGTAGGTCTGCCAGAAGGCGAAGTCCTCCTCGGACAGCACGCGCAGCGGCTCGGTCTTGACGAGGTCGCGCAGCGGGGTCGGGGCGAGGTAGGTCTCGGCGTCGGCGCTGAAGTAGGGGCGGCCGGTCGCCGCGCGGTGGAGGTAGGGGGCGGGGTGGTGCATGTGTTCACTCCGGTGTGGTCGGTACGGCGACACCTTGGAAGGACGTGAGACATGTGCCGGTGGCATGCGTCGGAGCGCGCCGAAGGAGCCACCGGGTTCCCGGTACGCAGGAGAAAAGGGGCCGCCCGCGCAAAGGGGCGGGCGGCCGGGCGGGCGGGTCAGCCGGCGAGGACGGCCTCGGCCGCGGCCACCCCGCAGACACGGGCGGCGCCGTAGGTGGCGATGTGCAGGGCGCCGCGCGGCGGGGCCTGCGGCAGGCCCATCTCGACCACGACGGTGTCGGGCCGGGCGGCGAGCAGGGTGTCGAGCGCGGCGCGCATCCAGTCGTGCCGGTGCGCGTCGCGGACCACGGCGACGATCCGGCGGCCGCCGGACGCGGCGAGCACGGCGTCGCCGGCGCCGTCGCCGGTGAACGCGCCGGAGCCGGTGCCGGGCAGCCGCCGCTTGAGTTCGTCGGCGACGCCCCACGGGGTCTGGTCGCCGACGGCGATGTTCGGCTCCGGGTTGAACTGGGCGACGAACACCGGTGCGGTGACCGGTGCGGGGCCGCCCGCGCGGGTCACGGTCAGGGCGCGGCGGGCCGCGACGAGGCCGATCTCCGGTTCGGGCGTGGTCTTCCCGGCGTCACCGCGGGACGCGGCGGTCCAGGCGGCCAGGTCGCGCACCCGGGCCGCGGCGTCGGCCAGCCGCTCCGCGGGCAGTTCACCGGAGCGCACGGCGGCGACGAGCGCGTCCCGCAGGCCGAGCACGGTGGCCTCGTCGCACAGTCCGCCGCCCACGCAGATGGCGTCGGCGCCGGCCGTGATGGCGAGGACCACTCCGTGCTCCAGGCCGTAGGTGCCGGAGATGGCGCGCATCTCCATGCCGTCGGTGACGATCAGGCCCTGGTAGCCGAGTTCGCCGCGCAGCAGCTCGGTGAGGATGCGCCGGGACAGGGTGCCCGGGCGCTCCGGGTCGAGGGCGGGCACCAGGATGTGGGCGCTCATCACGGCCCGGGTGCCGGCGGCGATGGCCGCGCGGAACGGGGGCAGTTCGCGGGCGTAGAGGGTGTCGGCGTCGACATCGATGCGGGGTACGGCGTGGTGGGAGTCGACGTTGGTGTCGCCGTGGCCGGGGAAGTGCTTGGTGCAGGCGGCGACGCCGGTGGACTGCAGGCCCTCGACCCAGGCGGCGGTGTGCCGGGCGACCAGGTCGGGAGCGGTGCCGAAGGAGCGGACGCCGATGACCGGGTTGTCGGGGTTGGCGTTGACGTCGGCGGAGGGCGCCCAGTCGAAGTTGACGCCGCAGGCGGCCAGGCGGCGGCCCAGCTCGCGGGAGACGGCCCGGGTGAGGTCGGGGTCGTCGACGGCGCCGAGGGCGTGGTTGCCGGGGAAGGAGGAGCCGGTGCGCACGTCGAGCCGGGTGACGTCGCCGCTCTCCTCGTCGATGGCGACCAGCAGGTCGTCGCGTTCGGCGCGCAGCTGCGCGGTGAGCGCGGTGACCTGCTCCTCGCTGACGACGTTGCGGCCGAACAGGGCGACGGAGGCGAGGCCCTCGCCGATGCGGCGGCGGACCCAGTCGGGCGCGGTGGTGCCGTCGAACCCCGGTTGCAGCACCGCGAGGGCGTCCCGGGCGAGGGTGTCGCCGGGGGCGTCCGACGCGGTGGTGGCGATGGTGGTCATCGGGGCGTCATCCCTTCACGGCGCCGTCGGTCAGACCGCTGACAGCCTTGCGTTGCAGGAAGATGAAGAGGATCAGGATGGGCAGCGCGAACAGGGACGAGGCGGCCATGGTGGCGCCCCAGTCGTCGCCGAACGCGGTCTGGAACTGCGACAGCCACAGCGGCAGGGTCTGCTTCTCGGCGTCCTTGTTCAGGATCAGCACGAGCGGGAACTCGTTCCAGGCGGTGACGAAGCCGAACAGCGAGGTCGCCATCAGACCGGGCGCGAGCAGCGGGAAGATCACCTTGACGAAGGCCTGGAGGCGGGTGCAGCCGTCGATCATCGCCGACTCCTCCAGCTCCTTGGGCACGGCGGCGACGTAGCCGCGCAGCGTCAGGATCGTCAGCGGGAGCACCATCACCGTGTAGAAGGCGGTGAGCGGGATGAGGCTGTCCAGCATGTCGTTGTCGCGGACGAGCATGTAGATGGCGATGATCATGACCTCCCAGGGGGCCATCTGCGCCAGCATGAACGTCACGATGAGACCGCGCCGGCCCTTGAACCGCATCCGCGCCAGCGCGAAGGCCGCGAACAGGGCGATGACGAGCGAGAGGAGGACCGACAGGACGGTGACGGTGACCGAGTTGAGGACCAGGGTCCAGAAGTTCTCGGCGTCGACCGCCTTCTTGAAGTGGGTGAAGGTCGCGTTGACCGGGAACCACACCGGGTCGTCGGCGATGATGTCGCCGGTCGGCTTGAAGGCCGTGGCGAACATCCAGTAGACGGGGAACGCGAAGCCGGCGAAGAGGACGACGGCGGTCGCGTTGGGCCAGATGCGGCCGAAGAGCGAGCGCTTCACAGCTCGTCCTCCTCTTGCTTGAGCACCATGCGCAGGTAGTACGAGGTGATGGCGAGCAGGACCAGGATGGTGAGGAAGGAGATGGCCGCGCCGAGTCCGAAGTGCTGGTTGCCGACGCCCTCGACGTAGGCGTAGATCGGCAGGGTCTCGGTCAGGTGGTCGGGGCCGCCCTCGTTCATCGCGAAGATCTGCGCGAAGGCCTTGAACACCCAGATGACCTGGAGGAACGTCGTGGCGTACAGGAACGGCCGCAGGAAGGGCAGGGTCACCGAGGTGAAGCTCTTCCAGGAGCCGGCGCCGTCCAGGGAGGCGGCCTCGTACAGTTCGCGCGGGATCGTGGTGGTGGCCGCGTAGAGGTTGATCGCCACGAAGGGTATGGACTGCCAGACGATGAGCAGGGTGACCACGGCGAAGGTGGAGAACTGGGTCTGGAGCCAGTTGTGGTCGGCCATGGAGTGCCAGCCCAGCTTGTCCAGCACCCAGTTGACGACGCCGAAGCGCTGGGCGAACAGCCACTGGTAGACGGTGGTGGCCGCGACGACCGGCATGGCCCAGGCGAGGACGAGGCCGACCATGAGCAGCAGCCGCATCTTCGGGCCGAGCCGGGCCAGCAGCAGGCCGGTCAGGGTGCCGAGCGCCATGATCAGGACGACGTTGACGGCGGTGAAGACGACGGAGCGCTCGACGACGTGCCAGAACTCCGTGGAGGTCAGCACCTCCCGGTAGTTGTCGACGCCGTTCCACTCGGTGAGGTGCTGGATGAGCTGCCGCGGGTTGAGGTTCTGGAACGACAGCATGCCGTTCTTGACCAGCGGCCAGCCGAGCAGCACCAGGGTGGCCAGCAGCGCGGGCAGCAGGAGCAGGTAGGGGGTGGCGGCGCGGCGCCGGGACGGGTCCGCGGGGGTCCGGTTGTCACCTCGCGGCGGGACCGGCACCCCGGCGTTGCGGACAACGGGCTCCCCGGCCGTGCCCGTGCCTTGGGTCTGCACTGACATCAGTTGCCATCTCTTCCGTGGCCGTACGAAACCACGGCCGTGCGCGCGCACGGCGCATGGGTGGGCCGGGGACGCCCCGTCGTGGCGTCCCCGGCGCGGGTCTAGTTCTGCTGGGCCAGGCGCTTGTTGATCTCGTCCTCGACCTGCTTGGCGGCGTCCGCCGGGGACTTACCGTTCAGCACGGCCGTCATGTAGGACTTGATCGGGTTCGGGTTGTTCTCCACCGCGCCCCACTCGGGGATCAGCGGGGTGGTGCCGCCGACGGCGGCGCCGGGAGCGGACGCCTCGGCGAAGGCGTTGCCCTTGAGGTTGCTCTCCAGCGACTTCTTGTTCGGGATGACGCCGTTGAGCTTGGCCAGCTCGCCCTCGTACTGGTCGGACAGGGCGATCTTCAGGAACTCCTTGGCCAGTTCCTTCTTCTTGCTGCCCTCGGCGACGGCGAGGTTGGAGCCGCCGAGGAAGACGCCTTCGGGCTTGTCCGCACTCTCGCCCGGGAGGGTGAAGTAGCCGAGGTCCCTCTCGATGGCCTTGTTGGCGGTGACGGCCGTGCCGGCCTCCCAGCCCAGGCCGATGAAGGCGCCGGTCTTGCCCTTGGCGAAGACCTCGGCCTGCTGCGGGGTGGCCTCGTCCTTGTCCTTGGGAGCCTTGGAGAAGGAGGCGTACTTCTTGTAGATCTCCATGGCCTTGGCGACCTTGGGGTCGGCGAGGTTGGAGACGTACTTGTCGCCGTCCTTCTTCACCAGGTCGGCGCCCTGGCCGATGGTCAGACCGTCGAAGAAGTACCAGTTCTGGCCGGGCAGGTACAGCGGCTCGGCGTCGGTCTTCTTGTCGATCGCCGCCAGGTCCTGGAAGAACTCGTCCCGGGTCTTCGGGGTGTCCTTGATACCGGCCTTGGCCCAGATCTTCTTGTTGTAGATGACCGTACGGCTGACGAAGTACCAGGGAGCGGCGTACTGCTTGCCGTCGTAGACGGAGGACTGCGAGACCGACGGCGTCCAGTCGGCGCCGATCTCCTGCTTCAGGTCGCTCAGGTCGGCGAGGCCGCCGGTGACCGCGTAGGCCGGGGTCTGGGTGTTGCCGACCTCCAGCACGTCCGGCGGGTTGGACTCGGAGAGGGCGGTGGTGATCTTCTGCTGGATCCCGTCCCACTTCTGCGTCTCGAACTTCAGCTTCGCGCCGGTCTTCTTCTCGAAGGCGGCCGTCACGTCCTTGACCCACTGGTCCGGCGTGGAGCCGTCCATCGCCCAGACCGTGAGCGTCTGGCCCTTGAAGCTGTCCGGCCCGGCGTTCTTGCCGCTGTCGTCGTCGCCCCCGCCGCACGCCGACACGGAGACCATCATGCCCGCGATCGCGATCGCGGCCGCAAGATTGCGCTTCACGCCACCCTCCTCAGGGATGCCACTAACCCCCCACGCCCTCGGCGGTGACCTGCATACGACGCTGTTGCACGTAGGGCTCGGGACCTGGCCACTAATGGTGTAGACCAGTACGGTGGAGCTTGGCCTAGACCTTTTGGAGTGTCAAGGGTGGTTCGGGATGCCGGTCCCGGCCGTTACGAGAAAGTCACCGGAGCGCGTCCGTCCGCGTTCCGTCCGTTTCGCCCGGACCGTTCATTTGGACTAGACCATACGGGAGTTGGTCGCTATAACGGGAGCCCATCGACACAGCCGGGAAGGCAGGCATGACCACCGACGTGAGCAGCGCCCAGCCGCACGGAAGGGCGACCGGCCGCACCGCGCGCGTGCCGAAGTACTACCGGATCAAACAGCAGCTCCTCTCGATGGCCGAGGCGCTGCAACCCGGTTCGGCCATGCCCGCCGAACGGCTGCTCGCCGTGCGGTTCGACACTTCGCGGACCACCGTCCGGCAGGCGCTGCAGGAACTCGTCGGCGAGGGCCGGCTGGACCGCATCCAGGGCAAGGGCACCTTCGTCGCCCAGCCCAAGCTGTACCGCACGCTCCAGCTCACCTCGCACACCGAGGACATGCGCGCCCAGGGCCTCACCCCGGCCTCGCAGATGCTGGACATCGCGGAGGTGCCCGCGGACGAGAAGCTGGCGGGCCTGCTGGACATCGGGCTCGGCGAGCGGGTGCTGCGCATCGAGCGGCTGCGGCTGGCCAGCGGCGACCCGATGGCGATCGAGACGACCCACCTGTCCGTGCGGCGCTTCCCCGGGCTGCGCCGCTCGCTGGCCACCTGCCCGTCGCTGTACACCGCGCTCGCGGAGGTGTACGGCGTCCATCTCGCCGAGGCCGACGAGACCATCGAGACCTCGCTGTCGACTCCGCGCGAGGCCCAGTTGCTCGCCACCGACGTCGGCATGCCGATGCTGCTGCTGTCCCGGCACTCGCGGGACGCGCAGGGCACCCCGGTGGAGTGGGTGCGCTCGGTCTACCGCGGCTCCCGCTACAAGTTCGTCGCCGCCCTGCACCGGCCGGGCGCCCCGGTGATCCGGCGCAGGACGGCTCCCCCGGACCGGGACGCGCTCGGCCTCACCTGACCCGGCACACGCCCCGGACGGAGACGCCGGGACGGCCGGTACCGCGCCGGCCGGTGCGGGGACGGCCGGTGCGGGGACGGCCGGTGCGGGGACGGCCGGTGCGGGGACGGCCGGTGCGGGGACGGCCGGTGCGGGGACGGCCGGTGCCGGCGGGCCGCCGTCACCCCTGGGTCAGGGTGACGTCCTGGTCGGTCAGGGCGTGGAAGGACGGCAGCAGCAGGATGCCCGTGGGGCGCAGCTCCATGAGGGTGGCCTGCACCCGCGCCGGTCCCGCCGCCGGCGCCTCGGTCGAGATCTTCCCGGAGTTCTGCCAGCGGTGCTCGGCGCCGTCGCACTGGGCGAGACCGCCGCCGATGCCGTGCCGCACACGGGCGTCGCCCTGGCTGAGCGAGGAGCTGACGAACACCGGCCCGGTGCCGCCGGTGCAGCGGTAGCTGCCGGACAGGGTCACCGTGCCGTCGGGCGCGATCCGGCCGACGGGGTCGACGGTGACGAGTTCGGCGGGGTCGGCGGCGGCCGGGACGGCGGCGGCGCACAGCAGCGCCGCGGCACCGAGGGCCGCGGCGAGGACGGGCCGGCTTACGCGCATGGAGTACCTCCCTGTTCAGGGGTTCGGGGGTTTCCACTGGTACCGGGCGGCCGGACCGGCGGGCGTGACCGTCACCCCATCGGTGGCGCGTCATTCCACCGGCCGCCGGGTGCGCGGCTCCGTGGACGCCGACGGGCGCACCCCCGGTCCGGTCCGGCGGCCGGCGGGGCGACCGCGCCTTGAAGCGCGGTCAGGGCAGGACCGCGAATCCGTCCAGCTCCACCAGCGCCCGCTCGTCCCACAGCCGTACCACCTGGACCACGGCCATCGCCGGATAGTCGCGGCCCGCCGCCTGCCGCCAGATCCCGCCCAGCCGGCGCGCGTGGGCGCGGTAGGCGGCCACGTCCGTGGTGTAGACGGTGACCCGGGCGAGGTCGGCGGGCGTGCCGCCGGCCGCGCCGAGGGCGGTGAGGAGGTTGCCGAGGGCCTTCTCGAACTGCTCGGGCAGGGTGTCCCCGGTGAGCGTGCCGTCGGCGCCGAGCGCGGTCTGTCCGGCGAGGAACACCACGCGGGAGCCGGTCGCGACGACGGCGTGCGTGAAGCCCGTGGGCGGGGACAGGCCGGGCGGGTTGACGCGTTCGGCCGTCATCGGTCCTCCTCGCGGGCGGCGGCGTACAGCTCCTTGGCGATGATGCTCCGCTGCACCTCGCTGGCGCCCTCGTAGATGCGGGGCGCGCGCACCTCGCGGTAGAGGTGTTCGAGGAGGTGGCCGCGGCACAGGGCGCGGGCGCCGTGCAGTTGGACGGCGGTGTCGACGACGTACTGCGCGGTCTCGGTGGCGAGCAGTTTGGCCATCGCCGCGCGCCGGGGCACGTCGGCGGCGCCCGCGTCGTAGGCCGCGGCCGCCGCGTACACCATCAGCCGGGCCGCCTCGGTGCGCAGGGCCATCTCGGCGACCTGGTGGGACACGGCCTGCAAGGCGCTCAGCGGTCCGCCGAACGCCTCGCGCCGGCGGGTGTGGGCGAGGGTGGCCTCCAGCGCGGCCTGGGCCATGCCGACCGCGAACGCGCCGACGCTGGGCCGGAAGAGGTTGAGGGTGCCCATGGCGACGGCGAAGCCGCGGTCCGGCGCGCCGAGCAGGTCGGCGGCGGTGACGGGCACGGCGTCGAAGTCGAGCGCGCCGACGGGGTGCGGCGCGAGCATCTCCAGCGGCCGGCCGGTGAGCCCGGGCCGGCCGGCGGGCACGAGGAAGGCGGTCACACCGCGTGCTCCGGCGCCGGGTGTGGTGCGGGCGAAGACGGTGTAGAAGTCGGCTTCGGGAGCGTTGGAGATCCAGCACTTGGCGCCGGTGAGCCGCCAGCCGGCGCCGTCGGGCTCGGCGGCGAGGGCGAGGGCCGCCGCGTCCGAGCCGGCGCCGGGCTCGCTCAGCGCGAAGGCGGCGACCGCGCTGCCGTCGGCGACCCGGGGCAGCCAGCGCTCCCGCTGGGCCTCGGTGCCGTGGGTGTGCACCGGGTGGGCGCCCAGGCCCTGGAGGGCGAGGGCGGTCTCCGCCTCGGTGCAGGACCGGGCGAGGGACTCGCGCATCAGGCACAGGTCGAGCGCACCGGAGGTGAACAGCCGGCCGAGCAGGCCGAGCCGGCCGAGTTCGGCGAGGAGCGGCCGGTTGACGCGGCCGGGCCGGCCCCGGCCGGCCAGCGGGCGCAGGCGCTCGGCGGCCAGCGCGCGCAGCTCGGCGCACCACGCGGTCTGCTCCGGTGCGAGTGCGAAAGCGGACACGACCGGTCCTCCCTCCGGGTCGCCCTGCGCGGCGGGTTCCTCGTGCCCTTCCCGCTCACCACCCGAGGCTATCGCGTGCCGTTGACTGCCGTCACCAACGCGATACGCTCGGGGTGCGAGCCCACCACGCAGCCCGTCCGGACAGCCGTCTGGGACCTCTGTCACGGCAAGGGGGCGCCACCGTCATGCATCCCTCGGCCCATGTCGACACGTTCGCGCGCGACCACCTGCCCCCGCCGCACGAGTGGCCCGAGCTGCGGTTCGACCTGCCCTCACTGCGCTATCCCGCCCGGCTGAACTGCGCCGCCGAGCTGCTGGACCAGGCCGGCGCGGACCGCCCGGTGTTCCGCGTCCCGGCCGGCCCCGCCTGGACCTACGGCGAGCTGCGCGCCCGCGTCGACCGGATCGCGCACGTGCTCACCGGCCCGCTGGGCGTCGTCCCGGGCAACCGGGTGCTGCTGCGCGGCCCCACCACGCCCTGGCTCGCCGCCTGCTGGCTGGCGGTGCTGAAGGCGGGCGCGATCGCGGTCACCGTGCTGGCCCGGCAGCGCCCGCACGAGCTGGCGGCCGTGTGCGCGATCGCCCGCGTCGGGCACGCGCTGTGCGACGTCCGGTCGGTGGACGACCTGGCGAGAGCCGCGGTGCCGGGGCTGCGCGTCACGACGTACGGCGGCGCCGGCCCCGACGACCTGCTGCGCCGGCCGGCGCCCGCCGCGCCCTACCCGGCGGTGGACACCGCGGCCGACGACGTCGCCCTGATCGCGTTCACCTCCGGCACCACGGGCCGCCCGAAAGGGTGCGCGCACTTCCACCGGGACGTGCTGGCGACGGCCGACACGTTCTCCCGGCACGTGCTGCGCCCGCACCGGGACGACGTGTTCGCCGGCAGTCCCCCGCTGGGGTTCACCTTCGGTCTCGGCGGACTGGTGATCTTCCCGATGCGGGCCGGGGCCAGCAGCCTGCTGCTCGAACAGGCGGGGCCGCGGCACCTCCTGCCCGCCATCGCCGCCCACCGCGTCTCCGTCCTGTTCACCGCGCCGACCGCCTACCGCGCCATGCTGGAGCGGCTGGACGGCCACGACGTGTCGTCCCTCAGACGCTGCGTGTCGGCCGGCGAACACCTGCCCGCCGCCGTCTGGCGGGCCTGGCACGAGCGCACGGGCCTGCGCCTCGTCAACGGCATCGGCGCCACCGAGCTGCTGCACATCTTCCTCGCCGCCGCCGACGAGCACACGCGGCCGGGCAGCACCGGCGTACCGGTGCCGGGCTGGCAGGCACGCGTGCAGAACGCCGGCGGCAGGCCCGTGCCCGACGGCGAGCCGGGACTGCTGGCCGTGCGCGGCCCGGTCGGCTGCCGCTATCTGGCCGACCCCCGGCAGCGGGAGTACGTCCGGGACGGCTGGAACATCACCGGCGACACCTGCGTCCGCGACGCCGACGGCTCCTTCCGCTATGTGGCGCGCGCCGACGACATGATCGTCTCCGCCGGCTACAACATCGCGGGGCCGGAGGTGGAGGAGGCGCTGCTGCGCCATCCCGACGTGGCCGAGGCCGCGGTCGTCGGCCGGCCCGACGAGGCCCGCGGCCAGGTCGCCGTGGCCTATACGGTGGTGCGTCCCGGGGCCCGGCGCGACGCGGAGGCGCTGCGCGCGTTCCTCCTCGCGGAACTGGCGCCCTACAAGTGTCCCCGCGCGTTCGTCTTCCTCGACGCCCTGCCCCGCACGGCCACCGGCAAGGTCCAGCGGTTCCGCCTGCGTACCCGAAGTGACCAGCAATGATGCCGACGAACTAAAATGATCAACGTGTCCGAGCAGCACGCCCCCAGGTCCCTCATCGTCACGCTCTACGGCGCGTACGGCCGCTTCCTGCCCGGCCCGGTGCCCGTCGCCGAGCTGATCCGGCTGCTGGCCGCGGTCGGCGTGGACGCGCCCTCCGTGCGCTCCTCGGTGTCCCGGCTCAAACGGCGCGGTCTGCTGCTGCCGGCCCGCACGGAGTCCGGCGCGGCCGGGTACGGACTGTCCGCCGAGGCACGCCAGCTCCTGGACGACGGCGACCGGCGGGTCTACGCGGGCACGCCGGTGGCGGACGAGGGCTGGGTGCTCGCGGTGTTCTCGGTGCCCGAGTCGGAGCGGCAGAAGCGGCACGTGCTGCGCTCCCGGCTGGCCGGGCTCGGCTTCGGCACCGCGGCCCCCGGGGTGTGGATCGCCCCGGCCCGGCTGCACGAGGAGGCGGAGCACACCCTGCGCCGGCTGCGGCTCGATCCGTACGTGGACTTCTTCCGCGGTGAGCACCTGGGCTTCGCGCCCACGGCCGAGGCGGTGGCCCGCTGGTGGGACCTGACCGCGATCGCCAAGGAGCACGAGCGGTTCCTGGACGCGCACGCGCCGGTGCTGCACGCCTGGGCGGGCCGTGCCGACACCCCGGCCGAGGACGCCTACCGCGACTACCTCCTGGCCCTGGACTCCTGGCGCCATCTGCCGTACACCGACCCGGGCCTGCCCACCCGGCTGCTCCCGGCCGACTGGCCGGGCGTCCGCTCGGCGGAGGTCTTCCGCGGTCTGCACGAACGGCTGCGGGACGCGGGAGCGCGGTTCGCGGGGCTGTGACGCCCCTGCCGCGGCCCGCGTCTTCAGTCCGCGCTCTGCCGGGCGTCCGGTCCGCCGAGCGTGAGCCGGGGCCTGGGGGCCTCGGTCCGTCCGGTGCGCGGGGGCCGGCTGCCCGCCCGGTACGGCGCAGGCCAGAGCGCTCCGGGGCCGGTGTAGCCCTGTTCGGCCGCCGCGTGCAGGGTCCAGTGCGGGTCGTACAGGTGCGGCCGGGCCAGCGCGCACAGATCGGCGCGGCCGGCGAGGATCAGCGAGTTGACGTCGTCCCAGGAGGAGATGGCGCCGACCGCGATCACCGGGACGCCGGCCTCGTGCCGGATCCGGTCGGCGAACGGCGTCTGGTACGACCTGCCGAACTCCGGGCGTTCCCCGGCCACCACCTGCCCGGTGGACACGTCGATGGCGTCGGCGCCGTGCGCGGCGAAGGCGCGGGCGATCCCGACGGCGTCCTCGGCGCTCGTCCCGCCCGCCGCCCAGTCGGTGGCCGAGATACGGACGGTCATCGGCCACTCGGCCGGCCACACCGCGCGTACGGCGTCGAAGACCTCCAGCGGGAACCGCAGCCGCCGCTCCGGTGAACCGCCGTAGGAGTCGGTGCGCAGGTTGGTGAGCGGGGAGAGGAAGCCGGAGAGCAGATAGCCATGGGCGCAGTGCAGTTCGAGCAGGTCGAAGCCGGCCCGGGCGGCCCGCCAGGCGGCCGCGGCGAACTGCTCGCGGATGTCGGTGAGCTGGGCGCGGGACAGCTCGCGCGGCGTCTGGCCGCCCGGCCGGTACGGCAGCGGGGAGGCGGCGACGACCGGCCAGTTGCCGGTGGGCAGCGGCTCGTCCATCCCCTCCCACATCGGCCGGGTGGAGCCCTTGCGCCCGGAGTGCCCGAGCTGCACGCCGATCGCGGTGCCCGGTGCGTGGCGGTGCACGAAGTCGGTGACGCGCCGCCACGCCGTGGCCTGCCGGCCGGTGTAGAGGCCGGTGCAGCCGGGGGTGATCCGGCCCTCCTCGCTGACGCACACCATCTCGGTCAGCACCAGGCCGGCCCCGCCGAGGGCGCGGGCGCCCAGGTGGACGAGGTGGAAGTCGCCGGGGACGCCGTCGGTGGCGGAGTACATGTCCATCGGGGACACGACGACCCGGTTGCGCAGGGTCAGACCGCGCAGCCGGTACGGGGTGAACATCGGCGGGGTGCCGGGCGGGCAGCCGAACTCGCGCTCGACGGCCTCGGTGAAGCGGGCGTCGCGCAGCCGCAGGTTGCCGTGGGTGACGCGGCGGCTGCGGGTGAGCAGGTTGAAGGCGAACCGGCGCGGCGGCTGGCCCAGGTACAGCCGCAGGTCCTCGAACCACTCCAGGCTGGCCCGGGCGGCCCGCTGGGTGGAGGCGACGACGGGCTGCCGTTCCGCCTCGTAGGCCGCGAGCGCCGCCGGCGGGTCCGGGTGCTCCTGAAGGCAGGCGGCGAGGGCGAGGGCGTCCTCGACGGCCAGCTTGGTGCCGGAGCCGATGGAGAAGTGGGCGGTGTGGGCGGCGTCGCCGAGGAGGACGACGTTGCCGTGCGACCAGCGCTCGTTGACGACCGTGCGGAAGGTGGTCCAGGCGGAGCCGTCGGAGCGCAGCGGGCGTCCGCCGAGGGCGTCGGCGAACACCTTGGCGCAGCGTTCGACGGACTCCCGCGGGCCGGCCTCGGCGTATCCGGCGGCCCGCCAGACCTCCTCGCGCATCTCGATGACGACGGTGGAGGCGTCCGCCGCGTACGGGTAGCCGTGCAGCTGCATCACGCCGTGTCCGGTCTCGGCGATCTCGAAGCGGAAGGCGTCGAAGGCGAAGTCGGCGGCAAGCCAGATGTAGCGGCAGCGGTGCGCGGTCACCCGGGGCCGGAACTCCGCCGCGAGGCTCGCGCGGGTGGCGCTGTGGACGCCGTCGGCGGCGATGACGAGGTCGTACTCCCGCGCGAGCCGGCCGGCCGGCGGTGCCTCGGTGCCGAACCGCAGCTCCACGCCCAGTGCTCGGCAGCGCTCGTGCAGGACGCGCAGCAGCCGGTGCCGGCCCAGCGCGGCGAAGCCGTGGCCGCCGGAGCGGTGCCGTACGCCCCGGTGCACGACGTCGATGTCGTCCCAGCGCACGAAGTGCCGGCGCAGGGCCTCGTGGACGACGGGGTCGGCGTGTTCGATGCCGCCGAGGGTCTCGTCGGAGAGGACCACGCCGAAGCCGAAGGTCTGGTCGGGGGCGTTGCGCTCCCAGACGGTGATCTCCCGGGTGGGGCCCAGCCGTTTCAGCAGGGCGGCGGCGTAGAGCCCGCCGGGGCCGCCGCCGATGACCGCCACGCGCACTCCGGCTCACCTCCCCCGCCACTTCGGAGGCCGCTTCTCGGTGAAGGCCGCGTGGAACTCGGCGTAGTCCTCGCCGTTCATCAGCAGGGCCTGGGTGGAGGCGTCCAGTTCGACCGAGGCGGCGAGCGGCATGTCCAGCTCGGCCGTGAGCAGGGCCTTGGTCTGGGCGTGGGCGAGGGCCGGGCCGTCGGCCAGGCGGCGGGCCAGGGTGTGGGCGGCCGCGTCCGCGCCTCCCTCCTCCGTCAGCTCGCTGATCAGCCCGATGCGCTCGGCCTCGGGCGCCCGGACCGGGTCGCCGAGCAGGAGCAGGCGGGTGGCGTGGCCGAGGCCGACGACCCGGGGCAGCAGATAGGCCGCGCCCATGTCGCCGCCGGACAGGCCGACCCGGGTGAAGAGGAAGGCGAAGCGGGCGGAGGGGTCCGCGACGCGGAAGTCGGCCGCGAGGGCGAGGACCGCGCCGGCTCCGGCCGCGACGCCGTGCACCGCGGCGACCACCGGGAACGGGCACTCGCGGATCGCCCGCACGACCTGTCCGGTCATCCGGTTGAAGTCGAGGAGCTGGGCGGTGTCCATGGCCAGGGTGGCGCCGATGATCTCGTCCACGTCCCCGCCGGAGCAGAAGCCGCGGCCCTCGCCGGCCAGCACCAGCGCCCGCACCGACCGCTCGCGGGACAGTTCGGCGAGCAGGTCGCGCAGGTCGGCGTAGGCGCCGAAGGTGAGGGCGTTGAGCCGGTCGGGGCGGGCGAGGGTGACGGTGGCGACGCCGTCGGTGCACCGCACCCGCAGGTGCTTCCAGTGGGCGGTGCGGGCGGCCGAGCCGGTGAAGGGACTCATGACGTGCGGCCTCCTCGGGCGGTGGTGCCGTACGTTGCTCCCGTCGAAGTTATCACCCTTCCGTGACTGTCGTCACGACCGCGCGACATACGGACCGGGGGCCGTCCGGCCGGGCCTCGCGGGGCGGCGCCCGGCTGCGGCCCGGCGCCGCGGGACCCGTACCATGCCTGGAGTCGAAAAGCAGGACCGCCTGCTGCACGAACGGACCCGCCTTGTACGAACGCCCCGCCGGATCGGCCTCCTGGCGCATCGCGCTGCCGCACACCGCGGCGGCGGTGCCCGTGGCGCGTGCCCTGGTGCGCTCGGCACTGACCGACGTGGAGCACGTGGCCGACCCGGACACGGCGGAGCTGCTGACCGCGGAGCTGGTGGCGAACGCGGTGGAGCACACCGCCGGGCAGGGCCCGATCGAGCTGGTGGTGGAGCTGGCGCCGAGCGGCTGCCAAGTGGAGGTGCACGACCCGGACCCGGCGCCGCCCGGCCAGCTCACCCGGCCGGTGCTGGAGGAGCCCGACGTGTGGCAGGAGGGCGGGCGCGGGCTGCTGCTGATCCGCGCCCTCAGCTCGTCCTGCGGTCACCGCCCCACCGCGTCGGGCAAGGCGGTGTGGTTCAGACTGCCTGTGGTTCCCGCTCAGCGGCGGCGGCCGGCGTGACCTTGGCGGCGGACCGGGCCAGCGTGGAGTGCCGGCGGCCGTAGCCGCCGTAGACCGCCAGGCCCACCGCGAGGAACACGGCGAACTGGAGCCAGGTGCGCCAGCCCGTCTCGTACATCAGGTACGCGCAGAAGGCGACGCCGAGCAGCGGGGCCACCGGGTACAGCGGCACCCGGAAGCTGCGCTCCAGGCCCGGTTCGCGGCGGCGCAGGGCGATCACCGTGATGTTGACGGCGGCCATGATGGCGAGGGTGCCGATGGTGCACAGGTTCATCACGGCGTCGAGGGAGGCGAAGGCCGCCGGGAGCGCGAAGACGAGCGCGACGATCAGCGTGCCGGCGACCGGCGTGGACGTCCTCGGGGAGACCTTCTCGAAGACGCGCGGGACGAGGCCGTCGCGGGACATCGACATCAGGATGCGGGTCTGGCCGTACATCACGGCGAGGACCACCGAGGCGATGGCGACGACCGCGCCGAAGGCGATGACACCGCCGCCGACGGCGGAGCCGGTGACCTCGTTGACGACGTAGGAGAGCGCGGCGGGACGGCCGGCGACCCGGTCGCCGCCGACGGCGCCGATCGCGGCGAGCGCGACCGCGCAGTACAGCAGGGTGACCAGGCCCATGCAGACGAGGATCGCGACGGGGATGTGCCGGCGCGGGTTCTTCGCCTCCTCGCCCGCGGTGGTGATCGCGTCGAAGCCGATGTACGAGAAGAACGCCGCGGTGGTGCCCGCGCCGATGCCGCCGAGGCCTGCCGGGGAGAACGGGGTGAGGTTGCCGTGCTTGAAGGCGCTGTAGCCGATGGCGCAGAAGGCGAGCAGGACCGCCAGCTTCACCGCGGCCATGGCGGCCGTCGCCCGGGCGCTCTCCCGTACTCCGCGCACCAGCAGGACGGAGGCCAGGGCGATGACGATCACGGCCGGCAGGTTGACGACACCGCCCCCGCCGGGGCCCGCGGACAGCACGGCCGGGAGCTGCCGGCCGGTGAGGCTGTGCAGCAGCTCGTTGACGTACTCGCTCCAGCCGACCGCGACGGCGGAGATCGAGACGCCGTACTCCAGCAGCAGGCACCAGCCGACGAGGAAGGCGGTGGACTCGCCGAGCCCGGCGTAGGCGAAGGAGTACGAGGAGCCGGAGACCGGGATCGCACCGCCCAGCTCCGCGAACGAGAACGCGGTGAAGACGCAGGTCAGGGCGGCGAGGACGAAGGAGACGACGACGGCCGGGCCGGCCTGGGCGACCGAGTCGGACAGGCCGACGAAGATGCCGGTGCCGACGATGGCGCCGACGCCGAAACAGATGAGCTGGAAGAGGCCCATGGTGCGCTTCAGGCCGTGTCCTTCGCGGTCGGCGCCGGATTCGGCGACGAGCAGGTGCGGGGACTTGATGCGGGGAGCGGGCATGCGGGTGGTGCTCGTTTCTGGTGGTGCGGGCGGCCGTCGTGGGGCCGCGGCGACGGCGCCGGAAGGGGTGGTTCCGGGCCGCCGGTCAGGATAAGGCCTGGTGAGGCGGGTCAGGCAAGGCTTTCCCGGGCGAGTGTGGCCACCAGCACCGCCTTGATGGTGTGCAGCCGGTTCTCGGCCTCGTCGAAGACGACGGAGTGGGCGGACTCGAAGACCTCGTCCGTCACCTCCAGCGAGCGCAGCCCGTGCGAGGCGTGGATCTGCTGCCCGACCGCGGTGCCGAGGTCGTGGAAGGCCGGCAGGCAGTGCAGGAACTTCACGTCCGGGTTGCCGGTGGCGCGCAGCACGTCCATGGTCACCGCGTACGGCGCGAGGGCGGTGATCCGCTCGTCCCAGACCTCCTTGGGCTCGCCCATGGAGACCCAGACGTCGGTGGCGACGAAGTCGGCGCCCGAGACACCCTCGGCGACGTCCTCGGTGAGGGTGATCCGGGCACCGCTCGCGGCGGCGAGTTCGCGGGCGCGGTCCAGGATCTCCTGGGCGGGCCAGTAGGACTTCGGGGCGACGATCCGGACGTCCATGCCGAGCAGTGCGCCGGTCACGAGGTAGGAGTTGCCCATGTTGAAGCGGGCGTCTCCGAGGTAGGCGAAGGCGATCTGGCGCAGCGGCTTGGCGCTGTGCTCGGTCATGGTGAGCACGTCGGCGAGCATCTGGGTGGGGTGCCAGTCGTCGGTGAGGCCGTTGTAGACGGGCACGCCGGCGTACGCGGCCAGCTCCTCGACCTTGGCCTGGCTGTCGCCCCGGTACTCGATGCCGTCGAACATCCGGCCCAGCACCCGGGCGGTGTCCCGCACCGACTCCTTGTGCCCGATCTGGGATCCGGACGGGTCCAGGTAGGTGGTGTGGGCACCCTGGTCGGCGGCGGCGACCTCGAACGCGCAGCGGGTGCGCGTCGAGGTCTTCTCGAAGATCAGGGCGATGTTCCGCCCGCGCAGGTACTGGGTCTCGGCCCCGGCCTTCTTCGCGGCCTTCAGCTCGGCGGCCAGCTCGATCAGGCCGCGGAACTCCGCCTCGGTGAAGTCCAGCTCCTTGAGGAAGTGGCGGCCGGCGAGGGCGGTCGGGACTGTCGCCATGGGGGCGCTCCAGGGGTATGACTACAGGGGACAATGGAAGTCTATACGACTCTTCACATTTCTATACAGGGTCGCGTTCGACCGGACAGCTCATGCACCGGGGACCGCCCCGGCCCCGGCCCAGCTCGCTGCCCGGGATCTCTATCACCTCGATGCCCTGCCGGCGCAGGTGCGTGTTGGTGGTGGCGTTCCGCTCGTAGGCGACGACGACGCCGGGCTCCACGGCGAGGACGTTGCAGCCGTCGTCCCACTGCTCGCGTTCGGCGGCGTGCACGTCCTGCGTCGCGGTCAGCACCCGGATCTCGCCGAGGCCGAGCGCGGCGGCGATCGCCCGGTGCATGTGCTCCGGCGGGTGGTCGGTGACCTTCAGCTCCTGGGCGCCGACGCCCGGCTCGATGGTGTACGAGCGGAGCATGCCGAGACCGGCGTACTGGGTGAAGGTGCCGGCGCCGACCATCGTCATCACCGTGTCCAGGTGCATGAAGGCGCGCCGCTTGGGCATGTCGAGCGCGACGATCGTGCGCGCGGAGCCGGCCGCGAACAGCTTGTGCGCCAGCATCTCCACCGCCTGCGGGGTGGTGCGCTCGCTCATGCCGATCAGCACGGCGCCGTGGCCGATCACCAGGACGTCCCCGCCCTCGATGGTGGACGGGTAGTCCGCCTGGCCCTCGGACCAGACGTGGAAGGTCTCGGCGCGGAACAGCGGGTGGTGGCGGTAGATCGCCTCGAAGTGGACGGTCTCGCGCTGCCGGGCGGGCCAGCGCATGGCGTTGATGGAGACGCCGTCGTAGATCCACGCCGAGGTGTCGCGGGTGAACAGATGGTTGGGCAGTGGGCGCAGCAGGAAGTCGTCCAGCTCCATGACGTGGAAGCGGACGGAAGCCGGTTCCGCGTGGGCGTCCAGGAACTCCCGCTTGGTCATGCCCCCGACCAGCGCCTCGGCCAGCTCGCCCGGGGGCATCCGGTCGAAGGCGTCCCGCAGATGGCCGGTGGCGAGCGGGCCGTACTCCTTCTCGTCGAAGACCCGGTCCAGGACGAGCGCCCGGGCCTCGGGCAGCGCCAGGGTCTCGGCGAGCAGGTCCCCGAAGAGGTGCACGGCGACCCCGCGGTCGCGCAGCACGTCGGCGAACCCGTCGTGCTCGGCGCGCGCCCGGCGCACCCAGAGCACGTCGTCGAAGAGCAGGGCGTCCTTGTTGCTGGGGGTGAGCCTCTTCAGTTCGAGATCGGGCCGGTGCAGGATGACCCGGCGCAGCCGCCCGGCCTCGGAGTCGACATGGAATCCCATGCCTCCATCCTGACCACCGAACCCCCGCTTCACCCCCTGCCCGACCGTTTCCACGCCACGCACACCGAAAGCGGGCCGGCACATGGCACGGGCCGGCGCCGGACACAGGCTCGGCTCGCGACGCACGGCACCGGTTGGCGCCGGATGCGCGGGCGGCAGGGTTACCGCCCAGCCGCTGGCCAGGACCAGGCGTCCGGCGGCGAGGAGGGGGCCGCCGGAAGTCGCCGGGGCGCCCACGCCCGGGATACGGCACGCCGGGCCGGGACCAGGGTGCTCGGCCTCGCCGCCGAAGCCGAGCACAGCGCACCCGGTGCGCAACGCCACCGGCGCCGGGCCCGGGGCGGCCCGGGGCGGGAAGCGCGGTGGCCGGAGCGGGCGGCGTTCACGGCGGGAAGCTCGGTGACCGGAGCGGCCGGCGTTCGCGGCGGGAAGCCCGGTGACCGGAGCGGCCGGCGTCTGCGGCGAGGAGCGGGGCGGCCCGGCCGCCGGGCCGGGCCGTGCGTTCGGGATGCGGTCGGGGCGCGCGTCCGGGGTTCAACCTGGCCGCACGGCCCCGGGTATGGCCGGGCGTGCGGCCCGAACGCGACTGGACCGTGGCCCGGATACGGCCGGAACCCGTGACCCGAACATGGCCGGACCCATGGCCCGAACATGGCCGGACCCGTGACCCGGACGTGGCCGGACCCGTGACCCGGACGTGGCCGGACCCGTGACCCGGACGTGGCCGGGCCCGTGTCGTCAGGTTTTGTCGGTGATGATTTCGTGGGCGTGGGTGACTGCCTGGTGGTAGGCCGTCCGGCGGGCCTCCAGTGCCTTCCTGTGGCCGGTGATGGCGGACTTCTGCGCGCGGCTCTCCAGGGCGTGCACGGTCTGGATGTAGTCGGTGTCCAGCTTGCAGCGGGCGTCGGCGGAGGCGGTCTTCTTCTCCTTGGCCGACGGTTTGCCGGTGCCGAACCAGTCGGTGTCGACGGACGCCTCGTCCGGGTCGGGGTAGCGGAAGCCCTCGTCCTTCATGCAGTCCGACCAGGCGCGGTCGGCCTTCTTCCAGGCGGCGTCCTTCTTCGCCCGCTGGCGCGCGTCGGACCACAGGTACATGGCGAGCGTGTACGGGCCGGTGAGCCGCGTACCGTCGATCTTGACGGCTTCCAGTTCGGCGTCGAAGAGCTGCCGGGTCGCCTCGCCCGTGCAGCCGCCCCGGGGAATGGCGTGGCCGTGCGCCTGGTGGCTTTCGCCGGCCTCGAACACCCCGGTGAGGGCCGTGTACTGGTCGGCCGGCCACTCCATGGGCTGCTCCGCGGAGTCCTCCTCGCGCCGGTTGTGATAGCCGTACTCGGCCGCCAGGTCCGGGTCGTCCACCCCGTACGGCGTGTCGTCGCCGACCTTGCTGCGGCCGGAGACGGTGCCCTGCCGCACCGGGTAGGTCGACTCGACGGTCCGCACGTCGAGCGACCGGAAGCCGGTGAACCCGAGCCGGACCATGCACTGCCGGGCCAGGATCCACTGCGCCGTACTGACGGTTTTGCCGTCCCCGGAGGCGGGATCCGGCAGATAGGCCTGGAGCGGGAACGACTTCATGGTGTTGAGGCCGCGGGCCGTGTCGTCGGCGTCGTCGTCGCCGGCGATCTGGCAGGCCGACACGGCGAACAGGCCGGTCAGCACGAGAGGGAGGAGTTTACGCACCGGGTCATATGATCAGCCCTCGACCGGCCACGCTGTGACGGAGCCCACAATTCCGTTACGGGACACGCACAGGACGGCCATGTGATCTCCGTTATGGCCGCCGGGAGCCGGGGCTGATGGACTGACCCCTCGTCAACTGACCACTGACAGAGGGGGAACCATGACCAACGGCCAGGGAATCCGGGTACGCGGGAGAGCCGCCGTCGCCGTGACGGCCGGTGCCGTACTGGGCGCGGGGGTCCTCGCGGCCGTCCCCGCCCAGGCGGCGCCCGCCGCACAGGCACCCGCAGCGCAGAAGCCCGCCACGCAGAAGCCCGTCACGGTGCCGCAGGTGTCGGCCCAGGGCGCGTACGCCATGAACGCCGCCGGCGGCAAGCAGCTCTTCGGCAAGGCGCCGGACGGCCGGCTGCGCACCGGCTCCACCACGAAGATCATGACGGCGCTCGTGGTGCTGTCGCAGCGGAAGGTGGACCTCGGGAAGAAGGTGAAGATCAAGAAGGAGTACACGGACTACGTCATCGACCCGGCGACCGGCCAGCAGCGCTACTCCAGCGCCAACCTGATCCTCGGCGACTCGATGCCGGTCGGCGACCTGCTGTACGGCCTGCTGCTCCCGTCGGGCTGCGACGCGGCCTACGCGCTGGCCGACACCTACGGCACCGGTACGACGATGGCCCAGCGGACCAAGTCCTTCATCGCCAAGATGAACAGCAAGGCGCGTGAACTGGGCCTGGACAACACGCACTTCGACTCCTTCGACGGAGTGTCCAACGGGAAGAACCACTCCTCGCCGCGCGATCTGGCCAAGCTGGCGGGGGCCGCGCTGAAGAACAAGACGTTCAAGAAGGTCGTCGGCACGAAGGTCTACGCCGACATGAAGTCGTACCGCCCCGCGGGCGGGACGCACGCCATGAACCCGTGGAACAACTCCAACAAGCTCCTCGGCACCTACCGGGGCGCGTTCGGCGTGAAGACCGGCTCCGGGCCCGAGGCGAAGTTCTGTCTGGTGTTCGCGGCCACCCGCGGCTCCAAGACCGTCGTCGGCACCGTCCTCGCGGCCTCCTCGGCGGACGAGCGGTTCAAGGACGCGACGAAGATCCTCGACTACGGCTTCACCCGCATCCGGTAAGACCCGTCCGCGCCGCCCGGCCGCGGCGGGGCGCGCCGGGACCCGCCAGCCGGGTCCCGGCGTCCGTGGGCGGCGGCCGTGCCGGTTACCGCAGCTGGGACTGCACCTGGGACGAGATCAGTTCCAGGTGGTCCAGGTCGCCGAGGTCCAGGATCTGGAGGTAGATCCGCCGGGAGCCGATGGCGGCGTACCGGCCGATCTTGTCGACGACCTCGGCCGGGGAGCCGGCCAGTCCGTTGGCCTTCAGCTCGTCCACCTCGCGGCCGATCGCGGCGGCGCGGCGGGCCACCTCCTGGTCGTCCTTGCCGACGCAGACGACGAGGGCGTTGGAGTACGTCAGGCTGCCGGCCTCGCGCCCCGCCTCCGCCGCCGCGGCCCGCACCCGGCCGAACTGCCGCTCGCTGTCCTCGACCGAGGCGAACGGGATGTTGAACTCGTCGGCGTACTGCGCGGCGAGCCGCGGGGTGCGGGTCGCGCCGTGACCGCCGATGAGCACGGGGACCTTCTGCTGGGCGGGCTTGGGCAGCGCCGGCGATCCGGTGAGGTCGTAGTACGCGCCATGGAAGTCGAAGGTCTTGCCCGCCTCGGTGGCCCAGAGCCCGGTGACGATCGCGAGCTGCTCCTCCAGCCGGGCGAACTTCTCCTTCGGGAACGGGATGCCGTACGCCTTGTGCTCCTCCTCGAACCAGCCCGCGCCGAGACCCAGCTCGACCCGGCCGCCGGACATCTGGTCGACCTGGGCGACCTGGATGGCGAGCACACCGGGGAGGCGGAAGGTGCCGGCGGTCATGAGCGTGCCGAGACGGATGCGCTTGGTCTCGCGGGCCAGGCCGGCGAGCGTGATCCAGGCGTCCGTGGGGCCGGGCAGGCCGTCCACGTTACCCATGCGCAGATAGTGGTCCGAACGGAAGAAGGCGTCGAAGCCGAGGTCCTCGGTGGCCTTGGCCACGGTGAGCAGGGTGTCGTACGTGGCCCCTTGCTGGGGCTCGGTGAAGATTCGAAGGTCCATACACCTATCCTGCACGGCGTCGGCCGCGGCAACCGCGCGGGGACCGTCCGGCGGGGCCGTCTCCGGACGGGTGAAAACCGGCCGGTCCGTGCCCGGACGCCGGTCGGGGGTTCCGCGTCCGCTCCGGCGCGCCCCTCGTCCCGCCGCGGCGGACCCGGCCGCCGGTCATACGCCGGACGGGCTGCCCTGGGTGTCCTGGCTGTCCTGGGTGTCCGGCGACAAGAGTTCCTCCCGGGCCGCCAGTTTGCGCAGCATCTCGCGGACGCGGTCGCGGGACTCGTCGGCGGCGTCGATGGCCTCCATGCACTGCCAGTACGTCGCCTCGTCGGCGGCGCCGCTGGCCATGCCGACCAGGGATATGCCGACCTCGCCGAGCAGGCCGCCGAGGCAGAGCAGCGTCTCGCGGGCGTCGGCCAGTTCGGTGAGCTGGGCGGCGCGCAGGTCGCCGGGGTCGAGTTCGGGTGGGTCCAGGACGCCGCAGCCCCGGCCCGCCAGCTCCGTCAGCCCGAGAGCCTCGCCGCGCAGCTCCGGCGGGCCGGAGACCGCGAGGCGGCTGCCGATCGCCTGGGCCAGGGCCTGCGCCTGCCAGACCTCCGCCATCATCTCCCCGGTGTCGGTGCCGCGCGCCAGGGCCCGCCTGCTCGCGAGGATGAGCCGTACCGCATCCATCCGGTGCCCCCGTCCCTCCGCCGCGCCCTGTCGCACGGCCCTTGGTGACTCTCTGGTTGTCCACTACCCAGAGTGAAGGCGGTTGAGGCGAAAAGCTAGAGGAAGACGGAAAATGTGGACAACAATTCGGAGTCGGCGGAGAATTCGAGTACGGAGAGTGATAACGGAATCTACGACTCCGGCTGTTGCTCCTCCGGTTCCGCGGCCTCCGCGTCCCCGGTGTCCGGCACCGGGAAGCGGTGTTCGTTGCGGTCGATCTTCGCGGCCAGCGCGGTCAGCGGGTCGATGCCCAGGACGTCGCAGAGCTGGAGGAGATAGGCGAGCACGTCGGCGACCTCGTCCGTGACGCGGTGCGCCGTGCCGGGGTCGTCCATCACCCGCGCGGACTCCTCCGGCGTCAGCCACTGGAAGATCTCGACCAGTTCGGATGCCTCCACCGACAGGGCGGCGACGAGGTTCTTGGGCGTGTGGTACGGCTGCCAGTTCCGCGCGGCGGCGAATTCGGCCAGTCTGCGCTGGAGCCGGGCCAGGTCGGGGTGTTCCGTCACGTGTCCAGGTGTACCACCGTGACGCCCGGGACCCCGGCGGCCCATGAGGCGTCGTGCACCGCGGCCACGCAGCGGATGTGCCCGCGCTCGCCCATCCGGGCCGCCGTGCGCAGCAGTTCGGCGCGCTGGACGGGATCCAGGCCGCGGTCGAAGCCGTCGGCGAGGACGGTGAGGGTGCGCAGGGCGTCCGGCACCTCGCCCGGGGCGTCCATGTCCAGCACGCCGGGCCCGGTCAGCAGGACCAGGGTGAGGGCGAGATAGCGCAGTTCGCCGTCGCCGAGCCGGGCGATCTCGGTGCGCGGGCCGTCGCCGCGGTCGAGCAGCGCCCGTACCGTGCCGTCCGTCCCGGGCTCGGCCACCAGGTCGGCCACCCGGCCGGCGCAGCCCGCGCGCAGCGCCTCGACCAGCCGGCCGTGCCGGCGGGCGCACTCCGCGCGGGTGCGCCACAGCACGTCGGCGAGGTTGTCGCAGCCGGGCAGCAGCCGGCCCGAACCGGTGGGCACCGGGACGCGCATGTGCTCGGGGCGCGGATCGCACGGGAAGACGGAGCGCAGGGCGACGACCATCTGCTCGGCGGCGGCGAGCACATGGCGCTGCCCGTCGGTCTTGCCGGCCACGCGCAGCGGCAGCAGGGCGGTGCCCAGGCGGTCGTCGGGGAGCGGGGCGCGGGTCACCGGGGCGGAACCGGCCGTGTGCCAGGCCGCCTGGACGGTACGGCGCCCTGGGTCGCGCAGCGCGGTCTCCAGCAGGACGACTCCGCGCGCGCTCAGCCGCTCGCCGACGATCCGCAGCTCCGGTTCGGCCTGTACGGCGAGGTCGAGCCGGACCGGGCCCTCGGCGCCGTCGGCCGTGCAGCCGATCCGGAAGCCCCGGCGCCCCTGGGCGTCCGGACGCGCCCGCTCCGGGACACGGGCGGCCGGGTCCGGGAACGCCTCGGCCAGCGGGGCTCCGCCGCCGAGCCGGGCCAGCGCCTCGTAGGCGGCGAGCGCGGAGGTCTTGCCGGCCCCGCTGCGCCCGGCGAACAGGGTGACCGGCCCGAGCGGGAACACGGCACCCCGGTGCCCGGCGAAGGCCGACAGCCGCAGCTCGGTGATCCGGGAACGGAGATCCACGGACGGACGGGAGGACGCGGGGAGGGCTTCGGCGGACACGTCGGCCGGGAGCGACTCGGCGGACACGTCGGCCGCGAACGGCTCGGCGGGCACGTCGGCCGGGAGCGGCTCGGCGAACAGGGAGGGCACGGAGGGCACGGCCATGTGCGGACCGTAGAACTCCGCCGCCACGCCGAACCGTTTCCCCGTCGAAGCGTTCCCACGATCGAGCGACACCCACGGCGCGGCGCCGGGGGCGCGGTGCCAGGGGCCTCGGTCCCGTAGCCGCGGCGCCAGGGGGCCGAGGAAGCCGGGCCGTTGCCCGGGGGTCAGGTGCCGGTGATGCCTGCGCTTTCCATCAGGCCGCTGACCTCCGTGCCCGGTGGGGTGAGGAGGAAGACGTTGCGGTCCACGCGGTGCATGCCGCTGCCCAGCCCGAAGACCACGCCCGTGCTGAAGTCGAGGACGCGCTTGGCGACGTCGCCCTCCGCGCTGGACAGGTCCAGCAGCACCGGCACTCCCGCCATCAGCGTCTCGGCGACCTCGCGGGCGTCCGCGAAGACGTTGACCCGCAGGACCACGAACCGGCGCCGGGTCTCGGTCTCGGCATCCGGCAGCGAGCGGTGGCTCACCGCGGACGGCCAGGAGTCCCGGCCCCGCAGCGGCACGACCTGGGCGAGCCCTTCCCACTGTTCATCGGTGACGTCGTAACGGCTCACCGGCTCCCCCCGACCTGACTCGCACTGAATCGTTGCACCAGCCAATTCTTACGCCAAGTCACCCGTTCGGCCCAACAACGACACGGTGGGCGATCGGTCCGGCCCGGCCTTACTGGTCATCGTTCGGGGGATATCGGCGGAAGAGTCCGGTTCCCGCCCGGTCCCCCACCCGGTCCCGGCCGCCCGGGCCGGTGTGAGCGGCGCAGGTCACGACCGCAAGAAGAGAAACCTCACAGCCCGCGTTCCATCCCGCTTTCAGCCCCCTGCCCTAGCATCCGAGCCATGACGGTCCTGCCTGACGACGGGCTCTCACTGGCCGCCGAGTTCCCTGACCCGACACACGAGCAGTGGCAACGCCTGGTCGAGGGCGTGCTGCGCAGGTCAGGCAGGGAACTTTCCGGCGAGGCAGCCGAGGACGCCCTGTCCACGACGCTGGAGGACGGGCTGCGCACCCGCCCCCTGTACACCGCGCGCGACAGCGCGCCCGACCCCGGCCTGCCGGGCTTCGCCCCGTTCGTGCGGGGCAGCCGCCCGGAGGGCACCGGCGCGAGCGGCTGGGACGTGCGCCCGCGGCACACGGCCCTCGCCGGCGGCGCGGCGGACGCCGTGCTCGCCGACCTGGAGAACGGCGGCACCTCCCTCTGGCTGGTACTGGGCGAGGGCGGCATCCCGGTCGCCGACCTGGACCGCGCCCTCGACGGTGTCTACCTAGACCTCGCGCCGGTCGTCCTGGACGCGGGCCGCGACACCGGGCGGGCCGCCGAAGCCCTGCTGCGGCTCTACGCGGACAGGGGCACCGGCACGGAGGCCGTACGCGGCAACCTGGGCGGCGACCCGCTCGGGTACGAGGCCCGCACCGGCACCGCGCTGGACTTCGCGCCGTACGCCGCGCTGGCCGCGCGCTGCGCCGAGGGCTACCCGGGGCTGCGCGCGCTGACCGTGGACGCGCTGCCGTACCACGAGGCGGGCGGCTCGGCCGCGCAGGAACTGGGTGCCTCGCTGGCCACCGGCGTGGCCTATCTGCGGGAGCTGACCGAGGCCGGGCTCGGCGTCGAACAGGCCGCCGCCCAACTGGAGTTCCGCTACGCGGCCACCGCCGACCAGTTCCTGACCATCGCCAAGCTGCGCGCGGCGCGCCGGCTGTGGGCGCGGGTCGCCGAGGTGTGCGGGGCGCCGGGCGCGCAGCCGCAGCACGCGGTGACCTCGCCGGTGATGATGACCCGCCGCGACCCGTGGGTGAACATGCTCCGCACGACGATCGCGGCCCTGGCCGCCGGGGTGGGCGGCGCCGACGCGGTGACCGTGCTGCCGTTCGACCACGCGCTGGGGCTGCCCGACGCGTTCGCCCGGCGGATCGCGCGCAACACCTCCTCCATCCTGATCGAGGAGTCGCATCTGGCCCGCGTCATCGATCCGGCGGGCGGCTCCTGGTACGTCGAGCGGCTGACCGACGAACTCGCCGGGGCCGCCTGGGAGTTCTTCCGGTCCATCGAGCGCGACGGCGGACAGGCGGCCGTACTGCGCTCCGGGCGGCTGCGCACCGACCTGGCCACGACCTGGGCGGCGCGGTCCAAGAAGCTGGCCAGCCGGCGCGAACCGGTCACCGGTGTCAGCGAGTTCCCGCTGCTGGCCGAGAAACCGGTGGAGCGGGCGCCCGCGCCCGAGCCGCCGTCCGGCGGGCTGCCGCGGGTGCGCCGCGACGAGGCGTACGAGGACCTGCGCGCCCGTTCCGACGCCCATCTGGCGAAGACCGGCGCCCGGCCCCGGATCTACCTGGCGACGATCGGTTCGCCGGCCGAGTACACCGCGCGGGCCTCGTTCGCCGCCAACCTCTTCCAGGCCGGCGGCATCGAGCCGGTCACCGAGGGCGGCTTCGCGGACAGCGGCGCCACGGAGGCCGTGCTGTGCTCCAGCGACGCCCGTTACGCCGAGGAGGCCGGGCAGGCGGCCGAGGCGCTGCGCGCGGCCGGTGCCCGGCACGTGTTCCTCGCGGGCCGGGGCGACCACCCCGGCGTCGACGCCTACGTCTTCGCGGGCTGTGACGCCGTGGACGTCCTGTCCGCGACCCTCGACCGCATGGGAGTGTCCTGATGGGAATCCCCGACTTCTCCGGCATCGAGCTGGGAACCCCGGTCGCCGACGGCACCGACGACGAGTGGCGGGCGGCGCGCGAGCGCGCCACCGGCGGCGCGGAGCCCCTGTGGGAGACCCCGGAGGGCATCGGGGTCAAGCCGCTGTACACCGGCCGTGACCTGGAGGGCCTGGACTTCCTGGGCACCTACCCGGGCATCGCGCCGTATCTGCGCGGCCCGTACCCGACGATGTACGTCAACCAGCCCTGGACCATCCGGCAGTACGCGGGCTTCTCCACCGCCGAGGAGTCCAACGCGTTCTACCGGCGCAACCTGGCGGCCGGCCAGAAGGGCCTGTCGGTCGCCTTCGACCTGCCCACGCACCGGGGTTACGACAGCGACCACCCGCGGGTGACCGGCGACGTGGGCATGGCCGGCGTGGCCATCGACTCGATCTACGACATGCGGCAGCTGTTCGACGGCATCCCGCTGGACCGGATGAGCGTGTCGATGACGATGAACGGCGCCGTGCTGCCGGTGCTGGCGCTGTACATCGTGGCGGCTCAGGAGCAGGGCGTCGCACCCGAGAAGCTGGCCGGGACCATCCAGAACGACATCCTCAAGGAGTTCATGGTCCGCAACACCTACATTTATCCGCCGAAGCCGTCGATGCGGATCATCTCCGACATCTTCGCGTACACCTCGCAGCGGATGCCCCGCTACAACTCCATCTCCATCTCCGGCTACCACATCCAGGAGGCGGGCGCGACGGCCGACCTGGAGCTGGCGTACACGCTCGCGGACGGCGTGGAGTACCTGCGCGCCGGCCGCGCGGCCGGGCTGGACGTGGACGCGTTCGCGCCCCGGCTGTCCTTCTTCTGGGCGATCGGCATGAACTTCTTCATGGAGGTCGCCAAGCTGCGGGCGGCGCGCCTGCTGTGGGCGAAGCTGGTCAGGCAGTTCGACCCGCAGAACGCCAAGTCGCTGTCGCTGCGCACCCATTCGCAGACCTCGGGCTGGTCGCTGACCGCGCAGGACGTCTTCAACAACGTCACGCGCACCTGTGTGGAGGCGATGGCGGCCACCCAGGGCCACACCCAGTCGCTGCACACCAACGCGCTCGACGAGGCGCTGGCACTGCCGACCGACTTCTCCGCGCGGATCGCCCGCAACACCCAACTGCTCATCCAGCAGGAGTCCGGCACCACCCGGGTCATCGACCCGTGGGGCGGCAGCGCCTACGTGGAGCGGCTGACGTACGACCTCGCCCGCAAGGCGTGGGCGCACATCGAGGAGGTCGAGCGGGCGGGCGGCATGGCGCAGGCCATCGACGCCGGCATCCCCAAGCTGCGCGTGGAGGAGGCGGCGGCCCGCACCCAGGCCCGCATCGACTCCGGCCGCCAGCCGGTGATCGGCGTGAACAAGTACCGGGTGGACAGCGACGAGCAGATCGAGGTCCTCAAGGTCGACAACTCCTCGGTGCGCGCCCAGCAGATCGAGAAGCTGCGGCGGCTGCGCGCGGAGCGGGACGAGACCGCCTGCCGGGACGCGCTGGACGCGCTGACCCGGGCGGCCGACGGCACGGACAACCTGCTGGAGCTGGCCGTGCGCGCGGCCCGCGCCAAGGCGACGGTCGGTGAGATCTCCGACGCCCTGGAGAAGGTGTACGGGCGGCACGCCGGGCAGATCCGTACGATCTCCGGTGTGTACCGCAACGAGGCAGGCCAGTCGGAGTCGGTGGACCGCACCCGGGCCCTGGTGGACGCGTTCGAGGAGGCCGAGGGGCGCCGGCCGCGCATCCTGGTCGCCAAGATGGGCCAGGACGGCCACGACCGGGGCCAGAAGGTGATCGCGACGGCCTTCGCCGACCTCGGTTTCGACGTCGACGTCGGCCCGCTGTTCCAGACGCCCGACGAGGTCGCCCGGCAGGCGGTCGAGGCGGACGTGCACGTGGTCGGGGTGTCGTCGCTGGCCGCCGGACACCTCACGCTCGTCCCGGCGCTGCGCGAGAAGCTGGCCGAGGAGGGCCGCGAGGACATCATGGTCGTGGTCGGCGGTGTGATCCCGCCGCAGGACGTGCCGACGCTGCGGGAGATGGGCGCGGCGGAGGTGTTCCTGCCCGGGACGGTGATCCCGGACGCGGCCCACGACCTGGTACGGCGGCTGGCGGCCGACCTCGGCCACGAGCTGTAGCGCCGATGGCAGCGATCGATCTCGACACGTACGTCAAAGGTGTGCTCGACGGGCGGCGGGCCCTGGTGGCCCGTGCCATCACGCTCGTCGAGTCCACCCGGCCGCAGCACCGGGAGCTGGCGCAGCGGTTGCTCACCGAGCTGCTGCCGCACAGCGGCCGGGCGCGGCGGATCGGGGTGAGCGGGGTGCCCGGTGTCGGCAAGTCGACGTTCATCGACGCGTTCGGCACGATGCTGACCGCGCTGGGCCACCGGGTCGCGGTGCTCGCCGTCGACCCGTCCTCGACCCGCACGGGCGGCTCCATCCTGGGCGACAAGACGAGGATGGAGCGGCTCGCGGTCGACCCGGCGGCCTTCGTGCGCCCCTCCCCCAGCGCGGGCACGCTGGGCGGGGTCGCCAAGGCCACCCGGGAGTCGATCGTGGTGATGGAGGCGGCGGGCTACGACGTGATCCTCGTGGAGACCGTCGGCGTCGGCCAGTCGGAGACGGCGGTCGCCGGCATGGTCGACTCCTTCCTGCTGCTCACCCTGGCCCGCACCGGCGACCAGTTGCAGGGCATCAAGAAGGGCGTCCTGGAGCTGGCCGACGTGATCGCCGTCAACAAGGCGGACGGTCCGCACGAACGCGACGCACGGGCCGCGGCCCGGGAACTGGCGGGCGCGCTGCGGCTGATGCACGGCACGGACGCCTTCTGGACCCCGCCGGTGCTGCACTGCTCCGCCCGGGAGGCGGCCGGTCTGGACACCGTGTGGGAGCGGCTGGAGCAGCACCGCACGCTGCTGGACGCCACCGGGCGGCTGGCCGCCAAGCGCCGGGACCAGCAGGTCGGCTGGACCTGGGCGATGGTCCGCGACGAACTGCTGGGCCGGCTGCACGCGGACCCGGCGGTGCGCGCGGCCGCTCCCGAACTGGAACGGCAGGTGCGGGAGGGCCGGTTGACGGCGACCCTGGCCGCGGAACGGATCCTGGCGGCCTTCGAGACCCGCCCGGCCACGCCGTCCGGGACCTGAACGAGGAGAGCGGACGCCCGCCCGGCGCCTCCGCGGCGCGCCGGCGGGCGTCCGCCGCTACGGCCCTCAGCCCTGGGCCGCGATCAGCTCCCGGTACCAGTGGTAGCTGTCCTTCGGCAGGCGCCGCTGGGTGGCGTAGTCGACGTACACGAGGCCGAACCGCTTGCTGTAGCCGTACGCCCACTCGAAGTTGTCCAGCAGGGACCACACGTAGTAGCCGCGGACGTCGACGCCGTCCGCCAGCGCGGCGGCGACGGACCGGAGATGGCCGTCCAGGTAGGAGATCCGGTCGGTGTCGCGGACGGTGCCGTCGGGCTCCGGCAGGTCGTGTTCGGCGGAGCCGTTCTCGGTGATGTGGACCGGCGGCAGCGCGTCCCCGTAGCGCTCCTTCAGGCCGGCGAGCAGTTCGCGCAGGGTGTGCGGGGCGACCGGCCAGTCCATGGCCGTGTGCCTGGCCTGCGGCATGCCGATGCCCTCGAAACGGTTGTCGTCCGCCTGCCGGGTGAGCGGGTCCGGGTCCCGGTACGGCGCGTCCCGGACGACGGAGGGCGTGTAGTAGTTGATGCCGAGGAAGTCCAGCGGCGCGGAGATGACGTCCAGGTCGCCGGCGCGGCGGAACGACCGGTCGTGGAGCAGCTCCGCCCAGGTGTCGTCCTCGGATTCCGGGTAGCGGCCCTTGAGCAGGGGCTCGGTCCAGATCAGGTTGCGCTGGGTCTCCGCCCGCAGGGCCGCCGCCACGTCCCGGGGCCCGCTCGTGGCGGGGACGACGCGGTCGAGGTTGAGCGCGATCCCCGCCTCCCGGACCCCCGCGTCGCGCAGCACCGGCAGGGCCAGCCCGTGGCCGAGCAGCAGGTGGTGCGCGGCGGCGAGCGCGGGTGTCCCCTCGCGGGCGCCCGGGGCATGCAGGCCGTTCGCGTAGCCCAGGAAGGCGCTGCACCAGGGCTCGTTGAGGGTGATCCACCGCGGTACCCGGTCGGCCAGGGAGTCGGCGACCAGCCGCGTGTAGTCGGCGAACCGGTAGGCGGTGTCGCGGTGGCGCCAGCCGCCCTTGTCCTCCAGCTCCTGGGGCAGGTCCCAGTGGTAGAGGGTGACGGCGGGCTCGATGCCGGCCTCCAGCAGGCCGTCGACCAGGCGGTCGTAGAAGTCGAGTCCCGCCTTGTTGCCCGAGCCCGCGCCCGTGGGCTGCACGCGCGCCCAGCTCACGGAGAACCGGTAGGAGCCGACGCCCAGTTCCTTCAGCAGGGCGATGTCCTCGCGGTAGCGGTGGTAGTGGTCGCACGCCACGTCACCGGTGTCGCCCCCGACGATGGCGCCGGGACGCCGCGCGAACGTGTCCCAGATGGAGGGGCCGCGGCCGTCCTCGTCCGCCGCGCCCTCGATCTGGAAGGCGGCGGTGGCCGCACCGAAGACGAACCCGGGCGGGAAGGAAGGGAAGTCGCTCACGAGGATGCCTGCCTCCTGGTCGCTTACGGTACAGCCAGGATCCTGAAGAACTAAACCGGTTCTGTAAAGGTAGTAGCCTCTTCTCACCGCGCAATTTACTAAACGAAGGCTTAAGGGACCTCGCTCGCTGGACAACGTTGTCAGGCGCCGGGCAGAGTGTCCGCCCCGGGATGGCGATCCCGGTCCGCTCAAGGAAGGGCTGATGTGATGGTCGTGTACGGAGCACTCGACATCGGTGGCACCAAGATCGCTGGGGCGCTCGTGGACCCGGAGGGCCGGCTGGTCGTCCGGGCGCATCGCCCCACCCCGGCGCGCGAACCGGCCGAGACGCTGATGGCGGCCGTCACCGCCGTGCTGGACGAGCTGTCCGCGCATCCCGCCTGGGCGGCCCTGACGTGTCTCGGCATCGCGAGCGCGGGCCCGGTCGACACGGCCGCCGGCACCGTGAGCCCGGTCAACATCCCGGGCTGGCGCGGCTTCCCGCTGGTCGAGCGGATCCGCTCGCACCCCCGGGTGCCCGCCCTCGCGCCCGTCACGCTGATCGGGGACGCCGTCGCCATGGCGGCGGCAGAACACTGGCTGGGCGCCGCCCGCGGCGTGGACAACGCGCTGTGCATGGTCGTCTCCACGGGCGTCGGCGGCGGACTGGTCCTGGACGGGCGGCTGCACGCCGGACGCTCGGGGAACGCCGGGCACATCGGGCACATCTCGGTCGACCTGAACGGCCCGGCGTGCCCGTGCGGCGCCCGGGGCTGCGTGGAGGGCATGGCCAGCGGGACGGCCATCGCCGCCCACGCCCTGGCCTCCGGCTGGACACCGCCCGCGGGGACCGCCGCGACCGCGGCGGACGTGGCCGCCGCCGCCCGGCGGGGCGACCGGATCGCCCGGGCGGCGTACGAGCGGGCCGCGCAGGCGCTGGCGGCGGGGATCGCCGCGACGGCCGCGCTCGTCGAACTCGACCTCGTCGTCATCGGCGGCGGCGTGGCACAGGCCGGCGACACGCTGTTCGGCCCGCTGCGCCGCAGGATGGCGGAGTACGCGGTCCTGGACTTCGCCCGCGACCTGCCGATCGTGCCGGCCGGCCTGGCCCTGGACGCGGGCCTGGTGGGCGCCGCCGCGGCGGCCTCCGCGCTGTCGACGGGGGGCGCGGCGGGCGCGGGTGCCGTGACTGTCGTCGGTGCGGGAGCGGGCGCCGGTGCCGCGTCCGTCCTGGATGCGGGACCGGGGTCCGGTGCCGCGACTGTCGTCGGTGCCGCTTCGGCCGGCGGTGACCCATCGGCTGTCGGTGCCGCTTCCGCTGGCGGTGGCACATTGGCTGTCGGCGGAGTGACCGCCGGTGGCGCGGGGACGGCGCGCGGTACGGCCGGTGTGCGGTGAGCGGGCGCGGTACGTCCCGCCCGCGGCGGCAGCCCGGGGAAGGGCCGCCGTCGGGTCAGCGGGCACGGTACGACCCACAGCGGTGAGCGCCTGCGGTACGGCCGGTGTGCGGCATCCACACGCGGTACGACCGGTGTGGGATGACAGCTCACGGGAGCGGGCGCGGTATCGCCACCGGTGCGAGTGTCCGTCGCGTGGTGCCACCATCGCCCTCTCCGGACGGGACGACCGCCGAGCTGTCGTACGGCACGGCCCGCCGCCTGGCCCCCCGGCCTACGGCGCACGGGTACGGCCACCGTGCCGGGTGACCGCGGCACGCTGACCACCTCGCCCGGACGGGATGACCGGCCGCCCTGGCCCTACGAGGCGGCCCGCCCGGCCCGGCCGTAAGGCCACACGCGCCCGCAGGGGACAACCGCCGGTCCTCTCGAAGGGGACGGCCGCGCGGCCCCCGCCGGACCGCACCCTCCCCAACACGCGGGCGCCCCCGACGACCCTCCCCGGAACGAACACCACCCGGCCCGACCTCACCCCACTCTGCTCCTTCCTCCCTCCCTCTCCTCCCCCACCGACTCCCCCTCCGAAAGGAACCCCGTGGACCGTCTCACCAACGCCGTCCGGCCCTATCCCTGGGGCTCGACCACCGCGCTGCCCGCCCTCATGGGGCTTCCGCCGGACGGCTCGCCGCAGGCCGAGATGTGGATGGGCGCGCATCCCGCCGCGCCCTCCCGAGTGGAGCGCGCCGGAAGGCAACTGGGGCTCGACCGGGTCATCGGCGCCGATCCGGCGGGCGAGTTGGGCGACGGCCTCGTGCGGCGCTTCGGGCCGCGGCTGCCGTTCCTGCTCAAACTGCTGGCCGCCGACGCCCCGTTGTCCCTCCAGGTGCATCCCGACGCGGAACAGGCTGCCGCCGGCTTCGCGCGGGAGAACGCCGAGGGCATCCCGCTCGACGCCCCCCACCGCACCTACCGGGACGCCCAGCACAAGCCGGAGATGATCGTCGCGCTCACCCCGTTCACGGGTCTGTGCGGGTTCCGGCCGCCGCGCGAGAGCGCCGAGCTGCTGGACGGCCTCGGGGTGGACCGGCTGGCCCCATACGCCGCCACGCTCCGCTCGGCCCCGGAGGAGACGGCGCTGCGAGAGGTCTTCTCCGCCTTCCTCTCCCTCGGCTCCGACGCGCCGGACCTGCCGGCCGAGATAGGCGGCGCGCTGGCGGCGGCGGCGCGGCGGCCCGGGCCGTTCCGGGAGGTCTACGAGGTGTACGAGGTGATCGCCCGGGCCTATCCGGGTGATCCGGGTGTGCCGGCGGCCCTGCTGCTCCGGCAGGTCCGGCTGGCGCCCGGCGAGGCCCTGTTCCTCGGGGCGGGCGTACCGCACGCCTATCTGGAGGGTCTGGGGGTGGAGGTGATGGCGGCCTCGGACAACGTGCTGCGCTGCGGGCTGACGAGCAAGCACGTGGACGTGCCCGAGCTGCTGCGCGTCCTGCGCTTCAGCGCGCCGCCGACGCCGGTGACGCGTCCGGTGCGCGGGGAGGGCCGCGAAGAGGTGTACCCGGCTCCTGTCGACGACTTCCGGCTGTCCCGTCTCGTGGTGGACGGACCGGACGGGCCGGAAAGCGTGCACGCGTTGCCGGGTGCGCGGCCGCAGATCCTGGTGTGCACCGAGGGCACGGTCCGGCTCGCCGGCGCCGCCGGAAACGAGGTCGTGCTCACGCCGGGCGGCTCCGCCTACGTGCCGGCCGGCGAGGAGATCACGGTCTCCGGTGCGGGCACGGTGTTCCGGGCCACCACGGCCGTATAGCGACAACCGGCCCGGTACTCCCGTATAACGACAACTGAACCGGGACTAAACTTAACCGGTTTGGTCCGGGTGGTTGTCTCCTCAAGAAGTCTCGTTCTAGCCTCTCTCCCAGCCGCCGACCGAGGCATTGCCGCGCATTCCCCACCTGACGCGACGTCAATCTGTGCTTCGGCGGTGACGTGTCGTCCCGCTGCCCGGTGTGAGCCGCATTCCGACGCCCGGGCAGCGGGATCACCAGACCGGCTCGCGTGCATTCCTCTCCGGCGCACGCGCCACCATCTTGGGAGCACAGATGAGAAAGAGACTGGCCACCGCGGCGGGAGCGCTGCTGGCCCTGGCCGCCTCGGTACTGGCCGCGGCACCGGCCGCGCAGGCGGACGCGCAGGCCACGCCGGGCTTCCACGTCGCCGACGGGCGGCTGCTGGACGCGAACGGCGGGGACTTCGTGCTGCGCGGTGTGAACCACGCGCACGCCTGGTACCCCGACCGGACGGCGCAGACCCTGAAGGACGTCAAGGCGCTGGGCGCCAACTCCGTGCGCGTGGTGCTCGCCACCGGCGACCGCTGGACCAAGAACGACACCGCCGACGTCGCGGCCGTCGTCGCGCAGTGCAAGCAGAACCGGCTCGTCTGCGTCCTGGAGGCGCACGACACCACCGGCTACGGCGAGCAGGCCGGCGCCGTCTCCCTCTCCCGCGCCGTCGACTACTGGACCAGCGTCAAGTCGGCGGTGCAGGGCCAGGAGAAGTACGTCATCCTCAACATCGGGAACGAGCCGTACGGCAATACCGGGTACGCCTCGTGGACGGCCGACACCAAGAACGCCATCGCGCGGATGCGGGCGGCGGGCTTCACGCACACGCTCATGGTCGACGCCCCGAACTGGGGCCAGGACTGGTCCTTCACCATGCGGGACCACGCGGCCGAGGTATTCGCCTCGGACTCCGCGAAGAACACGGTGTTCTCGATCCACATGTACGGCGTGTTCAACACCGCCGACAAGGTGAAGGACTACCTGAACCGGTTCACTTCGCAGCATCTGCCCATCGTCGTCGGTGAATTCGGCAATATGCACTCGGACGGCGACCCGGACGAGGACGCGATCATGTCCACCGCGCGCCAGCTCGGCGTGGGCTACCTCGGCTGGTCGTGGAGCGGCAACGGCGGCGGTGTCGAGTACCTGGACATGGCGACCGGCTTCGACGCCTCCCGGCTCACCGCCTGGGGACAGCGGATCTTCTCCGGTGCCGACGGCATCAAGCAGACCGCCAAGGAGGCCGGCGTCTTCTCCGGCACCGGGCCGGCCACCGGGAGCTGCGCGGTCGGTTACCGCATCAGCGACTGGGGCAACTCGTTCAACGCGGACGTCACCATTCGCAACACCGGCGCGGCGGACGTCAAGGGCTGGCAGCTCGCCTTCGCCTTCCCCGGCGGACAGCAGCTCGGCTCGGTCTGGAACGCCAAGGCCGTCCAGCAGGGCACCCAGGTCCAGGCCGGCAACGAGTCCTGGAACGAGACCATCCCGGCCGGCGGCACCGTGAGCTTCGGCTTCAACGGCTCCTCCACCGGCACCAACGGCGTACCGGCCGCCTTCACCCTCAACGGCGCCGCCTGCGCGAAGAGCTGACCGGGTTCCATGGCACGGCGAGAGGGCCGCGTCCGGTGCGGACGCGGCCCTCTCCCGCGCGCACCGCCTACGAAGCCGCCCCCGGCGCCGGCGCGGTGGAGCCGCGCGGTGTCAGCGACGGCGTCGGCGCCTGGTGGTCACCGGTGTGCGTGCCGTCGATCACGTCGAACAGCACGCGCGTCACCTCGGCGCCGAAGTGGTGCACGTCGTGGCTCATGGCCGACATCGTGGGGTGGGTGATCCGGCAGAGCTGGGAGTCGTCCCACGCCAGCAGCGACAGGTCGTCGGGGACGGTGAAGCCCATCTCCGCGGCGACGCCCGCCCCGGCGACCGCCATGATGTCGTTGTCGTAGACGATCGCGGTGGGCCGGTCGCCGGCGAGCAGCAGGCTGCGGGTGGCGCGGGCGCCCTCCTTCTCGTCGAAGCCCGTGGCGATCTGCCGCGCCTCCTCCAGGCCCAGCTCCCGGACCGTGTCGGCGAAGGAGCGGGCCCGGATGGCGCTGTGCCCGAGTTCGGCGGGGCCGCCGACGCGGGCGATACGCCGGTGGCCGAGGGCCGCCAGATAGCGGACGGCCTCGGCGACCGCGGAGGCGTCGTCCGTCCACACGGCCGGGAAGGGCCCCGTCAGGGAGGGATGGCCGACGGCGACCACGGGAAGGCCGAGCCCGCGCAGGGCGGGCACCCGCGGGTCGTCCTCGCGGAAGTCGACCAGGATCGCGCCGGCGATCATCCGGCCGCGCCACCACTCCTTGTAGACCGCGACCTCCTCGTCGGTGTCGCGCACCAGGCGCAGCAGCAACGAGCAGGACCGCTCCACGAGGACGCTCTCGATCCCGGAGACGAAGTCCATGTAGAACGGTTCGAGTCCGAGCAGCCGGGCGGGCCGGCACAGGGCCAGCCCGATGATGTCGACCCGCCGGCTGGACAGGCTGCGCGCGGTGGCGCTGGGGGCCCAGCCCAGCTCCCGGGCCACCGCGAAGATCCGCTCGCGGGTGGCCTGGGAGACACCGGGCTTGTGGTTGAAGGCGAGCGAGACCGCTCCCTTGGACACGCCCGCCCGGGCCGCGACGTCCTTGATGGTGACCCGCTGGTCGGATTCGCTCACACCACGTCCACGCAGAACAAGGCGGCCCGGACGGCGTCGACGGTGACGGGGCCGCAGCCGTGGACCGGGATGCGCGCCTGTTCGCCGGGCAGCAGGGTCTGCCGGCCGCTGTCACAGGCGGCGTCCGGGCCGAGCCGGTCGGGCTGGAGCAGGAGGTCCCTGACGAGAGTATGTGCGCTCACCACGACGTCGACTCTATCCCCCCGGCCGGGCACGGGCTCCAGCGTGACGTCGTAGCGGGGCCGGGGGCAGGCGAAGTCCTTGTCGGCGACCGGGACGTGCAGGGCGCGCAGGGCCGTCCCGGGTCCCGGCCCGTCCGCGCCGGAGGGCTCCGCCGCGTCGGCGACCAGGAACTCCTTCGCGGACCGCGCCTCCGGCAGCAGCCGTTCGGGCACCGCGGTCCGGGCGACGGAGCGCGGTTCGGCGCTCACCTGGAGGACGGCCTCGGCGACGGTGGTGCCGTCGGTCCGCATCCGCCGCAGCGTCACCGCCGTACGCCAGGGCGCCGCCGACTGGTTGACCGCGGCGAGCACCAGTCCGTCCGCGGCGGGCCGGAGGGTGAGGAGGTGGTCGGCGTAGAGGCGGCGCAGCTCGTGGTAGAGCGGCTTGGGGCGGCCGTCGCCGTCGACGGCGGACCAGGAGGTGACCGGCCAGCAGTCGTTGAGCTGCCAGACGATCGTGCCCGCGCACACCGGCCAGTGCGAGCGCCAGTGCTCGACGCCGGCCGCGACCGCGCGGGCTTGGACGAGCTGGGTCAGATAGTGCCAGCGGTCGAAGTCGTTCTCGGGCAGCGGGAGATGGCGGGCGACACCGCGGTTCAGCTTGCCGTTGCCGTCCTCGGCCTTCTGGTGGTGGAGCATGCCCGGGGAGTCGGGCGCGAGCCGTTCGCCGGGCAGCGCGCGGCGCAAGGTGGCCAGCGCGGGCGGTGCCTGCCAGCCGAACTCGGCGACGAACCGGGGCACGCTCTCCAGGTAGTCGGCGTAGTCCCGGCGGTTCCACGCCTCCCACGAGTGGTGGGTGCCGTGCGCGGGGTCGTTGGGGTGGTGGTCCCAGGAGCCGGACCAGGGGCTGCCGGCGGCGTAGGGGCGGGTGGGGTCGAGTTCGGCGACGATCCGGGGCAGCAGGCCCAGGTAGTAGCCCTCGCCCCAGGAGTCGCCGGCGAGCGGGGCCTCCCAGTCCCAGTCCCGGAAGCCCCACAGGTTCTCGTTGTTGCCGTTCCACAGCACGAGCGACGGGTGCGGCATGAGCCGGACGACGTTGTCCCGCGCCTCGGCCTCCACCTCCGAGCGCAGCGGCTGTTCCTCCGGATAGGCGGCGCAGGCGAAGAGGAAGTCCTGCCAGACCATGAGGCCCAGTTCGTCGCAGGCGTCGTAGAAGGCGTCGTCCTCGTAGATGCCGCCGCCCCAGACCCGCACCAGGTCGACGTTGGCCTCGGCGGCCTGGGTGAGCCGGGTGCGGTAGCGCTCGGGGGTGACGCGGGAGGGGAAGGCGTCGTCGGGGATCCAGTTGACGCCCCGGGCGAAGACGCGCACGCCGTTGACGACGAAGGTGAACCCGGTGCCGTGCTCGTCGGCCGAGCGGTCCACCTCGACCGTGCGGAAGCCGATCCGGCGCTGCCAGGTGTCGAGCGGGCCGCCCTCCTCGTCGCTCAGGGCGACGGCGAGGTCGTAGAGGGGCTGGTCGCCGTAGCCGCGCGGCCACCACAGGCGCGCGTCGGGCACCTCCAGGCGCAGCACCGCCTCGTCACCGGTGAGGACGGTCTCGGCGCGGGCCCCGGCCACCTCGGCGGTCACCCGCAGGGCGCGGTCCCGTCCCCGCGCGGTGCGCTCCACCTCCAGCCGTACCTCGACCCGGCCGGTTGCGCCGTCCACGGTGACCAGGGGCCGGACCCGGGCGAGGCGCGCGGTGGACCAGTGCTCCAGCCGGACCGGCCGCCAGATGCCCGCCGTCACCAGCGTCGGGCCCCAGTCCCAGCCGAAGCTGCACGCCATCTTGCGGATGTACTGGGAGGGTTCGGGATAGACGTTGGGCCGCTCCCCCGTCACCGCGCGGACGGCCGCGGCCTCGTCGTAGGCGGAGGCGAAGCGGACCTCCAGCGCACCGGTGCGTCCGGTGACGTCGAACCGGTAGCCGCGGTGCATGTTGCGGGTGGTGCCCAGGGGCCGGCCGTCCAGGGTGAGGGAGGCGGCCGTGTCGAGCCCGTCGAAGACGAGGTCGGTGCGTTCGTGGCCGCTGTCGTGCCCTAGGTGCCGGACGTAGCTCCAGGCCTGGCGGCCCACCCAGGCGACCTCGGTCTCGTTGCGGCCGAGGAAGGGGTCCGGGATGACCCCGGCCGCCAGCAGATCCGTGTGGACGCAGCCCGGCACGCGGGCCGTGAGCAGTTCCTCCCCGTGGCGCAGGCTCCAGCCCTCGGTGAGCTGGGTGACGTCCTTCATGGTGCGGCTCCAATCGCCTGACTCAGGCCGGTCGAGGGACAACGGCGCACAACCTAACGCCCTGATCAACGCACTGTCCATAAACCGGTCTAGCTACGAGACCGTAGGTCACCGAGCGGAAACCCGCATTCCACGGGACTGGTCACTCATCGACGGTAACGATTAGGCATCGCGGTCGAAACTTGAGCTTTACCGGTTAACCAGAGGCTGACATAGTGCCGACATCCCACTCGCAGAGCTGAGCCGCGACCCTGAAGGAGCTGGGCACATGGACAAGAGGAAGGCGCTCACGGGAGCGCTTCTGGCCGTCACGGTCCTCACCGCCGCCGGATGCGCCGGGGGAGGGACGGTCTCCGGTGAGACGGCGAAGGCACCGGCCGACCCCTCCGACGCCTCCGGCACCATCAAGGTCCTCACCCACCGCACCGACCTCGTCCAGAACGGCACGATGGCCCGGTACGCCGCCGAGTTCAACAAGACCTACCCCAAGGTGAAGGTGAAGTTCGAGGCCCTCACCGACTACGAGGGCGAGGTCAAGATCCGGCTGAACACCGAGGACTACGGCGACGTCCTGATGATCCCGGCCGCCGTCGCCAAGAACGACTACCCGAAGTTCTTCGCCCCGCTGGGCACCGCGAAGGAGCTGGGCGGCACCTACCGCTTCAGCGACAAGACCGAGGTCGGCGGCAAGGTCTACGGCATCGCCCAGTTCGGCACGGCCAACGGCTTCCTCTACAACAAGGCCGTGTGGAAGAAGGCCGGCATCCGCGCGTGGCCGGCCACCCCGCAGGAGTTCCTCGCGGACCTGAAGGCCGTCAAGGCCAAGACCGGCGCCGTGCCGTACTACACGAACTTCAAGGACGGCTGGCCGCTGACCGCCTGGAGCAACGACATCGGCTCGGTCACCTGCGACGCCAAGGCCAACGACAAGCTGGCCGGACCGGTCTCGCCGTGGCGCAAGGGCGGCGAGCTGCACACCATCGACTCCCTGCTCTACGACATCGTCAAGGGCGGCCTGGCGGAGAAGGACCCCAGCACCACCAACTGGGAGGCGTCCAAGGGCCTGATCGCCCAGGGCAAGGTGGCCACCATGCAGCTGGGCTCCTGGGCCGTCAACCAGATGCGCGACGCGGCGAAGAAGGCGGGCACGAACCCGGACGACATCGGCTTCATGCCGTTCCCGGTCCAGAAGGACGGCAAGTTCTGCGCCGTCCTCGCCTCCGACTACCAGCAGGCGGTCAACGTCCACTCCTCGCACAAGGAGGCCGCCCGCGCCTGGATCGACTGGTTCACCCAGAAGTCGGGCTACTCGGCGACGGAGGGTGCCGTCCCGGCCCTGAAGTCCGCTCCCATGCCGGGCACGCTCAAGGACTATGTTGACAACGATGTCACCTTCCAGGAGCGCTCGGAGGCGAAGACCGGCGAGGTCAACACCATCGACAACGCCGCGGAGATCGGCCTGAACAAGCCCGACTACCGGCAGAAGTTGGTGGACCTGGCCCGCGGCGCGCAGAAGGGCAGCCTGGACGACTTCTTCGCGGACCTCGACAAGCGGTGGGACGACGCGGCCCGGTCCGCCGGTTCCTGACCGGCACCGGCGTCCGTCCCGTACCGACCGAAGCCAGGCGGGCGGGCGGCGGCTTCGCGGCAGCGGGCGGGACGGCCCCGGCGGCTTCGCGCGCGGCGGACGGGATCGCCGTCGGCGCCGGACCCGGCGGACGCCGGACGGCACCGGCGGGCGGCCGGGTCCGCGGCGGACAGCGGCGGTGTCCGTTCCCCGTCGCCGCGCGGCGCCGTCGGTGCCCGCTCCCCCGCGCCGTACGAGGCCGCCCGCCGCTGCCGGTGCACCGCACCGCCGGTGCCGCCGCCCGTCGTACCGCCGTGAAGACGAAAGGCCCCCGATATGACCGAGACGACCCGAACGGCACCCGCGAAGGTGCCGCGTGCCGCCGCACCACCCCGCCAGACGCCCGGCCCGGACGGCGGCCGGGGCGGACGGGTGCTGCGCCGGCTCACCCCGTGGCTCTTCCTGGCCGTCCCGCTGGCCCTGCTGGTCACGTTCACCTACGTGCCCGTGGGCAACATGATCTACTACAGCTTCACCGACTGGGACGGCGTCAGCCCCGACCGGAACTTCACCGGGCTCGACAACTACGAGCAGATCTTCACCCGGCCCGAGCTGTTCCGGGTGTTCTTCGTCAGCTTCTACTACCTCGCCGCCTCGGCCGTGCAGATCGTGGTCGCGCTGTACTTCGCCACGGTGCTCAGCTTCGACCTGCGCCTGCGCAACCTGTTCAAGGGGATCCTGTTCTTCCCCTACCTGATCAACGGCGTGGCGATCGGCTTCGTGTTCCTGTACTTCTTCCAGGACGGCGGCACGCTGGACTCGGTCCTGTCCTGGTTCGGCGCCGGCTCCGACCACGCCTGGCTCGGCGATCCGGCCTCGGCGAACACCTCGCTGGCGGGTGTCTCCGTCTGGCGTTTCACGGGGCTGAACTTCGTGCTGTTCCTCGGCGCGATCCAGTCGATCCCCGGCGAACTCTACGAGGCGGCCCAGCTCGACGGGGCCTCGCGGTGGCAGCAATTCCGGCACATCATCGCCCCGAGCATCCGCCCCGTGGTCAGCCTCAGCGTCATCCTGGCGATCTCCGGGTCCCTGTCGGTGTTCGAGATCCCGTACATCATGACCACCGGTGCGACCGGCACCACGACCTTCGTCATCCAGACCGTCAAGCTGGCCTTCCAGTTCAACAAGACCGGCCTGGCCTCGGCCGCCGCCGTCGTCCTCCTCCTGATCATCCTGGTGATCACCTGGATCCAGCGCCGCCTCGTGCCCGACGAGAAGGTGGACCTCGTATGACCACGCCCCTGCCCGCCCGGCGCCGTCGCCTGTCCCCGGCCCTGACCTATCTGACGCTGGTCCTGGCGTCGCTGGTCGTCCTGGTGCCGCTCGTCGTCGTCTTCCTGACCTCCCTGAAGACCTCGAAGGAGGTCACCGACGGCGGTGCGCTGTCGCTGCCGCACGACTGGCTCAACTTCCACAACTACGCGACGGCCTTCCACGACGGCAAGATGCTGTCCGCCTTCCTCAACACCACCGTCATCCTGCTGTTCTCGATCACCGGCACGGTGCTCATCGGCTCGATGACCGCGTACGCCATCGACCGGTTCGACTTCCGGGCGAAGAAGCCGGTCATGGCGCTGTTCCTGATCGCCACCCTGGTGCCGGGAGTCACCACCCAGGTGGCGACCTTCCAAGTGGTCAACAGCTTCGGGCTGTTCAACAGCCTGTGGGCGCCCATCCTGCTCTACATGGGGACGGACATCGTCTCGATCTACATCTTCCTGCAGTTCATCCGGGGCATCCCCGTCTCGCTCGACGAGGCCGCGCGCCTGGACGGCGCGAACTCCTTCACCATCTACTGGAAGATCATCCTGCCGCTGCTGAAGCCGGCCATCGCGACGGTCGTGATCATCAAGGGGATCACCGTCTACAACGACTTCTACATCCCCTTCCTGTACATGCCCTCGGAGGACCTGGGCACCATCTCCACCGCGCTGTTCCGCTTCAAGGGCCCGTTCGGGGCGCACTGGGAGGACATCTCGGCCGGCACGATCCTGGTGATCGTCCCGACCCTCGTCGTCTTCCTCTTCCTCCAGCGCTACATCTACAACGGCTTCGCGCAGGGCGCGACCAAGTGACGGACGTGCCGTCAGGACGCGACCCGCCGGCAGACCTCGTCGACCAGCTCGCCGGCCGCGTCCAGCGCGGTGCCCAGGGTGTCCGGGCCCGTGCCGAGCGCGGCGAACACGGCGTGGGCCCGGGCGGCGAACCCGGGCGGAGCGGACGGCAGTTCCCCCGCGGCCCGCACCGCGCCCTTCTCGTTCAGCACCCAGCGCCGGCCGTGGGCGTGCAGGGCGTGCGCGAGCAGCCCCACCGCGCGGAAGAGGCAGCCGGCGACATAGAAGGTGTCGCCGCGCGCCGCCCCCTTGCGGGCGCACGCCAGGATGAACGGAGCCTCCCAGCGCGCCTGGGCGATCAGGGCCGCGCGCAGCGGTTCCGGATAGCGGCGTGTCTCGCGCCGCAGGGCCGTCAGCTCGCCGCCGGGGTCCGCGAGGACCTGCCCGAGGGCGACCTCGCCGGCGTACGCGTGTGAGTACACGCCCAGCGGGTGACCGGGCTGGGTGCCGGTCTCGAAGCGTCCCGCGCGGCAGTCCGCCCACACCCGGCGCACCCGGTCCAGGTCCCGGTAGATCCAGTCGACGCGGTGGCCGTCGACGGTCAGCCACGCCCCGCCGTCCACCCACGGCCCCCAGCCGCCGGGTTCGGTGACCTCGACCGGCGCGCCGGTCAGCTCGGCCGCCAGGCGCCGCAGGGCGGCGGTGTCCAGGGGCGGCCGGTAGTACAGGCCGAGGTCGTAGTCGGAGCCGGGGCCAGGGGTGCCGCTCGCCCGGCTGCCGCCCAGGGCGACCGCGACGACTCCGTCGATGTCCGCCAGCCGCCCGGCGATCTCCCGCAGACGTTCCATGCCCGGCAGCCTGCCCGAGCGCGGCACCGTCCGCGACCCGTTTACCGGCGGCCGGTCCGGGTGCGGCACCGTCCACGGCCCGATTACCGGCAGCCTGCCCGAGCACGGCACCGTCCACGGCCCGTCTACCGGCGGCCGGTCCGGGCGCGGGCACCGCACGCCGGTGCGTACTTGACATAATCAGCCGGTTTTCCATCTCGTTTCCGGCCAACCTGGCCTGCCCCCGGCGCGGGACGCTCACGCCCCCCGCGGCACGGCCGCCCGGCGGGCACACGCCGTACGGCAGGGCCGGGAGCGCTCCTCGCCGCCATCGGGCCGGACGGCTCCGCCACACACGCCGACGCGGTGTTTTCCGGTCGGTGTGAACATCCTGTGGAGCAGCGGGCGACGCGGCCCATAAGGTTGACGCGTAGCAGCCATGGCCGAGCGGTCCGGGAGCCGGCGGCCGCGGTCAAGGGCTTCCAGCTACCCCCCACCGAGGCGGAACACCATGACCATCCGGGTACTCATCTGCGACGAACTGCCCGTCATAGGGAACGGCTTGAGAACGCTGCTCGACGCCGTACCGGACATCGACGTGATCGGCACCACCGACAGCGGTGTGGAGGCCCTCGTGCTGGTCCGCACCAAGCGGCCCGATGTCGTGGTCACCGATCTGAGCCTGCGCACCATGTCCGGTCTGGAGCTGATCCGCCGGCTCGGCAAGGAGGTCGCCGCGCCCCATATCGTCGTCTTCACCGGGTCCGACACCGACCAGACGGTGAGCGACGTGCTGCACGCCGGCGCGAGCTGCCTGCTCGGCAAGGACGCGAGCCCGCAGGAACTGGTCACCGCCGTCCGGGCCGCGGCCGCCGGCCGGACCATGCTCGCCCCGGACATCGCCCACCGCCTGGTCACCTGGTTCCGCGAACAGCCCGCGGCCCGGCAGTCGCGGGCCTACCCGGAGGTCACCGAACTGACCCCGCGGGAGAAGGAGATCACGCGGATGGTGGCCCGGGGCATGTCCACCGAGGAGGTGGCCCGCGAGCTGACCATCGGCGTGGCCACCGTGCGCACCCACCTGTACCGGGTGCGCACCAAACTCGGTGTCCGCGACCGCGCCCAGCTCGTCTCCCTGGCCTACCGGTCCGGGCTCATCCACTCCGCCGCCGGGGCCGCCGGCGAGGCACGGACCGGACCGCGCGAGGACGTGTACGCCGGCTGATCTCACCGGGGCCCCGGCACCGTCCCGGCCGCAAGTCCGGTGCCGTCGCCGGTGCCGTCGTCGTCACCGCCGCGCCGGGCCAGGTCGAGACGGGCGGCGCCGGCCTGCCGCCACAGCGCGGCCGGTGCGCCGTACCGGCCGGACTCCGCCGCGGCCAGCCGGAAGTAGCGGTGCAGTCCGAGTTCCGCGGTCATCGCCCGTACGCCGCAGCTCTGCATGCACACCCGCACCACGTCGCGCGCGGTCTCGGCGGCCATCGCCAGCGCCACCACCGGCGCGGTGCCGGTCCCTTCGGGCGCGTTGTCGACCAGCCACGCCCCCCGGTACACCGCCGCCCTGGTCGCGCGCACCGCCACCATGGCGCGCGCCAGCGGGAAGGCCACCGCGGGCAGATCGCGCAGCCTGGTGTCGAACTGCCGCCGGACGCCGGCGTAGCGGACCGCGGCCTGGTGCGCGCCGTCGGCGATGCCCAGCAGATAGGCGGCCTGCCGCAGCCGGGCCCGGGCCAGCGCGCCGGTGGGCGAGTCGTCCAGCTTCGCGACCACGTCCGCCGCGGTGACCGGCGTGGCCTCGAACCGGACGACCGGCGGCCAGCAGGTGTCGTCCACGCTGCGGCCGGGCGCGCCGGACGGCACCGCGAACAGCACCGGCTCGCCGTCGGTCCGGGCGGCCACCAGGAGCGTGCCGGGCGCGGGGTCGTCGGCCGTGGCGGTGCCGGTCAGCTCCCAGCCGCCCGCTCGCGGTGCCGCGGTGATCCCGGCGCCGGCCGGCAGCGCCTCCAGTCCCGCCAGCGCCGCGTCCGCCGGGCCGCCCGTGTCGGCGGCCAGCGCGCCGGCCCGGTAGGAGTTCCCGCGTGCCGCGTAGCCGAGTTCCTCGCTGACGAGCACCCCGGCCGTCAGGCCGAGGTCCAGGCCGCCGGCGGCGGCGGGCCGTTCGAAGTCGGCCGCGCCCAGGGCGTCGAGGACCGTCCGCGTGGGGCCGAGGGCTCCGTCGGTCACCGGCGCGCCGTGCACCCCGGGCGGGGCGGGGACGCCGGCGAGGGCCGTGCGCAACGCCTTGCGCACCTGGACGTGGAGCGGATCGGGGGTGAGGTCCATGTCAGCGCTTCTCCTGTCCGAGGTTGTCGAACGAGGCGGCCATGATCTGGAGCATCACCTCGGAGGTTCCCGCCGACAGCGTGAGGCCGGGCGCCTCCCGGCGGGCGGAGTCCAGGATGACGGCCGCCCGGGTGCGGCCGGCCCGCTGCGCGGCGTCCGGGATGTCCGCGGCCCACGCGGCGATGTCCTGGGCGAGTTCGCTGCTGTGGTACTTGGCGACGGCGGCCGCGACCGGGTCGACCCGGTCGGCGGCTAGCCCGGTGAGCACCTCCCAGGCCAGGGCGTGGTCGGCGGTCAGCGCGCCGTCCCAGCGGCCGATCCGTTCGAGGTGGGCGTCGTGCGGCGCGTCCGGCTCGCGGTCGAGCAGCGCCTCCAGCGCGGCCTGGAGCCAGTACTCCGCCTTGAGGTGGTAGTCGAGGCCGGTGCGTTCGATGGCCAGGGCCTGGTCGAGCAGCGGCCAGCCCTGGTCGCGCGCGCCGAGGAGGTCGTCGCCGGACACGCGCACCGCGTCGAGGTCGACCCGGTGGAACTGCTCGTCACCGATGCCGGGCAGCACCGACACGGTCACGCCGGGGGCTTTCAGGTCGACCAGGAACAGGCTGATCCCCTGGTACTTGCCGGCACCCGGCGTCGTCCGGGCCGCGCACAGCCCGAGGTCGGCGAAGCGGGTCTTGAGGCTGAACACCTTGGTGCCGGTGATCCGGTAGCCGTCGCCGTCCGGTTCGGCCACGGTGCTCAGCGCGCCGAGGTCCGATCCCGCGTCCGGCTCGGTGTAGAGCACGGACGCGAAACGCTCCCCGCGGGCCAGCGCGGGCAGGTGCCGCCGCCGCTGTTCGGGGCTGCCCGCCATCAGCAGGAACTGGCCGACGATCTGGATGGTGTTGACGTGCGGCGTGTCCGGCACGCCGGCGCGCACCAGTTCCTCGGCGACGATCGCGGCGTCGGTGAGCGGGCGGCCCGCTCCGCCGAACTCCTCGGGCCAGTGCACCGCGAGCAGTCCCCGTTCGCCGAGCAGCCGGTACAGCGGCCGCTGGTCCGGCTCCACACCGGCCGCGGGCACGGCCCCGGCCACCGCCGCGCGCACCTCGGCGGAGCGCAGCGCCTGTCGCACCCGAGCCCGGAACCGCTGTTGTTCCTCGGTGAATCCGTACCGCATGGAGGTCTCCTCAGGAGGCGAGCGTCTGTTCGATCGCGGTGACGATCCGGCCGAGCGCCGGTTGTGTGAACAGGGTGTAGTGGTCGCCGGGCAGGTCGCCGGTGTGGAACGGGCCCGTGCACACCGCCCGCCACCGCTCGGCGAAGACGGGGGCGTGGGCGGCGGTGGCCAGCAGGGTCACCGGACCGCCGTAGGGACCCGGCGGGTGATACGCCTCCAGCGCCAGCGCGCAGAACCGGAAGACGGCGTAGCGGTCGGCCAGCTCCTCGTCGGTGAGGCCGGGTTCGACGCCGAGCGAGGTCAGTGTCTCGCGCAGGCCGGCCTCGCCGGCCCGCGGGTCGTCCAGTACGGCGCGCACCTTTGGGCCGTCCCGGCCCGCCAGCCGGGCGACGTCGTGCACGAACCGCCGCCGTACCGTCGGCTCGTCCAGCGGCACGTCGTCCTCCGCGTAGGAGGCGTCCAGCAGCACCACCGGCGGCCGGCGGCCGGTGTCCCGCTCCAGTTGCCGGGCGGTCTCGAAGGCGAGCACACCGCCGTAGGACCAGCCGGCCAGGCAGGCCGACTCGGGCAGGCCGGCCGCGGTCAGGGCCCGCGCGATCCGGGCGGCGGTCGCCGTCAGCCCGTCCCCGGGAGGCAGCGCGGTGTCCTCGGGGTCGGCGGCGAACCCGGCCACGCCGATGCCCTCGCGCAACGCCCTGACCAGCGGGACGTAGCAGAACAGCGCGCCGCCCGAGGGGTGCAGCAGGACGACCCGGGCCGGGCCGGGCGGCCGCATGGACACCGGTGTCCGGCCGGCCACCGCCGCCTCGGCCTTGCGGCGGTCCGCCAGCAGGCGTGCGAGCAGCGCCTTGCGCGGTCCGGTCAGCCGGTCCGCGCGGTCTCCCGGCGCGGGGTTCACGAGCGCTCCCCCAGACCCTCGATCATCCGGGCGGCCTCCTCGTCGGACAGGTTCTCCAGCAGGTCGAGCAGTTCGTCCTCGCCGAGCCGCGCGGCGCTCGCGGTGTCGACGGCGGTGGCCAGGTGCGCGACGGTGGGCGAGGTGAAGAAGTCGGAGAGCGCGATCTCCACCCCGAACCTGCGGTTGATCGCCGACATCAGCTGGGCGGCCTGGAGGCTGTTGCCGCCCGCCTGGAAGAAGTCGTCGTGCACACCGAGCCGGTCGCTGCGCAGCAGCGGCGCGAGCACCTCGCGCAGCAGCACCCGTTCGGTCGCGGTACGCGGCTCGCCGCCCGCCCGGTCGCCGGCCGCCGCCGGGTCGGGCGCGGGCAGCCGGCGCCGTTCGACCTTGCCGCTGCTGGTGAGCGGGAGTTCGGGCAGGCAGACGAAGTACGACGGGATCATGTACGAGGGCAGGAGCGTGCCGAGCCGCTCGCGCACCGCCGGCACCTGCTCCCCGCTCACCCCGGTCACATAGCCGACCAGGTGCTTGTCGCCGGCGTCGTCGGTCCACGGCCGTACGGTGGCCTGGCCGACGCCGGGCACGGCGGCCAGCGCCGCTTCCACCTCGCCCAGTTCGATCCGCAGGCCGCGGATCTTGACCTGCTGGTCGAGCCGGCCGAGGAAGACCAGCCGTCCGTCCGGCAGCCGCTTGACCAGGTCCCCGGTGCGGTACAGCCGCCCGCCGGGCGCGGTGCCGAACGGGTCGGTGACGAACTTCTCCGCGGTCAGCTCGGGCCGGCCCAGGTAGCCGCGGGCCAGTCCGGCGCCGCCGATGACCAGTTCGCCCGGCACGCCGACCGGCACCTGGCGCAGGTCGCGGTCCAGTACGTGCGCGACGTGGTTGGTCATGGGCAGGCCGATCGGCGGCGAGGTGTCCCAGGTGCCGGCGCACTCCTCGACGATCATCGTCACCGTGCACTCGGTCGGGCCGTAGCCGTTGAACAGCCGCCGGCCCGGGTTCCACCGGTTCACCAGTTCGCCGCTGAACGCCTCGCCGCCGACGAACGCGATGTGCAGCGCGGTGAACTTCTCCGGGGCCAGCAACGGCATCACGGTCGGCGGCAGGTCGACGACGGTGACGCCGGCGCGTTCCAGCAGCGACTGGAGCCGGTCCACGGAGAGCCGTTCGTCCTCGGTGGCCAGGCACAGGCGGGCGCCGGTCAGCAGCGCGGAGAACGTCTCGAACACGGAGACGTCGAAGGTGATCGACGCGAAGCCGAGCACCCGGTCGGCGGGGGTCAGGCCGAACAGCTCCCGGGTGGAGTCGATGAAGTTGACGACCCCGCGGTGTTCGAGGAGGACTCCCTTGGGCCGGCCGGTGCTGCCGGAGGTGTAGATGATGTAGGCGACGTCGCCGGGTCCGGCCGCGAGCGGCGGGTCGCCGGCGGGCATCGTCTCGAGCCGCGCGCGGACCTCGTCCAGCGTGACGACGGGCGCGGCGACCTCGCTCAGCGCCCCGGCGGCCCCGGCGTGCGCGACCACCGCGCGCAGCTCGGCGTCGGCGGCGATCTCCGCGACCCGGGCGGGCGGGTGCGCCGGGTCGAGCGGCACATAGGCCGCGCCGGTCTTGAGCACCGCGAGCACCGCCGTCGGCAGGTCCGCGTTCCTGCGCAGGCACAGGCCGATCCGGGTGCCCGGGCCTGCGCCGTGCTCGCGCAGCAGGGCGGCGAGCCGGTTGGCGCGGGCGTTGAGTTCGGCGTACGTGGTCTCGGTGTCCGCGACGACGACGGCCACGCTGTCCGGGGCCTGCCGGACGCGGGCCTCGAACTCGGCGACGACGGTGGTCTCGCGCACCGGCCGCACCGGTCCCACGGCGATTTCGGCGAGGAACGCCTTGTCCGCCGGGCTCAGCATGTCCGCGGCGGAGAGCGGGGCGTCGGGGCCGGCGGTCAGGCCGCGCAGCAGCGTGTCGTAGTGCCGGGCGAACCGGGCGATGCTCTCGGCGTCGAACAGCCGGGTGTTGTACTCGATGTCCAGCAGCCCGTCGGCGCCGGGAGCGGCCGGTTCCGCCAGGTGCCAGCTCATGTCGAACCGGGAGGTGCCGGTGCGGGCGGTCTCGGGCGAGGTCACCAGGCCGGGCAGGCCGGGCTCGGGCGCCGCGTCGCGCAGGGCGAAGAGGATCTGGAAGAGCGGTGAGCGGGACGGGTCGCGGGCCGCGTCCACCGCGTCGGCCAGCCGGTGCAGCGGCAGGCCGGCGTGCGCGTGCGCGTCCGCCGTCACGCGTTTGACGCGCCGGACCAGTTCGCGGAAGGCCGGGTCGCCGCAGACGTCCGCGCGCAGCACCGTCAGGCCGGTGAAGCGGCCGATCAGCGCGGACACGGACGCGGGCCGTCCGGCGCCGTCCGGGGCGCCGATCACCAGGTCGTCCAGGCCCGAGTAGCGGTGCAGCAGGGTGAAGAAGGCGGCGGCGAGGACGTCGTAGACGCTCGCGTCCTCCTCGCGGGCCAGTTCCCGCGCCCTTGCCAGGCCCTCGTGCCCGACCGGGAAGCGGCCGCCGGCGCCCGCGAAGGTCTGCGTGTCGCCGCGGGGCCGGTCGGCCGGGAACTCCAGCACCTCGGCGCCCGCCAGTGTGTCCCGCCAGTACGCGGCCAGTTTGTCCGGTTCGCCGCCGTCCAGTCCGTCGCGCTGCCACACCGCGTAGTCCGGGTACTGCACGGGCAGTGCGGGCAGCCGGGGGGCTTCGCCGGCGCGCAGCGACCGGTAGGCCTCGGCGAGTTCGGCGGTCAGCAGGCCGAGCGAGGCCTCGTCGGCCACCAGGGCGTGCGCGTCGAACAGGAACAGGTGGTCGTCCGGCGCCACCCTGATCAGCTCCGCGCGCCACAGCGGCGCCCGGCTCACGTCGTACGGTGCGCCGAGCCGCTCGGCGACGAGGGCGCGCGCGGCGGCGAGCCGCTGTCCGGGGCCGTCGCCCGCCGCCTCGGTCAGCGGCAGTCCGACCGGGACCTCGGGCGCGACCACCTGGGCCGGGGCGCCCTCGCGCGGCACGATCGCGGTGCGCAGCGCCTCGTGCCGGGCGACGACCGCGGCCAGTGCCGCACGCAGCGCGCCCACGTCCAGGGCGCCCCGCAGCCGCAGGCACCGCGACACGCGCGGGGCCGGGCTGTCCGGTGCCGTCCGGCCGAGGAACCAGACGGTCTCCTGCGCGTGCGACAGCGGTGCCGGGCCGGTGTCCCCGCGGGGCGCCGGGCCCTGCCGGCCCGCGCCGTCGGTCTGCTCCTTGAGCCGGGCGAGGAACTGCGCGCGGCGCTCCGCCGGCAGCGCGGCGAGACGCTGGGTCATGTCGGTCATCGCAGGCTCCTTGCGGGCAGCGGCGCGTCGGTGACCTGGTCGGCGCGGCGGGCGGGCAGGTGCGCCAGCTCCGTGAGGGCGATGGACAGCACGTCGATGCCGCGCAGGTAGTCCGAGAGCACGATGTGCTCGGTGTCGGCGTGGTCGAGCCGGCTGTCGCCGGGGCCGTAGGTCGCCATCGGGATGTCCCAGACCTCGGCGAGGGTGTTCATGTCCGAGGTGGCCGTCTTCACCACCATCCGGGGCTGGGCGTGCAGCCGCCGGATGCCGGTCACCAGCGCGCGGACGGCCGGGTTGGACCGGTCCGCCCGGCAGGCCGCGACCGCGTTCAGCACTTCGAGGTGGCCGACGGGCAGGCGCTCGCGCAGGTCGCGCACCAGGCCGTCGATGTCGAAGCCCGGCGGGGTGCGGACGCTGAGGTCCGCCGTCGCCGAGGTCAGGTCGGCGTTGAGCTGGCAGAGCGTCGCGCCCGGCCGGGCGAAGGCGTCGTGGCCCGCGTCCGGACCGAGCAGGTCGACCAGCGCGGCCCAGCAGGCGACGGCCAGTTCGGACGCCTTCGGTGCCGGGTTGCTCGGGTGGGTGGCGGGACACTTGACGGTGTAGCGCAGGTCCAGCTTGCCCTTGTAGCCGAGGACCACGCTGGACCAGCCGCTCGGTTCGCCGATGAGCAGCGCGTCCGGCCGGTCGTGGGTGGCCCGGATCGCCATCGCCCCGCGGGAGCCCGGCGTCTCCTCCTCCACGACGCCGATCACCACGATCCGGCCGGGGAAGTCCACGGCGCTGGCCGCGGCGCAGATCATCGCCGCGAGCGGCCCCTTGGCGTCCACCGCGCCCCGGCCGTACAGCTTGCCGTCCTCGGAGCGGACCGGGAGCTGGCCGGGGACGGTGTCCAGGTGTCCGAGCAGCATCAGGGTGGGGCCGTCGCCGCGTTCGATCACGCCGATGACGTTGCCCACCCCGTCGATGTGCGCCTGGAAGCCCAGGTCCGTCATCGCCTCGGCCAGGAAGTCGGCCAGCGCGCGTTCCTGGTAGGAGGAGGACGGGATCTCCAGCATGCCGCGCAGCAGCCCGACGGCGTAGGTCTCGGTGACGTCACCGGACGAGGTGAAGGCCCAGTTCATCGTTGTGCTCGTTCCAGTAGGTGTCCGACGATGCGGTCCGCGACGTCGACCCGGTCGCCGAGGGCGGCCTGGAAACCGGTGAACTCGACCCGGTGGTTGACCTCCAGCACCAGCAGCCGGCCGTCCCGGTCCTCGATCAGGTCGACTCCGGCGATGTCGGCGCCGACCGCGTCGGCGGCGGCGACGGCCAGCTTGGTGATCTCCGGTGTCGCCTCGCACGGCAGGGTCGCGGCGCCGAGCGCCACGTTGGTGCGCAGCGACTCACCGGTCCGGTAGACGGCGCCCAGCAGGTCGCCGCCGACCACGATCGCCCGGATGTCCCGGCCGGGTTTGTCGATCAGTTCCTGTACGTAGCCGAGGTGCGACTGGGGGCCGGACAGCGCGGCGACGTACTCGAACACGCCTTCCGCGGCGGCCCGGTCGCGCAGCGGCACCACCAGCCGGCCCCACGAGCCGGTCAGCGGTTTGACCAGCGCCGGATAGCCGATGGTCTCCAGCGCGTCCAGCGCGGCCTGCGGAGTGAGGCCGAGCGCGGTGCGCGGGACCGGCAGTCCGGCCGCCCGCAGGGCCAGCGTGGTGCGCCACTTGTCGCCGCACACCTCGGTCGCGTCCGCGCTGTTGACCACCTCGACGCCCGCCGCGGCGAGACTGCGGGCCGCGTACGCGGCGCGGACCTGGCCGATCTCCCGGTTGAGCACGAGACGCCAGGGCAGGTCGCGCCGCCCGTCCAGGAACCACTGTCCGCGCGTGTCCACCTGGTCGAAGGCGACACCACGCCGGTCGAGCGCGTCGAACAGCCGTTTCTCGTCCGCGCCGACCCTGCTGGCGAGTACGGCGATCCCGCCGTCGCCCGGATGCTCTGGTGTCACTGACACGTGACCTCCGTAGTAGGACCAGTGGTTGGCCGGACGGCGCAACCGGTCTGCCGCGTCACAGTGGACGGTACGGGCGGGAGGTGCGGTGCGCGTCCGCGACAAGTGCAGCCGCGGGGACGCTTTGTGTTTACTCCGCCCGTCCGCGGCTGCGTGTTTCGCTTACCCGGGCCGGGCGCCGCCCGTGCCACTCTTGACTGGATTCCGGCCACCCGCCGCACCGGCGCCGCGCGTTTTCCGCCCGGCCGCCCAGGAGCCCACGCAGAGGGAAGGGGAAACCGTGGACCACGAAGCAGAACGGATACCGGTGCTCGCATTGTGGAGCGCACCGCGCAGCCGTTCCACCGCGTTCGCGCGGATGATGGCGGAACGGGGCGACCGCGTCGTCGTGCACGAACCGTTCTCCCAAGTGGTCGACTTCGGCGAGGTGAAAGTCGGCGAGCGGGTCGCGCACACGGAACAGGACGTGCTCGCCGAACTGCGTGCCCTCGCCGCGCAGAAGCCGGTGTTCTTCAAGGACACCACGGACTTCGCCTATCCGGCGCTGCTCGCCGACCGGGAGTTCCTGGCGTCCGCGACGCACACCTTCATCATCCGCCACCCGGCCGAGGCCATCGCCTCGCACCACGCGCTCAACCCGCAACTGGGCCGCGACGAGATCGGCTTCGCCCGGCTGTACGAGATCTTCGCGGCCGTGCGGGACGCCACGGGCGCCACGCCGGTGGTGATCGACTCCGACGACCTGCTGGACCGGCCGGCCGAGACCGTGCGGGCCTACTGCGCGGCGGTGGGCATCCCCTTCCTGCCCGAGGCGCTGAGCTGGCAGCCGGGCATGCGGTCGGAGTGGCAGGCGACCAGCCGGTGGCACGAGTCGACCAGCCGGACCGCCGGCTTCACCCGGGGCCCGGACCGCGGCGCCGACGCGGTGGCGGCCGACCCGGTGCTCGCCGCCTACCGCGACTACCACCTGCCGTACTACGAGCGGCTGCGCGCCGCCGCGCTGCGGCCGTGACCGCCCGGCCGCCACGGCCGGCCCGACGGCCCGGCACGGTACGGCGGCATGGCGTCACGGAAATCCGAGGTAATCACCGTGTGGACGAACCGCGCGCATCAGCGGCTTAGTCTGCGCCTACCGAACGGCATTCCAGTGAGGGGGATCACGTGACGGACATGCCGGTGGCCTCCGCTATGACCCGGCTGTGCGATCCGCTCGATATTTCCGGGCATCGCAACAACACGGCCATCTCCGCGGCAACGGAGACAAAAGCGGGGGCATTCAATGTATGGGGAAACTCGTTTGCCGCCGAGTACCTGCCCGCGGGCGGAAGTCTCGTCCAGGTGGCCGGTATTCCTTTCCGGTTTCCTCCGGTCTGCGACGGACCGGACAACATCCGCTGCGCCGGGCAGTTCCTCGGCGTGCCGGAGGGCCGCTACGACTGGATCCATGTGCTGGCGGCCGCCGAACGGCGCTGCGAGGACACGGTCGAGCTGCACTACGCCGACGGCTCGGTCGACGCGGAACCGCTGCGGGTCTCCGACTTCTGGGCGGCGCCCGCGTGGTTCGGCGAGGTGAAGGCGTTCGAGAGCCTCGTCATGCACTATCCGCACCATGTGCAGCGGGACGTCTGCGCGGTCATGTGGGCGCAGCGCGTACCGGTCACCCGGCGTGCCGCCCTGGCCGGCGTCCGCCTGCCGCGCAACGTCGCGGTGCACCTCTTCGCGGTCACCCTCCAGCGAGCGGAGGCCGGCGCATGAGCGAGGAGGTGACGGCACGCACGTCCATGATCACCGGCCCGGCGCCCGAGCTGTGGTACCGCGACCTGATCAGCTGTCTGCAGGCCACCTTCGGCACGGTGCTGGCCCGGGCGGGCGCCGATCCGCTGGCCGTGCTCGGCGCGGGCTGGCGGTTCCTGCACCTGCCGGGCGACGTGCGCTCCGAGGAGTTCTACTACCCGTGCCCGCCCGACGCGTCCGGTGACACCGACCTCGGGGCCGCGCTGGCCCCGCACCACGCGCTGCGCGCCCGCTGGTGGCAGCCCGCCGACGAGGACGACGTGTGGGCGGAGATGCGCGCGGCGCTGGCCGGGGACCGGCTGGTCATCGCCGCGGTGGACAACTTCCACCTGCCGTTCCGGCCCGCGTACGGCGATGTGCACGCCGCGCACCTGGTGGTGGTCTACGGCCTGGACGAGGTGCGCGGGGTGGTGTACGTCTCGGACGCGATGCCGCCCGCCTTCCGCGGTGCCGTCCCGGTCGAGGCGTTCCTGCGCAGCTGGGGCTCGGCCAACCCGACCGACGTCCAGGACGCGTTCTTCAGCGACTCCCGGATCGCCCGGCGCTGTCTCGACGTAACGCTCGACGCCCCGGCGCCGCCGCTGACCCCCGAGCTGCTCGGCGGTTTCCTGCGCACGGACGTCGAGGACTTCACCACGGCCGCGTCGGCCCGTACCGGTCTTGCCGGTTACGACGCGTTCGCCGCCGAGCTGCTCGACCGGTGCCGGGCCGGGGACGCCGGCGCGCTGCGCGAGCTGTACCCGTTCGGCTGGGGCATGCAGGCGCAGGCGTCGCTCCACGGTGAGCTGCTGCGCCGCTGCGGCCACGAGTGGGGCGATCCGGCGCTGGCCGGGGCCGGGCGGGCGGTCGAGTCCGTCGCGCACGCGTGGACCGGGCTGCGGATCACCGGCGCGCACGGGCTGGGCGACGCGCGTGCGGCCGCGGCCGACATCGCGCACCACGCCACCGCGCTGCGCGGCGCGTACGCGCGTGCGGTCGACGCCGTCGGCGCGGCGGCGGCGCGGCTGTGACCGCGCCCGGCCGGAGGCACCGTGACCATGTCGAGAGGACAGTGATGAGCAAGCTGGCAGCGTTCGGCGGTGCCGCGGTGGTGCCGAAGGACCGGCGCCACGTGGACTGGCCGCTGGTCGAGGACGAGGACCGCAAGGCCGTCCTCGACGCGCTCGACGGCGCCAGACTGGTGTCCAACACGGACGGCGCGAACCCGGTGTCCACCCTGGAGGAGCGCTGGGCGCGGCGGTTCGGCTACGGCCACTGCGTCGCGGTGTCCACCGGCACCGCCGCGCTGTCCCTCGCGCTGGCCGGGCTCGGGGTCGGGCCGGGCGACGAGGTGATCGTGCCCGCGCTCAGCTTCATCGCCACCGGGCTCGCGCCGGTGCACCAGATGGCCGTGCCGGTGTTCGCCGACGTCGACCCGGTCACCTTCAACCTCGACCCGGACGACGTGGAGCACCGGATCACCGGCCGGACCAAGGCGATCATCCCGGTCCATCTGCACGGCGCTCCCGCCGACATGGACCGGATCACGGACATCGCGCGCCGGCACGGCCTCGCCGTGATCGAGGACGCGGCGCAGGCGCCCGGCGCGACCCACCGCGGGCGGCCGGTCGGCGGGATCGGCGACGCGGGCGCGTTCAGCCTCCAGGCCACCAAGAACATCCCCACCTGCGGCGAGGGCGGTCTGCTGGTGACCGGCAGCGCCGAGCTGGCCGAGTCGGTGCGCCGGGGCCGGCAGTTCGGCGAGGTCATCGAGAGCGGCCGCGAACGCGACTACGTCTCCTACGGCCTGGGCTGGAACCACAAGATGAACGCGCTCCAGGCCGCGTTCACCGACGCCCAGCTCGCCCGGTTCGACGACTACGAGCGGGCGCGGCAGCGCAACGTCACCGCGTTCCTCCGGCGGCTCGCGCGGCTGCCCGGGCTGCGCGTGCCGACCGCGCTGCCGGGCACCACGCACGCCTGGCATATCCTGCGGTTCCGGTTCGACCCGGCCGCGTTCGGGCTGGACGGGGTGCGGCCCGAGGCGCTGCGCTCGGCGCTGCGGCGGCTGCTGCGCGCCGAGGGCGTGCCGATGTCGCAGTACCAGCTCATGCCGCTGCCCGACCAGAAGGTCTTCGTCGACCGGGTCGGCTTCGGCGGCGGCTATCCGTGGGCGGTGACCGGCGCGTCCGCCCCGGTGGCCAGTGCGGGCTACCCGGTGGCCCGCGCGGTCATCGCCGACTCGCTGACCTTGCAGAAGCGTCATCTGCACCCGGGTTCGGGGCAGTTGCTGGAGCTGTACGCGGAGGCGTTCGAGAAGGTGTGGGCCAACGCCGGCGCGGTGGCGACGCTCGCGGCGGCCGCGTCATGACGGCCACCCGGGCTCCGGCGCGCGAGGCGCTGGAAGCGGTCGCCGCCCGTATCCGCTCGCACGTGGTCGACATGTGCGCGGGTCCGGAGGGCGGCCACCTCGGCGGCGCGTTCTCCTCGGTGGAGGTGCTCACCGCGCTGTACTTCTCGGTGCTGAACGTGGACCCGCTGCGGCCGGAGGACCCGGAACGCGACCGGTTCCTGCTCAGCAAGGGCCACGCCGCCGTCGGCCTGTACGCGACGCTGGCCGAGCGGGGCTTCCTGCCGGTCGGGGAACTCGCCGGTTACGCGCGGCCCGGCAGCAGGCTGATGGGCCATCCGGTCCGCGCGGTGCCCGGGGTGGAGCTGCCCACCGGGTCGCTCGGCCACGGACTGGCGCTGGCCTGCGGGTTCGCGCTGGCCGGCCGGTACGCGGGCCGGGACGCGCGCAGCTTCGTCCTGCTCGGCGACGGCGAACTCCAGGAGGGTTCGGTCTGGGAGGCGGCGATCGCGGCCGCGTCGCTGCGGCTGGACCGGCTCGTCGCCGTGGTGGACCGCAACGGGCTGCAGCTCACCGGGTCCACCGAGCGGATCGCGCCGATGGAACCGCTGGCCGAACGCTGGCGCAGTTTCGGCTGGGCGGTGCGCGAGGCGGACGGCCATGACGCGGCCGGGCTGGCGGAGCACCTGGCCGCCGCCCCCTGGGAGCCGGGCAAGCCGAGCGTGCTGATCGCCCGCACGGTCAAGGGCCACGGGCTGCCGTTCCTCGCGGGCCGGGCGGCCGGCCACTACGTGACGCTGTCGGAGCGCAATCACGCCAGGGCCAAGGCCGCCCTACGGACGAGGGGCACGACCGGATGAGCCGCGCGACCCGAGAAGCGTATCGGGACCGTCTGCTGGCCCTGCTGGGCCGGCACCCCGAGCTGATCTGCCTGGACAGCGACACCGGCCTGTTCAGCGCGGACCACGCCACGGCGGCCGGCGAGCAGTACCTCAACCTGGGCATCGCCGAGCACAACCTGATGGGCATGGCCGCCGGACTGGCCGCGTGCGGGCGGATGCCGTATGTCAACACGATGGCCGCCTTCGCCGCGTCCCGCGCGCTGGAGGCGATCAAGATCGACATCGCCTACAACCGGCTGCCGGTCCGCATCATGGCCACCCACGGCGGGCTCGCCGCGGGCCACCTCGGTCCGACGCACCAGGCGCTGGAGGACCTCGCCGTGCTCCGGGTGCTGCCGGGCATGACCGTGGTGGTGCCGGCCGACGCCGCCGCCACCGAGGCGTTCGTCGAGCAGAGCGTGCACCTGCCCGGACCACTCTACGTCCGGCTCGGCCGCAAGGCGACACCGCCGCTGCCCGCCGCCCCGCCCCCGGTCATCGGGAAGGCGCAGACGCTGCGGCAGGGCGACGACGTGGTGCTCGCGTGCTGCGGTCCCTACCCGGTGCTCGCCTGTCTCGCCGCGGCGGACGCCCTGGCCGGACACGGCGTCGAGGCCACCGTGCTGAACCTGCACACGCTGCGGCCGCTGGACACCGAGGCCCTGGTGGCCGCGGCCCGGCCGGCCCGGCTCGTGGTGACGCTGGAAGAGCACTGGCGCGCCGGCGGCCTCGGCGGCGCGGTGGCCGAGACGCTCGCGGAGGCCGCGCCCACCAGGGTGCTGCGGCTGGGCGTGCCGGACCGGTTCGTCGACACGGTCGGCAACCAGGAACACCTCGTCGAACACTACGACCTCACCGCGGAGCGGGTGGTGAGGACGGTCCGTACCGCCCTCGGCACAGCCGCCCCCTCCCACCCGACCGATCGAAAGGACATCACCGTATGACCACCCCGCAGACCTGCCCGAAGTGTGAGGACGACGTGCGGCTCGGCGAGTCGGTGCGGCTCAACGAGATCGTGGAGTGCCCCGGCTGCCGCAGCGAGCTGGAGGTCGTGGCGCTGGACCCGCCGGTGCTCGCCCTGGCGCCCGAGGTCGAAGAGGACTGGGGAGAGTAGGCGTGCGCGGACACACGACGTGTACCGGGGCCGGGCCGTGATCCGCGTCGCGGTGGTCGGCGCGGCCGGCTACATCGGCGGCGAGCTGCTGCGGCTGCTGATCGGCCATCCCGAGGTCGAGGTGGTCGGCGCGGTCTCGTCCCGGTTCCCGGGCAAGCGGGTCGACGGCGTGCACCCGAACCTGCGGTCCGCCACCGACCTGGTGTTCTGCTCGGCCGAGGACGTGGACGAGTGCGACACCGTGTTCCTCGCCACGGCCCACCGGGCGGCCATGGGCCAGATCGGCCACTGGACGAAACGCGCCCGGCAGGTCATCGACCTGACCGGGGACTTCCGGCTGGACGACCCCGAGGTCTACCGGCGCTACTACGCCACCGAGCACGAGGCGCCGGAGCTGCTCGGCGCGTTCGTGCCCGGCATCCCGGAGCTGCACCGCGAGCGCCTGCGCACCGCCGACCTGGTCAGCGTGCCCGGCTGCATGGCGGTGGCGGGGGTGCTCGCGCTGTACCCGCTGACGGCCCGTGACCTGGTGGAACCGGTCGCGCAGTTCGACGCGCGCACCGGCTCCAGCGGGTCCGGCGCCACCGCGGGCCCGGCCAACCTGCACGCCGAACGCAGCGGCGCCATGCGGGTGTTCGCACCGACCGGGCACCGGCACGAGGCGGAGATCTCCCGGCACCTGGGCATCACGGCCGCGATGACGGCGACCGGGGTGGAGGCGGTGCGCGGGGTGCAGACCCTCTGCCACGCCACGCTGCGCCCCGGCGTCGACAAGCCGGCGGTGCGGCGGGCGTTCCGCGAGCAGTACCGGGACGAGCCGTTCGTGCGGCTGGTCACCTACGAGCGCGGCACGTTCCGCTACCCGGAGCCGAAGATCCTGCTGGGCTCGAACTTCTGCGACGTCGGGTACGCCGTGGACGAGGGGACCGGACGGCTGGTGACCATGGCCGCGCTGGACAACCTCGTGAAGGGCGGCGCGGGCAACGCGGTCCAGTGCCTGAACATCCGCAGGGGGTGGCCGGAGAACCTGGGCCTGTCCTTCCCCGGCCTGCATCCCGTCTGAGCCCCGGTGACTGGAGACACTGTGACCACCAGACCGCTGACCGTCGTCAAGTGCGGCGGCAACCCCGCCGTCGACGCGGCGGGCATCTGCGCCGACATCGCCGGGCTCGTCCAGGACGGCCAGCGCGTCCTGCTGGTGCACGGAGGGTCGGGCGAGATCGCCCGGCTGTCCGGCAGGCTCGGCGTACCGCAGCGCACTCTGGTCTCCCCGGACAAGGTGACCACCAGGTACACCGACCCGGCGACGCTGGAGGTGGTCGTCCTCGCGCTGGCCGGCGGGGTCAAACCGAAGCTGGTCGCGGAGCTGTCCCGGCTCGGGGTGCCCGCGGTCGGCCTCACCGGTCTGGACGGCGGCATGCTGCGCGCCCGCCGCAAGTCCGCCGTCCGGGCCGTGGTGGACGGCCGTACGACCCTGGTCCGGGACAACCACAGCGGCCGGCTCGGCGAGGTGCGCACCGAACTGCCCGACACCCTGCTGCGCTCCGGATTCGTGCCGGTGGTCTCCCCGCCCGCGGCCGACGAGCACGGCCTCCCGGTGAACGTCGACGCCGACCGGGTCGCGGCGGCGCTCGCCGCGGCCCTCGGCGCCGACCGGCTGGTGCTGCTGACCGGTGCGCCGGGCGTGCTCGCCGACCCCGGCGACGACACCAGCGTGCTCGATGCCTACGAGGTGCCGGCGACCGGCGCGCCCGGCCGGTTCGCCGGCGGCGGCATGGCGCTGAAACTCATCGCGGCGCGCGAGGCGCTGGCCGGCCGGGTGGCGTCGGTCCGCGTCGCGGACGGGCGGGTGCCCGACCCGGTGAGCCGGGCGCTGGCCGGCTCCGGCACCACGGTGACCATGGCGCCCGCGGAACCGGCCACCACCCGCATGGACGAAAGGGGGCACCGAACATGACCGGACCCCACGGCACACCCGCCGTGTGGCAGGGCGGCACGGTCTGGCTGACCGGACTGCCGAGCGCGGGCAAGACCACCCTCGCGCGGGGCCTCGCCGAGCGGCTGCGGGCCGACGGGCACCGCGTCCAGGTGCTCGACGGCGACGAGGTCCGCGCGGCGCTGTCCGCGGAACTGGGTTTCTCGAAGGAGGACAGGGACACCAACGTGCGGCGGATCGGCTACGTGGCCGCGCTGCTCGCCGGTCACGGCGTCACCGTGCTGGTGCCGGTCATCGCGCCGTACGCCGGCTCGCGCGCGGCGGTGCGCGAGCGGCACGCGGCGCGCGGTGTCCCCTATCTGGAGGTGCATGTGGCGACCCCGGTGGAACTCTGCGCCGAACGGGACGTGAAGGGCCTGTACGCCAGGCAGGCGGCGGGCGGACTGAAGGGCCTCACCGGGGTGGACGACCCCTACGAGGCGCCGGTCGACCCGGACCTGCGGATCGACACCGGGGGCCGGACGGTCCAGGAGTCGGTCGGCCGGCTGCGTGCCCTGCTCACGGCACGCGGGCTGTCGTGAGCGCCGCCGCCCGGGCCGTGGTCGGCGACCCGCCCGCACCCGCCGGCCGGGAGCCCGCTGCCCGGACCGCGCCGCTGACCCACCTGGAGATGCTGGAGAGCGAGGCGGCGCACATCTTCCGCGAGGTGGCCGGCGAGTTCGACCGGGCGACGCTGCTGTTCTCCGGCGGCAAGGACTCCATCGTCATGCTGCACGTGGCGCTGAAGGCGTTCGCGCCGGCGCCGCTGCCGTTCTCGCTGCTGCACGTGGACACCGGCCACAACTTCCCCGAGGTGCTCGCCTACCGGGACCGGATCGTCGCCCGGCACGGCCTGCGGCTGGACGTGGCGTCCGTGCAGGCGTACATCGACGACGGGCTGCTGCACGAACGTCCGGACGGGACCCGCAATCCGCTCCAGACCGTGCCGCTGCTGGACGCGATCCGCGACGGCCGGTTCGGCGCGGTGTTCGGCGGCGGCCGGCGCGACGAGGAGAAGGCCCGCGCCAAGGAGCGCGTGTTCAGTCTGCGCGACGAGTTCGGCGCCTGGGACCCGCGCAGGCAGCGGCCCGAGCTGTGGCAGCTCTACAACGGCCGCCACAAGCCGGGCGAGCACGTCCGTGTGTTCCCGCTGTCCAACTGGACCGAGCTGGACGTCTGGCAGTACATCGAGCAGGAGGGCATCGAGCTGCCCGCGATCTACTTCGCGCACCGGCGGTCGGTGTTCCGGCGCGACGGGATGTGGCTGGCGCCCGGCGACTGGGGCGGCCCCCGCGACGGCGAGCCCGTGGCCGAGCGGCGGGTGCGGTACCGCACGGTCGGCGACATGTCCTGCACCGGCGCGGTCGACTCCTCGGCTTCGACGGTGGCGGAGGTGATCGCCGAGATCACGGCGAGCCGGGTGACCGAGCGCGGCGCGAGCAGGGCCGACGACCGGCTGTCCGAGGCCGCCATGGAGGACCGCAAGCGAGAAGGGTACTTCTAGACGTGTCAACGGACGTTGCGGAAGCGGAGGGCCGGACCGGCCCGTCGCCCCGGCCGTCGGGCGGCCTGCTGCGGCTGGCCACCTGCGGTTCGGTCGACGACGGCAAGTCCACCCTGGTCGGACGGCTGCTGTACGACACCAAGTCCGTGCTCGCCGACCAGCTGGCGGCCGTCGAGGAGGCGTCCCGCCGCCGCGGCCAGGACGGCCCCGACCTGGCCCTGCTCACCGACGGCCTGCGCTCCGAGCGGGAGCAGGGCATCACCATCGACGTGGCGTACCGCTACTTCGCGACGCCCCGGCGGCGGTTCGTCCTCGCGGACACGCCGGGCCATGTGCAGTACACGCGGAACATGGTGACCGGCGCCTCCACCGCGGACCTGGCGGTGATCCTGGTCGACGCGCGCAAGGGCGTGGTGGCGCAGACCCTGCGGCACTGCGCGATCACGGCGCTGCTGCGGGTCCCGCAGGTCGTGCTGGCGGTCAACAAGATGGACGCCGTCGGCTACCGGGAGTCCGTCTTCACCGGGATCGCGGCCGAGTTCACCGAGCGGGCCCGCGAACTGGGTCTGGCCCAGGTCACCGCCATCCCGATGTCGGCGCTGGCCGGCGACAACGTGGTCGCGCCGTCGACGGCGATGGACTGGTACGACGGCGAGACGCTCCTGTCCCACCTGGAGAGCGCGCCGCTCGGCGCGGACCCGACCGGCAAGCCGCTGCGGCTGCCGGTGCAGTACGTGATCCGCGCACCCTCCGAGGACCGGCGGACGGTGGAACGCTGGCTGGCCGGACAGCTCGCCTCCGGGGTGCTGGAGGTCGGCGACCGGATCGTCGTCCAGCCGGCCGGGACGGCCAGTACGGTCGTCGGCCTCACCGTGCTCGGCCGGCCGGCCCGCCTCGCCTGGGCCCCGCAGTCGGTCGCGGTCCGCGTCGCCGACGACCTCGACATCGCACGGGGCGACGTCCTGGCCGCCCAGCCCGCCGCCGCCCCGCTGCGGCAGCTCGACGCCACCGTGTGCCACCTCGACGAGCGTCCGCTGCGGCCGCGTCAGCGGGTGCTGCTGCGGCACACCACGCGGACGGTGCCGGCGGTCGTGGAGCACATCGACTACCGCATGGACGTCACCGTCGCCCGCCGGCTGCCGTGCGCGGACGGGCTGTCCGCCAACGACATCGGCGGCGTGCGCCTGCGCACCGCCGAGCCGCTCGCCGTGGACGACTACGCCGACAACAGACGCACCGGTTCGTTCCTGCTGATCGATCCGCAGGACGGGGCTACGCTCAGTGCCGGAATGATCGACGCGAGGGCGGACCACCAGCCAGCCAGTCAGTGATCCACTGCCGAGAGGGTGTTACGACGCGATGACCACCACTGTGAGCGGCACCGCCAGTTCCCCGTCCGACCACGCGGCCGCCGCCGAGCGCTGGGCCGCGCCCAACTACCACCCGCTGCCCGTGGTGCTCACCGAGGGCGAGGGCGCCTGGGTGACCGACGCGCACGGCCGGCGCTACCTCGACTTCGTCGCCGGGTACTCCGCGCTGAACTTCGGCCACCGGCACCCGGACCTCGTCGCCGCCGCCAAGGCGCAGCTCGACCGGCTGACGCTGACCGGCCGGTCCTTCCACAACGACCAGTTCGGGCTGTTCTGCCGGGAACTGGCCGAGCTGACGGGCACCGAGATGGTGCTGCCCGCCAACACCGGCGCCGAGGCGGTCGAGTCGGCCGTCAAGGTCGCCAGGAAGTGGGCCTACCAGGTCAAGGGCGTGCCGGACGGCGCCGCCGAGATCGTGGTCGCGGGCGCCAACTTCCACGGCCGCACCACGACCATGGTGTCGGTCTCCACCGACCCGACCGCCCGCCACGAGTTCGGCCCCTTCACCCCGGGCTTCCGGGTGGTGCCGTTCGGCGACGCCGAGGCGCTGCGCTCGGCGATCACCGACAACACGGCGGCGGTCCTGCTGGAGCCGATCCAGGGCGAGGCGGGCGTGGTCGTCCCGCCGAAGGGCTACCTCGCCGAGGTCCGCCGGCTGTGCGACGAGACCCGGACGCTGTTCATCGCCGACGAGGTGCAGTGCGGGCTGGCCCGCGCCGGCGCGACGCTGGCGCTGGACCACGAGGGGGTCCGCGCGGATCTGTACGCCCTGGGCAAGTCGCTGGGCGGCGGACTGTTCCCGGTGTCCGCGGTGATCGGCCGGGCCGACGTCCTCGGGGTGCTCAGGCCCGGCGAGCACGGCTCGACCTTCGGCGGCAGCCCGCTGGCGAGCGCGGTCGGCCGCGCGGTGGTACGGCTGCTGGCCACCGGGGAGTTCCAGGAGCGGTCCCGGGAACTGGGCGCGTACCTGCACTCCCGGCTCGGGGAGCTGGACGGTGTCGCCGAGGTCCGGGGCCGCGGTCTGTGGGCCGGGGTGCAGATCGCCGAGGGCCGCGCGGCCGGGCACGGGGTCTCCGAGGCGCTGGCCGAACGGGGACTGCTGTGCAAGGAGAACCAGGGCCATCTCCGGGTGGCGCCGCCGCTGGTGATCACCCGCGAGGAGATCGACCGCGGGGTCGACGCCATCGCCGGCGTGCTCGGCTGACGGGTCCGCCCGCCGGGTGCGAGTCCTCGCGCGGACGGCCTCCGGAACGCTCAAAACTCCAGCGTTCAGGGGGAGTTGACCGTGATACTGTTTCGGCCGGTGATCCCGTACCACGAGGACCAGCACTCCGTCTGGCCCAGCCGACAGGGGACGAGCCGTCCGGCTGGGCCATCGTCGGGGATCCCGCGCCGAAGTCCGACTGCCCCGATCGCACGCGGGCGGCCATGAGGCCACCGAGCCCGCGCCCGGCGCACCGCACGGAGGTGCCGGACTGATCCTCTCCCCCAGCCGTGCCGCCGTCCCCGGCGCCCGGCCGGATCGCCGGTCTGAACATGACAGGAGGAGCCACCTTGTCGAACGATGTCGCGCCCCACGGCGAACGGTCCCCGGCGGATGCCGCCGAACGGCCGCGCGTGCTGGTCATCGGCGGCAAGCTGAAGCTGGTGCGCAAGGCCCGCGAACTGGGTCTGGACGTCGTGCACGCCCAGTACCCGAACGCCTACGACAGCGGTCACTGGCCCTATGTCGACCAGGCGCTGCTGGTCGACTACGGCGACATCGACCGGCTGCTGCCGCTGGCCGCGTCGCTGCACGAGGCGTACCCGTTCCAGGCGGCCGTGTCGCTGTTCGAACTGGGGCTGCTGCCGGCGGCGCGGATCAACGAGGCGCTCGGCCTGAGCGGCGAGTCCGTCGACACCGTGGAACTGCTGCTGGACAAGTGGCGGATGCGCCGGCACCTGGCCGCCAAGGGCATCAGCCCGGTGGCCTCCGCGATCGGCCGTTCCCCGCAGGACCTGCGGGAGTTCGCCGCGGCGCACGGCTTCCCGGTCATCGTCAAGCCGGTCCGCGAGTCGGGCAGCGTGGGCGTGTTCTGCGTCCGCGAACCGGCCGACGTGGACGCCGTGGCCGAGCGGTACCGCTCCCTGGACGACGCCGACTGGGCCACCGGGGACCTGTTCAGCGACGACTCCTTCGAGGAGTTCCTCATGGAGGAGTACCTGGACGGCCCGGAGGTCAGCGTGGAGACGCTGAGCTTCGACGGCCGGCACGTGGTCGTCGCGGTGACCGACAAGGAGGCCTTCGGCGGCGGCTCCGGCTTCGTGGAACTGGGCCTCACCCAGCCCAGCCGCGCCCCGCAGGAGACGCTGCGCGAGGTCACCCGGCTGGTGACGGACTTCCTGGACGCGGTGGGGCTGCGCAACGGACCGGGGCACACCGAGATCAGGCTGACCTCGCGCGGCCCGCGGATCATCGAGTCGCACAACCGCATCGGCGGTTACGCGCTCAACGAGATGGTGGAGTCCGCCTACGGCGTCGACATGGAGCGGTACGCGCTGGGCATCAGGTTCGGCCTGGTGGAGCCGCTGGCCGAGTCGCCGACGCCGCGGGGCGGGGCGGCCCTGCGGGCGCTCACCCCGGAGCCCGGCCGGGTCGTGGAGATCACCGGCGTCGAGGCCGTACGCGCGGACCCGGCCTTCGTCGACCTGCATCTGAAGGTCCGGCCCGGCGACGAGGTGCGGCCGCTGACCTGGAACGAGGACATCGGCGGGTACGTCGTCGCCCGGGGCGCCGACGCCGCCGAGGCGATCGCCCACAGCAAGCGGCTGGCCGAGGCCATCCACGTGCGCACCGAGCCCATCACGTGAACACCGCGCCGGACCGGTCGAGCGTCGCCGAGCCGCGATTCCGCGACGCGCTGCGCGGCCTGCCCGGCCGGGTGTGGATCATCAGTCTCGGCATCCTGGTCAACCAGGTCGGCAACTTCCTGCCCGTCTTCATCGTGCTGTACCTGACCGAGCGGGGCTATTCCGCCGGTGCCGCCGGGCTGGTGCTGGGCGCCTCCGGGGTGGGCAAGGTGCTCGGCAACGCGGTCGGCGGCTCGCTCGCCGACCGCATCGGCCGGCGGTGGACGATCGTGCTGTCCGCGGTGACCACCACCGCCCTGACCGCGGTCGTGCCGTCCCTCGGCCCGCTGCCCCTCATCGTCGTGGTGGTCGGTCTGATCGGCGTGACCTCGCAGATCTACCGGCCGGCCGCGTCCGCCGTGCTGGTCGACTCGGTCTCGACCAACCAGCAACGCCTCGCCGCCTTCGGGGTGTTCCGGTTCGCGATGAACCTCGGCTCCGCCCTCGGCGGGGTCATCGGCGGCGTGCTGGCCAGCACCTCGTACACGGAGCTGTTTCTCGGCAACGCCGCCGCGTGCCTGCTGTTCGGCGTGGTCGTGGGGCTGCTGCTGCGGGACGCCCCCGGGCCGCGGGCCGGGCAGGACGACGCGGACGCCCGGGCCGACAAGGCGGTGGGGTACCGGCGGGCGCTCGCCGACCGCGCCCTGGTGCGCTTCCTGCTGATGACCGTGTTCGCCGAGTTCGTCTACGTCCAGTCCACCGTCGCCCTGCCGCTGCACGTCGACGCCGTGGGCCTGGGCGAGCGCGACTTCGGTCTGCTCATCGGGCTCAACGGCCTGCTGGTACTGATCCTCGAACTGCCGCTGACCGGCCTGGTCGCCCGGTTCCGGCCGGAGTACGTGCTGGCCGTGGGCAACCTGCTCATCGGCGCCGGTCTCGCGCTGACCGGGCTCATGACCACCATGGGGCTGCTCGCGGCGACGGTGCTGCTGTGGACGTTCGGCGAGATGATCTCCACCTCCGTCGCCCAGGCGTACCTGGGCAGCCTGGCCCCGCCGCGGCTGGTCGGGCGCTACCAGGGCCTGTACGGCGTCGCGTACACGACCGGTACGGGCGCAGGTCCGCTCGTCGGCGGCGCCGTGTACGCGATCGGGCCGTGGGCGCTGTGGACCCTGGTCGGTGCGGCCGGGCTGGTGGCCGCCCAGCTGTGCCTGCCGCGCCGCCGTCCGGCGGCCGCGGTGGCCGAACCGGAATCCTGACCTGAGGGTCGTATCCCTGATGGTCCTGAACGGACAGGAGTGAACTCGTGAGTGACTTCGAAGGACTGGTCGCGCTCGTCACCGGCGGTGCCTCGGGCATCGGGCTGGCCACGGCGGAACTGCTGCGCAGCAGGGGTGCCCGGGTCGCCGCGCTGGACCTGAAGCCGGACGGGCTGCCGGACGGCATCCTGGGCGTGCAGGCCGACGTCACCGACGACGCCCAGGTCAAGTCCGCGGTGGACACGGTGGCCGAGCGGTTCGGCCGGCTGGACGTGGTGGTGAACAACGCCGGGATCGGCGCGGTCGGGGACGTGGCCGCGAACAGCGACGAGGAGTGGCTGCGCGTCCTGGACGTCAACGTGGTCGGGATGGTCCGGGTCGCCCGGCACGCGCTGCCGCACCTGCGGCGCTCGCCGGCCGCGGCGATCGTGAACACCTGCTCGATCGTCGCCTGGGCCGGGATGCAGCAGCGGACGCTGTACTCGGCCAGCAAGGGCGCGGTGTACGCGCTGACGCTGGCCATGGCGGCGGACCACGTCCGCGAGGGCATCCGGGTCAACTGCGTCGCCCCGGGCTCGGCGGACACCCCGTGGATCGACAGGTCGCTCCGCCAGGCACCGGACCTCCAGGCCGCGCGGGACGCGCTGAACGCCTTCCAGCCGATGGGCCGTCTGGTCACGGCCGAGGAGGTGGCGGGCGCGATCGCCTATCTGGCGAGCCCGCTGTCGGGCGCCTCGGTGGGCACCGTCCTCGCCGTGGACGGCGGCATGCACGGCATCCGGCTGCGCCCGCCCGCCGGACAGTAGACCCGCGGGAACCTCGTGGCGGACCGCCGCCGACGACCTCGTACGACCCGGAGCAGCATGATGAGCCAGCAGTCCGCCGAACAGACCGGCCCCGAGGCCGCCGCCCGGCCGCCGCGGAGCAGTCTGTGGCGGCACCGCTCCTTCCTGCTGCTCTGGTCCGGGGAGACGGTCTCCCAGACCGGGGCGCAGATCTCGCTGGTGGCGGTGCCGCTGACCGCGATCAGCGCCCTGCACGCCGGACCGACCGAGGTCTCCTTCCTGACCGCGTTGCAGTACGCGCCGGTGCTGCTGATCACGCTGTTCGCCGGGGCGTGGCTGGACCGGCACCGGCGCAGGCCCGTGCTCGTCGCGACCAACCTGGTGCGTTTCCTGCTGATCGCGCTGATCCCGGTCAGCTATCTGACCGATTCCCTCTCGCTCGGCCTGCTGTACCTGGTGACGTTCGTGATCGGGCTGCTGACCGCGGTCTCGGACGTGGCGTACCTGGTCTACCTGAACTCCCTGGTCTCGCGGGAGCAGTTGATCGAGGCGAACGCGAAACTGGAGGGCGCCTACTCGATCGCGCAGATCGGCGGGCCCGGCCTCGGCGGTGTGCTGGTGCAGGTGGTGACCGCGCCGGTGGCGCTTCTCGCCAACGCCGGGACCTATCTGCTCGCCGCCCTGACGTTCCTCGGCATCCGCGCCCCGGAGACGGTGGCGGAGGCGGAGCGCGAACGGCCGCGGCTGCGCACCGAGATCGCGGACGGGCTGCGGGCGATCTTCGGCCACCGGGTGCTGCGGCTGCTGGCCGTCCAGTCGGCGGCCTACAACCTGTTCGAGCAGATCGTGCTCACGCTGTACCTGCTGTTCGGGGTCCGCGAACTGCGGCTCTCGGCGGGCGAGCTGGGTGTCATCCTCACCACGGCCAGCGTCGGCGGTCTGGGCGGCGCGCTGCTCGCCGGGCGGGCGGCGAAGGCCCTCGGCATCGGCCGGTGCATCGTCGGCTCGATGGTGGTCGCCGCGGCCGGTCTGGTGGTGGTCCCGTTCGCCCCGGCCCGGCCCGCGGTCGCGATCCCCCTGCTGATCGGCGGCTTCGTGGTGTACGGGTTCGGCCTGGGCATCTTCAACGTGCACTCCCTGACCGTGCGCATCGCGCTGGCCCCGGCCGGCCTGCTGGGCCGGATCACCGCGACCTTCCGCCTGATGATCTACGCCACGATCCCGGTCGGCGCGCTGCTGGCCGGCGCGCTCGGCAACCTGGCCGGCATCCGCACGGCGATCACGCTGGGCGCGGTACCGCTGCTGGGGCTGTCGGTGCTGTTCTGGTTCAGCGCGGTACGCCACGCCGAGATCCCGGCGGACGGGACGGACGGCGAGAGCGGTGGCGAGAGCGGTGGCGAGAGCGGCTGAGCGGGGTGCCGCCGGTCAGGGCCGGGCCGGCAGACGCCACTGTGTGAGGTCGGCGACGCCGCCGGCGAGCGTGCTGTCCGCGAGCAGGGCGGCGAGGTACTCCTCGTTGCGGGCGTGGACGTCCTCCCGCGCGGCGGTGAGCGGGCTGTCCTCGGCGAGGTCGAGCAGCCACAGCGGCCGCAGGACGGCGCCGCGCCACACCTTGGCCTTGGTCGCCTTGAGCCCGGCGTGTATCCACCGCACGCCGCGCCCGGCCGCCCACCGCAACTGCTCGTAGTACAGCACGTTGAAGTACTCGTAGGCGCCGCGCAGCCGCGTGTAGTCGAAGCCGGCCCAGCGCAGGAAGACGGTGTCCCCCCACACGTAGTACAGGCAGAAACCGACAGGGGTGTCGTCCAGGGTGCACAGGGCGACCATGGCGGCGTCGCCGAGGGACCGCTCGTGGTTGCGGAACGAGGTCAGGTCCTCGTCCGGCGTGGCCTGGTAGCCGTACTTGGCCTCCGTGCGCACCGCGAGCGGCGCGATGTCCGTGCTGCACTCCCGCAGCGGCAGATGCCGGATGCGGTAGCCCGCCGCGCCGAACGCGGCGATCTCCTTGCGGACGGCGGTGCGCCGCTTCGCGGTCAGGGTGGCGATCCAGGCGTCGAATCCGCCCTCGGGGACCGGCAGCCAGGCGTCGGCCTCCAGCAGCACGGCGGGCGCCGGCACGCCCGCCGCCTGGAGCAGCCGGACGTCCTCGGTGCTCAGGTACATCGCCACGCAGCCCCGCTCCCCGGCCCGCGCGCGGACGCCGGCGAGCAAGCGGGCGACCGCGCCGGGGTCCGGCTCGGGCGTGGCCCGCAGCAGGTGCGTCTGGTAGCCCTCGCGCGGGCCGGCCAGCAGTCCGTCGGCGGCGAGCAGCGGCAGGGAGCGGTCGGCGAGCCGGGCGTTCCAGTCGTACGGCGAGCCCTTCAGGTCCGTCCCGTGGAACAGCGGGAGCGCGACCGCGTCCGGGCCGTCGCCGGCGACCACCGCTTCGACCTCTCCGGCGTGTTCGGTGGCGCAGAAGTCGAGCCAGTCGGCGCTGGAGTAGAAGTTGCGTCCGGTCAGTTGGTCCCAGCCGGCCCGCGAGATGGTGTCGGGACTCCATCGGTCAGACATGCTCCGCCTCCCCCGTCAGCGCCACATCACGGCGTGGACCTTATCGGCCAACTGGGGGGAACGCCACAGGCGCAGGTGACGGCTCGGTCAGCCGACGCAGAACTCGTTGCCCTCGGGGTCGCGCATCAGCACCCAGAAGCCGATGGGCTCGTCCACCTCGCGGACGACCTTGGCGCCGGCGTCGACCAGCCGGGCGACGTGCCGGGCGATCCGCTCCTGGCCGGCCGGTGAGCGGTGGCCGTCGGGGTGGCTGATCTGGACGTCGAGGTGGACGCGGTTCTTGACCTCCTTGTCCTCGGGCACCTTCTGGAAGAGCACCCGGGGGCCGTCGCCGTCCGGGTCGACCACGGCGGCGAGTGTGTCCCAGCGGTCCTCGGGCAGGTCGATGGAGCGCGCGAACTCCTCCCAGGACGCGTGCGGCGGCGGTGGCGGCTGCACCACGTAGTCCAGTGCGACGGCCCAGAACTCCGCCTGTTCGCGCGGGTTGCGGGCGTCGAAGGTGACCTGTGCGCGGATCGCCATGACGATGTCCAGGGTGTGGTGGGGAACGGCCCGGCCCCGGCGGGGCCGGGGCCGGCCTGACCCGTTCATCGTGCACCGCCGGGCGGCACCGCCCAAACGCCGCTACTCCTTTCGGGCGATGACGGCGCCATTCGCCCCGGGTCCGTCGAACGGCACGGTCCGCACCGCGCGGAAGCCCGCGTCGCGCAGCCAGCCGCCGTACTCGGCGGCCGTGTAGTTGCGCCCCCAGGTCCCGGCCAGCATGTTCATGCTCATCAGGGCGGCGTCCAGCGGGCCGGTCCGGTCGTCGTCGACCAGCAGTTCGCTGATCACGATCAGTCCGCCCGGCGGCAGCGCCCGGTGGCAGGCGGCGAGCAGCCGCCGGTTCCGCGGCTCGTCCCAGTCGTGCAGGATCATGGAGAGCAGCACCGTGTCGTGCCCGGCGGGCAGTCCGGGGTCGGCGAAGAAGTCCCCGGGGTGCGTGGAGATCCGTTCGGACAGGCCCGCCGCCGCCACCCGTTTCCCGGTGTACGCGCACACGTGCGGCAGGTCGTAGACGGTGGTGCGCAGGTCCGGGAAGCGGCGGCACAGCTCGATGGCGAAGGCGCCGCCGCCCCCGCCGACGTCGAGCAGCCGGCGGCTCCCGGTCAGGTCGACGGCCGCGCCCAGGGCACGCGCGGTGAGGCTGGACAGCGGGAACAGGCCGTCCCAGAAGGCGGTGGACCGGTTCTCCTCGTCGAAGATGCGGTCCTGCTGCTCGGGCGCCCAGCGGCTGGGGGTGTCGGAGCGCAGGGCCTCGGTGATCCGCAGCCAGCCGGGGGTGGTGTGGTCGCGGACCATGAGGATGTAGTCGCCCAGGTAGTGCGGGCGGGCGCGGACCAGGTAGGTGTCGGCGTCCGGGCCGTTGCGGTAGCGGGGGCCCGCGGCGGGGCCGTCCGGGAGCGGGGTGCCGTCGGTCCGCAGCAGGCCGAGCGCGGCGCAGGCGGTCAGCAGCACCTCGGCCGGGCGCGCGCCCAGGCCGAGCCCGGCGGCCACTTCCGGGGCGGTCGCGCCGTCGGTGGCGGCGAGCCGGGTGAACAGGCCGATCTCCACCGCGGCGGCCAGGGTCTGCGCCGCCCACATGCCGCTGGTGATCCGCAGCAGCCCGGCCGGGCCGGGCGGCGCGGCGTCCGGGGGCCTCGTCGGCTCAGTCATCGTTCTCCTCTTCCGCGGCCGGGCCGCCGAACCGCACCCGCACCTGGTCGAAGACCACGTGCCGGCCGTTCTCGAAGTGCCGTTCGGACTCGCCGGCCAGGTGGTAGACGGGGTGCCGGGCGAGTTCGGCCAGGACGGCCCGGAACTCCAGCCGGGCCAGGCCGGCGCCCAGACAGTGGTGGATGCCGTGACCGAAGCTCAGGTGCTGGTGGGAGGTGCCCCGGTCGAGGGAGAAGCGGTCGGGGTCGGGGAACTTGGCGGGGTCCCGGTTGGCCGCGTCCAGCAGCAGCACGACCCGGGAGCCGCGCGGGATCGTCGTACCCGCGATCTCCACGTCACGGGTGGTGACCCGGGTGAACCGGTCGGTCGGGCACCAGCGGCGCATCGTCTCGTCGCCGACCACGGGGATCAGTTTGGGTTCGGCGCGCAGCCGGCGCTGGACGTGCGGGTTGCGGGCCAGGTTCCACAGCATCCGGCTGATCGTGTTGAGGGTGGTCTGGTGGCCGGCGATGCACAGCGACACGATGATCGAGTGCAGCCGCTCCTCCTCCAGCGGCTCGCCGTCGACGGTGGTGCGGGCGAGCCGGGCCAGGTAGTGGTCGCCGGGGTCGGCGCGGGCCGCGCGGACCTCCTCGGCCAGCAGGTCGCGGAACTGCGGCCAGAAGCCGTCGGCGTCGCCGTCCCGGGACAGGCGCTGCCACAGGTTGCTGGTCAGTTCGCGGACCTTGTCCCGGGCGTTGCCGGACAGCCCGATGGCCAGGGCGAGGACGCCGATGGCCAGCGGGTGGGCCAGTTCGGAGACGAAGTCGCCGTGGCCGCGGGCGGCCATCGGGCCGATCAGTTCGGCCGCCAGGGCGGTGACGGCGACCTCCAGCCGGCGCACCTCCTCGTTGTGCAGCGGCGGCGCCATCAGCCGGCGCAGCTCGCCGTGTTCGGGCGGGTCGAACTCGATCGGTGAGAACAGGGGCATCCCTGCGGCCCTCGGGTGGAACACACCCGAGCCGGAGCTGAAGACGGTGTGGTCCTTCAGGGCCGCCCGGACGTCGTCGTGGCGCGACAGGATCCACAGTCCGCCGTGCGCCGGGGTCCAGCCGACGGCTGAGCGCTCCCGGATCAGGCGGTTGACGTCCTCGGCCAGGTCGGGGGTGTACTCGGGGTCGTGCCAGTCGAACTCCCGCACCAGGCGGTCGACGGCGTCCTGTCGTGCCGTGGTCATCGGTGGCTACTCCTCCTCGTCGGCCCGGGTCACGGTGGCCGCTTCGGTCGTTTCGGCCGTCTCGGCGGACTGGGCCGTCTCGGCCGCCTGCCGGGCCAGTTCCTGGGCCAGGAAGCCGGCGAGCGAGGCGACCGTCGGGTTGCTCCACAGGATCGTCGGCGGCAGGTCGATGCCGAACCGGCGGTTGAGCCGGACCCGCAGGCCGACGGTGAGCACGGAGTCGACGCCGAGGTCCACGAGCGGGCGGTTGGCGTCGATGTCCGCGGCGGGCAGGTTGAGTTCGGCGGCGACCTGCTCGTTCACCTCCGCGAGGGCCTGTTCGGCGAGTTCCTCGCCGGTCAGCGAGAACCAGTCGACGGCGCCGCCCGGGACCGCCGCGTCGTCCTCGGCGGCACTGGTCAGTTCGCTGAAGACCGGCAGCCGCCGCTCGGGCAGCACGCGCAGGACGGCGTAGTACGGGCTGTCGAAGCGGTCCGCGAACGACCAGGCGCGGAAGGCCTCGGCGATCGAGATGCTGCCCAGGCCCCGGGACTCCGCCTCGATGGTGGTGGTGCCGGCGGTGGTCTCGGCCATGCCGGCGCCCCGCCAGGAGGTCCAGGCCAGGCTCACGGTCTCGGTGGCTCCCTGCGCCCCGCGGTAGGCGGCCAGTCCGTCCAGGAAGGAGTTGGCCGCCGCGTAGCTGGCCTGGCCGGTGAGCCGGGCGAGCTGGCCGCAGGAGGAGAAGAACACCATGAAGTCGAGCGTGCCGGGCGGGAACATCCGGTGCAGGTTCATCGCGCCGAGCATCTTCGGGGCCATGGCCTGGTGGAGTCCGGCCCGGTCCACGTGGTCGACCAGGGCGTCGGCGACCACGCCTGCGGCGTGCACGACACCGCGGATCGGCGGCAGGTCCAGGGCGGAGGGGTCCAGGGCGGCGGCGACCCGGTCCGCGTCGGCGATGTCCAGGGCGAGCACCCGGACGGTGGCCCCGAGCGCCTCCAGGGCGAGGACGGCGTCGATCCGGCGGCGCACCGCCGGGTCCTCGACCCGGTCCCAGCCGGAGCGCGGCGGCAGACCGCCGCGGCCGGCCAGGACCAGCCGGCGGGCGCCCCGTTCGACCAGGGAACGGGCGACCTCCAGACCGAGCGCGCCGACACCGCCGGTGATCAGGTAGGTGCCGTCTGGCCGGCACCGCACCCCGCCGGACCCGGCGGGCCGGTCGATCCGGGTGAGCCGGGCCACGAAGACGCCGTCCTTGGTGAGCGAGACGACGTCCTCCGCGCCGGGCAGCGCGGACAGCACCCGCAGGACGCGGGCGGGGGTGTCGCCGTCGAAGTCCGACAGTTCGGCGTCGACGTCGAGCACGCCGCCCCACAGGTCGGTGCGTTCGCCCGCGGTGATCCGGGAGATGCCCCACAGCGGGGCGTGGGCGAGCGAGCTCTGCCGGCCGGGGTGGCGGACGCCCTGGGTGAGGCACCACAGCCGCAGCGGCGACTCGGTGTCGGGGTCGGGCCGTTCGGCGAGCCGGCGGCCGAGCGCCTGGACCGCCTCGATCAGGCTCCAGGAGCAGCGCTCGGCGGCCTCCTCCGGTGTCTCGTCGGGCAGTTGGCGGGGCGGGGCGACGAGCAGCACGCCCGGCTCGTCGAGGGAGAGTTCGGCGATCTCGGTGGCCGAGGCGAGGCGGCGGCAGCGGACCCCAAAGTCGCCCAGGTCGCGGGCGAGGGCCTCGGTGACGGCCGGGTCGCCGAGCAGCAGCAGCCGGGCGGGCCGGACGCCCTCCTTGGCCTCCACGGGCCGCCAGGCGATCTCGTGCACCAGCTCGCGGGGCGCCATGATGCCGCCGGGGCGGTCCTGGACCACGGTGTAGCGCAGTCCGGTCACCTCGCAGACGACCTGGCCGCTGTCGTCCGCGATCCGTACGTCGATGGTGGTGTCGGGGTCGGTGGCCGAGCGGACGGTGTGCACGGTGATGCGCGGCGGCGGGTCGCCCCGGTAGGCGATCGCCTCGATGTGCGAGGAGGTGCGCAGCGAGGTGGCGTCCTCCTTGGTCACGAGTACGCCGCTGACGGTGAGGGCGCCATCGATGACGGCGGTCCAGCTGCTGGGGTGCAGCTTGGGCTCGTGGTCGATGACGACGGTGGCGAGCTGTTCGCGGTCGTTGCGCCGCAGTTCGGTGACCACCCACGGGAAGGTGTAGCCGTCGACGCCCATGTTGCGGAACATGGTGTCCACCCGGGTCCACGTCCACTCCTCGGGGCAGCGGTCCCTGATGGCCTGGACGTCCTCCAGCGGGCGGGCGCCGACGACGGCGCCCCGGTCGACGGTGGCGGTGGTGTGGGTCAGCCACTCCAGTTCCTGGTGGGCGTCGTCGCCCGCGTCGCGCCGCAGGCAACTGGCGAGCCGGGCCTGGTTCTGGTCCAGCACGATCTGGACGACGCGGGGCGGCTGGGCGGCGAGCGGGGTGCGGAAGACGATGTCCCGCAGGCCCGGGCGCCGGTCGCCGTCGGTGGCGGCGGTGACGAAGGTGTGCAGCACCACGGAGGCGGGCACGGTCTCGACGCCGACGACCTTGTGGCTCTGCGCGTAGGGGCGGCAGTCCATGTCGAGGTGGGTCTGCCAGACCTGCTGGGCGGGCGAGCCGGCGACGGTCATCCGGCCGCCGAGCAGGGTGTGGGTGTCCGGGTCGTGGCCGCGGCCGTGGCTCTCGGCGGGGCTCTCCGGGAAGATCCAGTACGGCCGGTGCTGCCAGCGGGTGGTGGGCAGCGGGAGCAGTTCGCCGTGCCGGCCGGGCCAGCGGACGGCGATGCCGTGGCAGTGCAGTTCGGCCAGGGCCCGCAGCAGGGTCGGCACGCCCGGGGTGTCCCGCCGCATGGACACGGCGACGTGCAGGTCGTCGACGCCCAGGTGCTCGGCGGTCTCCCGGACGGACTGGGCGACCACGGGGTGGGAGGAGACCTCCAGGAAGACCCGGTGGCCGTCCTCGACGGCGGCGGTCACGGCCTGCGCGAAGCGGACGGGCGCGCGCAGGTTGGTGCGCCAGTAGTCGCCCGCGCGCGGTGCGGTGCCGCGCGGGTCGGTGAGGGCGCTGCTGTAGAGGGTGGTGTGCGGGGTGCGGGCGGTGAGCTGCCGGGCGGCCTCGGTGACCTCGTCCAGGACCTCGTCCACGTGCGGGCTGTGGAAGGCCACGTCGGTGTCGACGCGGCGCACCTCGATGCCGACCGAGGTCCACTCGGTGACGAGGTCCCCGATGGCGTCGGCGTCCCCGGAGACCACGGTGGAGCGGGGGCTGGCGCAGATGGCGGCGACGAGGCCGTCCCAGCCTTCCAGGTGCTGTTCGACGTCGTCCAGCGCCTCGCCCACCAGCGCCATGCCGCCACGGCCGGCGATCCGTCCCAGCGCGCGGGCGCGCCGGCAGGCGAAGCGCGCGGCGTCGGCCGGATCGAGGGCGCCGGCGGCGACGCAGGCGGCGATCTCGCCGACCGAGTGGCCGATCACGGCCTTCGGGACGAGGCCGCGCGCGGTCCAGGTCTCGGCGAGGGCGACCTGGACGGCGAAGGTCATGGCCTGGACGACGGTGACGGTCCAGGGGCCGCCGTCCTCGATCACCTGGCGCGGGGTCCAGCCCAGCTCCTCCTGGAAGACCCCGGCGAGGGCGTCGACGGCGCGGGCGAAGACGGGTTCGTCGCGCAGCAGGTCGCGGCCCATGCCGGTCCACTGGGCGCCGTGTCCCGAGAACACCCAGACGGGGCCCTCGGCGGCGGGCAGGGCACGTCCGGTGACCACCTCGGGGGCGCGTCCTCCGGCGGCCAGGACGTCCAGTGCGGCGGCGAGTTCGGCTCCTGTTCCGGCCACGACGGCGGCCCGCACGTCGAGGTGGGAGCGGCGATGGGCGAGGGTGTGGGCGACCGCGTCCGGGGCGGCCCCGGGATGGGCGCGCAGCCAGCCGGCGACGGCCCCGGCGAGATCCCGCACCCCCGCGTCGGACATCGCGGACAACGGGAACACCCGCGGCCCGGCGTCACCGGCCGTCGCCGGCCCGGCCCCACCGGCGACCGGCTCCCGGACGGTGGCGGCTGCTGCCGGCTCTTCGACGGTGACGGCGGCGGTGGCTGCCGGCTCCGGGACGGCCCCGGCGGTGGCTGCCGGCCGCGCGGCCGTGCCGACGGATGACGGCTCCGCGGCCGTGCCGGCGGGCGACGGCTGCGCGGCGGTTTCCGTGTTCGGTGGTTCCTGGAGGATGACGTGGCTGATGGTGCCGCCGACGCCGTAGCTGGAGACACCGGCGCGCCGCGGGCCGTCGTGGGCGGGCCACTGCGTGGTCTCGGCCAGCAGGCGCAGTCCGTTGTCGCCGAAGCCCAGCTCCGGGTCGGGCTCCCGGTGCACGCTGGGCGGCAGCGCGCGGTGTTCCATGGCCAGCACGGTCTTGATCACTCCGGCGATCCCGGACGCGGCCTCGACGTGGCCGATGTTGGGCTTGAGGGTGCCCACCAGGCAGGGGTCGGCGGCGGTGCGTCCGGCGCCGAAGACGGCGGCCAGCGCGTGGATCTCGGCGCGGTCGCCGGCCTGGGTGCCGGTGCCGTGCGCCTCGACGTAGTCGACGGAGCGCGGGGAGATCCGGGCGCGGGCGTAGATCTCGCGGAGCATGTGCTCCTGGGCCGCGCCGCTGGGCGCCATCATGCCGTCGGACCGGCCGTCCTGGTAGACGCCGCTGCCGATGACGAGACCGCGCACGGGGTCGCCGTCGCGGCGGGCGTCGGACAGCCGCTTGAGGACCACGACGCCGGCGCCCTCACCGCGTCCGTAGCCGTCGGCGGCGCGGTCGAACGCCTTGCTGCGGCCGTCCGGGGAGGTCGCGCCCGCCGCGTCCAGGGCGACGTTCAGCGCGGGGCTGGCGATGATGTTGACGCCGCCGACGAGCGCGACCGGCGCCTCACCGAGGCGCAGGCCCTGGCAGGCGACGTGCAGGGCGGTCAGCGACCCGGCGCAGGCGGTGTCGACCGCCATGCTCGGTCCCTTGACGTCGAGGAAGTAGGAGATCCGGTTGGCCATGCCGTAGAACGTCGTGCCGTTGACGGCCCAGGCGCCGGTGCGCGACAGGTCCTCCAGCAGCCGTCTGCCGTAGTCGTTGGAGTTGGCGGACATGTACACCCCGGCGCCGGTGCCGCTCAGCGAGAGCGGCGGCACCCCGGCGTCCTCCAGCGCCTCCCAGGCCAGCTCCAGCAGGATGCGCTGCTGGGGGTCGAGGTACTCCGCCTCGCGGGGCGTGATCCGGAAGAACTCCGCGTCGAAGCCCTCGATGTCGTCGAGGTACATGCCCTTGCGGGTGGTCCGGCGCAGGACGGCGGTGGCGTCCGGGCTCTGCGCCGCGTACGGGTCCCAGCGCTTGGCGGGCATCTCCCCGACGGAGCCGCGCCCGGCGAGCAGCGACTCCCACAGGAGCGCCGGGCCGGTGAGATCGGGGGCGAACCGGCAGCTCATCCCGATGATCGCGATGGGCTCCTCCGGCTGCCGAGCCTCGTACTCGTTCACGTGCCCTCCGCTCCGGTTGGTGTTCTCGTCCGTTCCGTTCACGCCGAGACGCCGTTCGCGTCCAGCCGCCGGCGCAGGCTGAGCGGACGCATGTCCGTCCAGACCTCGGCGATGTGGTCGAGGCAGAGCTGCCGGGGGCCGTCGAAGCCGGTCCGGGTCCACCCCGCCGGGACCTCGCGGTCCGTGGGCCAGATCGAGTACTGCTCCTCGGCGTTGACCACGACGTGGTACTGCTGTTCGTCGGTCATGTGCGCACCTTCCGGTGTGTGGGGCGGTCGGGGGGCTGGCGGGCGTCAGGAACGGGCGCGCGGCACGATCGGCGGCAGCCGGTCGGTCCGGCCGCCCCGCTCGCCGGCGCGGGCGACGCGCTCGGCGAGGTCGGCGAGGGTGTCGGCCGCCATCAGTTCGTCCAGGGGCAGGCGGACCGAGAAACGTTCCTCTATCCGGGTCTGGAGCCGGGCGGCGAGCAGCGAGTCGCCGCCCAGCTCGAAGAAGTTGTCGTCGGCGCCGACCCGTTCCACGCCGAGCAGGCCGGCGATAAGCACCGCCAGCCCGAGGGCGGGTTCGCCGTGCGGTGCCCGGTAGGGGCGGGAGGGGCGCCAGGTGCGCCAGTCGGCGGGCGGCAGGGCCCGGCGGTCGATCTTGTCGGAGGTGTTGACCGGCAGCGCGTCCATCAGGACGTACGCCACCGGGACCATGAAGTCCGGCAGGTGCCGGGCGGCGTGCGCGCGCAGGTCGCGCAGCCCCACCGGTCCGTCGGTGACGAGGCAGGCGACGAGCTGGTGCTGGCCGTCCTCCGGCACGCCCACCACGCACACCCGGGTGACGCGGGGATGGCGGGCGAGCGCCCATTCGACCTCGCCGACCTCCACCCGGTGGCCGCGGATCTTCACCACGTCGTCGATGCGGCCGCGGTGTTCCAGGACGCCGTCGGGGCGCAGCCGGCCGGCGTCCCCGGTGCGGTAGAGCCGGCCGCCGGGCGGTCCGTAGGGGTTGGGGCGGAACTTCCGCGCGGTGAGCGCGGGGTTGCCGAGGTAGCCCAGCGACAGCGCGGGCGAGTCCACCCACACCTCGCCGATGGCGCCGGGGGCGACCGGGGTGATGCCGTCCTCCTCCAGCAGGTGCACGGTGACGCCGGGCAGCGGCCTGCCGACGGGCGGCGGCGCGGTCCGCTCGGCGGCGGTGGCGGTCGCCGGGGTGCGGCGGTCCTCCCAGGGGTGCAGGGAGTTGGCGATCTGGAACGCCTCCAGCGAGCCGTAGGACACGGCCACCTCGAACGGCAGGCCCGCGGGCGCCCAGCCGTTGAGCTTGTCGCCGCCGAGGGTCATCAGCCGCAGCGCGGTGCCGGCGGGCCAGTCGAGGCACTGGAGGGTCTCGCCGACCGGGGTGATGACGAAGGCCTGGGTGATCCGGTTCTCCAGCAGCCAGGCGCGCAGGGCCGGCGGGGAGGCGACCGTCTCGGGTTCGGCGATGTGCAGGGAGGCGCCGGCCCACAGCAGCATGCACACCTCGTGGACGGCGATGCCCGCGCCGGCGGGCGCCAGCCAGGAGCCGCGGTCGGCGGAGGTGGTGCGGTTGACGGCGACCCCGGTGGCGACCCCGTGGGTGAGCCAGCGGTGCTGGGCGAGCACGATCTTGGCCCGGCCGGACGAGCCGGAGGTGTGCATGGCGAAGGCCAGGTCGTCCTGGTGGAGCGCGATGCCGGGGTCGCCGGGGTCGTCCGGGTCGGCGGCCAGGTCGTCGACCGGCAGCAGCGGCACCGTCCGGGGCGGGTCGCCGCCGTCGCGGGCGCCGGTCAGGACGACGGCGGGCGCCGCCGTGGCGAGGGCCCGGGCGGTCCGCTCGGCGGGGGCCTTGGGGTCCAGCGACATGCAGACCGCGCCGGTCTTGAGGACGGCGAGCATCGCGACCACCCACTCGACGGACCGGCCGAGGTGCACCCCCACCACGGAGCCGCGCCGCACCCCGTGCGCGGTCAGGCGGGCGGCCAGCACATTGGCCCGGCGGTTGAGTTCGCCGTAGTCGAGCCGCTCGGCGCCGCGGGTGATCGCGAGGGCGCGCGGACGGGTCCGGGCGTGCTCCTCGACCATCGCGGGGACGGTGCGCTGCATGGGACGTGCTCCCTCGGTCGGCGGGGGTGTCGGAAACGCGGCGGTCCGGCCGCGCGGTGCCGGTCGGTACGGCCGGAGTGCTGCCGGTGTCGGTACGGCCGGAGCGGTGTCGGTCGGTGGGCCGATGGGTTGGTCGGTACGGCCGAAGCGGTGTGTGTCGGTACGGCCGGAGCGGTGTCGGTCGGTACGGCCGGAGCGTTGGTCGGTACGGCCAGGGCGGTGCAAGTCGGTGGGGCCCAGGAGTCGGCGGTACGGCACCGGCACGGGCCGGCCGTACCGTGCGGCCGGTCAGTGCTGGTCGTCGTCCAGCGCGGCGAGCATGGCGTCGATCTCGGCTTCGGAGAGCGTGCCGAGCCAGTCCGCGTCCGGGACGTCGATCCCGGCCCGGGGCGCGCGGCCCGCCTCGTCGAGCGCGTCGGCCATCTCCTGGAGACCGGGCCGCAGGAACAGCGTCTCCATCGGGATCTGGGCGCCCAGTTCGGTGTGGATGCGGGAGACGAGCTGGACCACCATCAGGGAGTGTCCGCCGAGTTCGAAGAAGTTGTCCTCGGCGCCGATGCCGCGGCCGCCGGTGTCCAGCAGCTCGGCCCAGATCGCCGCGAGGGCCTCGGCGGTCGGCCCCCGGGGCGGGGTGACCGGCTCGTGGGCGCGTTCCTCCTCCCGGCGCAGCGCCAGGAGCGCGCGTTCGTCCAGCTTTCCGTTGCGGGTCAGGGGCAGCTCCGGGACCACCAGGACGGTGGCCGGGACCATCCACTCCGGCAGCGTGCGCAGCAGGGCGCGGCGCACCCGGGTGGGGGTGAGGCCGGCGCCCTCCGCGGGGACGGCGCAGGCGAGCAGGGTCTTTCCGCGCCGCCGGTCGTCGGTGACGAAGACCGCGCCGGCCGCCACGCCGTCCAGGCGGAGCAGCGCGGCCCGTACCTCGCCGAGTTCGATGCGGTGGCCGCGGATCTTGTGCTGCTGGTCGGTCCGGCCGAGGTGGACCAGTTCGCCGTCGCGGCGGCGCACCGCGAGGTCTCCGGAGCGGTACATCCGGGCGCCGGGGACGGGGCTGTAGGGGTCGGGCAGCATCCGGGCGGCGGTCAGCGCGGGCGCACCCTGGTAGCGCAGGGCCACTCCCCCGCCGCCGACGAAGATCTCGCCGGGCAGCCCGTCGGGCACCGGCTGGAGTTCGTCGTCGAGCAGGTACAGGGACAGGTGGGGCAGCGGGCCGCCGATCGGGGAGGCGGCCCGGGCGGTGTCCGCGGCGGTGACCGGGCGGACGGTGACGTGCACGGTGGTCTCGGTGATCCCGTACATGTTGACCAGCCGGGGCCGGCGGTCGCCGAAGGCGGCGAACCAGTCGGTGAGGGCGGCGGGGTCGAGGGCCTCGCCGCCGAAGACGACGGTGCGCAGGGCGGCGGGCAGCCGGCCGGCGGCGACCGCCACCGCGGCCAGCTGGTGGAAGGCGGACGGGGTCTGGCTGAGCACGGTCACGCCCGCGTGGTCGAGCAGGTCGAGGAAGGCGTCGGGGGCGCGGCTGGTCCACTGCGGGACGACGACGAGCCGGCCCCCGTACAGCAGGGCGCCCCACAGCTCCCAGACGGAGAAGTCGAAGGCGTAGGAGTGGAACAGCGTCCACACGTCGTCCGGGCCGGGGGCGAACTCCGGTTCCGCGGCGGCGAACAGGCGCAGCACGTTGCCGTGGGTGACGACGACGCCCTTGGGCGCGCCGGTGGAGCCCGAGGTGTGGATGACGTACGCGGGATCGCCGGGGCCGGTGTCCGTGGCCGGCCAGGTCGCGGGGGCGTCGGCGAGCGGTGCGGCCGTCCAGTCCAGGGCGAGGGCGTCGGGTGCGGACCCGGGCAGCCGGCCGGCCAGGTGGGGGCTGTGTACGACGAGGGGCACGGCGCAGTCGGCGAGCTGGCGCGCGGTGCGCTCGGCCGGGTTGTCCGGGTCGACCGGCAGGTAGGCGGCGCCGCTGGCGAGGACGCCGAGGACGGCGGTGACCAGGTCGTGGGTGCGGTCCGTCAGCAGGGCGACGACGCTGCCGGGGCCGACGCCCCGCGAGCGCAGGACCCGCGCGAGCCGGCCCGCGCGCTGTTCGAGTTCCCGGTAGGTGAGGCCGCCGTGCTCGTCGCTGACGGCGACGGCGTCCGGCCGCCGCGCCGCCTGGGCGGCGAACCGCGCGTGCAGGGTGCCGGTGACGTGCTGGGCGGCCGGGTCGGGGCCGCGGGTCACGGCGGCCCGTTCGGCGGCGTCGAGCAGGGGTACGGCGGCGAGCGGACGGTCGGGATCGGCGGCCGCCGCGGTCAGCAGCCGGGTGGTCCAGCGGGCGAGGGCGGCGACGGTCTCCGGGTCGAACAGCTCGTCGTCGTAGGGCAGATAGCCGACCACCCGGTCGTCCTCGCACCACAGCTCGGCCATCAGGTCGAAGTGGGTGGCGCCGCCGTCCAGGTCCGCGAACTGCACGTCGAGTCCGGGCAGCCGGGGCGGGGTCGGGGCGCTGTCGCGCAGGCTGAAGGAGGTCTGGAAGACGGGGGTGACGCCGGGCGCCCGGTCCGGCTGGAGTTCGCGCACCAGCATGTCGAAGGGCAGGTCCTGGTGGGCCAGGGCGCCGGTGAAGGCGTCCCGGGTGCGGCGGATCAGCTCGCGCAGCGAGGGGCGGCCGTCCAGGCGTACCCGGACCGGCAGCCAGTTGAGGAAGTAGCCGACCATGCGCTGCTGCGCGGCGCCGAGCCGGCCGGCCACGGGCACCCCGACGACCAGGTCGTCCTGGCGGGTGAAGCGGGCCAGCGCGGCGCTGTAGCAGGCCAGGAAGGCGACGTTGAGCGTGGTGTCGTTCTCCCGCGCGAGCCGGCGCAGCCCGGCCACCGGACCGGGCGGGAACTCCACCCGGTGGAAGCTGCCCCGGCTGCCGCGGACGGCCGGCCGGGGCCGGTCCGCGGGCAGGTGCAGTACGCCGGGCGGGTCGGCCAACTGCTCGCGCCAGTAGTCCAGTTGGCGTTTGAGGCGGTCGCCGTCCAGGGTGCGGCGCTGCCAGTACGCGAAGTCCGGGTAGTGCAGCTCCAGCGGTTCCGAGCGGTCGGGCGCGCCGCGCTCCACGGCGTACGCCTCGCCCAGGTCGGCCAGCAGGATGCCCAGCGACCAGTAGTCGGAGACGATGTGGTGCTGGACGATCAGCAGCAGGTGGTCCTCGTCGCCGAGGCGGTACAGGCGGCAGCGCAGCAGCGGGCCGGTGGCCAGGTCGAAGGGCTCGGCGAGGGCGGCCGAGGCGCGCTCGCGGGCCGCGCGTTCCGGGTCGGCGGCGGTCCGGCAGTCCTCGACGGCCAGCGGTGTGTCCATGGTCTCCAGGACCACCTGGCGGGGGCCGTCCGGGCCGGGTCTGAGGACCGTGCGCAGTCCCTCGTGGCGTGCGGTGACCCGGGTCAGCGCGCCGCGCAGCGCCCCGGTGTCCAGCGGGCCGCGCAGGCGCAGCGCGGTCGGCACATGGAAGATCTCCCGGTGGGTGAGCAGCTCGTTCATGAACCACAGCCGCTCCTGCTCGAAGGAGGCGGGTATGTCGGTGAGTTGGGCCGGCCGTCTGCTCAGGCCGGGCAGCTCGTCCTGGTCCTCCTCGTCGTCCCGCGCCAGGAGGCGCAGGACGAGTGCGCGCCGCTCGGGTGCGAGAGCGGCCAGCCGCCGCTCCAGCGCCTCGTCGAGGCGCGCGTCGTCCGGTCTCCCGGTCATCCCCCCACTCCTTTCCGGTTCTGTGCCCGCCGTGCCGGACCGCCCCCGGGCGCGGGCGCCGTCCTCGGACGCGGGCGCTCTCCCCGGGCGCGCGCGCCGTCCTCCGGCGCGCGTGCCGGCCCCGCGCACCGCGCCGTCCCACCCCACCGGGACCCGCGGGTCCGGTGTCACCGCCCCGGCCTCACCGCGCGGTGAAGCCCCCGTCGACCGTCAGCGCCGCGCCGGTGGTGCCGGCCGACTCCGGGCCCGCCAGCCAGAGGCAGGCCGCGGACACCTCCTCCGCCGAGACCAGCCGGCCGATCGGGTGGAACGAGGCGGAGCTGCGTTCGTAGTCCTCCAGCGAGGCGCCCATGGCCGCGGCGACCGCGGCCGTGCTGGACGGCTCCGCCCGGTCCCCGGCGGCCACCGTGCTCGGGCAGACCGCGTTGACCCGGATGCCGAGGCGGCCGTACTCCAGGGCGAGGGCCTTGGTCAGGCCGATCACCGCGTGCTTGGACGCGACGTAGGCGGAGTACATCTCGTAGCCGACCAGTCCGCCCACCGAGGCGGTGTTGACGATGGCACCGGAGCGCTGGGCGGCCATGGCCGGCAGCACGGCCCGGCAGCACCGCCAGGTGCCGTTGAGGTTGACGTCCACGACCAGTGTCCAGTCCTCCTCGGTCAGTTCGTGCGCACGGACCCCGCCCGGGGTGAGCAGGCCGGCGTTGTTGAGCAGGATGTCGATCCGGCCGAACTCGTCGAGTCCGGCGGCGACCGCCGCGTCCACGGCGGCCTGGTCACGGACGTCGGCGACGGCGGTGACCACCCGCGCGCCGAGGCGCCGGCACTCGGCGGCGGTCTCCTCCAGTTCGCGGCGCCCGGCGGTCGCGTGGGGCCCGTCCTCCTGGCAGCGGTCCAGCAGCAGCAGGTCCGCGCCCTCCCGGGCGAACAGCAGTGCGTGCGAGCGGCCCAGCCCGCGTGCGGCGCCGGTGATCGCGGCGATCCGTCCCTCGATCCGCATGCCCGTACCCCGTCCGTTCAGCCCGCCGCGCGCACGGCGGCGCACGGAAGGGGAAACGGAAGGGGAACACGGGGGAATACGGTCCGCCGGGACGGCGGCGCGCCTTCGTTCCGCTGGACGGACCGGTGCGCGTCTTCGGGCGGATAAAGCGGGCGGCGGTGTTTCGGCGCCTCGATCAGCATGCGTTCCTCGACCCTGTGTTTTCCGGTGGTGACAATGACCAGAGGATCGGACGGCCGTACGGCTTGGCTCTCGATCGGCGGATACGCGGAAAGGACTTCCCGGGCCACGGAACACCGGGGCACACTTCGCACGTTCAACCCATCTGGGCTCCCCCCGCCCGCACGTCCTCAACGTCCGCTCAGAAATGGCCCTTCGAAGGCCACAGCACGCAGTGACAGCCGCCAGTAGAACAGGTGCCCCAGGGGCCGTCAAGGTCATCGGCGGGCCCCGCGACAGCCTTGCGCGACGGACATCGGCCGTCTAGCCTCGCCGTCTACACAGACGGCACGGTACGCCTCCACCCGAATCCGGGAGTTCCGTCGGTGCGCCAATTCCCGCCGGTATCCGCGGTCGTGCCCCCACCATGATCGCGGTCGATCCGATTCCGCTTAGAGAATGCCGTTCGTGCCGGCCGAAGGAATCCGCGAGGCGGATGAATACACGTCTCGGGGGGAACAGTCGGCTCATGGAAACCGCGCCCGCCGGCCTCCGGCGGAATCCCGTTCTCCGGTCCGTGGGCGGAATGCCGTTCTCCGGTCCCCGGCGGAATGCCGTTCGTATCCAGACGTCCTGAGAGGTGAGACCCCGATGCCGGACCGCACCAGCCTGCGGGTCGCCGAACTGTACGCACGCGTGCTGAACAAGGAACACGTCACCGACAGCGACGACTTCTTCCTGCTGGGTGGCACCTCGCTGACCGCGCTGGAACTGCTCGACGCCATCGACGAGACGCTCGGCGTGCGTCTGCCGCCGCGCACGCTCTACTGGGCGACCGTCGTGTCCGAGCTGGCCGAGGAGATCGACGCCCGGCTCGCCGTGCCCACGGAAGGAGCCTGAGATGCGGCTGTCGCGCCCGCCGTTCGCGCCGGTGGCGTTCAAGGACGCGGACCTGCTCGACTCCGCCTACTACGCCGAGGGGGACCCGCACGCGGTGTGGGCCGGGCTGCGGGAGACGGACCCGGCCTACCGCTGCGACCCGGGGGACGGCCGCGAGCCCTTCTGGGTGCTCACCCGGTACGAGGACGTCGCCCGGGTGCTGAAGGACCACCGCACTTTCTCCTCGCGGCGCGGCACCATGCTGTGCATCATCGACCTCAGCATGCCGGACTTCGCGTCCGACGAGATGATGCCGGACACCGATCCGCCGCGCCACCGGCTGCTGCGCGAGCCGGTCAGCAGGGCGCTCACCCCGCGCGCGGTGGCCTCCCAGGAGGTCGCGCTGCGCCGGATCGTACGCGAACTGCTCCGACCGGCCCTGGACGGCGGGGTGTTCGACCTGGCGCAGGCCGCGCTGATGTTCCCGATGGCCTTCACCGGCACCCTGATGGGGCTGCCCCGGGACCACTGGCGGCGCATGGCCGAACTGACCACGACGACCATCGCCTACGACGACCCGGACTACTCCCTGGGCGATCCGCGCAAGACCATCCGGCTGGCCCACCACGAACTCTTCGACCTGTTCCGCACCGAGGTCCGCGACCGCCTGGCCGCCGGCGGACAGGCCGGCGACCTCATCGGCATCCTGCGGTCGATGACCGTGGACGGCGAGCGGCTGACCGAGCAGCAGCTCATCCTCAACTGCTACGCGCTGCTGCTGGGCGCGAACGTCACCACACCGCACGCCACCGCCACCCTCGTGCTGGCGATGGCCGAACACCCGGAGCAGTTCGAGGCCGCCCGCAGGGACCCGGAGCTGCGCCGGCCCCTGGTGCAGGAGACGCTGCGCTGGTCGTCCCCGGCGAGCCACTTCATGCGCTACGCGCTGCGGGACGTGGAGCTGCACGGGCGCACCATCCGCGAGGGCGAGCCGGTCAGCGTGTGGCTGGGCTCCGCCAACCGCGACGAGCGGGTGTTCGAGCGGCCGTACGAGTTCGACGGGACCAGGACCGGCAACCGGCACCTCGCCTTCGGGGTGGGGCCGCACTACTGCGTCGGCGCCGGGCTGGCCACCCTCGGCCTGGAGGTGTTCCTGGACGAGCTGCTGGAGCTGGTGGAGCGGGTGGAGCCGGCCGGTGAACCGGTGCACCTGGCCTCGAACTTCGTCGCCGGCTACAAGCACCTGCCGGTCCGGCTGACGCCCCGCGCGCCGGCGCGGGGGCCGGCGTGAGCGCCCGCGCCGGGGCCTGGTTCGACAACCGGTTCCGGCGTCCGGCGGCGTCGGCCACGCTGTACTGCTTCCCGTTCGCGGGCGGCACGGCCACCTATTACGCGCCCTGGGCCGAGGTGTTCGCCGCCGGCACGGAGCTGGTCCCCGTCCAGCCGCCGGGCCGCGGGCCCCGGATGGGCGAGCCCGGCCCGGCGAGCATCACGGAGATGGCGGACGCGCTGGCGCCGCTGATCGCCGCGGCGCCGACCCGGCCGCTGCTCTTCGGGCACAGCATGGGCGCCATCACCGCCTTCGAGGTGGCCCGGCGGCTCGCCGCGCTGGGACGCCCGGCGCGGGCGCTCTTCGTCAGCGGGCGGCCCGCACCGCCGATCACCCGGCCGCTGACACCGGTGTCGGACCTGCCGCGCGCGGAGTTCGTGCGCATGCTCCGGGAGTACGGATCGGCCCCCGAGGCGGTGCTCGCGCACGAGGAACTGCTCGATGTGCTGCTGCCGATGATGCGCGCCGACTTCGCGCTGATCGAACGGTACGCGTACGTTCCGGGTCCGCCGCTCGACTGCCCGGTGCGCGCCTGGTGCGGCGACGGCGACCCGGAGGTCCGGGCCGAGGACATGGCGCCGTGGTCCGAGCAGACCACCGGCCCGTTCGAGCTGACGGTCCTGCCGGGCGGCCACTTCTTCCTGTCCGACCACCACGAGCTGGTCGCGAAGTCGGTGCTGCGCGCGGCCGGCTGAGCTGCCGGCGGAGCCGGGGCCCGGGTCTCCTTCCCGGGTCCCGGCTCCGCCGCGTCAGCGGTCCGCGGCGGCGGGCGTGAGCGCCGCCGCCAGCTCCCGGACGGTGGTGTGCCGGTACAGCATCGGCACCGGGACCTCCCGGCCGAGGCGCCGGCCGAGCGCGTCGGCGATCTGGAGCAGCACGATGGAGTCGCCGCCCAGCGCGAACACCGAGTCGTCCCGGCCCACCCGTTCCTGTTTCAGGTGCTCGCCGAAGACCTCGGCGATCGTGGTCTCGGCCGGTCCGGCCGGCGGTGCGTAGCGGCTCGGCCGGCGCTCCTCGGCCCGCTCGGCCAGCAGCCGTACGACGTCCGGTTCCCCGGCCGGGGTGCGGGGCAGCCGCGGCACCACGACGAGCTGGGCGAGGGCGCCGTGCGCGGCGAGCGCGCCGGCCACCGCGCCGCGCACCGCGTCGCGGTCGGCGTCCTCCGCCACCACGAGGGCCACCACGACGCTGCCGCCGGCGAACTGGTCCGGGGCCAGCTCGGACGCGAGATGCGGGTTGCGCGGGTCCACGCCGAGCAGCAGGTACGGCCGGGGGTCCGCCAGCGCGCCGAGCAGCAGGCGCAGTCCCTCGGTGGGGTCCAGGGAGCGCAGCCCGCGCCGCTCGGCGGCGGCCACCAGCGGGCTGCCGTCGTTCATACCGGTGCCCGACCACATGCTCCAGGCCAGGCAGCGCACGTACCGGCCCTCGGCGCTCCAGCGGTGGCCGTAGGCGTCGAGCGCCGCGTTGGCCGCCGCGTAGGCGCCGTACGCGGCGCCGCCGAGGTGGCCGTTGACCGAGGAGAACAGCACCACGCCGGTCCGCGGGCGGGTGCGCAGGACGGCCTCCAGCGCCGCGCCGCCCGCGAGTTTGGCGTGCAGCATGTGCCGCAGCCACCCGGGGGTCTCCCGGCGCAGTTCGTGTGCGGCGAGGTCGGTCCACTGGGGTGCCGGGGAGGCGCCGGCGGCGTGCACCGCGAGGTCGAGCGGCGCGCCCCAGTCCCGCTCGGCCTCGGCGAGGGCGGCGGCGAGCGCGGCCGGGTCGGCGACGTCGGCGGCCCGGTAGCGCACGTCGCCGAGCGCGCGCAGGTCGGCGAGCACCCCGGCGTGCCCGGCGGAGAGTTTCTCCTCCGGGGTGCGGCCGGTGACGAGCAGCCGGGCGCCCAGCGCGGCGAGCAGGTACTCGGCGAGGACGGCGCCCAGCCCGCCGAGACCGCCGATCAGCAGGCAGGTGCCGCCGGGCGGCAGCGCGTCCGCGGGGACGGCGAGCCCGGCGTCCGTCTCCACCTGCCGCAGCCGTGGTGCGCGGGTCCCGCCCGGGCGGGCCGCGGCCAGGTCCTCCGGGTACGGGAGCAGGGCCAGCCGTGCCAGTTCGGCGGGCCCGGCGCCGGCCGGCGCGTCCACCAGCCGGACGGCGGCGCACAGGCCCTCGGCGGCGGCCGTGCGGACCAGTCCGGCGAGCGCGGCCCGGCCGGGTGCGACCGGGTCCGTCCCGTCGACGCCGAGCGCGCCCCGCGTCAGCACGGTGACGCCGGCGCCCGGCAGGGTGCGCGCCAGCGCCGACAGCGTGGCGAGCAGCCGCACGGCGGGCTCGTCGGCGGGCCCGTCCAGGTCCGGTCCGCTGTCCCAGGCGCAGACGACCAGGGGGTCCGGCCCGAGCGCGGGCGCGAGCCCTTCCAGGACCCGGACCAGGGCGCCCGGGTCGGACGGATCGACGACGGCCTCCACCGACGGGGCGCCGGGCTCTCCGGACGGCCCTGGAACCGGTTCTACGACGGACTCCACGGCCGGTCCCGCAACGGCGCCCGCGCGCCCCGGCCCGGCGGCGGAATCCGTGGTGCGTCCTGGAAGGGCGCCGGCATCCCCCGGCCCGGCAGCGGACTCCACGGACGGCCCCGGAACCCGGTCCGCGGCGGGCTCCACGGACGGTCCCGGAACCGGCCCCGCGGCGGGCTCCACCGACCGGTCCGGTACGCCGCCGGTGTCCCGCGGCCCCGCAGAGGAAGCCGCAGGCAGTCCCGTGACCACCCGGAGGGGCCTGCCGAGCCGGGCCGTGAGGGCGGCGGGCAGCGGGCTGTCCGGCGGGGCGAGCAGCAGCACCGGCCGGTCCGCGGGGACGGGCGCGGGGTCCGGGACCGGGAGCCACACCCGCTCCAGGACCGGGGCGCCGGCGGTGTCCGGTTCCCCGGCCCGGTGGTCGTAGCGGCGGTCGGCGAACCGGCCGGCCCGGTGTTCCTCCAGCAGCAGCCCGCGCTGCACCTTGCCGCTGGCGGTGCGCGGGAACTCCTCGGCGGTGAGCGGGATCACCGCCTCCGGGTTCAGCGCCAGCTCCCGGGCCAGCGCGCCGCGCACGGCGGCGACGGTGCCGTCCAGATCGCCGGCGGCCTCGTCGTCGGGGACGAAGAAGACCACGATGGTGTCGGTGCCGCGCTCCTCGTCGCGGACCCCGCACACGGCGGCGCAGGCGGGCCGGACGCCGGGGGTCTGTTCGACGACGGCCTCGGCGTCGGCGACGGGGTAGTTCGCCCCGTTGACGATCACCATGTCCTTCTGCCGGCCGGTCAGCGTGAGCCGGCCGTCGCGCAGGAAGGCCAGGTCCCCGGTGTCGAACCAGCCGTCGCCGGTGAACGCGGCGGCGTTCGCCCCGGGGTTGCGGTGGTACTCCAGCAGCAGGGTGTCGCCGGTGACCTGGAGCCGGCCGATACGGCCCTCCGGCAGCACCTCGCCGTGCTCGTCGACGATCCGCAGGGTGACGCCGGCGACCGGCGGGCCGACCTCGGTGAGGAGCACGGCGCCGGGGGCGTCCGGGGGCAGCGTGGCGAGCGGGCCGTCCAGCGAGCGCGGGTCCAGCACGGCCGTGCCGACGGACGGGTCACGGGCGTCGAGGGCGGAGTAGGTCACCCCGGAGGACGTCTCGGACATGCCCCAGCAGGCGACCATCGCGGTGGGCGGCAGGCCGTGCGGGACCAGCAGGTCGAGGAAGCGCCGGGCGGTGCGGGCCACCACGGCCTCGCCGGCGTTGCACAGGTGCCGGGCGGCGCTCAGGTCCCAGCCGCCCGTCCGGATCGCCGTGGCCTCCTTGCAGACCAGCGCGTAGGCGAAGTTGGGCGCCCAGGTGTTGGTCACCCGGTACTCCGACAGCCAGTCCAGCAGGGCCAGCGGGCGCCGGACGAACGCCTCGGTGCGGGCGTTGACGTGCTCGCAGCGCAGGAAGACGTCCCGGACGTTGGACATCACGATGCCGCCCACGTGGTCCAGCGGCATGAAGTTGAGGGTCACCTCGTGCTCGGTGAAGCCGTTGGCGGCGGCCACCGCGTGGGTGCGCGCGGCGATCGACCGGTGGGCGTGGCGTACGCACTTGGGGGTGCCGGTGCTGCCCGAGGTGAGCAGGTGCACGGCCGGGTCGTCGGGGCCGGCGGGGTGGGGCGCGGCGGCCTCGGCGGCGGTGAGGGCGGCGAGCGAGGCGACCCGGGCCGGGGCGCCCGCGCTCCAGCGGGCGGTCAGCGCGGCGGTGGGCGCGCGCAGCGCCTCGTCGGTGAGGATCAGCGGGCGGTCGAGCAGGTCCCAGGCGGCCCGCAGCCGGCGGGTGCCCGCGTTGTCGGTGGTGTGGTCGAGGACCGGGCCCACCGGGGTGGGGACCATGCCGCCGAGGACGCAGGCCCAGAAGCCGGTCAGGAAGGTCCGGCTGTCGGCGCACTGGAGCAGCACCGGGTCACCGGGCCCCAGTCCGGCGGCGCGCAGCCCGGTCAGGGCGCGGCGGGCCTCGTCCAGCAGTTGCGGGTAGGTCTGCCGGTCGGTGCCGCCGTCGGGCAGCAGATAGGTGGTGCCGCGTCCGGGGGCGAGGTCCGCGGCGCGCAGCAGGGCCTCGGTGAGGGTGCGGGGGGCGTCCGGCGGGACGGCGGCCGGCGGGCCCGCGCTGACGGCGGGCCGGTCGCCCGGGACCGGGGTGCCGGCGGGCGGCGCGGTGCGCGGTCCGGCCGCCGGGGCGGTCGGGGCGGTGCGGACCCGCCGGTCGAAGACGACGGCGGCCTCCCGTACGCCCGGCACGGCCTCGGCCAGCCGGCTCAGTACGCCGGGGTAGTCGGCGCCGGTTCGGGCGGCGCCGGTGTGGTGCGCCATGGTCTCCCCCTCAGCGGGTGTCACTGGCCAGCAGGGCGCGGGCGAGGACACGGGCGGTCCGTTCGGTGGGCTGGTTGACGAAGTAGTGGCCGCCGTCCACCTCGTGGTGGGTGTGCCCGGCGGTGGTGTGCTCGGCCCAGGAGCCGAGCGCGGCGGCCGGGACCGTGGTGTCCTCGGTGCCGCGCACGGTGGTGACCGGGACGGGCAGCGGCGGGCGGGGCTCGTACCGGTAGGTCTCCCAGAGGGTGAAGTCGGAGCGGATCAGCGGCAGGAGCATGTCGAGCAGGGCCGGGTTGCGGCGCACCGCCGGGGGCAGACCGCCGCGCCGTTCGACCTCCGCCGCGAGGTCCGCGTCGGGCAGGGCGTGCAGCGGGCGGGCGGGCGGCGGCAGGTGCGGGGCGGGCTGGGCGGCGGCCAGCAGCCGGCGCGGCCACAGCCGGTGCCGTTCGCCCAGTTCGCGGGCGACCTCCCAGCCGAGCAGGGCGCCGGCGCAGTGGCCGTAGAAGGCGAAGTCGCCGGTGCAGAAGGGGCGCAGCGCGACGGCGCAGGCCCGCACGAGGGCCCGCAGCCGGGTCGGCGGGTCCTCCCGGGAGCGGTCCTCCCGGCCGGGCAGCTGGACGACGATCATCTCGATGGCGGGCGGCAGCAGTGCGGGCCAGGTGCGGAAGGCGGAGGCGCCGGCCCCGGCGTGTGGCAGGCAGATCAGCCGCAGCGCGGGGGCGGGCCGGGCGGCCCGCCGGATCCAGGGGGACTCGGCGGTGAACACGGCGTCGGTCATCAGGCGTCCCCGGGCCGCTCGTCCGCGAGGGCCGCGACCTCGTCGTCGCCGAGTCCTTCGACGAGTTCGAGGGCGGCGGCCAGCCGGTCGCGGCGCTGGTCCCGGCGGGCCAGTGCCTCGTCGACGATCCGGGCGAGACCCTCGACGGTGGGGGCGGCGAAGAACTCGGCGATGGAGACGTCGACGCCGAACACCGCCTTGACCCGGGGGGCGATCCGGATGGCCTGGAGGCTGGTGCCGCCGAGCGCGAAGAAGTTGACGTGGCGGCCGATCCGGGTGCCCAGCAGCGGTCCGAAGACCTCGGTGGCGACGGTGCGTTCGGTGGGGGTGCCGTCGTCCATGCCGGTGTCGTCGGGGCCGTCCGGCCGGGCGAACTCGACGGCGGGCAGGGCCCGCCGGTCGACCTTGCCGCTGGCGGTGAGCGGGATCTCGGGGACCGGTACGAACACGCTGGGCACCATGGTCGGCGGCAGCAGCCGGCCGAGGGCGGAGCGCAGTCCGTCCGGCTCCGGCCCGCCGTCCTCCTGCGCCACCACGTAGGCGACGAGCAGGGTGCCGCGGTGCGGGTCCGCCGCCACGTCGGCGACCGCCTGCGCGACGCCCGGCAGGGAGCGCAGGGCGGCCTCGACCTCGCCGAGTTCGACGCGTACGCCGCGGACCTTCACCTGCCGGTCGGCCCGGCCGTGGAAGACCAGGTCCCCGTCGTCGTTCCAGCCGGCGAGGTCGCCGCTGAGGTACATACGCGAGCCGGGGGGCCCGTACGGGTCGGGGCGGAAGCGGTCGGCCGTGAGGTCGGGGCGGCCCAGGTAGCCGCGGGCCACGCCGAGCCCGGCGACGGCCAGTTCGCCGACCGCTCCGGGCGGGAGCAGGCCGAGGCCGCCGTCGACGACGTAGGCGCGGTGGTTGGTCATCGCCCGGCCCATCGGCGGGGAGGCGGACCAGTGCCCGGCGCAGTCCTTGGCCACCACGGTGACGGTCGTCTCGGTGGGGCCGTAGCCGTTGGTGAACCGGCGGCCGCGGGCCCAGCGGGTGGTGAGTTCCCCGGAGAACGCCTCGCCGCCGGCGAAGGCCACGCGCAGCGCCGGGTAGCGGTCGGGGTCGAGGAGTTCCATGATCGCCGGCGGGAGGTCGGTCACGGTGATCCGCTCGTCGGCGAGGATCGCGTCGAGCGCGTCCAGGGAGGAGCGTTCCTCCTCGTCGACGACGTGCAGCCGGGCCCCGGTCAGCAGCGCGCCGAAGATCTCGAAGACGGACACGTCGAAGCCGAGGGAGGCGAAGTGCAGGACCCGGTCGGACGGGTCCAGGCCGAACATCTCCTGGACGTTGCGCACGAACCCGGTGGCGTTGCGGTGCTCGACCAGGACGCCCTTGGGGCGGCCGGTGGAGCCGGAGGTGTAGATGACGTACGCCAGCGACTGCGGGAAGACCACCGCCTCGGGCGGGGAGTCCGGGTACGCCGGGTACTCGTCCGCCTCGCCGGTGACCGTGACCAGCCCGGCCGGGCCGCCCTCCGCCGCCCGGGCGGCCTCCGGTGAGACGAGGACGTGCCGGGCGCCGCAGTCCTCGACGATGGTGCGGACCCGGTCGGCGGGCTGGCCGAGGTCGACGGGGACGTAGGCGGCGCCGGCCTTCAGCACGGCGAGGATGGCGGTGACGGCGGCCGGGCCGCGGCGCACCAGCACCGGCACCCGGTCCCCCGGCGCCACGCCCGCCGCGATCAGGTGCCGTGCCAGCCGGTTGGCGCGGGACTCCAGTGCGCCGTAGGTGAGGTGGCCGCCGCGGCCGGCCAGCGCGACGCGTTCGGGGTGGGCCCGGGCGACGTCCTCGAAGACCCGGTGCAGCACCTCGGGCGGGCGGCTGCCGACGGGCGCGTTCCACCGGGTCAGGATGGCGGTGCGCTCCTGCGCCGCGGTGATCTCCAGGGCGTGCAGCGGGGTCGCGGGGTCGGCACAGCCCTGGGCGAGCAGCAGCAGGAAGCGTCCGGCCAGCCGGCGCGCGGTGGACGCGCGGTACAGCGCGGTCGCGTAGCGGACCCGGACGGCCGGCTCCGGACCGTCCAACGACGTCACTTCCAGCGCGAGTTCGAAGCTGCCCGCGCCGGTGGCGACGCGTTCGGCGCGGATCGCGAGCCCGTCGGCGACGGCGCTGTGCACGGGCTCGGCCCAGGCGTCGAAGCCGAGCTGGACCAGCGGCAGCCGGGAGGGGTCGGGTTCCAGGCCGAGACCGTCCAGGATGGCGCGGAAGGGGGTGGCGCCGTGCCGCAGGGCCTGAGCGCGCCGCTCCCGCACCCGCCGTACGACCTCGGCGAACGCCGGGTCGCCGGCCACCTCCACCCGCAGGGGCAGCAGGTTGCCGCAGTCCCCGACCAGCCGGGCGGAGGGGAACGGTCCGAGCACGCGGTGCGGTATGCCGATGGTGAGGTCGGTGCCCGGCACATGCCGGGACACGAGCGCGAAGAAGGCGCCGAGAAAGACGTCCTCCACTTCGTTCCCGGATTTCTCGGAGAAATCACGCACACGCTTCAGGAGTTCATCCGGAATGCGGGATTCGACGGTATCCGCGGTGAGGTCGAGAACCCGTTGCCGAGGGTGGTCGGCGGGAATCTCGGTGTTCTCCCAGGCGGCCAGGGCACGCTGCCAGAATTCCGTTCCGGCGTGCGCCTCGGGGCCTTCGGCCCAGTTCCGCTGCCAGGCGGCGTACTCGCCGAAGGGGTGGGCCTCGGCGGGGAATTCGGGATTCCGCTCGGCGAGCCGGGCCGGATAGGCCACGGCGAGGTCCGCCACCAGTACGCCGACGGAGCGCGGATCCAGGATCAGATGGTGGGAGACGAGCAGCAGGACGTGCTCGGCGGCCGACAGCCGCAGCAGCCGCAGCCGCAGCGGCGGGGCCGCGTCGATGTCGAACCCGTCGGCCAGTTCGGCCGTCACGATCTCCCGGGCCCTGGCCGCCGCGTCCTGCGGGGCACAGGGTTCGGGCTCCAGCCGGACCGCCCGCGCGGCCTGCACCACCTGCGCACCGGTGCCGTGTTCCCGGGGGAAGACCGTGCGCAGGGCGGGGTGCCGGGCGGTCAGGTCGTCCAGCGCGGCCCGCAGCGCGGGCAGGTCGAGCGGTCCGCTCAGCCGCAGCGCGAAACCGAGTCCGTAGGCGGTGCTGCTGGGCGACACCTTGTCGAACAGCCAGAGCTGCTCCTGCCGGAAGGTGAGCGGCGCGGTGCGCACCCCCGGTTCCGCTCCGTCCAGCCGGGCCAGCAATTCGGCCCGGCGCTCCGCGGAAAGGCCGCGCAGTCTTCGGAGCAACTCGCCTTGTCCAGCCAATTCATCCCCCACTTCACCAGGCGCACAGCCGGCGCCACAGCAAAAACGGCACAAGGACTACGTCGGATACACCGCGAGAAAAAGCTCGGCCGGCGAACTCGGCCGACACATCGCCGACGCTCCGGATCCCCCCGGCGCTCACCCGTCGACGGGCCGATGCGGCACTATTCAAGGACGGACAACGTGTGCCACAGTAGTGCGGCCATCGAGTCTCGACAAGGACGCGTTCATGGATTTGAGCGTCACCCGGAGAACCCTCGACTTCAGACAAGAGCTGCGCGCTCTGCTCGCCTCTGGCGACACCCGGACCCTGCTGGCGGAGGTCCGGGGGCGCGCCGACGGAATGGACGGCGACGTCCGGCCCCTGTACCGGCATCTGGGCCGCGCGGGCGTCCTGGCCCCGTCCTGGCCACCCGAGTACGGCGGGCGCGGCGGGGACTTCACCGAGACGGTCGTCCTGCTGGAGGAACTCGTCGCCCACGGCGTGCCGCAGAGCCTGTACTACATCTCCGTGCAGATCGTCGGCTCGCTGATCCTCCAGGCGGGGACGCCCGGGCAGCGCGCGGCGCTGCTGCCGCGGCTCGCCGCCGGGGACCTGTCCGTCTGCATCCTGTTCACCGAGCCGGAGCACGGCTCGGACCTCGCCGGCATCACCACGCGGGGCCGGCCGCTGCCGGACGGCGGCTGGGCCGTCACGGGCCGCAAGACCTACAACCTGAAGACCGCGTACGCCGATCTCGCGCTGTGCGCGGTGCGCACCGCCCCGGAGCGGAGCCGGTACGAGGGCATCTCCCTCTTCCTGGTCCCGCTGGACGCGCCGGGGGTGCGCGTGCGGCCCCTGCCCAGCCTGGCCGACGAGCAGTTCCACGACGTCCGGCTGGACGAGGCGCGGGTGGCGGCGGACGCGGTGCTCGGCGCCCCGGGCGACGGCTGGTCCCTGATCACCCGGATGTTCGCGGCCGAGCGCAGCGGCCTGGACTACTACGCGCGGGCCCGGCACTGGCTCGGCCTGACCGCCGGCCGGCTGCCGGCCCCACCCGCACCGGACGCCCGGATGCCGACCGCACCCGCACCGGGCGCCCACCTGCCGGACGCACCCGTACCGGACGCCGACGCCTGGGCCGGACTCGCCCGCCACCAGGCGCGGCTGGCCGCCACCCGGCTGCTGACCTGCCGGGCGCTGCAACAGCTCCAGGAGGACCGGCCGGACATCGCCACGGCCTCCCTGTCCAAGTGGCACGCGAGCGAGACCGCGCAGGCGGTGTCCTGGTGGTCGCTGGAGGTGCTGGGCCTGTCCGCCGTCCGCCCGGACGGCGCCGACGCACCGGACCGGGTGCTGGAGGCGGCCCTGCGGGAGGCGCCCGGCATGACCGTCTCGGGCGGCGCGTCCGAGGTGCTGCTCGACATCGTCACCGGCGCACGGCTGCTCGACGACGTGGGAACGGGAGGCTGACCGGTGGATCTGACCCTGGACCCGGTGCAGATACGGCTCGCGGAGGCGGTACGGGCCGCGCTCAGCCGCACCGGCGAGACCCACGCCGAGCTGGCCGCGATCGGGGTGCCCGAACTCGGCCTGCCCGACCGTCTCGGCGGCTACGGCCTGGGGCTGGGCGCCGAGGTGACGGTCGATCTGGAGCTGGGCCGCCAGTTGTGCCCGCTGCCCGCCCGGCGCGAGACGCGCCTCGCGCTCGACCTGCTGCCGGCGGACCGCACCGCCGCCGCGCTCGCCGCCCGGTGCGCCAAGGGCGAGACCCAGCTCGTCACCGTCGGCGTGCACGGCCCGCCCACCGTGCGGCTGGACGAGCGGGGCCGGCTGTTCGGGGACAGCGGGCCGCTGCCCGTCGAGGAGGCCGCGCTCGCGGTGGTCCGGGCGACCGGCCCGGACGGGTCGGCCCGGTGGTGCACGGCCGTGCCCACGGGTCCGGGCGTGGAGCCGGTGGACCATCCGCTGCTCGGACTGCCCGGCCGGCTGCTGCGCTTCACCGGCGCTCCCGCCCAGCCGCTCGCCGTGGACGGTCCGGTCCCGCACCCGGCGCTGGCCGCGGCCCGGGTGCGCCAGGCCGCGGTGCTGACCGGGATCGCCGAGGCCGCGCTCGCGGCGGCGCGCACGCACGTCAACACGAGGCGCCAGTTCGGCACACCGCTGGTGGAGCGCCAGTCGGTGGCGCACCGGCTGGCCCGGCTGACCGGGGAGGGTGACGGCTGGCACCTGCTCGTGCACGAGGCCGCCTGGCGGCACGACCGGGGCGAGGACTGCCGGGCCGTCGCCGCCCAGGCGCTCGCCGCCGCCGCCGAACACGCCCTCGCCTGCGCCCGGCTGGCCGTCCAGTTGCACGGGGTGCGGGGCATGCTGGCCCATTCGACGGCCGCCACCGCCTACCGGCACGCCTCCGTGGAGGCGGTCCGGCTGGGCACACCCCGCCTGCTGTGGCAGGAGGCGGGCGCGCACCTGGCGGCCGGGGACCGCGCGGCCCCCGGCCTGGGCGAGTGACCACCGGGGCGGCGCCCGCCGGGTCCGGCGGGACGGCGGCCGCCGCCCGGACCGGCCGCGCGGACGCCGCCGGCGGGCGGGCCGGTTCAGCCGCCGGTCAGGTCCGTCCGCAGCCGCTCCAGCAGCGCGTCCGGGGCGCTCAGGAAGGTGTAGTGGGTGCCGGGCAGCACCACCGTGGAGGTGTCCGCCCACCGCTCCCAGCCGCCCATCAACCCGTACGGCACCTCCGTGTCCTGGTCCCAGCCGATCACGGTGAGCGGGCAGGAGGCGCCGGCCGCCACCGGGCGGTGGTACTTCCGGTTGGCCTCCAGGTCGGCGCGCATCACCTCCAGGAAGAGGTCGAGCATGTCGGGCGGCGGATCCGCGGAGCCGAGCGCCGCGAACAGTCCGCGCAGCTCGCCTCGCAGCCCCTCCTCGGACAGGCCGAGGAACCGGCCGTACGGCCCGTCCTGCGGGGCCACCTGGGAGGAGACGAAACACCGCTCGGGCGGGCGCAGTCCCGCCTCCTGGACGCGCAGCACGGTCTCGAAGGCCGGCAGGGCCCCGCCGCAGTGGCCGAACACCGCGTACGGCCGGTCCAGATAGGCGGCGATGCCGTTCACCACCTCGTCCGCGAGCTGCGCGTAGGTGCCGTAGTGCGGCTCGCGCATCCGGTTCTCCCGGCCGGGGAGCTGCAGCGGCAGCACCTCCACCGGGCCGGTCCACTGCGGCCAGCCCGCGTACATGGAGGCGCCGCAGCCGGAGTACGGGAAGCACAGCAGCCGGAACTCGGCGTCGGGCGAGGGACTGCGCAGGAACCACCGGGGAATCGCCATCACGCCCACCACCGTTCGGCCGGAAGTCACAGGGAGCTGGAACGCCGCCGATCGTAACGAGCGGCTTTTGTTCTGTCATCAGCTCAACCAGCCTCATTTCTCACGTAACTGACGATATGTCAGTGATTCGCGGAACACCAGGGGGTCCCATGCAGGAGGCGGGCTACAGCATTCCGCTGGCGCCGATCCAGGAGCACTTCGTGAGCGCCGGCGCCGGCGGCACCGCCCAGGGCGAGTGCGTCGCCGTCCGTCTGGCGGGCGCGCTGGACGTGGCGGACCTGCGGCGGGCCGCCCTCGCGCTGCTGCGCCGCCACGAGATCCTGCGCGCGCGCACCGTCACGGCGGCGGACGGCACGACCACGCTGTGGGTGTCCCCCGCACCCGAGGATGCGCCGCTGGAGGTGCTGGACCTGTCCGGCCGGCCCGCCGCCGGGCGCGAGGACGCGCTGGCCGCGGCCCTGGCCGCGTTCGCGGCCCGGGAGATGGATCCGGCGGCCGGTTCGCTGTTCCGGCTGCTGCTCGTCCGCCTCGACGCCGGGGCGCAGGTCCTCGCCCTCGCCGTGCACCACCTCGTCGCCGACGCCACCGCCGTACGGATCATGTGGGACGAGCTGAGCCGGGACTGCGCGGCCGGCCCGGGCACACCGGCCGTACCGGATCCGGACCTCCAGTACGGCGACTACGCGGCCTGGGAGCGGGAGCACCTGCTGCCCGCCGCCGAGCGGACCGACGGCCCCTACTGGCGCTCCGCGCTGGACGGCGCACCCGCCGCCCTGGATCTGCGGACCGACCGGCCCCGCCCCCGGGTGAAGGGCACGGCCGGCCGGCGCACCCGCTTCCGGTTCGCGCCGGAGCTGGCCCCCGCCCTGCACGCCTACGCGGCCGGGCGGCGCACCACGGTCTACTCGGTCGCGCTGGCCGCCTTCGCCGCCCTGATCACCCGCTCCACCGGCGCCGAGGACCTGGTGCTGGGCGTGCTCGCCGCGAACCGGACCTCCGCGCAGACCGCCGGTCTGGTGGGCCAGTTCGCCAACACCCTCCCCTTGCGCCTGGACGTGTCCGGCGATCCGACGCTGGACCGCCTGACCGAGCGCTGCGCCCGCGCGGTGGCCGGCGCGGTGGAACACGGCCGGCTGCCCTTCGGCCGCATCCTCGACCTGGCCCGCCCCGCGCGCGACCCCGGCCGGACGCCGCTGATCCAGCATCTGTTCATCCCGCTCGTGGACGCGGTCGGCACCGGCGAGTTCGCGGGGCTCGCGGCGGTGCCGGTGGAGGTGGAGCGGACCCGGGGCCGGTTCGACACCATCGTGGAGCTGGAGGCGACCGAGGAGACGTGCGGGCTGTGGGTGGAGTACGACACCGTCCTGTACACCGAGGCCGGCATCGCCGCCCTGGCCGCCGACTACGAACGGCTGCTCACCGACTGGCTGGCCGACCCCGGCCGGCCCGCCTCGCGACCGGCGCTGACCGCCCCGCCGCCGGGCGAGGCACCGGCCGCCGACCTCGCCGGCCTGCTCGGGCTGGGTCCCGCCGACACCGTGCTCGCCGGCCCCGCTTTCGCCGAGGCCGAGGCGCTGGCGGCGGCGGTCCGGCGGGCGGGGGCCGCGGCCGGCACGGCCGGCGCCCGGGCCGCCGTCGCGGCCGTGCACATCGGCCCCGCCGGCCGGCCGGAGACCTTGCCCGAGGCCGGGACCGTGCTGGTCGACGGCCCGCTGGACCCGGGCGACGTCTCCCGGCTGCGGTCGGCCGGCGCCACGCGCGTCCTGCGCCTGGTCCGCCCGGCGGGCTGCTCCGTCCTGCTCGCCGTCGACCTGACCGGCCCGTCCGGCACCTTCCCGGCCGTACGGCCCGTCGGCGGCACCCCGCTCCCGCCGTCGGCCCCGCTGGCCACCTGCGCCCCCGCGCCCCTCGTGCTCGACGTCGACGGCCGGGCGGAGCCGACCGGGCTGACCGTGCGGCGCGGTCCGGCGGGCGAACTGTGGCTCCTCGACCCGCCGGAGCGGGCCGGCGCCCCCGGCGGCCCGGCCCCGGACGGCCACCCGGCGCAGGTGCTGGTCCCGGTCGTCGCCGAGCTGTGGGCGGAGACGCTGGGCCTGCCGGAGGTCGGCCCGGACGACGACTTCTTCGCCCTCGGCGGCCAGTCGATGCTCGCCGCCCGGCTGGCCGCGAACCTCCGGGAGAGCCTGGGCGTCGAGATCGGTCTGCGGGTGCTGTTCGAGAACTCCACGCCCGCGCTGCTGGCCGAGGAGCTGCACCACCGCGAGCCGCGGCTCGCGGACATGCTGCGGCTGCTCGGCGAGCAGGACCCGGCCGCCGGTCCCGACGGCGCGCGCGACGCTGCCGCGCGGCCCCGCGCCGACGTCGAGCGGACCGTCCCGCTGCTGGCCGCCCAGCGCCAGCTGTGGCTGGCGGAACAGCTCGACCCGGGCCGGCTGACCCACACCATCCCGCTGCTGCTGCGCATCGACGGGCCGCTGGACACCGCCGCGCTGTGCGCCGCCGTCGGGGACGTGGTGGCCCGCCAGGACGGGCTGCGCGGGGTGTTCACCGAGGCCGACGGCGAGCCCGTGCAGCGCATCCTGCCGTTCCGGGGAGCGGAGGTCCCGGTCACCGACCTGTCGGGACTGCCCGCCGAGGAGCGTGCGGCGCGCAACCGGGCCCTGGAGGAGGAGACCGCGTACGGCGGCTTCGACCTGTCCACGGGTCCCCTGCTGCGCTCGCGGCTGGTCCGGCTCGACGCGCGACGGCACGTGCTGCACCTGCTCTTCCACCACCTGGTCACCGACGAGGTGTCGATGACGGTGTTCATGCGCGAGCTGTCCGTCCACTACCGGCGGCGCACCGGCCAGGACACCGCCGGCCTGCCGGAACTGGAGCTGGACTTCGCGGAACTCGCCGCCTCGGAGCGGGAGATGCTGGCCGGTCCGGAGGGCGCCCGGCTGCGCCGGTACTGGCAGGGCGCGCTGGCCGGGGCGCCGGCGCTGGAGCTGCCGACCGATCATCCGCGGCCGCAACGGCCGGGCCACACCGGTGAGTTCCTCGCCCACCCGGCGCCCCGCGCGCTCGCCGACGCGGTGCTCGCGCTGGCCGCCGAGCGGCGCACCACCCCGTACGCGGTCTTCCTCACGGCCGTCGTGGCCCTGCTGCACCACCTCGGCGACGGCCCGGGGGACCTGGTGGTCGGCGTGCCGACCGAGAACCGGGGCCGGCGGGGCGCGGAACACCTGATGGGCTGCTTCCTCAACGTGGTCCCGGTCCGCGCGGACTGCTCCGGAGACCCCCGCTTCACCGACCTGCTGGAACGGGTCGGGGCGAGCCTGCTGCGGGCCTACGACCACCAGCGGCTGCCGTTCCCGGAGATCCTGGAGGCGGCCGGCGCCGAGCGCCCCGCCGACCGGCACCCGCTCTACCAGGTGACCTGCGAACTCCAGCTGGACGGCTGGATGCCGGTGGACCTGCCCGGCTGCCGCGTGGACTACGAGCTGCTCTCGCACGGCACCGCCCGCTACGACCTCTCCTTCCACGGCCTCGTCCGCGCGGACGGGTTCCAGGTCATGCTGGAGCTGGACACGGGCCTGTGGAAGCCCGAGACCGGCCGTCGCCACCTGCGCCGCCTGACCGCGCTGCTGACCGCGGCCACCGCCGACCCGACCCTCCGGCTGTCCGCGCTGGCAGGCCGCCCGGCGCCCTCGGCGTAACGGCCGGACACGGAGGAACCGGCGGACGGACGCATCGCGTCCGTCCGCCGGTTCCTCCGGCCGTCAGCGGGGGCCGGCCGTCGGTTCCCGTTCGGCCAGCAGCCGCAGGCCGCGCCGGTCCAGCTTTCCGCTGGGCAGTTGCGGCAGCGCGCCGACCGCGTGGAACACCTCGGGCACCAGATGCCCGGGCAGCCTCCCGCGCAGCTCCGCGCGGACCTCCTCCGCGTCGAACCCGGGCCGGGGCACGACGAAGGCCACCAGGACCCGGTCGATGCCCTCGTCCCCGGCGACGGTGGCCCCGCACGCGGCGACCTCGGGGTGGTCGCTGACCGCCGCCTCCACCTCGGCCAGCTCCACCCGGAAACCACGGATCTTGACCTGGTCGTCGGCCCGCCCGAGGAAGTCCAGCGAGCCGTCGGGCCGCAGCCGCGCGAGGTCGCCGGTGCGGTACACGCGCCCGCCGTCGCCGTCCGGGGAGGGCAGGAAGCGCTCGGCGGTCAGGCCGGGCCGACGCCAGTAGCCGTAGGAGACCTGGTCGCCCGCGACGTACAGTTCGCCGATCTCGCCGACCGCGGCCGGGCGGCCCTCCTCGTCCAGGACGTGCACCCGGTTGCCCGGGATCGGCTTGCCGATCGGGGGCAGGGACAGCCAGCGCCCGGGGTCGGCCTCCAGCGGATGGCAGGTGACCGCGTGGGTCTCGACCGGGCCGTAGTGGTTGCTGATCCGGCACTCCGGCAGCCGGCGCAGCAGCTCCCGCAGGGCCCGCGTGCACTGGAGCTGTTCGCCGCCGGGGATGATCTCGCGCAGCGCCGACCGCTCGACGGGCACGTCGTCGGCGACCATCACCAGCGCCTGGAGCCCGACGTAGGGCAGGAAGATGCGTTCCACCCCGGAGTCGATCATCAGTTCCCAGGTGCGGACCGGGTTGCGGCGGGTGTCCTCGTCGACGCAGACCAGCGTGCCCCCGGTGGCGAGCGTGGAGAAGATCTCCTGGAGGGCCACGTCGAAGGAGATCGCGCCGTACTGCAGGGTCCGCGACCCCGGTCCGACCCCGGAGGCGCCGGCCTGCCAGCGGACCAGGTTGGCCAGTCCGGCGTGGGGCATGAGCACGGCCTTGGGGCCTCCGGTGGAGCCGGAGGTGTAGAGCAGGTAGCAGCCGTCCCCGGGGTGCGGCTCGGGCAGTTCCGCGTCGGCCGGCACCTCTTCGCCGGCCAGCGCGTCGGCGAGGACGACCGCCTCCCGGCCCTCGCCGGCGAACGGCCCGACGGTGTGCTCGTGCCCGACGACGATCCGGGCGCCGCTGTCCTGGAGCATCATCATCAGCCGGGCCCGGGGATAGGTGACGTCCAGCGGGAGCACCGTGGCGCCGGACCGCAGGACACCGACCAGCCCGACCAGGAGCCCGGCGCTGCGGTCGGCGGCCAGGGCCACGACGTCGCCGTTGCGCACGCCGCGGGCCCGCAGCCGCCGGGCGACCCGGCCCGCCTGCCGCCACAGCGTCGCGTGGTCGAGGCTCCGGTCCCCGTCCACGACCGCCGGGACCCGGCCGTGCGCGGCGGCCGCCTCGCCCAGTGCGCCGACCACCGTCGCCGCGTCGGTCCGTCGTGTCATCGCCGCTCACCCCTTACGGCCGTGGCGTCGGCGAGGAGGGACTCGACCCGGGCGGCCACCGCCGCGAGACCGGGGTTGCGCATGAGGGAGTAGTGGTCGCCGGCGACCCGGTCGACGGTGAGCCCCGGGGCGAACTCCGTCCAGGTGTCCACCCGTTCGGGAGACCGCTCGGCCTTGATCAGGTGCACCGGGCCGGACAGCGGCCCCGGCGGCCGGTAGGCGGCCAGGTTGAGGATGTGCGAGCGGTACACCGCGTACTGCCGTGACATCTCCTCCAGGTCCAGGACCTCGGGGGCGTCCGCGCCGAGCCGTTCCAGCAGGTCCGCGAAGACCCGCCGGGGCGTCAGCCGGTCGGGGGCCGTCACCGGCAGGTCCAGGTCGAAGTCGGCGCGCACGCCCTCCAGATAGCCTTCCAGGATGCGGGTCTCGGCCCGGGGGTCGTTGACGTCTCCTTCGAACAGGAAGGAGTCGAGCATGATCAGGGGCGGCACGGGCCGGCCGCGCTCGGCGAGGAGCCGGGCCATCTCGAACGCCACGACCCCGCCGAAGGACCAGCCGAGCAGCGCGAACGGGCTCCGCTCGGGCAGTTCGGCCGCAAGCCGCTCCAGATAGCGTTCGGCGAGGGCGGTCAGCGACTCGCCGGGGTGCCGGCCCTCGAACGCGTACACCGTGCGGTGGGTCAGCGCGGTGGCGAGCGGCCCGTAGCAGAACACCCCGCCGCCGGCCGGGTGGACGGCGACCACCAAAAGCGGCGCCGGCCCGGACTGCATCCGCACCAGGCTGCCCTCCGCCCCGGCGCCGCCCGCGACGCTGTTCACCCGGGCCGCCAGGTCGGCGACGGTCCGGTAGCGGAACAGCACGCTCACCGGCAGGTCGACCCGGGTGGCCCGGCGCAGCCGGGTCATCAGCTGGATGGCGAGCAGCGAGTGGCCGCCGAGCAGGAAGAAGTTGTCGTGGACGCCGACGCGTCCGGTGCCGAGCACGGAGCGCCAGATGTCGGCCAGCAGGCGTTCGGTGGCGTCGCGCGGTGCCACGTACGGGGGCCGGTTCTCCTCCGCCGGGGCGGTCGCGCCGAGCGCCTCCCGGTCCGCGGTGCCCGTCGCGGTGAGGGGCAGCGCCGCGTGGAAGACGTAGGCGTGCGGCACGAGCACGCCGGGCAGCACCCGCTGGGCGTGGGCGCGCACGGAGTCGCGCAGGGTGGCGAGGTCGGCCCATTCTCCGGTGCCGGTGCCGGCCTCGCCGGTGGCGGGCGTGAGGTGGGCCGTCAGCCGGGGGGAGCCGTCGGGCGCGGTGCCGGCGACCACCCGGGCGTCGCCGATCGCCCGGTGCGCGGTCAGCGTCTCCTCGATCTCGCCGCGCGGGACGCGGACCTGGCGGACGTGGATCTGCCGGTCCTCGGGGCCGAGCACCTCCAGCAGGCCGTCCTCGCGGAACCGGCCGAGGCTGCCGCTGGGCGTCTCGTCGCCGAGGTCGGCGCGGCGGGAGACGCAGACGCGGCCGGGCGCGCCGACCGGGACGAGCCGTCCGGCCGCGTCCCTGATCCGCACCGCGAGTGCCGGGTCGACGGTGCCGGCCAGGTCGTGTCCGGCGGGCGCGTCGCCGGCGCAGCGCCGGGCGGCGATGTCACCGATGCCCTCGGCGCGGTGGACGGTCCACAGCTCGGTACCGGGCAGCAGGCGCAGGCAGCGGCGTTCGAGCGCGAGGGCGAGCGGTTCGTCGGCGACCACGATCCGGCGCGGCTTCAGCGTAAGGCCGCCGTGCTCGACGGCGTGCAGCACCTCGGTGAGCAGGGCGGGGGCCAGCCGCAGGGTGTCGACGTCCTCGGTGGCGAGGGCGTGCAGCACGGCCTCGCGCAGCGGGCGTCCCGGCTCGGGGACGAGCAGTTCGCCGCCCGCCTCCAGGACCCACAGGGCCTCGTCCGGGGCGACCTGCCCGGGGGCCGCGGCGATGAGCACCGGTGCTCCGGGAGGCAGGTCGAAGGCGCGCCGGCGGCGGTCCACCGCGTGCCGCAGGGCGGGGTCCGCGGCCGGGTCGGGCAGCGGCGGCAGCACTCCGGTGCGGTCGCCGCCGCCTGTCCGTACGGCGGTGGCGGCCGGGCGGCGCGGGGCGGGTACGCCGGTGAGCGGCTCGGCGGCGCCGCCGACGCGCCGGAGTTCCGCGAGGTCCTCGGGGCGGAACAGGTCGAGCGCGGTGAGCGGGGTGTCGGGGGCGGCGACGGCCGCGGTGAGCAGCCGCTCCAGCAGGGCCGCGAGCCGGTCGACGGCCGCGGCCGGGAACAGGTCGCGGTTGTACAGCCAGGTGCCGCCCATCTCGCGCTCGCCGACGAAGACGTTGAACTCCAGGTCGAAGCGGACGATCCCGGTGTCGAAGGGCACCAGGTCGGCGTCGAGTCCGGGCAGGCGCACTCGCTCGTCGGAGGCGGTCTGGAAGTTGAACAGCACCTGGAAGACGGGGGTGACCGTGGGATTGCGGTCGGGCTGGAGTTCGACCACGAGTTTCTCGAACGGCATGTCCTGGTGAGCGACCGCGCCGACGGCGGTCTCCCGCGCCCGGGCGGCCGCCTCGCGCAGGCCCGGCTCCCCGGTCAGGTCGAGCCGCATGACGAGGGTGTTGACGAAGAAGCCGACCATGTCCTGGAGGCCGCCGTGCGTCTGCCCGGCGGCGGGGACGCCCACGACGATGTCGTCCTGGCCGGTGAAGCGTTGCAGCAGCGCGGCGAACGCGGCCAGCACCACGACGAACGGGGTGGTCTTCTCCCGGGCGGCGAACTCCAGGACCCGTTCGCGCAGTCCGGGCGCGAACCGGAACTCCCGCACGCCGCCGTTGGCCCGGTGGTGCACCGGGCGGGCGGCGTCCAGCGGCAGTTGCAGCAGACCGGGCGCGCCGTCCAGCCGCTCGCGCCAGTAGCCGTTCAGCTCCTGGAGCCGTTCGCCGGAGAGCCGGGCCCGCTGCCACCGGGCGAAGTCCAGGTACTGCCGTTCCACCGGTGCCAGGCCGGCCGGTTCGCCGGTGCGTTCCTGCCGGTAGAGGGCGTCCAGCTCGCGGAAGAGGGTGACGATCGACCAGCCGTCGCAGACGATGTGGTGCACGGTCAGCGCGATCAGGTGGTCCTGGTCGCCGGCCCGGACCAGCAGCACCCGCAGCAGCGGTCCGGCGGCCAGGTCGAAGGGCTGTCGTACGAAGTCGCGGACGAGGGCGTCGGCGCGGGCGGCCGGGTCCGGCCCGGCGGCGACGTCGCGCACCTCGATCCGCGGCCGGTACGGCGGACGGACCCGCTGCACGGGGACGCCGTCGGTGCCGGCGAAGACGGTCCGCAGCACCTCGTGGCGCCGGATCACCTCCGCCAGCGCCCGGCCGAACGCCTCCGGGTCGGGTGCCGTACGGCTGCGCAGCACGATCGGGACGTTGTAGGCGCTGCTGCCGGGCACCAGGCGGTCGAGGATCCACAGCCGGCGCTGTGCGAAGGAGACCGGGCCGGTGTGGTTGCCTGCCGTCCCCGCGGAGGCGGCGAGCAGCGCGGCGAGCCGTCCGCGCTTGTCCTCGATGTCGTCGTGGGTCTGTGGGTCCCGCATGGCAGCCGTTCCTTCCGAGAGGTCGTCGGGGTGGTGCCTCAGACAGCGACGCGAAGCTCCTCGGGCACGTCGTCGGCGAGCCGGTGCACCGAGCCGAGCACGATCCACACGGTGGCGGCCCATGCCAGCACGGTGGCCACGAGGAAGGTGGCGGGGGTGCCCGCCGCCGCGGAGATCGCGCTGCCGAGGAGCGGTCCGAGCGCGTTGGCGCCCCAGACGAACGGCAGCGCGACCCCGCCGACCCGGCCCATCGCCTGCGGCGGGGTCGACTTCTGGATCAGGGTCATGATGCCGACGTTGGCGATCGGCACCGTGAAGGAGGAGACGCACTGGGAGGCGATCAGCACCACGATCGCGAAGGTCTTGCCGCCCTGGCCGGCGACCGGGAGCAAGGCGAAGGCGAGGCCCAGCACGAGGTGGGTGAAGATCAGCGAGCGGCCGAGGCCGAGCGCGGCGGTGATCCGCCGGGACAGGACGGCACCGGCCACCACGGCGACGCCGCCCGCGCCGAGCGCGAGGCCGACCTGGCCGGCGCTGAACCCGAGGTCGTCGTAGGCGAAGACGATCACCATGGCGAGGACCATGGACACGGCGGTGTTGCCGAAGGCGGCCATCAGGGTGAGGTTGCGCAGCAGCCGGTTGTCGAAGGTGAGCCGGACCCCGCCGCGCAGGTCCTCCAGGGTGGCGGCGAGGCCGCGCCGGGCGGGCGCGGGGGCGGGTTCCGGGGAGCGGACCGACAGCAGGGCGAGGCTGGAGAGCAGGTAGGACAGGGCGTCCGCCGTCACGGCCTTGGCCGCGCCGGTCGCGGCGACCAGCGCGCCGCCCGCGGAACGCCCGAAGACGATCGACAGCGACCGGCTGAGCTGGGTCTTGGCGTTGGCGTCCGCCAGGTCCTGGCGCTCCAGGAGCTGCGGCAGGTACGCCTGGTAGGCGAGCTGGTAGACGACGTCGAAGACGCCCTTGACCACGGCCACCACATAGAGGTGGGTCAGGGTCAGGTGGTCCAGGGCGGCCAGCAGCGGCAGCGAGCCGAGGGTGACGAACCGCCCGACGTTGGCCAGGTGCATCAGGGGCCGGCGGCGCAGCCGGTCGGTGTACACGCCCATCAGCGGGGCGAGGAGGACGAAGGGTATCCACTGGAGCGCGACCAGCAGGCCGACGCCCAGCGCCCCTTCGCCGAACACGAGGACCGCCAGCGACGGGAGGGCGATGATGCTGATCTCGCTGCCCAGCAGGCTCACCGTCTCGCCGGACCACAGCAGGGCGAAGTCCCGGTTGCGGAACAGCACCGATCTGGTCTTGCCAACCATGGGGTCTACCCAACCTCTCTAGAGCTGTCGGACGCGGTGCGGGGATGCGCGGGGTCCGGCCGCGGTGCCGGTACGCCGGCCGGCGCGGTGCCGCGCCTAGGACACCCGTACCGTCAGGGAGCCGAGACCGGCGGCCCGGGCGACCCGGTCCGCCGCGGCGTCGAGGTCCTCGCGGGCCGGGGCGGAGGCGCCGGGGAACAGGGTCACGGCGAGCTGCCGGTCCGTGACCTCCCAGACGCCGGTGACGCGCCCGCCCACGACCACCAGGGGGGAGATCCAGCCGGCGGTCTTGCTGACCTTGGCCCGGTGCGCGGCGGGCAGGATCTCCTCGGCCTTGGTGCCGGGCCCGAGGATGTACTGGTCGAACCCGCCGAGGAGGTGCACCGAGCGGGCCGGCTCGGTGGCGGCCAGCTCCTCGGCGTGCTCGGTGAGCACGTACGCGGGCCGGCCCTCCACCTCCACCTCGGTGAGCCGGTCGCCGAGTCCGTCCACGAAGGCGCGCAGCACGGTCTTGCGCAGGCTGCCCCGGGAGAGCCAGGCGTCGAACGTCTCCGGCCGGGCGGGTCCGTAGGCGCCGAGGTAGGCGGCCAGCGCCCGGGGGCCGGCCTCGGCCGGGTCGGGCAGCCCCTTCCAGCCGGCCACGCGGGTACGGGGACTGGTGAAGGTGATCCGGCCGCCCTGGCCGGAGCCATAGCAGAGCGCGCCCTGCCAGGCCAGCGGCTTCAGCAGGGCCCCCCAGCCGGACTTGAGCTGCTTCTCCATCCCGGCGAACCGCTTGTCCCGGATCAGCTCGGCGGCCAGGTCCTCCCGGGACAGCTCGGTCCCGTCGAGGATCTCGGGGACCTTCTCCGCCAGTGCGGCCACCTGCTCCGGTGTCGCGCCGAACTCCCGGGTCCAGGCCGGTTTCTCCCAGGTCCGCGCGGAGGCGAGCAGGGAGAGGAAGTCGGCGCCCTGGGCCGGGGCGACCCAGTGCAGCGTGCCGCGCATCACCCAGGTCTTCATCAGGGCGCCCTCGCGCAGCGCCGCCGCCAGCGGGCCGGTGTCCGCGCTCGCGCGGCGCAGGGCGATCGCCAGCTCGGCGGAGGAGGTCACCTGGGCCTGCACCCCGCACAGCCGGCCGACCACCTCGGCCGGGCCGGGATCGGCGAGCGGTTCCAGGAACTGCCGCCGCAGCCGCCACGCCAGCACCTGATCCCAGCTGACCTTCATGACGTACTCCTCGCTGACTTTCGGAGGGCGACTGTCCCGGCGGGCCGTCCCCGGGCGCCGGGCGCGGAGCCGCGCGACGGGCCGCCCGGGGCCCCGTGCCCGCTCGCCGGACCGGCCGCCACGCGGGACGTGATAATCCAATGCCCTTGCCACGCATGGCAGTTGGCGCAAAGGGATGCGCGACAGCCTAGCTGACGAGGACCGCTTTCAGGACGGAACCACGCGCGACCGCGTCCAGCGCCGCATCGTGTTCGGCGAGCGCGAAGGTGGTGACCAGGCCGGCCAGGTCGAACCTCCGGACCAGCGCGGGCAGCAGCCGTACGTACTCCACCAGGTGCGCCCCGCTGAAGGCCCAGGAGCCGACCACGTCGAGCTGCCGGTGCACGATCTGGTGCGGGTTGACGAGGGTGTCCCCGCTGTCCGTGTACTGGCCGACCACCAGGTACGACCCGCCGCGCCGGCACAGCCGCAGTCCCTGGTCGACCGCCGCCGGCACCCCGGTGCACTCCACCACCAGGTCGGCGCCCCGGCCGCCGGTCAGTTCCCGCACCCGGGCCAGGGCGGCGGCGGGGTCGGCGGCGCCGGCCACGTCGACGTGGTGATCGGCGATGCGGGACGCGGCCGCGACCGCGAGCCGCCGCTCGGGACCGCCGGCCAGGATCACCCGGCCGGCGCCGGCCAGCTGGGCCAGCGCGGCGGCGGCCAGGCCGACCGGCCCGCTGCCCTGGACCACGACGGTCTCGCCCAGCCGCACCGGCCTGCGCTCGTACAGCGCGTGCACCATGGTCGGTCCGGCGCAGGCGAAGGACATCGCGGCGAGCGGGTCGACCCCGGCGGGCAGCCGGACCACGGTGGTGCGCGGCTGCAGCACGATCCGCTCGGCCCAGGACCCGGCCAGCGCGGGATCGTCCGTGACCGGCCGGTTGACGCCGTAGGTCCGCCGGTTCTCGCACAGGGTCGGTTCGCGGTGGGTACGGCACGGGACGCACTCCCCGCAGGCGATGGAGGACGCCCACATCACCAGGTCCCCGACCGAGAGCGGGTCGCCGTTCGCGTCGCGCTCCGTTCCCGGGCCGAGTTCCGTCACGGTGCCCAGGCCCTCGTGGCCGAGGACCAGCGGGGTCGGGATGGGCAGGTGCCCCTGGCGGAGGTGGAGATCGGTGCCGCAGATCCCGGCCCAGCGGCTCGCCACCACCAGCCCGCCGGGCGGCGCGGGCGGCACCTCGAACCGTCTGAGCGCCAGCGGTTCGCCGAAGCGCTCCAGGACCACCGCGCGGGCCGTGGTCCCGCCGTCCGTCTGCACCGCCGTCATCCGTCGCCTCCTCGGCCTGCGCCCACCAGGGGTTCGTCGCTGACCCGCAGCGGCCGGTTGTCGCGGCAGATCAGGTAGTCGGGCCGGGGTTCGCCCACCGGCCGGGGTTCGTTGCCGACCGCGTTGTAGGTCGCGATCAGCAGCTTGCGCGGGAAGGGTGACATGTTCGGCGCGGAGCCGTGCACGATCTCGGGGTCGAAGAAGACCACCGACCCGGCCGGGCCCTTGGGGCTCTCCATGCCGCCCCCGCGCACCAGGCCGGCGAGCTGCGCGGGCGTGAGGCTGATGTCGTCGGGGTCGAGATGCTGCGCGGACTTCGTGGCGCGCCGTTGGCCGTCGCCCACCAGCCCGGCCCGGTGCGAGCCGGGCACGAAGATGACGGGGCCGTTGAACTCGGTGACGTCGTCCAGGAACACGCCGACGTTCACCAGCCGCGGCTCGGGCAGGTTGTCCGCGAGCCGCCAGGCCAGGAAGTCCTGGTGCCAGGCCCACTGTTCGCCGGTGAACGGCGGCTTGGCGTTCACCTTGAACTGGAAGAGGTACACGTCCCGCCCCAGCAGCCGGCGCACCGGTGCGAGCAGCCGGCCGGTGCGGACCAGGGCGGCGAACTCGGGCTGGCGCAGGTGCGAGCTGTAGACCGCGCGGACGGTGTCGCCGCGCTCCTCCAGGATGCGCTGGTCCCCCGGGATCCGGCTGTCGCGGTCGAACGCCGCCCGCAGCGCGTCGAGTTCCGCCGCCTGGAACACCGACTCGACGAGCAGAAAGCCTCTCTCCCGGTACCGGCGGACCTGTTCGTCGTTCAGTTGCATGCGTCCCCCCTGGACGTGGTGGTGGTCCCGCGAGGCACCGCCCCACCGGACAGAGAAGTCGGACGCCGCGCCAGGCGGCGGTTCAGGACCAGATCGCGAGCGGGCCGCGGCCCGTGACGCCCAGGAAGAAGGAGAGGCTGACCCTCCGGCCCGCGCCGGCGACCGGGCGGACCGAGTGGAAGTTGCGGGAGTCGAACAGGACCGCGTCCCCGGTCTCGGGGGCGACGACGGCCGCGGGCAGGTGCGCCACCGACTCCTCCGCGTAGCCGTACCCGTCGCGGTGGCGCTCGTCGGCCGGGTCCCAGCGGTGGCGGTGGACGACCGTCTCGCCGCCGGCGTCCGGCATGGACAGGTACCAGTTGAAGGTCAGGAAGCTGGCGGGCGGTTCGTCCAGGGCGCCGGGGAACTCCCGGAGCACCTCGTCGAAGTGGATCTTGGCGCCGTGGGTGATCTCCCGGATCATCCCGGCGAACATCGGGCGTCCGCCGGAGGTGGCGGGGACCAGGTCGTCCCCCCATGCCTCCCGCAGCCGGCCGGCCGCCAGGTCCATCGGGTCGCCGCCGCGCAGCAGCGCCGACCGGGTCCGCACGGACTCCTCGGCGTGCTTCCAGTAGTGCTCGTCCAGACCGTGCGCGCTGTAGAAGTCGTAGGCGGCCGGACCCAGCTTGGCGATGCGGGGGTAGATCAAGGCCTCGTCGTACGCTCCGAGCGGGCAGGTCTCCAGCGCGGACATGACGTCCCGGCAGTCCTGGAGCGAGGAGAAGCCACGGACGCGGACCGCGCCGACCACACCCGCGGCGAGACGCAGAATATGGTCCCTGGTGAGGCTGTCGGTCGTCTCCACATCGAACAACGTGTAAATAGGCGAGCCGTTCGTGCTGACGTCTTCGAGCGCGGAATCCGTCACTGTCCCGTCCATCATCGCACCCTCCCCGAAGCGAATGACTCTTATTCCCCGGCCGTGCACCCGGCCGATCCCCGGACTTCGCCAGGACTACAGTATTTTCCTCAGCCACCCCGGGCGGCGGAAAGTCTGCCGCCGCCACTCCTGCGGATAACCGACCGACACCTCCTCGAATCTCACGCCGTCGTACACGGTGGTGCGGGGCAGATGCAGATGCCCGTACACCACCGCCTCGGCCCGGAATTCCCGGTGCCAGCCGGCGGTCGCCTCGGTGCCGCACCACTGGGCGAACTCCGGGTGGCGCAGCACGCGGGTGGACTGCCTGACGAGGGGCCAGTGGTTCACCAGGACCGTGCGGCTGCCGCCGAGCGCGGCCAGCTTCGGCCTGGTCTCGGCGAGCCGGGCCGCACACCACTCGGCCCTGCTCGGGTAGGGGTCGGGATGCAGGAGGTACTCGTCGGTGCAGACCACACCGGCCGCCCGGGCGGCGGCCAGCCCTTCCTCGGGCGTGCGCGCCCCCCTGGGCAGGAAGGTGTAGTCGTACAGCAGGAACAGCGGCGCCACGACCACCCGCTCCGCGTCCCGCTCCCACACCGGGAACGGGTCCTGCGGGGTGAACACCCCGCGGCGCCGGCACACCTCTACGAGCCGCCGGTACCGGGCGTCCCCGCGCGCCGGGTCGGGGTCGTCACGCGTGGTCCACAGTTCGTGATTTCCCGGGACCCATACCAGTGTCGAGAAATGCCGGCCCAGCTCGTCCAGAGTCCATTCCAGCTGCTCCACGGTTTCACCGACGTCCCCCGCGATGATCAACCAGTCGTCGTCGCGCTCCGGCCGGAGCCGGAGGACCAACTCGGAATTCTCTTCATACGACACGTGCAAGTCGCTGATCGCCCACACGTTCCCGGAGGGCCTCACCCGGTCCAACCTACCTCCGCCACTCCGAATCAGGCCAGTGTTCGGCCGAATTCCCCTTCCCTCACCGACGACTGCCGTATCAAGGTACCGGCGAACGACGACTTTTCAAGGGGGTGGCGGCGGAGGGTCTGCTTCCGTAATTCCCGGGCGGGCCGGGGCCCCGGAGGGGGAACACCACGAGGGCCCGTCCGGCGGCTCGCCGGACAGGCCCTGGGTCTTTCCATACGGGTCCGGCGCTCCGGCGCGGCCCTGTGTTCTCGCGTTGTCGCGGTCAGCCGGCCGGGACGGCCGCCTTCGCGTCGCTGTCGGCCGCCGCCTCCCGCAGTACGGCCGGCAGCGCGGTCAGCTCCTCATGGGTGGGGGCGGTGATCCGCACCCCGGAGACGCGGCCGGGCTCGGTCCCGTCGAAGGCGCGCACCGCGATGCCGGACTCGGCGAACAGCCGGTGGATCTCCCCCGGTTCGTCGCTCTCGACGAACCGGTAGTGCACCGGGACCCCGGTGATGGTGCCGGGGAAGCGGGCGCTGAGCAGACCTTCCAGGCGGTCGGCGCTGTCCAGGAGGGCCAGCCGGGTCCGGTCGATCCAGTCGGTGCCGGACAGCGAGGCGGTGACGACGGCGGCGTCCAGGTAGGACAGCGTCCAGTTGATCTTGCGTTCCGCCACCCGCCTGCGCAGCTCCGTGTTGCGGGTCCACAGCGCTCCGGTGCGCGTGCCGGCCACGCCCAGCAGCTTGTTGGGCGAGCGCAGGACGACGACGTTGTCCAGGCCGGAGTGGACCATGGACAGTTCGCGGTGCTCCGCCATGAAGTCGATGTACGCCTCGTCGACGATGAGGACGGAGTCCGGGTGCGCGCGGCAGAGGTCGGTCAGGTGGTCGCGGTGCAGGTACAGCCCCAGGGGGTTGTTGGGGTTGGAGAAGAACACGTACGGGTATCTGGCCATGGCCGACGCCACGCGGTCCAGCCGGGACTGGGCGGTCTCCGTGACGCCCGGCAGCGGTCCCTCGTGCACGGGGAACCACCGGATGGTGTCGGTGTAGTCGGGGGTGATGACGGCGACCTCGGAGGTCGGCAGCAACTGGGCCAGGACGCGGATGAACTCGGTGATGCCGCGCCCCGGGACCAGGTGCTCGGGCGCGACCCCGAGGAACGTGGCGTACGCGTCGACGAACCGTTCCTCCATGCCGTAGGGGTGGGCCAGGATCTCGCGGGGGTCGACGGACCGCAGGACGGCCTCCACGGCCGGCGGGGGGCCGTAGCGGTTGACGCAGGTGCTCAGGTCCAGATGGATGGAACCGGAAAGGGTGCGCAGATCCCCGCCCTGCAACTCGGTGATCTTCATCGGCGGTGTCAACGGAAGCTCCTCAGGGGTCACATGCGTTCGAAGGACCGGAAGCGCTCCCAGTCCGTCACGGCGGTGTCGAAGGCGTCCTGCTCGACGCGCGCCATGTTCAGGTAGTGGTCGACGACGTCCTCGCCGAACGCGTCCTTGGCCAGTTCGCCGGAGTGCCACAGGGCGGCAGCGTCGCGCAGCGAGGCGGGGACGCGCGGTATGCCGGGGTCCGCGTAGGCGTTGCCGGCGCACGGCTCGGGCAGTTCGAGCCGCTGGTCGACCCCGTGCAGGCCGGCCGCGATCATGGCGGCGACGGCCAGGTAGGGGTTGACGTCACCGCCGGGCACGCGGTTCTCGACGCGCAGACCGGCGCCGCGGCCGACGACGCGCAGGGCGCAGGTGCGGTTGTCGTGTCCCCAGGCGACGGCCGTCGGCGCGAAGGAACCGGGCCGGTAGCGCTTGTACGAGTTGATGTGCGGGGCGTAGAACAGCGAGAACTCCCGCAGCCCGGCCAGCTGTCCGGCGAGGAAGTGGCGCATGACCGGGGACATGCCGCCGCCCTCGTCGGCGAAGACGGGCCGGCCCTGCTCGTCGCGCAGCGAGAGGTGGATGTGACAGGAGTTCCCCTCGCGCTCGTCGTACTTGGCCATGAAGGTGAGCGCGGAGCCCTGCTGGGCGGCGATCTCCTTGGCCCCGGTCTTGTAGATCGCGTGCTGGTCGCAGGTGACGAGGGCCTCGTCGTAGCGGAAGGCGATCTCGTGCTGGCCGAGGTTGCACTCGCCCTTGGCGGACTCCACGGTGAGTCCGGCGGCGCTCATGTGGTTGCGGATGCGGCGCAGCAGCGGCTCGACCCGGCTGGTGCCGAGGACGGAGTAGTCGACGTTGTACTGGTTGGCCGGTTCCAGGCCGCGGTAGGCGCCGCGCCAGGCGTCCTCGTAGGTGTTGTTGAAGAGCAGGAACTCCAGTTCGGTTCCGACGTACGCGCTCCAGCCGCGCTCGGCGAGCCGGTCGAGCTGGCGGCGCAGGATCTGCCGGGGGGAGACGGCGACCGGGCTGCCGTCGTGCCGGACGAGGTCGGCGAGGGCGAGGGCGGTGCCCTCGTGCCAGGGGGTGAGGCGGAGGGTGGCCGGGTCGGTGCGTACGACGAAATCGCCATAGCCCTGCTCCCAGGACGAGGTCGCGTAGCCGTCGACGGTGTTCATGTCGGCGTCGACGGCCAGCAGGTAGTCACAGGCCTCGGTGCCGTGGCCGAGGACTTCGTCGAGGAAGAAACGGGCCGAGAAGCGCTTGCCCTGGAGCCTGCCCTGCATGTCGGAAAAGGCGAGGACGACGGTGTCGATGGCGCCCGACGCGACGAGCCGCGTCAGTTCTTCCACGGACAGCGGCGGTGTGCGGTCTGCCACGGAGCGGGGACCTTCCGGGTTCGGGTGCGGGGTGCGGGGGCCGCGGGCGGCGGCCGGGCGGGTCAGCCGGCCGGGACGCGGGCGGGGAGGCGGAACAGCGAGGCCATGTGCGCGAGGTAGCCGGGCTCGTCGAGCAGGAAGGCGTCGTGGCCGGCGGCCGACGTCGTGTCGTGGTACCGGGTCACCGTCAGTCCGGCGGCGGTCAGCCGCTCGTCCAGTTCCCGGGTGGCCTGCGGCCCGAAGAGCCGGTCGGAGGCGAAGCTGACCAGGTGGACGTCGGGCGTGGCGCCGGGGACGAGGGCGTGCGGCCGGGCGAAGGCGTCGTAGGCGTCCATGGCGGCCGTCAGGGTGAGGTAGCTGTTGGCGTCGAACCGGGCGACCAGCTTGCCCGCCTGGTGTTCGAGGTAGCGCTCGACCGCGAACGGGCCGCGCGCGGCGCCGGTGCCGTCGGGGACGGGCTGGAACCGCCGGCCGAACTTGGCGTCCAGGGACTCGGCCGACATGTAGGTGAGGTGGGCCAGCATCCGGGCGACGCCGAGGCCGTCCACCGGTCCGGGGTTGTCCGGGTCCTCCGCGTACCGGCCCTGCGCGAAACGGGCGTCGGAGCGGATCGCGGCCCGGCCCACGGCGCTGAAGGCGAGGTTGTCGGTGGTCAGGGCGGCGGCCGTGGCGACCAGGACGAAGCCGGCCGCGTCGCCGGGGTGGCGCAGCAGCCACTCCAGGGCCTGCATGCCGCCCAGGGACCCGCCGACCACCGCGTGCAGCCGGCCGACGCCCAGGTGGGCGAGGAGTTCCCGGTGCACCCGCACCATGTCGCTCATGGTGACGGCGGGGAAGTCCGGGCCGTAGGGCCGCCCGTCCGGTCCCGGAGTGCGCGGGCCGGTGGTGCCGGCACAGCCGCCGAGCACGTTGGCGCAGACGACGTGGAAGTGGTCGGTGTCGATCGGCCGGCCGGGGCCGATCATGGGCTCCCACCAGCCCGGCAGGTCCTCGGGGTCGTGCCGGGCGGGGTGCGCGTCACCCGTGAGGGCGTGGCAGACGAAGACCGTGTTGTCGCCGGAGGGGGCCGGTGTCCCGTACTCCTCGTACGCGACGCGGACGTCGCTGAGGGTCCCGCCGGCCTGGAGCCGTAACGGGCGGCCGGCCGGGAAGAGGTGCGCGAAGCGGAGGTGCCGGCTGAGGGGCGCGGCGACATCCGGCGGCGCGGGCCTCTCAGGCGGCACGGGAAGGCTGTCCACGGCTGAAATCTCCCTGTCGTCCGTCGTTTCAGCGGTCTGCGGCGCGTTTGCCGGCGGCCGTCCCGAAGGCCCGGAACAGCGCCTGCGAGACCGGGTCCGAGGCCGCGTACCACTCGGGGTGCCACTGGACGGCGAGGGCGAAGGAGCGCGCGCCGGCCACGGAGACGGCTTCCACCACCCCGTCGTCGGCGGTGGCCTCCACCCGCAGTCCGGGCGCGACCCGGTCGATCGCCTGCATGTGCAGGGAGTTGACCCGGACGGACGGCGGGCCGCCGAGGATGTCCCGGAGCCGGCCGTCCGGGGCGAGCCGTATCTCGTGCGCGGGCAGGTACTGCTGGTCGCGCGGGAGCGAGAGGTCCTCGCGGTGCGCGGTGGTGGGCAGGTCGCGCAGGGTGCCGCCGAAGGCGACGTTCAGCTCCTGCAGACCCCGGCAGATGCCCAGCAGGGGCAGCCCCGCGTCGAGGACCGGGCGGACGGCCGCCAGCGCGAGCGCGTCGCGGTCGGGGTCGCGGGAGCCGGAGGCGGGCGGACCGCCGTAGCGCTCGGGGGCCACGTTGCTCTCGTGTCCCCCGAGCACCAGGCCGTCGAACCGCCCGGCCAGCGCGGCGAAGTCCACGGCGGGCCCGGGGATCAGCGCCACCGCGCAGCCGGCCACCTCCTCCAGCGCCCTGACGTACGCGCGGCGGACGGTGGCGTACGGCACCGCGTCCCAGGTCTCGGTGGAGCAGGCGAGGGCGACGAGCGGGCGCGTCATGCAGCGTCCAGGGCCTGGGCGAGGTCGTCGATCAGGTCGCCGGGGTCCTCCACGCCGACGGCCAGCCGGATCGTGCCCGGGGTGACGCCGGCGGCGATCTGGTCGGCCTCGGGGAGCTGGGCGTGGGTGGTCGACGCGGGGTGGGTGGCCAGCGTGCGGACGTCGCCGACGTTGGTGACGTGGGAGACCAGGCGCAGCGCCTCGATGAACCGGCAGCCGGCCTCGCGGCCCGCCGACAGCTCGAACTGGACGAGCGGTCCGCCGTTGCCGCCGAGGTAGCGCTCGACCAGCTCCGCGTCCTGTCCGGTGACCAGGCTCGGGTGGCGCACGGAGCCGACCTTGGGGTGTCCGGCGAGGAAGGCGGCGACCTGGGTGGAGTTCTCGCCGTGGGCCCGCATCCGCAGCGGCAGCGTCTCCAGGCCCTGGATCAGCAGCCAGGCGTTGAAGGGGCTGAGGGCGGGGCCCAGGTCGCGCAGCAGGGTCTCGCGGGCCTTGAGCAGGTAGCCGCTGCGTCCCAGCGGGGCCTTGAGGTCGCCGCCGGTGTTCGTCCACACCGCTCCGCCGTGGGCGACGTCCGGGGTGGTCATCAGCGGATGCCGGGCGGCGTGCCGCTCCCAGTCGAAGCGGCCGGAGTCGACGATCAGCCCGCCGAGGGTGGAGCCGTGCCCGCCGATGTACTTGGTCGCGGAGTACACCAGGATGTGCGCCCCGTGCTCCAGCGGGCGGCACACGTACGGCAGCATCGTGTTGTCCAGGATCAGCGGCACGCCCTCCTGCTCGGCGAGTTCCGCCACGGCCCCGATGGGGAACAGGCGCAGCCGGGGGTTGGGCAGGGTCTCGCCGAACCAGCAGCGGGTGTTCTCGTCGGTGGCGGCCGCGAAGTTCTTCGGGTCCGCGGGGCTGACGAACCGGGTCTCGATGCCGAACCGGGAGAAGGTGCTGGACAGCAGGTTCCAGGTGCCGCCGTACAGCTCCTCGGAGCTGACGATGTTGTCGCCGGCCTGGCAGATGTTCAGCAGCGCCAGCGCGATGGCGGCCTGCCCGGAGGCCACGGCGAGACCGGCCGCGGCGCCGTCCACGGCGGCCATCCGCTCTTCGAGGACGTCGCAGGTGGGGTTGTTGAGCCGCGAGTAGGCGTGGCCGTCCTCGCGCAGGTCGAAGATGTCCGCCGCGGCGGCGGTGCTGGGCAGCTCGAAGGCCGCCGTCTGGAAGATCGGGGTGACGACGGGCGGGGTGGGCCCCATGCGCCACTCGTACCCGGCGTGCACGGTCGCGGTCCGCGGGCTGCGGAACTGCTTGCCCTGGGCGGGTGTCTCATGCGGTGGCATGCGCGGTCTCCCCGGTCGCTGTGGTGGGCGGGTTCAGGTGCGTGTTCGGATCGGTGTCCGTGGGCGTGGTCATGTACCGGACGATGGCGGACATGGCGCTCTGCTGTCCCTGCGGCCCCTTGTGGAACAGGCCGCCGAACTGGGCGTCCACGGCCGCGTACGCGGGGTCGCGCAGCCGGATCGCGCGCGCCTCGGGCAGCCGGTAGAAGGGGGTCCGGGGGTCGAGGTGGTGCTCCAGGTGGAAGTGGTCGTTGTGGATGCCGGTCAGCAGCCGTTCCCACAGCCGGCTCTTGCGGTTGCGGGTCATGTAGAGGTCCACCCGGGAGTCCCGGACCAGCGGGGTGTGCTCCGACAGCTCGATGTACCAGCCGAGGATCTGGAAGCTGGTCAGGTACGGGAGGAACCAGAACAGCACCAGTCCGACGAGCCACCCGCCGTACCACGCGAGGCCGAGGACGGCGGCCCAGAAGGCCCAGAAGCCGATGCGGTCCAGCCGCTGCTTGCGGCGCTGCACCGGGTTCGCCGCCGCCGCCTGCGCCTTGCCCTCGCCCTTCAGCACGCGGTACCGGTTGCGGACCAGGTAGCGCAGATAGCCCCAGGTCTGCGAGCCCAGCAGCGGCATGACGACGACCCGCCGCACGTACGCCCCGTTGCCCGCGCGCCGGTAGGCACCCTGCTCGATGAAGAAGCGGAGGTCCGGGTCCAGGTCGGGACTGCCCAGCCGCGGGTGGTGGGTGTAGACGTGCGACACCTTGTACGCGTAGTGCTGCTGGAAGATCGGATACGCCGTGAAGACGGTGCCCATGGCCATCTGCCACGTCCGGTTGGCTATGCCCACCCCGTGCGCGCAGTCGTGCAGGATGGTCGACAGGCCGCGCTGGCGGGCCCCGATCAGGACCAGGGCAAGGGGATAGCACCAGTAGGAGCCGTAGACACACAGCAGGATCAGACCCGCGATCCAGACGGCGTCCGCCACCCAGGCGAGCGCCGCGTGCCAGTTGTCCGGGCGGTTCAGCTTCCGCAGGTCCGCCTCGACGTCGGCGGGGAAGCGGTACATGGTGTAGCGACGTCCGTTATAGGCCCACTGCTCGTCTTGCACGTCGTGTCCAGACATGCCGTGGATCTCCTTCCTTTCCGCGACACCAGAATCCAATCAAGGGTGGCATGCGGGGAGTTGGGGGCGGGTAAGCGAAGTGCGCAGCCGCAGAGGGGGAAAGTCAGCGCGTCGTGGACGCGCGCGGGGTGGGTGGGTCTGTAGTGTCCGCCGACACGGCGGACCGGGAGGGTGCCGTCAGGCGGGCCGGCTCCCGGGAACCAAGGTCATATGCCGGTGGCACCCAGGCGCCGGCGGGACGGCGGCCCCGCCGGCGGGGTTTGCGGACGGGAAACGCCGTCCGGGCACGGCGGCGGGCCGGCAGCCGGCCGGGTAACGTCCCCGGAACCCGGGTAACGGCCCCGGAACAAAGGCCCGCGCGAGCCGGGGTGCGGGGGTGCCGGGCGTCCTGGGGTGCCGGCCGGGGAGGCGCGCGGCCGGACGGGAGTGCCGTACGGCCGGTCAGACCAGCCCGACCTCGTAGGCGCGGGAGACGAGCTGGGCGCGGTCGCGGACGCCCAGCTTGGTGCGCACGCGGTACAGATGGGTGAGCACGGTGGCCACGCCGATGGTCAGCTCGCGGGCCACCTCCTCGGTGGACATGCCCCGGGCCACCATGCGCGTCACCGTCCGTTCCCGGGGGGTCAGTTCGGTCACCTCCGGGTGCGGCGCGGGCTCCGGGGCGTCCTGCGCCCGGAACCAGGTGACCAGGCGTTCGGCGACGTCCGGCGCGAGGACGGTCCGGCCCGCGGCCGCCGCCCGGATCGCGGTGACCAGTTCCTGCGGGCTCGCGTCCTTGCCCAGCAGGCAGCTCGCGCCGGCGTGCAGCACATCGCCGACCGTCTCGTCGGCGTCGGTTATCCGGGTGAACACCACGGTGCGGGGCGGCGCGTCCTCGGTGCGCAGCCGGCGGATCAGCTCCAGACCGGACAGGGCGCGCAGGCTCAGATCGGTGACCACGACATCGGGCCGCTCGGTGCGCACCAGGGCGAGGGCCTCCGTGCCGCTGCCGGTCGTGCCGATCACGTCGATGTCCGCCACGGCGTCCAGCAGTGTGCTCAGCCCGTGCCCGATGACCGGCAGTTCGTCGCAGACGAGCACCCGGATGGTCATGCCGTTCCCCGCACGGCCGTGGTGGTCCGCCGATTCGGAATGGCCGGAAACATCGGCTTCCCGGAGGCGCCGGGGCTAAGCCCCGGTGGACCGGTGCGGCTGTGGGTGGGATCTCCGACCGTGCGGCGCAGGCAGACCAACGCGTCTTCTCCTCGGCTCCAGGAGCGCCATGACCCGGTGGTGCGGTCCGTGGCGTCATGCTCGAACTCTCGGCTCATTCACATGAGTTGACGACCCAGGTGGACACTACAGTGATCAACGCCGCACGGCAGGAGCCTTTCCGGCCACGCGGTACCCTCCGCTTCCGCGGCCACTGGAGTTCCCGCCGCCGTCCTCACTAGAGTTGACGACGCGGATGGGGGTTGAAGAGAGGGCAAGGCCGATGGGCGACGACACGCCGGCACTGGGCGGCGCGACGGATTCCGCGCGGACCCTCGCGCAGAAGATCGACCGCCTGTTCACCACAGCGTTCGCGAACGGACGGAAACCCTCCCATGAGGAGGTCGCCACCGCGATCAACATCGCGGCCGGCGAGAAGACGATCAGCGGGACCTACGTCTGGCAGCTCCACACCGGCAAGAAGGCCAACCCGACGAAGCGGCACCTGGAGGCTCTTGCCCGGTATTTCGGGGTCAGCGCGGCCTACTTCTTCGACGAGGTCGAGGCGGCACGGATCGACGAGCAGCTGGACCTGCTCATGGCCCTCAGGAAGGCGGGCATCACCGACCTCGCCCTGCGGGCCAGCGCCCTGTCCGAGGCCGGCCGGCGCAGCGTCGCCGCCCTCGTCAGCGAGTTACGGGAACTGGAGGGCCTGGACCCGTCGAACGTCCCGCCGGCCGACAGGCCGGCCTGAGCGCCGCCACCGGCCCGGGCCCCGGGCCCTTCCGCCCCCGCCCGCCACCGGCCCGGGCCCCGGGCCCTTCCGCCCCGCCAGGCACCGGCCGGGCGGGCCCGGCAACCGTGCCCCCAGCGCCGGTCCGCGCCGGTCCGGGCCGGCGGCTGCCGGGACCGGCCGAGGTGTCACCGGCGACGCGCTGTGCCCGCGCACCCCCGGCCGTCGGCGCCTACGCTGGAGGAAGGGGCCCGCGCAGTCGCTCCTGGAGGACCCATGTCGCAGATCGACGACAAACACGACGCGCTGATCTCCCGGGGAGTACTCGACCTGGGCGCCGCGACCGGGGACGAGGAGCCGCTGTACGACGGCGGGGCGTGCCGGGCCTATCAGTTCGGCCGCATCTACTTCCACCCCCGTATCGGTGACGCCTTCGAGCTGCACGGCCTGATCCTCGACACCTACCTGGAGCTGGGCGCCGAACGCAGCGGACTCGGCTACCCGCTCACCGACGAGTCCGACGCCCCGGACGTCGCCGGCGGTCGCGTGAACGCCTTCGAGCAGGGCACCCTCCTGTTCGACCCGGCCTCCGGGACCGAGGTGCGGCTCACCGACCGGGAGGTGCTGCCGCAGGTGATCGTCAAGGTCGCGGACGGGGTGTCCGTGCCGCTCGAACCGGGCGGCAGCCTCGGCCTCGACGAGCTGGCGTCCCAGGTGCTGGGGCCGGACGGCGAGGCCGCCGTGGAGACGGTCCGCGCGCTGCTTCCCGACCTGACGGCGCACCGCGTCTTCGACTCGGTCTCCGCCGGGCAGCTCCAGGCGATGACCGACCGTGCCACCCAGGACGAACCCGACTACACACCGCCGGACTTCAACACCTACCTGGAGATCGACTGCCCGACGGGGTGCGACACCGAGGCGCTCGCCACCGCCCTCGCCTCGGTCCCGGGCACGGTCGAGTACGCCTACACCGTGCCGGTCGCCTCCGATCCGGTGGTCGGTACCGCGAATCCGCTCTTCGCCCAGCAGGGTTACCTGCGGCCGGCCGGGGACGGCGTCGGCGTGCAGGCGGCCTGGGCCAAGGGCGCGGACGGCGGCGGCACCCAGTTCATCGACCTGGAACAGGGCTGGTTCGTCGGCCACGAGGACCTGCCCGCCCCTCTGCGGCTGATCGACGGGGTGAACCGCAACAGCAGCTTCGCACACGGCTGTGCCGTCGTGGGCGAGGTCGCGGGCACCGACAACGCGCGGGGCATCTGCGGGATCGCGCCGAAGACCTCGGCGCGGCTCATCTCGTACTTCCGCCCCACGGAGGAGCCCAATGCGACGAAGAGCCGGCAGACCGTCGCGGACATGATCATGCGGGCGCAGTCGGAACTCACCCCCGGCGACGTGCTCTTGCTGGAAGTCCAGCTCGTGGCACAGATCGGCGGCACCGACCGTCCCGTACCGGTGGAGACCGACCGGGTCTGCTTCGAGACCGTCAGACTGGCCACCGCCCTCGGCGTCGTCGTCGTGGAGCCGGCGGGAAACGGCGCCGCCGACCTGGACGGCTTCGTGGACCATCTCGGCCGGCACGCCCTGAACCGCACGGCGCCGGGTGAGTTCCGGGACTCGCGGGCCGTCATGGTCGGCGCCGCCGCGTCCGCGCCGCCGCACCGCCGCGGGCCGTCCAGCAACTTCGGCAGCCGCGTCGACTGCTACGCGTGGGGCGAGAACATCGTCACCTCGGGCAACCCGAACGCGCCCACGAAAGCCGACGCGTACTGGACCGGACCCTTCTTCGGCAACACCTCGGGCGCGGCACCGGTCATCGCGGGCGTGTGCCTGCTCGTCCAGAACCTGTTCACCACGCTGAACCCCGGCACCGGCGGGCCCGGCAAGCTCAGGCCGGCGCGCATGCGCGAGGTGCTGACCGATCCCCGGAACAGTACGGCGGGTGCTCCGGGCGCCTCCATCGGCGTGATGCCGGACCTGCGAAAGCTGATCGCGCACGAGTTCGTCTGATCGGGCGCCGTACGGGCTGTGCCGCCGGCCATCACTGACACGAAGTCAGTGGTGGCCGAACCCGTCGTGTCCGTGGTCGTCGTCGCGGTCGTCGTCGTCGCGTCCGTCATCACGTCCGTCGTCGCGGTCGTCGTCATGGCCGTGGTGGCCGGGCGGGAGGTCCACGGTGTCGCAGTAGATCACCGGTCCCTGGGGTGCGGAGGGGGCGGCGGGGCCGTCGGCGGGGATGCCCTCCGTCTCCATGACCAGCAGGCGCAGCGGTGCTCCGTGCCGTACGGCCGGTACGGTGAGCGCGCCGCTGTAGGACGGCGTGCGGGTCGACTCCGCCTCGGCCGAGGTGAGGACGGTGGCGGTGTCCTCCAGGGTCACCCAGCCGAGGTCGTCGTCGCCGACGACGTCGTGCCGGCGCTGGAGGGTGGCGGTGATCCGCGGCCGCGTCGACGCGGTGGGGTCCCAGGAGGGGCCGGTGACCGTGACGGAGAGCGGCGGCCCGGGCCGGACCGTGAGCTGCCGGTCCGGCAGGGTGCGGACCAGATCGGCGAGGACGACCGACGAGACCTCCTCACCGGGGATCGAGGCGGGCTGGTACCGGACCAGTGCGAGCCGTACGAAGGGCAGGCAGGCGTCCTTGGTGTCCAGTTCGAGGTCGCAGAACCAGCGGCCGCCCGGCTCCCCCGCGTCGAACTGCGGGACGAAGCCGACGACCGTCACGGGCAGCGAGCCGCCGGGCAGAGACAGCAGGAGCTTCCTGGGCTGCCCCACCGCGTTGGTGAACACGTCCGGGGTGGGTGCCACGACGGGCGCGGAGCGGTGGACGGGGTCTCGGCCCATCAGGGTGACCCAGGTATCGCGCAGGGACGCGGGGTTGCCGCCGGGCGGCTCGCCGAGGACCACACCGAGCAGTTCGCCATGGCCCGAGGAGAGCCAGGGGCGGGCCAGGTACACCCGGATGCCTCCGCCACGCCGGCGCCGGACCACGGCACCGGACGGCCCCGCGGTCTGCTCCAGGGACAAGGTAGGGACGCAGTACAGGACCTGGGGCGCCGTGGGTGCCGCGCTGCTGGGCACCGAGTGTGCCCGCGCGGCGCCCTGGACGGTCAGCGCGTTCGGGCCGAGTGCGGCCGGCCCCGCAGCGGGAGCGGGAGCGGGAGCGGGAGCGGGAGCGGGAGCGGGCGGGAAGCAGTCACCGAACCGGCTGCCGGCCAGCGGGCGGTAGCGCACCTCGCGGTGCTTGGTGTCACCGAACTCGTGCCGGGTGAGCAGGGGCGGCGTCTTGTCGGCCGTGGCCCTGTCCTCGGCCGCCTGGGTGTCGAAGGTCAGGACACCGTGCTGGAGGACGGCGGGGTCCGTGCCGGGGATGCCGGTCCGGGAGGCCCGCGCCGTGAGCAGTCCGAACACCGGCGCGGTCATGGGCCGGCTGACGGTCCCGTCGGGGCCCTCGTCCGTCACCTCGGTCCACTCCGCGACCAGGTCGATCCGGCCCGTGCTGCTCTCGTCCAGCGCGATGGTGCCCGCGAGCTGCTCGGACGTCGCGTTCCTGGCGCGCGTGCGCGTCGGCGGGGACAGGGTCAGCACGGGGGTCCGCAGCGGCCGCTGGACCGCGTGCACGAGGGTCAGCTCGTGCCAGGGGGTGAACATCCAGTGGCCGTTGGCCGCCGCCAGTTCCAGCGCGTGGTCGGCCTTGCGCAGCTCTTCCGCCCGCTCGGCCTCGGTGCCCGGCGCCGGTTCCCGGGACCAGGCGGCCATGCCCATGAGGTCGGCGTCGAAGTCGAGGGCGGAGCACACCCGGACGGTGACCGCGGCGCCCGGGGGCAGCGACACGGTCAGCACCCGGGACGCCCGGTCGAAGCGGGGCGGCGCGGTGCCTTCGGCCAGCCTCAGCCTGAAGGACCGCGGGCGGTGCCAGGCATCGCCGTCCCAGGGGATCAGGAACGGCGTGCCGGGGGGCATGCCCGGCAGGTCCCACAGGGCGGCTCCGCGGGCCAGGGGGTCGGGGAGGCCGCGCATGGGGACGTCCTCGCCCGTGTGCAGGGCGACCACCGCCGGGTGGTGGGGGTCCGCCGGGTGGCCGGGGGTCGCCGCCGGGTGGCCGGGGGTCGCCGCCGGGTGGCCGGGGTCCGCCGCCGATGAGCCGACGGTCTCCAGCCGTACGCCCGGGCCGGGATCGTTCAGGGCGCCGCTCTCGCGCACGGCCAGTTCGTAGACCGCGTCCTGCACGGCGTGGTCGGTGGAGCCGATGGCCGCGTCCAGCAGCCCGTGCCACTCCACGCACCGCAGCGATGTCTTCGGTGCCACGACGTGTCGTTCGTCGGCGCCCTGGTAAGGGACGTGTCCTTCGCGGGTGACCAGCGGCGACCGGTTGAACTCCGCGGCGTACTGCTCCGCCGTGCGGCCGGCTCCCGGGGCCGGCCGCGGGCCATGGCCGCAGTCGACGGTGAAGCCGGCCCTGCGCCCGAGGTTGGTGAGGCTCTCACAGCCGGGAGCGCCGTCGGCGCCGGCCCCGGAGAAACCCTGCTGCCGCTGCTCCTCGGCATAGGCGGCCCTCGTCATATCACCGAAGAACCCGTCCACGCCGCCCACTTGGCGGTGGCCCACGGCCATGAGGGCCGCTTGGACGACCGCGATGTCGTCGTTGGTCAGGCCGGGCTTGACACGGGCCAGGAGGACGGTCGGCTCGTTGTCCACGGGTGCGTCCGGGACGGCCGGTGGCGGCTGGTCGCCCGGGCTGCTGCGGAGCACCATCCGGAAGGTGGAGGCGCCTTCGGCGAGCGGCAGTCTCGGTACCACCGCCGGCGCCGGGACGGCCTCGAACCGGCGGAAGACCAGCGGCGGATCGGGGACCGCCACACCGGGCAGCCGCATCAGGGCATCGGCCTGCGCCAGGTCGAGTCCGTTGCCCGCCAGGTCGACGGTACGCAGCCGCAGCCGGTAGCGACGGCCGTAGCGCAGGGCCGGCAGCGAACCGCGTGCCGCCCTGACCGTGATCTCCAGCGGCAGTCCCGGCGGCGCCTCGTTCCTGAGGGGCACCGGGGCGTTGGGAGCCTTCTGGGTGTCGGGGTCCCCGTCGTCGGTGTCCAGCACGAGGCCCGGGAAGGGCGCGGCCAGGGACCATCCGCGCCAGACGACCAGCGGTTCGGGTACGTAGAGCGCCGGATCGCCGTGGGGTGAGACCAGGTGGGCCTGGAAGAAGCCCTCGTCGGCGGCCGTCAGCAGCAGTGGCCCGTCCTGGGGCCGCCGGTACTCCACCTCCCGGGCGTGCAGCGAGAACCAGCGCGCGCGGTCCTCGTCCCAGATGTCCAGCCGGTGGCCGCGGACCAGGTCGTCGGCGAAGAGCACGGGAGCGGCCGGCTCCTGCTGCGCGGCCTGGGGCGCCGGCCCCGCGGCCTGCGGACCGGCCGCCTCCCCGTGCGGGGGCCGCGTCCGCTGCTCGCGCTGGTGTGCGACCACGTCGCCGAAGGTCCTGTCCTGATCGGCCGCCCGGTCGAGTGCCGACCGCAGACCGGCCATGCGGTGGTGTCTGACCAGCGCGATCCCATGGGCGCGGACCGGGGACAGCCCGGTGGCCTCCTCGTGGACCTGCAGCAGCTTCAGGGCGGCTCCCTCGACGTCCGCCTGCTCGACGGAGAAGTCGCCCGCGAGCGCGACGAGACCGCGGGCCGGCGACGCCAGCGGGTCGGCGGCGGCCGGCGGGTCAGCGGCGGCCGGCGGGTCGGCGGTGGTCGACGGGTCGGCGGTGGTCGACGGGTCGGGGACGGTAGGCGGTGGCGCCGTGGGCAGGAAGATCCGGCGGGCGGGCGCGGGCGGAACCGGGGGAAGGGGGTCCAGGCCGAAGAAGTAACGGGTGAGGCAGGGGACGTTGTACGTCTGGGGGCCCGGCTCGGGGTGCCACACGGGGAGGACGGTCAGCACCTGCCGGCCGTCGGACTCGGGGAGCCCGGCCGGCAGGACGAAGTCCAGCACCAGCCCGAGGCGTCGCAGCAGCACGGGGTGGTCGCCCAGCGAGGTGAGCATCGTATGGAAGTCCAGCAGTGGCCCGGGCGGGGACGCGTGGGGTCCGGCCGGCGGCTCCCCGGCGGCCAGCGACTGACCCCCGGGCGGCGACCCGTCGGTCCCGGAAGGGCCGGCGGCCGAGGGCCGGTGGAAGGCGTCCAGCTCCGCCAGCTCCACGGGCACGGCGTTGTCGGCCTGCGCTTCCAGGATGTGGGTCCCCGGCCGGCCCGCGAGCATCTCGGCGTGGGCGCGCCGCAGCATGTCGTTCGTCGGGGGCGGTGTCTCGGGCGAGTCCTTCGCCGCCCTGGCGTAGACGCGCTGGGTGAAGTCGCGGACTTGCCGCGCCGAGTAGCTGCGCATCTCCTTCTTGGGGGCCTCGCAGGTGTAGTGCTCCAGCGGGGTGGCCTCGTGGAAGAGACTCGTCCACAGGGCCGTGTCGGGCGCCGGTCCCCGCGGCTTGAGCGGACCGGTGAAGGGCACGGGCGGGGTCGCGGTGCCGTCGGCGGTGGCGAACCGGAAGGTGGCCGCCTTGACCTTCTCGGGCCACGCGAGGAAGTCGGGGAAGCCGGCCAGCGTGGCGTTCACCGCCTCGGCCGGGAGCAGCCGCGGGGCCACGAACACCGACACACGCACCCCGGTACCGTCGTCCGGGAGTCCGGCCGGGAGGACCGTCCAGTTGATGTGCTGTTCAAGGGGCATGGACATCACCCGTGGGGCTGGGGGGCGTACGCCTCGCAGAACTGGCGCCAGTACGGTTCCCGCGGGACGCACTCGGCGAAGGTCGGGTCGCACGGGGCACCGGAGAAGCTCCGTTCGAGTTCGAGCGTGACGGACTTGCTGAAGAAGGCGATCCGTACGCTGACCGTGAGCGTGCCTTTGCCGTGGACCACCGACTGGTGGCCGCTCTTCACATACGTCAGTTCGAGGGAGAACTCGACGGACACCGTGACGATGCCCAGCACACACAGGAATCCGCTGCAGTGCAGATAACCGGTGAGGGAGACGTTGTCGGGCTGCTTCTCCACCTTTTGCAGCGTGAAGCGGATGCCCGCCATGATCGAGACGCCGCCGCTCGCGACCCCGAGGTTCAGCGCCACGGCGCCGCCGAACTCTATGGCCCCCTCGATCCGCTGTACCCCGGTCGTGTTGACCAGCATGGAGAAATAGCCGCCGCCGCCGAGCAGGGACACGGTGACGTTGAAGGGGTGCTCCCGCTCGGAGACGGAGAAGCGGAAGGTGACGGGCTCGGCGCCGAAGGGGATGGCCAGCTCCGCCGCGAGGGAGACGTTCGCCAGGGTGAAGACGCCGATCGTGAGGGCCGGAAGCGCGAACTTGTAGCCCGCCCGGACACCCTTGTCGTCGACGTCCACGTAGGCGCCGGAGCCGAAGACGTCGGCCGGCAGTGCGTCGCGGAGGGTGTTGACGAACTCCAGGTCCTTCTCGAAGGTCAGCGCCACTCCGCTGGCCGTGATCTCGGGCTTCCTGCCGGGGCCGGTCTCGAAGGCCAGCTCGGCGATGTCCACGCGCGCGATCTCGAAGAAGGCGAGTGCGAAGCCGTTCAGTCTGCCCCGCACGACGGCCTGGTCGACCGCGTCCTTCGCGCGGACGGTGCGGGCCTCCAGGGTCAGCACGGCATCGCGCAGATCGACGGGGAACGCGTCAGGTTCGCCCGGGTTCGCCGGTCCCGGATCCCCCAGCCTGGTCTTCCACACGTAGCGCAGCTCTTTGCCCCCTGAGTCCGCCAGGTCGCGCACCCGCAGCACGGGCGCGGGCAACAGGCCGGCGGGGTCGTTCAGGATCGCCTCGATCCGCTCCTCGCTCAGCTCGCGGAGCGTGTCCAGGCCGCCCGCCACGTCGCGCAGATACCGGTCCAGGCAGATCTTGCCGAGGAGTCTGGCCCCGCCGAACGCCTTTCGCAGCTCATCGAGGCTCCGGGCGCCGGTCACCGCCCCGGTGGGGTCCGTCTGGAACACGTCCGGAACGACACCCGCCTGCGTGGTGATCAGGCTCAGCTCGGTCTTGGGGCTGGCGACGCCACCGGCCTGCTCTCCGGCGACGGTGAGCGGAATCGGGGGCTTGAGCCCGAGGTAAGCGCCCGCGGGGTGGTTCTCCATGCCCTGCTTGAGGTAGGTGTCGTCGAACTCGACCGGCACCGCGCCGGCGTTCGCGAGGAACTGCTCCACGGCGGGGACCCGCACCGTCGCCGACCGCACGTGGGGCCGGACGGCGGCGCGCCCGTTCTGCTGCGAGGTGCGCCCGACGGCGAAGGTCAGGGTGTCGACCGCGTGGCTGGTGCTGCCGGAGGCACCGGCCGGTGGCTGCGCCATCGCCATCACCTGACCGCGCAAGCCGACCTGCATGCGGCCGGGGTTTTCGCGGACCAGATCCGCCACCCGGGGCTCCGGGTCCTCGAGTTTGTCGGGTATGAAGATCAGGGGCATCTTGAAGCTGACCGCCCGGCCCTCCGAGTCCGTTCCGATCAGGGTGAACTGGTGGTCGGTTCCGTCGAGGAGTCGCACCCAGAAGGCGTCTGTGTCCTGCAGCGGCACCCTCGGATCATTGGGGTCCCGCACCGTCGTCGAGGGTGACTTGATCGGCGGGGTCACGCGGTCGGTGATCCGCAGGGCGCGGAAGGGCATCTCCCGTCCGGCGTGCGGGAAGCCGGTGTCCGGCCCGTACCCGACCTCCGGCTGCTTGATGATGACGTGCTCCTCCTGCTGGAGGTAGGCGGTGATGCCGTCGTTCGGGGAGGCGACGAACACCCGGCGGAACTCGTGCACGTGGGCGGCCAGGTTACCGGGGGTCATGACGCCGCGGGTGACCACGCGCAGGTACTGGTCCCGGCCCAGGGCCGTGATGTGGTCGTACGCCAGCAGTTCCGGGGAGGGCCGCCCGGCCAGCGGGTACCGGGGCCTGTCGTCCTCGGACACCACGTCCCAGGCTCCGTGCAGATGGGCCGACGCGCCCAGCGGGGTGACGATGAACTGTTCGGCGTGCAGGGGCGCGCTCGGGACGTCGATGGGGCCGTCGCCCGGGACGACGAGTTCGGTCCGGCTGGTGAGGGTGACGAGGTCGTCCAGGTTCCGGGCGGTGAGCGGGGTGTCCGCGAAGCCCCGGCCCGGGAGCGCCGCGACGGCCCGCAGCAGTGCGTCCGCGCCGTGCGCGCCGTGCAGCCGCGCGTGCCACAGCGCGGTGCGCCCGTCGGCCTGGTGGGGCTTGCGCCGGCTCAGCCAGTCCACCTGATCGTCGTAGGTGACCAGCAGCCGGAGGGGGAACTCGATGACGCTTCCGGGAACCCCGTGGAAGACCGTCGACCCGGCGGGGTCCGGGTTCCCCGCGCCGGGCGGGACCGTCAGCGGCACGAGGTGCTGCCAGTCGAGCAGCGCGTCCAGTGACAGGGCCAGGCCGTCCAGGCCGGCCGGCACCGAGAAGGCCAGCGTCGTCGGACCGGCGGTGACCGCTGCGACGGGAACGGGCGGCAGCGGGCTCCCCAGGAGGAAGGACTGCTCGACGACATGCTGCGGCGGCAGCACGGCCAGGACGAACGCCGGCGTGCCCGGCACCCGTGGCACCAGGCGGTGGCCGTCGTAGCGCAGATTGACCAGGCTGATGTCGACGACGAGCATGTCCGCCGGCCGCACCACCCGGAAGGGCCCCTCGGCGAGGTCCTGCACCTCGCCCGGAGCGGGCCGCGGCGGCCTCTCCGGGCCGGGGCCGGGCGGACCGGGCGGCCGGTCTCCGTTTCCGCGGCGGGGCCCGCCCGGGCCGTGCCGGTGCCCGCCGAAGGCGCCGTCCCCGCCGCCGTGGTCCCCGCCGCCGCCGTGTCCACCGCCACCGTGGTCCCCGCCGGGATGGCCGCGCTGCCCGAGCAGCCGCGGGACGACGGGGCGGGCGATGTGGATGGCCATGGGGAAACGCCTCGATCGAGGTCGTGAGCATCGTGGACAGCGCGCGACGACGGCCGCTGCCCCCTCCCTCTGTCCCTCCATTTTCGCTCCGGTGCCTGATCCGCGCCACCGCGCGCCGGCCGCCGTGTCCGCACGCCGGGTCCGGGCCGGGGCCCCCGCCGGCCCTACGGCGACGGAGTCCCCGGGTGGATCCCGGCGCCCACCCGGCCGGCCGCGCCGGTACCACGTCCGGACCGGCACCGATGGCGACCCGGCGGACCGCCCCGGAGGATGGTGCTCGAACTCACGGCACGGCAGCGGGTTTCCTGACGGCGTGCCACACAGGACGGGCTCCGACGGCGTGCCGCGCACGCGCAACCGACGGCAGGAGGTGAAGTGACCGAGTGACTCCCCCCAAGCGGCGCTATGTTGCGCGCCCGACAGCGCGCCGGCCCTCGTTGAAGACCTGGCGGTCGCGGGTGACCCTGTCGGTGATCGTGCTCGTCCTGCTGGCGACGACGATCCTGCTCAGCCGGTTCGGCCTGGAGGACTTCGCGCATGCCCTGACGTTCCCCGGCCGTGTCACCGGCGCCGTCCTCATCGCGGTCTCGGTCACCACGCTGCTGGCCGCCGCCGCCGTCCTGGACCACTGGGTCGGGCGCTGCTTCCCCTACTCCGGCCTGGTCGCGCTGATCGGCGTGTTCGCGGCCCTGCTGAGCAACGCCCTGCTGCTGGCCGAGACCATCAAGGAGGGCGAGTCCCATGTCTATCCGGTGCTGTTCGGCGTGCTCACGGCGGGTTCGGTGTGGGCCGTCTTCGCGGTGTGGCGGGCCTCGGTCTCGGTCCCCGCGCCCAAGCGGCTGGCCGCCGCGGTGATCGTTCCCACGGTCATCGCGATCGGCAACTTCGGCTATCAGAACCTCTATCTGCCCTACCAGCGCGAGACCCGGCCCCTCATCACCCTGTCCTTGGGCAAGGCGGTGCTGAGCAAGGACCGCAAGGCGTTCGCCATACCGGTCGACATCACCCTGCGGAACCGCAGCGACGTGGGCTTCTACGTGCTCGGCACCGAATTCCACGCGATGGGCCAGCGAGTGCCGCTGAGTTCGAAGGACCGGCTGCGCGGGCAGTGGCGGACCGATGCCGAGCAATGGTCCAAGTCCTCGGACATCAACCCCCTGTCCCGCAGGGAGATCCACCAGCCCGGCCAGATGCTGGAGGCACAGCAGTGGATGCCGTACGGCCAGTGGATCGAGTCGAGTGACACCTTCAGCACGCGGCTGGTGCTGCAACTGCCCATGAGCACGCCGTACGACCAGGTGGCGTTCTACGCCACCGCGAGCCTCGCGCGCAAGGACCGGCTGGTGCTCCAGCCGCCCCTCGACTTCAAGGCGCTCTCCTGGGGCAAGCGCCCGGTCCCCGGCTGGGTGAAGGAGCAGCAGAAGAAGGGGATCGACTCCCTCATCTACCAGGCCAGGGTGCACGAGAACAACGCGATCGACGAGCACACGAGGTCCGCGCGCTTCGTCACCGTCTACTGGACCTTCGGTCCGCACGGCGCGCGGCTGGTGACGTCCATCGCGCGGCGGGGCGAGGAGGAGCACAATCCCAGCCCGTCACAACAGCGCGAGGTGTCGGGCCGGTACGGCCTCGTCGACCTCATCGCGGGCCCGTACCAGCAGAACCTGTGGGACATCAAGAGCCAGCGCTGACGGCTGCCGCCGCTCCGGTCCCGCCGGTGTGCCGCTCCAGCCCTTCCAGCCAGGCCACCAGGGCGAGCGAGCTGTTCATGCGGTCCCAGGAGTAGGCGTCCCCGATGCCGAGCCGGGCCTCGCGCACCGCCCGGCACAGCGTCTCCACGTCGAACATCTCCGCGACCAGCGGATGCCGGGCGGAGCGGCACAGGGCGATGAGTTCGTCGCCGTGTGTCCGCAGGCCGCGGGCGTAGAGGTCGTTGAAGGGGACCTTGAACGACCGGCCGCCGATCGGCGCGGGGAGCAGGTCCGCCATGGCCTCGCGGAGGACGGCCTTGGGCCGGCCCGGCCGGAACGCGGCCGCGAAGGGGAGGCGGCGCATCGTGGCGACGACCTCCGGGTCGAGGAACGGGTGCGAGAGGAAGAACCCGTCCCGCCGCGCGCGGTGCCAGGACAGCGGGTCGGGAGCGGCGAGGTAGTTGGCGGCCTCGTACAGCGACTGCTCCGGCCTGCGCCCGAAGACGAACCGGCTCTCCGCGACACCGGCCTGCCGGTAGCCGTGCGCCCGCGCGAAGCCGGACCGCAGCCACGGGGGCCGGCCGAAGGTGCCGAGGCCGCCGAGCACCGTCCGGCCGCGCACCAGTGCGGTGCAGCGTTCGGCCGTGAGCGGAAGGGCCGGCTGGACCACGTAGGCCCGGACGACCTCCCGCAGGCCCCGTTCGCTCCCGGCGGCCCAGGCGCGGGCCTGCCGGGTCAGCTCCCCGAGCCGGCCGGTGCGGGCGAGCCGGTGCAGGTGGAACGGGTTGGCGTCCGCGACGGGATCGGCTCCGCAGCCGGTCAGGAGGGTGTCGCAGTCCAGTCGCGCGGCCTCGGAGTGGAGTCTGCTCCAGAACGGGGCGCGGAAGGCGTGCGCGTGGGGTTCCTGGGTGTCACCGGCGTGGTGCCGGAAGTCGTCGAAGTCGCACACGTCGTCGGCGTCCACGACGACCGGGCGGGCGGCGGGCGCCTGCCGGCGGATCTCCGCCAGCGCGAGGTCGAGGTACGGCCGCTCCGCCGCCAGTTCGCCGCGGGAGAAACGCCCGGCGAGCAGCACGAGGTCCCCGGCGCCGGCCCGCCCCTCGGCCAGCAGGCGGGCGGCGAGCAGCGCGACGCTGGTGGAGTCGGTGCCGCCCGAGACATGGCAGGCCGTCGTGGTGCCCATCCGGCGTCCGACGGCGTCCTCCAGTGCCCGGCGCAGCTCCCGGGCGGCCTGGCGGAGGTCGCCGGCCGCCGGCGCCGGCGGGTCGGCGGCCGGGCGGACGGGGCGCGTACGGCTGAGCAGCCGCCCGTCGGGGGAAAGCTCCACCACTTCCCCGCCGAGGACGCGGTGCACACCGGTGAACGGGGTGAGGTCCGTGTGCGGTTGTGCCAGGTTCCCGGTGAGGTACCGGCAGAAGTAGCGCGGTTCCAGCCCGGTGGCGCTCCCCAGGCTGCGGGCGGAGGTGCTCACGGCCCGCACGCGGCCGCCGGACGCCCGGAAGAACAGGGGGATACGGGCCTGTCCGTCGCGGAGCAGGAAGACGCGGTCGCGGCAGACCAGCACGGCCGCGTAGTCGCCCGCCGGCGGCGGCGGGGCTTCTCCCCGGCGGCCGAAGGCGTCGAGGAGGCCGTGGGCGCCCGCCGTCCGGTCGCGGGCCGAGCCCACCCAGCCGACGACGGCCGCGGTGCCGGCCGGTGAGGAGACCGTCGTCACGAGTCCGCGGCGCGCCATGGCGCCGGCGGTCCGGAAGGCCGGTGCGCCGCCGTCCCAGTCGAGGCGGAGCGCGTCCATGTCACCGTCCCCCGCCGTCGATGACGAGCACCGGGGTGAAGGAGTGTCCGCGCGGGTCGGCGTCCGGGACGCACACGCCGGCCGAGTCGGTCCAGGCGTGCAGGGCCAGCGGGTGTTCGCGCACTCCGATGTGGAGCGTGGCCGCCAGACCGCGCCGCCGCAGCAGGACGAAGGCGGTCACGGCCTCGGACTTGCAGTCGCCGTCGACGAGCCAGCTGCCGCGGCTGTGCCGCAGCACCGCCCGCTTCAGCCGCCCTACCTCCGCCGCGGAGGGCCGGTCGGCCCGGGCGTACCCCGGAGCGGCCAGGGACAGCAGCCGCAGGACGCGCCCGAACCCGATGGTCCGGATCAGCAGGTGCACGCCCCGCAGCCAGAGTCCGACACCGGCGTCCGCGCGCCTCGTCCGGCGGCCCGGCACACACCCGGCCCGGGTGAGAGCGGTGACGAGTTCGGCGCGTTCCTCCGGGCTTCCCGTGGTGAGCTTCCGTACGTCGGCCGCCGCCATCCCGAGGAAACGGGTCCGCTTCCAGTCGGCGATCAGCGCGCCGTCGGACATGCGGGTGACACGGCAGTGCGGTGACAGGATCCTCGCCACGGCCGCCAGGCCGTCACCGTCCGCTGCCACCGCGCATCCTCCAGGGTGTTGCCGTGGACGGTGTCAGGACTGGTACCCGTGACCGTCGTAGAGCCCGCCGCTGAAACCCCGGATCAGCCGGCCGTTGCCGAGCCGGACCAGCCGACGCGACGTGCGACGCCGCAGCATTCGGAGAAACATCGCCTACCTCCAGAGCCTGGCCCGACAGATCAACTCCAGGCTACGCCGCCCGGCATCCCCCGCAACCGGACCACGTCCGCGACGAACGGAACACAGGACGCGGACCGGGCTCCCGGCCGGCGGTACGGCCCCTCGCCCACGACCCGGACCGCGCCCGTCCGCTCCGCCGGAACCGTCCCAACGCGGCCTCGACGCCCGGCTACACCGGCGCGGGTGCCTCCGCCCCGGAGGTGGGCCGGACGAGCGACCGCAGCTTCTCCCGTGTCTCCGGATCGGTCGAGTAGACGACCGTGCCGACCATGCCCCGGGTCAGCAGCACCTTGTACGTGTTGCGGACGAGCCGGTCGATCTCGCTGTCCGGGGTGGCCTTCGTGAAGACGGGGTCCTTGGACGCGGTGCGGTCCACGACCCAGCGGTCCGTACGCCACACCAGGTCGGGGCCGATGATCACGCCCGACCAGTCGTACTCGAAGCCCTGCGCGGTGTAGACGCAGCCGACCTGGCCGAATCCTTCCGGTTCCGTGGCCCACAGGGGCGCGGGCGGGGCCCCGAACACGGACCGGTCGCCGTACACGTTCCACGGCCGCGCCCAGTCGCCGATGACGACGTCGGCGGGGAGCGCGGTCATCTCCGGGGTGACCCTGGTCGTCCACTTCCAGCAGTAACCGGCCGACATCCGGGCGCTGTAGCCCTCCGCGCGCCTGGCGACGAGGAAGTCCTCCAGCTCCCGCGGGCTCTCGGCGGTCCGCAGTTCCAGCTTGCCGTCGGACTCCCACTGGCTGGGCGTGCCGCCCTCCAGGCCGAGCAGGTCGACGACCCACTTCTCGTACGCGTCGCTGCCGCCGCACCGGAACTGGCCGTCCAGTTCGACGACCGTGCAGTCCAGTCCCTGCGCGGCGGCGGCCCGCCGGATCTCCTCCTTGGTGCCCATCTCGCCGGGCCGCACCACCTGGTGCTGGTCCAGCAGGAACACCGGCACCCGGGCGGCATCGATGAGTTCCGAGACCTGCGGCCGGCCGGTACGCAGCTCGGCCTTGGTGTAGCGGTTGGCGGAGGTCTTCCGCAGCCGGTGCGCCTCGTCGCAGATCAGCACGTCGATGTCGTTCGGTTCGGCGTCCATGAAGCTGTTGAAGTACTTGAACAGCTGCTGCACTTCGCGTTTCTTGTGCCCGGCGACCCTGCGCATCGTCTTGGTGAACGACGCCGACCCGGTGGCGTGCAGCGCGGACACCCCGCGCCGGTACAGCTCGCCCAGCAGCGACATCGCGACGACGCTCTTGCCGGACCCGGGACCGCCGGTCACCACGACGACCTGCTTGTGGTTGCCGCGCCTGGCCTTGCGCACGGCGGACATCACCATCTCGTAGGCGACCCGCTGTTCGGCGAGAAGGACGAACTGCTCGCGGTCGCGGATCTCGGCCGCGGCGACGGCCATCAGTCGCTTGGACGGCCTGATCCTGGCCTCCGCCAGCATGTCGGCCGCCTCGGCACCGGGCTTGGCGGCGAGCCGGGAGCGCAGGAAGTCCAGGAAGGCACCGCGCTGGTCGCCCGTGTACATCCGGCCGTACTGGTCCTCCTTGACGCTCCGGAGCCCGGCGATACGGGACTCGGTCGCGTTGTGCAGGAAGGCCACACCGGCGAGGGACTCGGGCCTGCGCTCCAGGGCCGCGTTGAACGACAGCAGGTACTCGCAGTAGCCGCGGACCTGTTCGACCGGGTTGAGGACGGGCTGCGGATAGGCGTCGAGCCGGCACAGGAGAGGGTCGTCCTCGTCCGGGCGGGCCGCGCTCCACTGCTTCAACTCCACGACGACGTAAGACGGCTGCCCCGTGGCCGGGTGCACACCGGCGAGGACGGCGTCGGCGCGCTTGCTGGTGAGGGGCAGGCTGTACTCGATGACGACCTCGACCTCGTCGAGCCCGGCCTCCAGGAGGGCGTTGACCAGAGCGGGGAGGCTGCGCTCCCAGGACCGTATCTCCGCCTGTGCGGGCGTCCGGCCGTGCAGGTGGCGGAAGTTCTCGGTCAGGTGCAGCGCCAGCGACCCTTCGAGGATGCGGGCGGCCACGGACGCCGCGGACTCACGGAACAGCAAGGAAATGCCCCCAGGCAGCACGAAGAAGACTCGTGCGGGTGGGGGCATGTCCTCCGGTGTCCACCGCGCGCCGCCGCGAAGGCGGGTACGGGGCGGATCAGGAAGCCCGTCGGGCCGCTGAGATGTTCGGCCGACATTCTAGGTGAGCGGGGCGATCAAGAGGAGGCGGTTCCGCACGGACTCGGCCACGGCTGACGATGAGGGGGCGGACGACTTGGTGCTCCGGCGGGGCTCGGGTGGTTACGGTACGAGGACGACCTTGCCGACCACGGTGCCGGATTCCGCCAGGCGTACCGCTTCCGCGACCTCGGTGAGCGGGACGCGGGCGGCGACCTGTGGGGTCAGGCGGCCCTCGGCGAGGAGGGCGAAGACCCGGCCCAGGTCGGTGTGCAGCCTGGCGCGGAAGGTGTCGAGCCGGCGGTGTCCGGCCCAGATGTTGTAGAAGTGGGCGCCCTTGCCGTTGGGCAGCGCGTTCCACAGCGTCAGGCGGGTGAGCAGCTTCAGGACCGGCGCCTTGGAGGAGCCCTGCACGTCGCGGGTGGAGGCGGTGCCGTAGGAGACGAGGGTGCCCTTCGCGGCGAGCAGCCGGTAGGAGGAGACGATGCCCTCGCCGCCGACGTGGTCGAACACCGCGTCGTAGCCCTGCGGCGCATGTCCGCGCAAGGTGTCCGCCAGGTCGGGGGCGCGGTAGTCGACGGGCTCGGCGCCCAGTGCCCGGACGGCGTCGTGATGCCTGGCCGAGGCCGTGCCGACGACCCGGGCCCCGGCGATCCGGGCGAGCTGGACCAGGGTGGAGCCGACACCGCCGTTCGCGCCGTGCACCAGGACCGTCTGGCCGGCGCGGACCCTCGCCAGGCGGTGCAGCATCTGCCAGGCCGTGATCCCGTTGACCACGAACGTCTCCGCGTCGGCGGAATCGACGCCCTCGGGCACCTCGGTCAGGTCGCCGGCGTCGACGGTGACCTGGCTGGCCCAGCCTCCCGTCTTGGTCAGGACCGCGAAGCGCCGCCCCAGCAGCCCGTCGGGCACGCCCTCCCCCGTGTCCACGGCCCGTCCGACCAGGTCGTAACCGGGGACGAACGGGAAAGGCGGCTGGTCGTAGTACTTGCCGCGCCGCATCTGCTGCTCGGCGAAGGACACCCCGGCGGCCTCCATCGCCAGCACCACCTGTCCAGGGCCGGCCGGACGCGCGGGCCGGGACCGGAGCTGGATGCCGTCCGGCTCGACCACACCGGGCAGCACCGCTTCCGTGACGGTCGTCGGGCCGGCGGGCACGCGGGTGAAGGGGTTGTTCATGGCAGTCTCCTGGTTATGTGTGGTTGAACACTCACTTGCATGGGCGAAAAAACGGGCGACCGCCGGTACGCCGACACGGGGCCGCCCGCGGGGCGACTTCAGTAGTGCGTGATCCCCGCCGTCAGGGTGCGGGTCCAGGGCGCCGACACGGCGTCGGCGTCGATGGAGACCAGCAGATGACAGAGCATGCCGACGGCGAAGAACTGCTGGACCTGCTCCTCGGTGCCGCCCGAGGCACTGCGGACGTACTCGACCGTGCGGGCGTACCCGGCCCGTACCGCCTCCCTGATCGCCGGCTCGGAGACGGCGGCCGCCTGGGCGTGCAGTTGGACCAGCATGAGGTCGTTGTCGCTGATCAGACGGGCGTAGGCGTCACCCATCGACGCGAGGACCGCCTCGGGGGCGGCGCTCTCGGCATCCGCCGCACCGCCTTCGAGGGCGGCGCGGACCCGGACGAAACAGTGCTCGACGACCGCGGTGAACAGCGCCTCCTTGTTCGGGAAGAGGCGGTACACATAGGCCTGCGAGATGCCGGCGGCCTTGGCCACCTCCGTGGTGGTGGTGCCGAAGTACCCCCGGGCCGCGAACGCCCCGATGGCCGTGCGGAGCACCGTCTCCCGGCGTTCTTCGGCTGTGGACAGTTGGCGCCGTTCCGTCTTCATGTGAGTACTCAATCACTCACTCAGGCGATCCGTCAAGCAGGAGAGGAGAAGCACGCGTGATTGACGCGCGAGAGTGAGAGTGGTTGACTACTCACTTGTTGAAGCAGTGACTAGGCGGCCATCACATCGAAGCGTGCGAAATGTGAGTGAGCCACCACACTCTTATGTGTCCGGAACAACCCCCTCAACCAACTAACTTGGAGAACTCCCGTGTTCACCTTCGCCACCGCACTCCTCACCGCCCTCCCCCTGGCCCTCGGCACCGGAACCCCCGCGCCGGTCGGGATCGACGAGACGGCTCCGGTCATCACCCGGGACGACATCGTCATCGCCGCGCCGCTGAACCGTGTCTGGCACATCCAGACGGACGTCGAGAACTGGCCCGCCTGGCAGCCCGGGGTCAGCTCGTCGGTCAAGCGGACCCCGGGGCCGCTGCGCCCGGGTTCCTCCTGGGTATGGTCCACCGAGGGCCTGGAGAACATCACCTCGACGGTCAAGCAGGTAGAGCCGCGGCGCCGCATCGTCTGGGGCGGCCCGGCCCAGGGCATCACCGCCGTGCACGTCTGGACCTTCACCCAGGCCGGGGACGGTGTGCACGTCCACACCGAGGAGTCCTGGACCGGCGAGCCCGTCACCGCCGACACCGCCTACCTCCAGGCGGCACTGGACGCCTCACTGGACGGCTGGCTGCACCACCTCAAGCAGCGGGCCGAGCAGCAGCCCCGCCCCGAGAGCGACACCCGCCCCTGACCGGCCCCGACGACCCCGGCCGGCCGGCCCGCTCCCCCGACCACCCCGCTCGCCCAGAGGCAAACGCATCCGAACCCCAGAGGCGGACGCACCTCGGCCGAGGGGCTATCGCCGGCGGTCGGCGGCGGCCAGCATGCCGTACGTGGTCAGTCCGTAGCAAAGGTGCGGCACCACGTCCGAGGCCCAGTCCTTCGCCGACCAGCTCTTCGGGTCGCTGATGCCCAACCGCGCCATCGGCAGGTCGGTCGCCACCATGGCCAGGGCGCCGGTGACCACCCCGCCCAGCCACCACGGCGGCCGCAGACCCAGGCCGCGGGTGAGCGAGACGGCCACGCCGATGCCGCACCCGACGGCTATGCCCGACAGCGCGCCCAGCCCCGCCAGCCGGTTGTCCCGGGTCTCGCCCGTTCCGGGAACCGGATGCCCCGCGTCCTCGCTGATCTTGTCCACGGTCCGGGCCGGGGTCTGGCTGGAGGGTCTGCCCCGCAGCGCCATGTCGGCGTAGGTCACGGCGTTCAGTACCGTCGTTCCGGCGGCTCCCGCGGCGCCACCGCGCACTATGTTCTCCTTCATGTCCGGCCGGGTTTCCCCCGATCGGCAGCCGAATCAGGCGGACGGGTGCGGCTGTCGAGCGGCCGGAGGAGTCGGTTCCGCCGACCGCGTCCCGACGCGGCCCAGCGGCCCGGCCGCCCTGGCCTCAGCCACCGTGCGCCACCATGACCGACGGTTCGGTGGGCCGCCCGACCGGAAGAGCCACGCTCGGTGGCCCGCCCGACCGGGAGAAGCCGGCAGGCTCGCGTCGTAGCGGCGGGCCCCGGCCGCGCCACCTGTTCGCCGGGGCCGGACCGGTCAGCTCCGGGGTGCGGACGGTATCCGCTCCCGGTGCGCGGGCTCCTGGCCCGCCTTGTCGACGACGCCGAGTTCCAGTTCGGCCTCGCTGGACAGCAGCGTTCCGGTCTTCCCGTACGAGGTGTCCTTGGTCAGATAGCTGCGGGAGCCGAGGAAGGAGAAGTCCTCCGCGTCGAAGACCCACTCGGTCCGGACGCCGTAGCGCGTGTCGTCACGGGCGATGCCGAGGCCCCGGCGGCCGATCGCGTCGCGGGCCTGCGGGGCCGGGGTGACGCCGGGGATCCGCGCCGCGGCCTGGTAGAGGGCGGCGGCCGTGCGCGGCGGCATCATCCCGCCGAGCAGGGACCCGATCTGCTCGAAGACCGCCTGGTCGCGTCCGCGGCCCTCGGCGTGCGGCGTCCTGGCGTACAGGTAGGCCAGCAGTGCGTCGGGGTCGGTGGGCAGCGAGCCGAGCCAGCGGTAGGTGGGCCGGCCGAGGCCGGCCGGGGTGCCGTCGGTGTCACCGAAGTCGGCGTTGAGGGGGAAGGTCTCGCCGTCCTCCCGGATCAGTCCCAGCTTGTGCAGGGGTCCCGGCTGCTGCGCGATCCACGTCTCACGGTCCAGCAAGGGGCCGAGTACGGCTTTTCCGCTGGTGAGGTCGGCCCCGCGGGTCTTCTCCCGGGCGTAGACGAACTGGTCGTCCCGGACCGTGGGCGTGTCGCGCCGTGCCGCGGCGTCGGAGATGCGGCCCAGCAGCGCCGCCACGGGCCGCATGTCCGCGGCCGCGCGGTGCGGGGCGGTGCCGGCGGACTCGCCGTCGCCGCCGTTCAGGACGGCTCCCGCGGCCAGGGCACAGGCCAGGGTCAGCGCGGTCGCCGGTGCCAGGAGCGCGGGCCGCAGCAGCCGGCGGGCCGGACCCGTACGGATCGCCCGGGTCGCCCGGGTCGCCTGGTCTCGGTCGATGTGGTGCATCAGCAATTCCTTGCGCCGGAGGTGCTGCTCGTGCGGGAGGTCCCGGCCGGCCGGGGCCGGCAGCAGGCGCGCGAGTTCCTCGCGGTCGCCGTCGTGCTCCGGGGAAGTGCCGGTGGTGTGGTCGTTCATATGAGCTCCTCCCGTACGGGCAGGGCCGCGATCGCGGCCGCACTGGTCATCTCTCCGCGGCGGGCGGGTGGTTCCCGGCCTTCCTCCGCCAGGTGCGCCAGCTTCTTGCGGGCGCGCGACAGGCGGGAGCGCACCGTGCCGACGGCGATGCCCAGGGCCTCGGCCGTCTGCTGGTAGTCCAGGCCGGACCACACGCACAGGGCCAGCACCTCCCGCTCCTGGCGGCGCAGCCGGCCGAGGGCGGCCTGTACGGCGCGCAGGCGCCGTGCGTCGTCGATGCGTCCGACCGTCCGGGGCGCGAAGTCCTCCTCGGCGGGCGGCTGCGGCTGACGCGCCAGGAAGAGCTGGCGCCGGCGCAGCGCCCGGCGGGCGTTGTCCGCCTTGTGGGTGGCGATGCCCAGCAGCCAGGGCAGCAGGGAGCCGCCGTCCTCGTGCACCCGTGCGCGGGTCCGCCACGCGGTCAGGAACGTTTCGGACATGACTTCCTCGGCCGCCGACCAGTTGCCGGTCAGCCGCAGCGCGTGGTGGTACACGGCGCGGGCGAACTCCTCGTACAACTGGGCGAACGCCTCACGGTTCCCCTCGCGCACGCGACGGCGCACCTCGTTCTCTGAGTTCCTCACGCTCACTTCTCTCCACGGCACGCAAGGGGTTCCTGTGGCCTGCGTCACGCGGATCATGGCTGCGCCCGGCGGGGTACGGCCGGCCACGGCCCGGATACGGATGGCCGCGACCGCGATACGGCCGGTCGCGGCCGGGGTACGGCTGTCAGCGCGGAAGGCGTCAGCCGGCCGGTGTGCCGATCTGCCGGCGTTCGAGTACGGAGCGCAGCTCGGAGACCACGTGGACGACGGCCGCGCCGGCGGCACCGTCGAGCGTCTCGCCGATCAGCTCGGCCAGTCCGTCGCCGAAGGTCTGCTCGGCCGCGCCGAGGAGCCGCGCGCCGTCGTCGGTCAGGGCCAGCAGCGAGGACCGGCGGTCGGAGGGGTTCGGCTGCCGGACGAGCCAGCCCTGCTTCTCCAGACGGTCGACGCTCTTGCTGGCCGCGCCGACGCCGATGGCGAACCCGGCGGCGAGGTCCGCCACGCGGGACCCGGGATGGTCGCGCAGATGGCGCAGGGCCTCGAACTGTGACGTGACGATCCCGTGCCGTTCGCGCAGTCGGTCGTTGAGGGCGTTGTACAGACGCGTCTCGCAGCGGACCAGATCGGCGAAGAAGCCGACGAGGTCGATCACGCCACCAGAGTTCGCTTCCACAGAATTAGCTTCCACGGCATATAGTCTAGGCGAAGCCACCTACGGCAGGAGCATCGCATGAGCAAGGAACAACGGGCCCGGGTCGACGCGATGATGCGGCAGCCGCGACCCGAGGGCCCCCGGTCGGTCGAGGACCTGCGCGCCGGGTTCACGGCGCTGATGGCCCGGATGACGGTGCCCGGCGGCATCCGCACCGCACGGACGACGCTCGGTGGCCGGCCCGCCCTGCGCGTCGAACCGGACGGCGGGCCGCGCGCCGGGACGATCCTGTACTTCCACGGCGGCGGCTGGGTGTACGGCTCACCCGAGACGGCCCTGCCGCTGACGGGACACCTCGTGGCCGGGACCGGCTTCAGAGCCCTGTCGCCGGACTACCGGCTGGCCCCGGAGCACCCGTTCCCGGCCGCGATCGAGGACACCCTGAGCGCCTACCGCGTCCTCCTCGACAGCGGCACCGACCCCTCGGCCGTCGCGTTCGCCGGCGACTCCGCCGGCGGCGGCCTCGCCGTCACCACCTGTCTGGCCGCCCGTGACGCGGGCCTCCCGCTGCCCGCCGCCATCGTGGCGTTCTCCCCCGGCCTCGACGCCACCCGCTCGGGCGAGAGCATGAGCACCAAGGACGGCATCGATCCCGTCCTCACCCGGGCGGGCGTGGAACACACCGGGGCCATGTACCTCGCCGGGGCCGATCCCCGCCAGCCGCTGCTCAGTCCCGCCGTCCTCGCCGACCTCACCGGCTTCCCGCCGCTGCTGATCCAGGTGGGCACGAACGAGATCCTGCTGGACGACTCCACGCGCCTCGCCGCGCGTGCGCGGGCGGCCGGGGTGGACGTCATCCTGGACGTCACCGCCGACGTGCCGCACGTGTTCCAGGCGTTCACCGGCCTCCTGGACGAGGCGGAGGAGGCGCTGGACCGCGCGGTCCTCTTCCTCACCCAGCGTCTTGGCGCCGGCCGTACGACGCACACGTCGGCGGAGCGGGGACTCCCGCCACTGGCCGGTCCCGTCCGAGCGGGAGGGACCTCGCGGGCGGCCTCCGGGCAGCCCCTGGAACCGGCAGTCCGGGGCGCGGAACGGCCCGACGCTCCCCGCTGAAGCCGGCCCGGCGAAGGAGCGGGTCCGCAGCCGTCGAGCGGCGGACGGGCCGACGGGCCGGGCCGGTGCCGCGCCCACCCCGCCCGCCCTGCCCGCTCCGCCCGCTCAAGGCGTCCCGGACAGCCCGGTCTCATGCCGCCTCGGTTTGCTAACCTGCACCGATGGACGAGGTGTTGGACGAGGGTCCTTTCTTTCACGGCACGAAGGCCGATCTGCGCATCGGAGATCAGCTCACCGCCGGGTTCCGTTCCAACTACCGGCCCGAGATCGTGATGAACCACATCTACTTCACCGCGTTGCGCGACGGCGCGGGGCTCGCCGCCGAACTCGCCGCCGGTGACGGGGCCCCGCGCGTGTACGTCGTAGAACCGACCGGGGAGTTCGAGAACGATCCGAACGTCACCGACCGGAAGTTCCCCGGCAATCCCACCCGCTCCTATCGCAGCAGGGAACCGCTCCGGATCGTCGGCGAGGTCACCGACTGGACGCGACTGACGCCCGAAGCGCTCCAGATGTGGCGGGACCGGCTGGCCGCGATCCTTGTGGACGAGCGCGCCGAGATCATCAACTGAGGGACGTCCGGGGCGAGCTGCGTCATACGACGGGTGGGCGCGGGCCGGTTCACCGGCGGCCCCGGCCGCCACCGGCCGTGCCGGCACGGCTGTTTGTGGGGGGAACGCCAGGGCACAAGCGGGTTACGGACGGCCCCTTCTCGGTGGCACCGTCGCGTGTCCCCGGACCACCGCCCAGGTCGCCGGAGCCCCGCGCCCCCCGTCTTCCCGGCGGGCACGGGAGCCCGCCGACGGCTCGGAAGGCGTGCCGGTCCTCCGCACACCGGCCGAAGGTGAGAGCATCCGCGTCATGGACGACGGACACGGTGACAGGGCTCGATGGTGGGCGGCGCTGCGCCGGACCCCGGTGGCCGTCTGGAACGACGACATCACGGACTGGGCCGCCGCGCTGACCTATTACGCGGTCCTGGCCCTGTTCCCGCTGCTGCTGGTGATCGTCTCGATCCTGGGCCTGACCATGCCCACGGCCCAGCCGGAACTCATCGACCGCATAGCGCGGGCCACTCCGGTCGCGTCCCGCGCGCTGTTGCGCGACGCCCTGCGGCAGATGGCCGGGCAGTCGTCGGCGGCCTGGACACTGGTCTTCTTCGGAGGGGTGGGAGCCCTGTGGTCGGGATGCAGCTATCTGAGCGTCTTCCGCCGGGCGCTGCACGCCATGCACCAGGTCAGCGCGCACCGGCCGGTCTGGCGCACCGCTCCGCGCATCATCGCCACGGCCCTCGTCCTGATCTTCCTGCTGCTCACGTCGACCCTGGCGTTGTTCCTCACCGGGGGCCTGGCCCGGCGGCTGGGCCGGGCGCTGCAACTGGGTACCGGGCCGCAGGAGGTCTGGGACACCCTGCGCTGGCCGGTCGTGGCCGTGGTCGCCGTCATCCTGGTGCTCGTCCTGTACCGCTCGGGCCCGGCGTCCTCCCGCCCCGTCAAGAGGATGGCGGCCGGCGGCACACTGGCGGTGGCGCTCCTGCTGACCGCCTCACTCGGCTTCGCCCTCTACACCGCCCATGTCGGCACCTACCACCGTCTGTACGGTTCGCTGGCGGGCGTCGTGGTCTTCCTGGTGTGGCTGTGGCTGTCCAACCTGGCCCTGCTGGCCGGCGCCCAGTTCAACGCGGAGCTGATGAAGCCCGTGCGAGGAGAGCCCGTACGAGGAGAAGGCGCCGGCGCGCACGTGACCGTCGCCCGCCACGGTGAGCCGGGCTGACGGCACCGGACAGCCCACCGCCTGTACACCGGTGGGCTGTCCGGTGCCGTCAGCCCACCGGCGTAGTACAGACTGCTGCCGGGCCGGGGGCCGTCAGGAGGTGGCGAGCATGCCGTCGCGCAGGCGGGCCAGGAGGCGGGAGATCAGCCGGGAGACGTGCATCTGGGAGACCCCGAGCCGTTCGCCGATCTGGGCCTGCGTCAGTTCCTCCACGAACCGCCAGTGGATGATCCGGCGGTCACGTTCGTCCAGCGCGGCGATCATCGGGGCGAGGGCGTGGAAGTCCTCGACCAGGCCGAGGGCCGCGTCCTCGTCGCCGATGAAGTCCGCCAGCGCGGCCTCACCGTCCTCGCTGCCACTGATCGCCGCGTCCAGCGAGGCGGACTTGTAGCCGTTGGAGGCGAGCTGGGCCTCCACGACCTCGTCCTCCGGGAGGCACATCAGCTCGGACAGCTCTTTGGTCGACGGCGCCCGGCCCAGCCGACTGCGCAGTTCCTCGTTGGCGCGGGCGAGCTGGACGCGGGCTTCCTGGAGCCGGCGCGGGACGTGCACGGCCCAGGAGGTGTCCCGGAAGAACCGCTTGATCTCGCCCACGATGTAGGGCACGGCGAAGGAGGTGAACTCGACCTCGCGGGTCAGCTCGAACCGGTCGATGGCCTTGATGAGCCCGATCATGCCGACCTGGACGATGTCCTCCATCTCCTCGGGGCCGCGGCTGCGGAACCGGCCGGCCGCGTAGCGGACGAGGGACATGTTCATCTCGATCAGCGTGTTCCGGGCGTACTGGTACTCGGGCGTGCCCTCCTCCAGCACCGCGAGCTGGTCGAAGAACACCTTCGACAGCTCCCGCGCATCCTTCGGCGCGACCTTGGAAGGGTCGGCGATCTCCGGAACGTCCACCGTCTGTCCGGCGGTTCGCACGGTCGTCGTCATCATGGGTCCCTCTTCCCCGCTCGCTTCGTCGTCACCGGCCCATCGCCCGGCGAGGCGCGTCTACCCCGTTCTCCTCGTGGCATTCCTCCCTTTGCCGCCGGTTCCCTGCCGGGGCGTGGCTCAGGCGTCGATGATGACGGGGATGATGAGGGGCCGGCGGCGGTAGGTGCGGAACGCCCAGTTCGCCACGGCCCGGGAGATGAGCTGTTCGAGCTGGCGCGCGTCCCCGACGCCTTCCTCGGCCGCGGTGGCCAGGGTCTTCTCGATGACGGGGACGACCGGCTCGAAGGTGGTGTCGTCGTGGACGAAACCGCGGGCCAGGAAGTCCGGGGCCTCGGCCAGGGCACCGGTGTCCGCGTCGACGATCGCCACCACCGTGACCACGCCTTCGGCGGCCAGGGTGAGGCGGTCCTTGAGGGAGGCCTCGGTGGCGCCGCCGACTTCCATGCCGTCCACGTAGACGTTGCCGGCGGGGACCTTGCCGGTGATGGACGCGCGCCCGTCGACGAGATCGACGACGACACCGTCCTCCGCGATGACGACCCGGTCGGGATCGACGCCGGTACGGATGGCGAGGTCGCCGTTGGCCCGCAGGTGGCGCCATTCGCCGTGCACGGGCATGACGTTGCGGGGTTTGACGATGTTGTAGCAGTAGACGAGTTCGCCGGCGCTGGCGTGTCCGGAGACGTGCACCTTGGCGTTGCCCTTGTGGACCACGTGGGCGCCCCACCGGGTGAGTCCGTTGATCACCCGGTAGATGGCGTTCTCGTTGCCGGGGATGAGGGAGCTGGCGAGCAGGACGGTGTCGCCCTTGCCGATGCGGATCATGTGGTCGCGGTTGGCCATCCGGGACAGCGCGGCCATCGGTTCGCCCTGGGAGCCGGTGCACACCAGAGTGATCTTGTGGTCGGGGAGCTTCTCCAGCTCCCGCGTGCTCACCACCAGACCGGACGGCACCTTCAGGTACCCCAGGTCACGGGCGATGCCCATGTTGCGCACCATCGACCGGCCGACGAAGGCGACCTTGCGGCCGTGCTGGTGGGCGGCGTCCAGGACCTGCTGGATGCGGTGCACGTGGCTGGCGAAGCTGGAGACGATGACCCGTCGCGGTGCCGTGCGCATCACCTGCTCGATCGCCGGGTTCAGCTCCCGCTCGGAGGTGGTGAAGCCGGGCACCTCGGCATTGGTGGAGTCGGTGAGGAACAGGTCCACACCCTCCTCGCCGAGGCGGGCGAAGGCGCGCAGATCGGTGATGCGGTCGTCGAGCGGGAACTGGTCCATCTTGAAGTCGCCGGTGTGCAGCACCATCCCGGCGCCGGTGCGGATCGCGACCGCGAGGCTGTCCGGGATGGAGTGGTTGACCGCCACGAACTCGCAGTCGAACGGCCCGAAGCCGCGCCGGTCGCCCTCCCGCACCCGCACCGTGCGCGGCCGGATGCCGTGTTCCTTGAGCTTGGCCTCCAGGAACGCGAGCGTCAGCTTGGAGCCGACGACGGGAATGTCGGACCGCTCGCGCAGCAGGTACGGCACGCCGCCGATGTGGTCCTCGTGGCCGTGGGTGAGGACCACGGCCACGATGTCGTCCAGCCGGTCCCGGATCGAGGTGAAGTCCGGCAGGATCACGTCGACGCCGGGCTGGGTCTCCTCGGGGAAGAGGACACCGCAGTCGACGATGAGCAGCTTGCCGGCGTACTCGAAGACGGTCATGTTGCGGCCGATCTCACCCAGGCCGCCCAGGCCGATGACCCGCAGCCCTCCTTCGGGAAGGGGTGGTGCGGCTTTCAGCTCGGGGTGCGGATGACTCATACGGTGAACGGTACCCGCACAGCGGCGCGGGATGATCCACTGTCTGTGCGATTGTCTGTGCGATCTGCGTGGCGAGAGGGTGAGGGGACGGCGCGGAATCACCGCCGGGTGCCGGGCGGCGCCAGGAAACCCGTCCGCCTGAACGCGTGCAGATAGGCGTCGAGCAGGCCGGCGTCGACGGGCGGGCAGACGAGTCCGCTGCCGGCGAGTGCCGCGTCGGCGTGGTGCCGGCCGAAGGCGGGGAAGACCCCGTCGGCGTACATCTGTTCGACGGACATTCCGCTGTCACCGGCCGGTTCGGCGAACATGGCCACGTACGGGGCCATCGGGTGGTCGGGCCGGCGGGCCGTCAGGTCCGCGAGCATCTTCGTCCAGGCGTCGTAGGACAGCGTCCGGACCGGGTAGCCCAGGGCCACCAGGCGTTCCACCAGCAGGGGCAGGCGGGCGTCACGGGGGTTGGCGAGGTGGTAGACGCGTCCGTCGGGTTCCTGGTGGGTGATGATGTGGGTGATCGCGTCCGCCGTGTAGTCCACCGGCACCAGGTCCAGCGGCAGGTCCAGGTCCGGGGCGAGACCCGTCTCCGCGATGGTGCGGAAGAGGGCGCACATCAGGGTGCCGGTGTTCCACACTCCGCGGTCCGTGGTGCCGGCCACCTCGTGCGGCCGGTGGATGGCCACGGGCAGGCCGCGCCGTCCGGCCTCGGCGACGAGGCGTTCGGCGACCCACTTGGTCTCCGGGTAGCCCAGGGCCAGCCGGCCGGCGTGGTCGAGGGGCGTGTCCTCGTCGACGTGTCCGACGCCGGCGACACCGAAGCCGGCGAGCACGGCGAGCGTCGAGATGTAGTGGACCGGCTTGGTGACGTGCTCGCCCGCCAGCTTCAGCACGGTGCGGGTGCCGTCGACGTTCACCGGCGCGAGCGCCCGGTAGGGATAGGCGAAGTTGACCCGCGCACCGCAGTGCACGACGAGATCGGTGTCGCGGGCCAGGCGGTCCCAGTCACGTGCGCTCAGGCCGAACCGGTGCTGCGCCAGCTCCCCGGGGACGGGTACGACGCGGTCCATGAGCGGCTCCGGGTCCACGCCGTAGCGGCGCATCCGGGCGGCCAGGCGTCCGAGGGCCCCGGCCGGATCGCCGGCGCGGATCAGACAGTGCACCCGTTCCACGCCGTGGCGGAGCAGCCGGTCGGTGAGGTGGACGCCCAGGAAGCCGGTGGCGCCGGTCAGCAGCACCTGTCGAGGTGCGCGACGGTTGCCGGTGGTGGGGGCGGTGTAGCGGAACTCCGGGCCGAGGCGGCTCTCGGCGGTGAAGTCGACCCCCGTGTCCTCGGGGACCTCGCGTCCCGCCAGGAGTTCCGTCACCAGCGCGGCGAAGTCCCGCAGGGTGGGGTCGGCGACCAGGCAGCGGATCATGGCGCGTCCGGAACCGCCGGGCAGCGCGAGCCGTTCCCGTGCCGCGGCGGTGATCTGGGTGGCGCGCAGGGACGTGCCGCCGAGCGCGGAGAACCGCGCGTCGCGGCCGGCCCCGTCCACCCGCAGGACCTCGCGCCACACTCCCGCGAGCACCTCCTCCACCTCCCCCCGGGAGGCGTCGTCCGCGCCGTCCGCCGAAGTCGCGGGCGGCGTCGGGGCGGCCAGCGCCCGGCGGTCGACCTTGCCGCCGGAGGTGAGCGGGAGGCTGTCCACCAGGGTGACGCGGCCGGGCACCATGTAGCTGGGCAGCCGGTCGCGTACGTGCTCGTGCAGCCGGGTCACGAGGTCGCCGTGCCGCCCCCCGGAGTCCGCCACGACAGCGGCGACCAGACGCTGTCCGGCCCCCTCTCCGACGACGTCGGCCGCCGCCTGGCGTACCCGGGGGTGCGACGACAGCACCGCCTCCACCTCGTCCAGTTCGACGCGGTAGCCGCGGAGCTTGACCTGGCGGTCGCGGCGCCCGAGGAACTCCAGCACCCCGTCCGCGCGCCAGCGCGCCAGATCGCCGGTGCGGTACAGCAGTCCGCGCACCGGTCCGGGACTCCACCGGTCCGGCATGAAGTGCTCGGCCGTCCTGCGCGGGTCGTCGAGGTACCCGAGTGCGACCCCTTCCCCGCCGACCCACAGTTCGCCCGTCTCCTGCGGGGCGGCGATCGTGCCGTCCTCGCGCACCACATAGGCGGTCGAGCCCGCGACCGGCGTCCCGATGGGCACCCGCTCGGCGCCTGCGGGAAGGCCGTCCACGCGGTACACGGTGGACAGGGAGGAGTTCTCGGTGGGGCCGTAGCCGTTGAGGAGGGCTCCGGGCCGGCCCCGCTCCAGCACCGTGCGCACCGCCCGGGTACCGAGCACGTCGCCGCCCGCGACGAGGAGGCGCAGACCGGCGAACATCCGCGGCGCGACCAGCGCGTGCTGGTGGAACAGGCCGGCGCTCAGCCACATCACGCTGACCCGCCGGGCGCGCAGCACGTCCTCCAGCGCCTGGCTGTCCAGCAGGTCCGCGTCCTGCGCGAGCAGCAGGCAGGCTCCGTTCCCGAGGGTGGAGAAGATCTCGAAGCAGGAGACGTCGAAGGTCGGGTTCGTGGTGGCGAGCACGCGGTCGCCGGACCGGATGCGCAGTTCCCCCGGCCCGCGGGCCAGCCGGGTCTGGCCTCGGTGCGGGCACACCACGCCCTTGGGGGCGCCGGTCGACCCGGACGTGTAGATGACGTAGGCCGCCTGGTCCGCGTCACGCTCGCGCCACCACCGCGGATCGGCTTCGGCGGGAGCCGTGAACAGTTCGTCCGCGCGGACGGCCGTCGTCGGCTCCGGTACGTCCAGGGGCTCGTCCGCCGCGTGGACCGCCAGCCGCGCCCCGGCGTCCCGCAGGATGCGGTGCAGCCGATCGGCGGGCTGGTCCGGGTCGAGCGGCAGATAGACGCCGCCCGCGTGCAGCACGGCCAGGATGGCGGCCACCGCCTCCGGGGACCTGCGCATCACCACGGCCACCACGTCCCCGGCGCCGGCTCCGCGGACCCGCAGTCCGGTGGCGCCGCGCCGCACGCGCCTGTCCAGCTCCCCGTACGTCCAGGTCCCGCCGTCCCACTCGACGGCCGGGGCGTCAGGCCGGGCACGGACCTGTTCGGTGAAGAGGTGCGGGATGGTGACGTCGCCGGGACAGGTGGCGGCCACCTGGTTCCAGTCGCGGGCGTGCTGGGGCAGGGCGGCGGGAGCGGGAGCGGGGGTGTTCCGTGTCGTCACGACGGCTCCTTGATCGGTACGGGGGCGGGGCGGGTGCCGCCCCGCGCCGCCTTGGCCGGGAAGGCGACGCGGGGAAGCGGGGGAAGCGCGGGCCGGGTGCCGGCGGAGGGGACCCCTAGGGGGCTCGCCTCTCGGCCACGACGCTGTGCACGGACGCCTCCCGGCGCAGCAGGGCGACGGCGAGGGCCGTGGCCATGTCCCTGATCGCCTCGAGCGGCGGGCTCGCCCCCTGGGGGAAGTGCACGTCGATGTTGCTCTTCAGTTCCAGGACCCAGCGGGCCGCGTCCTGAGGGGAGGGAAGCATGCGTTCGTCCCGGATCAGGAACCCGGCGTCCCGCAGGACACCAGTGAGATATGCCAGTGTCTTGCGGTGTTCCAGGGCGAGGTGGTCCGCGTCGTGGGCCGGTGGCGGCGCGGCGGCCAGGAACTCCTCGCTGTAGACCGTCTCCGAGACGACCAGCAGCCCTCCGGGCCGCATGCGCCGGGCCAGTGCCGCGGCCGCGCTCTCGTACACCTCCGGCGGGAAATGCGTGATGGCGCCCCGGGCCACCACCAGATCGTAGGGCTGGTCGCGGTCGGGCAGCTCGGCGATGTCGGCGGCGTCGCAGAGGTAGAAGCGGACGCGGTCCGTGCCGCCCGTCTGCCCGGCGCAGTAGGCGAGTTGCTCGGCACTGATGTTGATCCCGTCCAGCCGCGGGCAGTCCGGGAAGACGTCCGCCAGGTGGAGCAGCGTCGCGCCCCAGCCGCAGCCCACGTCCAGGATCCGCCGGGGAGCGGGCTGCCCGGACAGGAAGCCGGCGGCTACGGCGAGTTGCCGCTCCAGGTAGCGGTGTCCGGCCTCGTCCAGGGACACGGGGCGGGGCGAGTCCGGATGGTCGAAGACGCCCCACTGGAAGTGCAACCGCTCGCCGAGGACCTTCCGCCAGTCACCGGGGGCGTCCTCGTAGGCCCGGACGACGTGCTCGCGGAAGGGGTCGGAGTGGTGGCTGGGGAGCACCTCGTAGGCCGGACCGCTGACACCGTTCATCGTGTTCGCTCCCTTCGGGCGGGGGGTGTGGGGTTCGGCCGGCCGGCTCACCACGCGGCGCCGGCCGGCTTCTCGTCGGCGGTGGCCCGCCACACCTCCAGCAGGGAGCCCGCGACACGGCGGCCGTGGAACAGCGCCTCCTGCGGGTCGTCGCCGCGGTCGAGACCGTCCTGGACGACGGCCAGGGCGAGTTCGTTCAGCGCGTCGTCGCCCGGGTCGTCGTAGTAGTCGAGGAACGGCCGCGGGACCGGGGCGTCCGCGTCGCGCAGCCGCCGTGCGACCGCGGTGGCGCCGGCGTAGTAGACCTGCATGTCGGTGTGGGTCGCCAGGGCCGCCGCCGCCTGGCTCGCGCACATCGCGGTCCAGGAGACGGTGCCGTGGAAGGAGTAGGCGCCGAAGTCCGTCGAACGGCGGTCCAGGTCGGCCCCGTTCATACCGAGGGCGTCGGCGACGCGCAGCAGTTTGGGGGTCGCCTCGTGGACGATGCGCCCCAGGGTCACCCAGAGTTCGGCGGCGGGCGCGGCGGGGAACCGGGTCAGCAGCGTGCCGTACGCGACGAGTTCGACCGCGTGGGCCTGGTACTCCAGCGCGACCAGGCGGCGCAGTGGTGCGAGGGCGCCGGGTCCCGTCAGGGGTGCCAGCGTGAGCGGGCTCCCGGGTTCCGTTCCGGCGACGGCCCGGCGGACGCCGTCGGCCAGGGACTTGGCGTCGTCGTAACCATGCGAGGTCATGTGAGGCCCTTCTTGTCGTGTCTTGCCGTGTTTTGCCGTGTCTTGCCGTGTCGCGTCGCGTCGTAGCCGCGCAGGCCGGCCGGCACTGCGCAGAGCGCGGGTGAGGGGACGGGCGGGCGATCAAGGGGCGGGAGTTCCGCCCGGGTCCGGTGGCGGGAGGTAGCCGGTCGCCCGGAGGCGCCCGAGGTAGAGGTCGATCAGCCGGTCGTCCACCGGCGGGCACGCCGGACCGGCGGTGGCCGGCGGGTGGCCGGCGCCGGTGCGGCCGGGGTGGGGGCGGGCGGTGAAGTACGCCTGCGCGAGGGTGGTGCCGGTGTCCGGCAGGGGCGCGGTGAACAGCGGGAGGTAGGGGGCCATCGGGTGCCGGGGGTCGGCCTTCGTCGCCCGGCCGACCGCCTCCGCCCACTCCGGGTACGGGACGGTGCGCACGTCATAGCGCATGGCTCGCAACCGGTCCACCAGGAGCGGCAGTTGGCCCGCGCGGGGATTGGCGATGTGGTGGAGCCGGCCGTCGGGCCCGGCGTCGGTGATCGTGCGGACGATCCGCTCGGCCGTGTAGTCCACGGGTACGAGGTCGAGCGCCAGGGGTGTGCGGGGGGCCGTGCCGGACTCCGCGATCGTGCGGAACAGCGCGCACATCAGGGTGTCGGTGTTCCATACCCCGCGGTCGCGCGTGCCGGCGATCTGTGCGGGACAGTGGACGGTGCCGGGGAGACCTTGCCGTACGGCGTCGCGGACCAGTTCCTCGGCGACCCACTTGGTCTGCAGGTAGCCGAGCGGGAGCGGACCGGGACGGCTCTGCGGTGCGCGCCCCGTGGTGCGGCGGACCCCGGCGGGCCCGGAACCGGCGTCGGTCCCCAGGGCGGAGATGTGGTGCACGGGCTTGAGCCGGTCCGCGGTGGCCAGCTCGATGACCGTGCGGGTGCCGCCGACGTTGACCGGCGCCAGTGCCTCGTAGGGGTAGGCGAGGTTGACGAGTGCGCCGCAGTGCACGATGAGGTCGCATCCTGCCGCCAGCCGGTCCCAGGCGGTCTTGTCGAGTCCGAACCGTTCGGCTGCCAGGTCTCCCGGGATCACGGTCACCCGGTCGTCCGGACCTCGTGGGTCGACTCCGAACCGCCGCATGCGGGCCGCGACGCGTGCGGCGCCGCGTGCCGCGTCCGGGGTGCGGGTGAGGCAGTACACGCGTTCCGCGCCGGCCCGGAGGAGGCGGTCGACGAGGTGGACGCCGAGGAAGCCGCCGGCCCCGGTGACGAAGACCCGGCCCAAGGCGCCCGCCCGCGGTCGCGGACCGGCGAACGACGGTGTCCACCGCAGTCGCGCCTCGGCACGCGGATCCGGCGTCCCGCCCGGGGCGGGCGCCGCGCCTCGCGCGGCGAGAGCGCGGATCCGCTCGGTGAAGGCCGCGAGCGTCCGGGCGCCGAGCAGTTCGCGGACGAGCGCGCTGCCGTGCTCCGGGCCGAGGCCGAAACCGTGCCGGACGGCCGTGGCGGCCTGCGCGGCCGTCAGCGAGGTGCCTCCGAGGACGAAGAAGTCGTCGTCCCGCGCCACGGCGTCCGCGCCGAGGAGGTCGCACCAGATCCGTGCGACGGTGGTCTCGTCCGCGCCTTCCGGGGCGCGGCGCCCGGGGGATGCGTCCTCGGACCGGTCCAGCCGGGCCAGGAGACGGGCACGGTCCGCCTTGCCGCTCGTCGTCAAGGGGAGTTCGGAGACGCAGACGACTCTGCTGGGCACCATGTGCGCCGGAAGGCGGTCCCGGACGTGGTCGGACAGGCGGGTGACGAGTGTGGCGGCGTCCGTGCGGGGCGAGCGGACCACGACCGCGCCGAGGTGCTTCCCCGGCCCTTCGCCCAGCACGCCGACGGCGACCTCGCGCACCCCGGGATGGCTGGACAGGACGGCCTCGACCTCGTCCAGCTCCACCCTGAAGCCGCGCAGTTTCACCTGCCGGTCCCTGCGGCCCAGGAACTCCAGTACGCCGTCGGCACGTCGCCGTACCATGTCGCCCGTCCGGTAGAGCCGGGCTTGCGTGTCGTCGCCGAAGGGGTCGGGGAGGAAGCGCTCCGCGGTCCGCTGCGGATCGTTGAGGTAGCCGAGCGCCACGCCGTCCCCGCCCAGCCAGAGTTCCCCCTCCTCTCCCGCCCCGGCGGGGGTGCCGTCCGGGCGGAGCACGTGGACGGTGGTGGCGGGGACCGGTGTGCCGATGGGGACGAGTTCGGCGTGCTCGGGCAGCTCGCGCACCACGTGGGAGGTGCTGATGACGGTGTTCTCCGTCGGCCCGTAGCCGTTGACCAGGGTGCCCGGCGGGCCCTGGGCCAGCACGGCGCGGACGGCGCCGGGACCGACCGAGTCGCCCCCCACCATCAGGCAGCGCAGGCCGGCGAACATGTGGGGTGCCGCCTGCGCGTGCACGTGGAACAGTCCCGCGCTCAGCCACAGGGTGGTGATGCGGTGCTGCCGGAGGCGCCGGGCCAGCGTCCCGGTGTCGAGCAGGTCCTCCGGTTCCGGCAGGACCAGGCAGGCTCCGTTGAGCAGGGTGCAGAAGATCTCGTAGCAGGAGACGTCGAACGTCGGGTTCGCCGTGGCGAGCAGGCGGTCGCCGGGCCGCGGGACCGCCGGGTGGTCCGCGGTGACGAAGCGGACCAGGCCCCGGTGGGAGCACAGCACTCCCTTGGGCGTGCCCGTCGAGCCGGACGTGTAGACGAGGTACGCGGCGTCGGTCGCCGTGCGCCCCGCGGACCGCGGGCGTTCCCGCCGTAGGACCTCGCAGTCCTCCAGGTCGGCCTTCCCGTCTCCCAGGTCGGCCTTCCCGTCTTCCAAGTCGGCCTTCCCGTCTCCCAGGTCGTCGGTGGTGACGCGGAGGAGGGGCGGCAGGGAGGGGTGGGCGGGGGTGTCCGGTGCGGTCACGAGGCAGGCGGGCGAGGCGTCCCCGAGCATCGTGGCGAGCCGCCGGGCGGGGGTGCGGGGATCGAGCGGGAGGTAGACGGCGCCCGCCTCCAGGACGGCGAGCGCGGTCACCACCCACTGCGGGGAGGATTCCAGCAGCACGGCCACGATGTCGCCGGCGGCCACGCCTCGGGCCCGCAGGCCCGCCGCGGCGCACCGCACCCGGTCGTGCAGTTCCCGGAACGTCCAGTGGCCGTCGCTCCACACCAGCGCGGCACGGTCCGGTGACCGCACGGCCTGTGCGGTGAAGAGGTCGGGAAGGAGGGCGTCGCGCGGGTAGTCGGTGCCCGTGTCCGCGGGTGTCTCGCCGCGGCCGGGCGGCCGGGGTGCCGTAGACGGCATGACCGGTCCTTTCGTGCGGAACCTGCTCGGTGTCGGGAAGGGGGGCCGCGGTCAGCCGGTGAGGACGACCTTCCCGTCGCGCCCGGACCGCCGCGCGTCCTCGACGGCGGCGGGGAAGTCGGCGAGGTCGTGGCGGGCCGCGACGTCCAGGCCGGGCAGACCGCGGGCGAGGGCGTCCCCGACCTCCCGGGTGAGACGGCCGAGTGCCTGCTCGTCCAGGCGGTCCACACTCGTGGGCAGCCAGAAGCCGCGCACGCGCACCTGGTGGAAGACGAGGTCGTCGGGGCTCACCGGGAGCGGGTCGCCGGACAGCATGCCGTAGGAGACGAACCGGCCTCCCGGGCGGAGACAGCGCAGCGCGGCGCCGCCCAGGTCCCCGCCCACCGCGTCCAGTACGGCGTCCACCCGCTGCCGCCCGGCGACGTCCGCCACCGCGGCGGCCAGTGCGCCGGCGGAGCCGGTCAGCACCGGTTCCGCGCCCGAACGCGCCAGCTCCCGCGCCTGTCCGGGGCGTCTGACGACGGGCAGGCAACGGATTCCGCGCTCACGGGCCAGGTGGATCATCATGCGGCTCACGGCCGACCCGCCCGCGGTGAGGAGCAGGAGGTCACCCGGGCCGAGGGCCACCTCGCGGACCAGCAGCACGGCGGTGAACGGGTTCACCGTGAACTGGCAGGCGGCCTCCGTGGGAAGGCCGTCCGCGACCGGCACCACGGCGTCGGCCGGGACACAGACGTGCTCCTGCCACGTCCCGGTGGCGGAGACGGCCACGCGCGTGCCGGGCGCCGGACCCGTGGTGCCCGGTCCGAGGGCGTCCACGGTGCCCGCCCCCTCGAAGCCGGCGACCGCCCAGCCGCCACCCCCGGCACCGGCGTCCGTCCGCACGGTGAAAGCGGCCTCGCGGCCGTACGCGCCCTGGACGAACAAGAGGTCCGACGGATTGACGGGGCGTGCGGCCAGACGCACCCGCACCTGACCCGGGCCGGGCTCGGGACGCGGCAGCCGTACGAGGCGGAGCACGCGAGCGGGATCGCCGTACCCCTGGAAGACCAGCGCGCGCACGGTCAGTCCCTGCCGGCGCTCAGACAGCGGCCCATGGCCTGGCTGAGCGAGCCGACCGTCTCACGGCCGCTGTGCACCACCTTGTTCACGAGTACGTGGGTGGCGTCGCCGTCCCGCAACGCGTCGGCCAGTTGCTCCGCCGAGCCCGCGCCGCCGGAGGCGACGACCGGGAGCCGGGAGGCGCGGGATGCGGCCCGGGTCAGGTCCAGGTCGTAGCCGATGCCCGTGCCCTCGCGGTCCACGTTGTTGGCGAGCAGCGCCCGGACGCGCAGGTCCCCGAACCGCCGGGCCACCTCCAGGGCGTCCAGCGCCGTACGGGTCGCGCCGCCGTCGACCAGGGTGTGCCACCCCTGTTGCCGGTCGCCCGAGCAGTTGACGACGCCGAGCAGCCGTGCGGCACCGAGCAGCCGGACCGCCTCGGCGACGCGGTCGGGCTGCCGGACCATGCTCGTGCTGACCGACAGCGCGTCGGCGCCCGCGGACAGCACCTCCGTACAGGTCTCGGCCGGGGGCAGCACGCCGTGCTGGACGGAGACGAGCAGGTCCAGGCCGGTCTTCTTCAGTTCGCGCAACAGGTCGGACAGGTAACCGGCCTCGGGCCAGGGGTCGACGACGTCCAGGAACAGTTGCCCGGCGCCGTCCTGTGCGTAGCCGGCGGCGATGCCGGCCACGTCGAGGGGGTCGGCCAGGCCGGGGATCCCGGACGGACTGGTCGCCACCCCCTCGCGCACGTCGATGCAGGGAATCACCCGCCGGGCCGGGGACATGCCGGTGGTGGTGTCGTGTCGCATGGGTCATCCGCCTTGGAGGTAGTGCCGCAGCCGCCGGACGCGTGCGCTGCGGGGTGCGAGGTGGTGTGCCACGGCCAGAGCCGACGTCATGGCCGCTTCCTGTGTCTCCACTGGTGTCGCGCAGTGCCCGAGGAAGAAGAGGCGCTGCCCCTCCCTGACCGCGCCCAGCGTCTGCCGCGCGAGGCTCGCCCGCGGGGTGGGCAGCGTGGCCCGGAACGAGGAGCGGGCCAGTTCCGCGCGGGGCCGCCCGGAGCGGTGGTCGAGCTGGCTGACGAACAGGTCGAGGCCGAGCGAGGGTCCGTACCAGGTCGTCGTCTCGCTCCGGTTCCCGTCCAGGGTGGTGTTGGCGGTGGACCACAGGCTCCGGTCCCCGGGCATCCCGTAGGGGTCCCGGTGCAGTACGTAGGTCACGTCCCGGTACTCGACGGCCGCCAGAGCGGCTCGCCAGGCGTCCGCTCCGGCCAGCCCGCCGATCACCGCCCCGGCGCGGTCCGCCGGGAGGGCCAGGGCGACCGCGTCCACCCGGTCGACGGCGCCGGTGTCCTGCACGAGCGCGAAACCGTCCGCTGCCCGGCGCACGGCGCGCAGGCCGGTGCCCAGCCGCACGGTGGCCGAGCGCGCGCCGGCGGCGAGTCTCTGGACGAGAGCGCCGGTGCCCGACCGGAGGTAGGTCGTGCGGGCGGTCCGGTCCGGCCGGGTGAACGTCGCGCCGACCGCCCGCGCCGACAGGCCGCGCGCCTCCCCCAGCGTGACGCCGTGGAGGGAAGCCGGCAGCGCGCACAGCAGGCGCTCCGCCGGGGACGGTTGCAGGTCCCACGCGTCGAGGACGTCACCGAGCGTGACCTCCCAGGACAGCCCCTCGGTCGCCCACCGGGACGACTCCTCGGCGAACCGGACCACGGCCTCGTGCACGGGGCCTTCGGCCGTGACCTGCCGTGCGGCGCCGGCGGGCGCCGCGGGGGAGACGTGCCGTGCCGGGCCGGCGGGCTCCGCGGGGGAGGCGCACAGAGCGGCGCCTCCCTGGTGCTCGAACACCGTGCGGGAGGCGGTGACAGGTACGAGGTCCTCCCCCGGCAGTCCGGCCATGGCCGCGATGTGCCGCCAGACCGGGGAGACCTCGGCCGGTGTCTCCCTGACACCGAGGTCTACGACATGAGTGCGGCCGTCGGCCGTCGTCAGGACGGAGTCGGCGTTGCCGCCGAGCCGCGGGCGTTCCTCCAGGAGCAGCACCTCGTGGCTCCCGTCGAGCAGCCAGGCCAGCGTCAGGCCGGCGATACCGCCGCCGGCTATGCCCAGGCGCACGGTCGCGTCACCTCAGCCGGTCGCGCGGGTCCGCGCCCGGACGGACGGCACCGGGCCCCGGACCGAGCGCGCGGAGGGCGAATTCCGGCCCGGCGAACGCGTCATCCGCCGCGTGATCCGGGAAACGGGCGGGGAGTACGGGACGGAAAACGGTCTGACGTGTGGTCAACCGGGCGACAGCACACGCGGGGTCGCTATTCAATGACCTCTCCTTTGCGATAACCGAGGCACGTGGAGACGTGTGCCCTGGCCCGGAACGCGAAAACGATCCGCATGCCGGTACCTTCGATACGGCACCCTGCCCTTTGGTACCCGTCGGCTGGAAGCAGGCGACACATTCCGAGGATTCGTCAAGCCGACGGATCGGGGCACGAGTGCGCAGGCGGGACGCGAGTGCGGCACGGCGGAGAAACCGACGGGATCCCGGGCGGGCGCCACCGTCGAAAAGAAGGGAACAATAGCCATGCCGCCACCAGCCCTGCCCCGGACCTTCCGCACCCGTCCCCCGTCACAGCCTCCATGCCGAGGAGCTGCACCGTGCCCAGCGAGGAAGAAGCCTGCCGTCAGGAGATCGCCCGCAGCCTGCGGCAACTGCTCACGGATCTCGACATGATCACCCGCCTTCTGCGCACACTGGTGGACGCCCAGCAGTTCCCGTCCGGTCCGCCGGACCACTCGGTGACGGTGCGCGAGGTCCGGGCTCACACCGCGGAAACGGCGGGGGCTCCGCTCGGGGAAAGAGCGAAGTCGCTCACGGATCGGGAGAACGAAGTATTCCGGTTACTGCTGACCGGAATGACGAACCGGCAGATAGGACGCAGCCTCGGCATAGCCGAGCGCACCGTCAAGAACAACCTGCACTCGATCTACCGCAAACTAGGAGTGGCGGGCCGTACGGAAGCGGTATCGAAATACCTCGGCTCGTCCGGCCGACCGGGCACAGGTTCCGCGGAGGCGAGCCACGGGTGAACGTCTTTGGATCACGCGAGGGCGCGGACGGGCCCTATTCGTTTACCGGGGTGGTGAAATCTTTTCCACGGCGCCCTCACGTGGAATGCAGGCGCTTGTTTCGCCGGCGCGGCACGCGCACGTGCCCTGGACGAGAGTCGTCCAGGGCACGTGACGCGTCATCGCGGTCGGGTCGGAGCGGGCGGTCCGGCCGGCCGGCTCGCGGGGGTGGTCTGCGGATGCGGGGCGGGGGCGGCGTCCGCCGGGGTGGCGAGGCCCGCCGTGGCGCCGAGGCCGTGCCGGGCGTACGCCCGGTGTCTGCGCATGGGGGCTCTCCTGTACGTCTTCGCGCCGCGTCGGCGCAGGAGGTGAGGTGACGGTGCGGCCAGGCGTGCGCCGTGGGCGCCGGTTTCCGCGCCGGTCGTCAGGCGTGCGGGACGGCGTTTCCGGCGGCGGTGCCGGAGCCGGCCGGCCGCATCGCTCCGCGCCCCGGACGGGCGGCGGTGCGCCTGCACACCGGGCGGCCGAAGCGCCGCGCGGGAGCGCCGCGGACACCTCGGCGGGGTTCGGGGTGCGGCCGAGCCCGGAAGCGGCTGCACCGCGGGCGCGACCGGCCCGGGCCGCGCGGAAGCAGGCGCGGCGGTGGTGGGGCGGGGCGTGCCACGGCCGGGGCCGGCTCCCGGAGCACCGTGGCCGCGAGAGCGGGCCCGGCGGCGGACGCGGGGCCCGGGGGCGTGGAATCCATGACCCGGTGGCCGCCCCAGGGTGTTCAGCCCGCCGGAACCGCGTCCGCCGGGTTCGTGTGCCAGTTCGTCACGACCGGCTGGTCCACGACGATGTTCCCCACGGACAGCGAGACGGGGTGCGGGTCGCCGTCGCTGACGGACACGATGACGGTGCTGTACTCGGTGCCGCCGTCGCTGTTCGTGGTCTTCGGGTTGACGCCGGCGTAGAGCGTGGTGCCGCCGCTCAGGGTGATCTCGCCGCCCGCGGACTGCTCGGCGGGGTGGGCCTCCGTACCCCCGGAGCCGAAGGCGACGACCGGCAGCCCGCCAGGCAGCACACAGGTGATGCCGGGCTTCGCGCTGACGCTGATCTGGAGGTAACCGCCGGCCTGGGTCATCGACTTCGCCGCCCAGCGCAGGTCGTTGGAGCCGCAGCTCTGGCCGTAGCCGGTCTTGTCGGCGGCGCCGCCGTCATCGGGCGTGCGGGCCGCGTCCGTGCCCGTGCTCTTGCCGCCACCGCCACCGCCGCTGCGGGCCGTGCCCGCCGTGCCGGCGGCCGACGGGCTTGCTTGGCCGCTGCCTGCACCGCCCGTCCCGGTGGCGCCGGACGACGGCTGGGAGGAGGAAGAGGACGTCGCCGTCGAACTGGCGGTGGACTTCGCCGAGTCGTCGCCGGTGGCGCCGGAGTCGTCCTGGCAGGCCGACAGGAACAGCCCGGCGCCGAGGACGGCGGAGACGGCGAAGGCGGCGCGGAAGCGGTGGTTCATGAGGGGTCCTCTCGATCGGCGGGCACCTGACGGCGCCCTGGGTGACTGCCTCGTCCGATCAGCACAACGGGAGCACCCAGGGATCAGTTCGATGCGGTGGCGCCTTCAGGACGGCTCCGGCACACGGCTGTTACAGAACACACCCGAACCTGGGCGATTACCGCCGGTTTGCCCGTGGTTGGGCCTGGTGTGAGGTGGCTGCGCGAACGGCCGGCGAGGCAACGGGGCTCACCAGGGCGTGCCGCATCCGGTTCCCTCCGCGCGGTGCTTCACCCGCGTCCAGGGAGGGCTGTCACCGTCACGTCCCGGGGTGGCCGTGGCCGTTCGTCGACGGGAGGACACGCAGTGAAGGGTGGGACAGCCCGCTCGTCGCGCCCTCTGCCGAAAGTCGTAGCGGTCGCCCCGGAGACCTGTCCTTCGCCGGATCCGCACAGCGGCCGGCGTCCGGGAGGGTGGCCACCTGTCCTGCCGGAAACCGGAGCAACTGCCGCATGAACGTGAACCTGACCATCGAAGCGCCCTACGTCCTGGGCCCCGCCCTCGCCATCCTGTTCCTGCCGCTCGGCATCCTGCTGCCTCTCCTCACACCGGCCCATCCCAACTCGGCAGGCCAGTTCGCGATGGCGGCGGCAGGGTACGAGGCGCTCCGCAAGCCGTAACCGCCCGTATCCTTTCGTGTTCTCGGGGCCGGCGCCTTGGCGCGTCGGCCCCTTCGCGTTTTCCGTACCGGCCGAGTGCGCCCTCGATGTGACGCAGATCACGGGAAGCGGAGCCGGACTTCCGACAGGTTTCAGAAGTGAGCATTGACATGCGTGCCCGACTACGGGCGGGGGAACCAGCCGCGTTCGCCGAGTTGTTCGACAGTTACGCCCGTGGCGTGTACAACCACGCTTTCCGGCTGACCGCCGACTGGTCGGCGGCCGAGGACATCATGGCCGCCACCTTCATGGAGGCGTGGCGGCTTCGCCTGCGGATCGACTCCGAAGGCGGTTCGCTGCGCCCCTGGCTGCTCGGTATCGCCACCAACACGGCGCGCAACCAGTACCGCAGCAACCGCCGGTACCGGCGGGCGGCCCTCGCTACCGCGGCCGCCGAGCTGAACGTGCCGGACCACGCGGACGAGGTGACCGAGCAGATCGACGACCACCGCAGACTGGCCGTGGCCCTCCGGGCGCTCGCCACGCTGCGCAGACCCGAACGCGAGGTCATCGCGCTGTGCGTGGGAGAAGGACTCGACTACGAGGCCGCGGCGAAGGCGCTCGGGATTCCGGTGGGCACGGTCGCCTCCCGGCTGTCCCGCGCCCGCAAGAAGCTGCGCTCCCTCGCGGACGCCGAACTCGCCCGCCCCGCCGGGCCGGCAGCGGGTGCCGGCGCCGTCCCGGAGGACTTCGTACTCCACGCGACGCGCACCGGGCCGGCCGGACCAGCCGAAAAAACTCGCGGCAGACGGGAAGCCGGGGTGACCGGGCGACAGACAACAGGTGATCGGATCCACACCGTCCGGCCCGCACAGGAAGGAAACCGATGAACGCGAACACGCCCCGGCCCGGCCCGGCCGAGTGGGAGGAAGCCGCACGGCTGCTGTCCGGGACCGCGCGTGACCTGCCGGTGGGCCGCCATGAGCAGCACAAGGAGCGTCTGATGGCCCATATCGAGCAGGCACGGCGTACGCAGGACAGTCCCCCCGCCCCCGCGAAGGACCGCCGGGTGCGGCTGCCCCGCCCGGCGATCGCCCTGCCCGCCCTCGCCGCCGTCCTGGCCGCGGCCGTCGTAGCCGGGACCGCGATGTCCGGCGGGGACGGCGACGGGGACGGATCCGGCCTGCTCGCCGCCGGGCCGGCCCTGACCACGCGGCTCGGCGCCACCAGCCCCGACGGGGTGACCCGGCTGCTCGACCAGGTCTCCCTGGCGGCGGCGGAGGACGACCATCCGGCCGTCGGAGCGGGCCAGTACGTGTACATCGAGTCCAAGACGGCCGACACCTTCGTCAAGACCGTCGGCGACAAGAGCAGCCTGGCCAGCTACCCGCTGCACAAGCGTCAGGTGTGGCACTCCGCCGACGGGACGAAGGGATGGCTGATCGACCCGGCCGTCAACGACAGCCCGGAAGGGGAAACCCTCAGTCTCCCCGACGAGCAGGGCAACACCCCGGTCGCCGGCCTGAACAACCCGTCGTACGACTACCTGGCCAAGCTGCCCACCGATCCCGACGCGCTCCTGTCGAAGATCTACCGGGAGACCAAGGGCCAGGGGAACTCACCGGACCAGGAGGCGTTCACCACGATCGGTGACCTGCTAGGCGAGAGCTACCCGCCGCCCGCGCTCTCCAAGGCGCTGTTCAAGGCCGCCGCGAAGATCCCCGGCGTCGTCACCGTGAACGACGCGGTGGACGCCGCGGGTCGGCACGGCGTGGCGGTCGCCCGGCTGGACGAGACGAGCGGCCAGCGGGAGGAGTGGATCTTCGACGGCAAGACCCATGTGTTCCTGGGCGAGCGATCCGTCCAGGTGCGCAAGGTCCGCGGCCCGGAGGCAGAACTCGTCAAGCCCGGAACCGTCCTGTTCACCAGCGCCATTCTGCGCCGCGCCGTGGTCGACGGCATGAAGCAGGTGCCCACGCAAGCCGGGTGACGACCGCGGCGGGGCCCGAGCGGGGCACCGCGGCACCATGAAACGGCCGCCCACCGCGCCGCCCGAGAGGCGCCGCAAGGTGGGCGGCCGTACGTTCCTCAGGGCGGTGCGCCCGCCGCGCGCCGTGCGGGCCGGCGGCTGCTCGGCCGACGGAAAACCGCGGCGGGATGAACCAGCCCGGCCGGTCCGCCGTTGCAGGCGGTGAAGGCCGCCCGAGGAAGCGAGTGCGTCACCGTACAGAAGAAGCGCAGCGCCCCGCTGGGAACCGCTGCCACCTCTCCAGTCCTGACGGCAACGCCCGCGGAGCAGCCGTACACCGGGCCGGTCGGTTTCGACTGCGACAAGTGCGGCGACAAGCAGCTCTGGGCGACCGGCTGACGGCCGTCTCCGACCTTGCCGGGCTCGTACCGTCCCGGCCGACCAAGGAAGTCCAGGGTGTTGATCGACATATTGGCCGCCGTCGCGCTGCTGCTGTTCGTCATCGGTGTCATCGCCGACGCGAGGCGCTTCGCGAACGCCGTGCTGCTCGGCATCTTCCTCACGCTCATGGCGGTGGCCCACGGACCGGACCTCCTGGCCCTTCACCACGCCCTGGACGACACCTGGCTGACCAGCCCTGTCCTCGGAGGACTGGCCGTACTGCTGGTCTGCTGCCTGCTGATGGGCAACGGGGTGCGGATGGTACGCAAGGAGGGCAGCCGCCCGGCCAACCTCCTGACGCTCGTCGCGGGTCTCGGGCTCCTGTCGCTCCTGGTGCTGACCGTGGTGGCGTTCCTGACCGAGCAGCGCGCGCTGGTCGTCGCCGTCGTCATCGCGGCGCTGCTCACGTGCTATTTCGTCTTCCTCTTCGTGTGTTTCGCCGTGTACGGCTACGCCTACAGCCGCCTGGCCGTGCCGTCCGGCCTCGACTACATCGTCGTCCTCGGGTCCGGTCTGACCGGAGGTGACCGGGTGCCGCCGCTGCTCGCCGCCCGGCTGGACCGTGCGCACGCGGTGTTCGAGGCCCAGGTGGCCCGGGGCGGTGAGCCCGTGCTGATCACGTCCGGCGGTCAGGGCCCGGACGAGGCCGTACCCGAGGCGCACGCGATGGCCGACTACCTGGCGGCGCGCGGGGTGCCGGCCGGGAACCTGCTGCGTGAGACGGAGTCCGCCACCACCGCGGAGAACCTCCGCAACAGCAAGGCCGTCATGGACGAGCGCGGCAACGGCTACCGCTGCGCGATCGTCACCAACGACTTCCATGCCTTCCGGGCCGCGATCATCGCCCGGAGCGTGGGCGTCGACGCCCAGGTCCTCGGCTCCCCCACGGCGTCCTACTTCCGGCCCAGCGCGACCATGCGGGAGTTCGCCGCCGTCGTCCTGCACCACCGGTGGGTGCACCTGACGGTCTGCCTGTGCCTGGCCCTGGCCTGCTGGCTGATCCTCTTGTGACGGCCGGGTGCAGCGCACCCACGGTCGCTGCGCACCACGACCGCCCGTCGAAGCGTCCCGCGTCGGCCCAGCCGAGCCCCGCCCCGCCTCGCCCAGGCGGCCGACCGAGGCCGAACAGCCGGTTCCGCATCCCGTGACGGCGTCCCACGTCACTTGCGTTCCCGCAGGTGGGACGCCGTTTCGGCGTCCCACCCATCCCTGATACGCGGTGAGCGCCACCGGTGGGACACGTCATGCCGCAAGCTGAGCACATCGCAGCCGCCGCTCCGCCGACTCCACGGCGACCGGCCTGCGGCATCCACGTCCGACCCGCCCGGCGACGACTGCCGCGAGCATCCGCCGGCGGAGGTCACGCGGCGCCGGTGAGCGGCCGCCCACCCATCACGGGGAGAGATCATGAGCACCCAGCAGACGACCGTCCTGACCGCCGAGCGCACCGGCTCCACGGCCCCGCGGACCTCCGTACGATGCGAGGACGCGGACGCCGAGCGCTTCGTCCGCGAGCTGTACGCCGAGCACGGGACGGCTCTGCTGGCCTACGCGGCCCGTCGCCTGGACAACGACTGGCACCGCGCCCAGGACCTGGTGCAGGAAACCGCCGTACGCGCCTGGCGCCACGGCCCCTCGCTCAGCCTCTCCGCGGACGGTGTCCGGCCGTGGCTGTTCCGGGTCCTGCAGAACCTGGTGATCGACGAGCACCGGGCGCGGGCGGTGCGCCCCAAGGTGCCGCATCAACTGGACGACGTGGTCATCGCGGTCGGCGACGACACGGACCGGGTGCTGGCCGCGCAGCTGGTGCGGGAGGCGCTGGCGGACCTGACCGGCCGGCAGCGCGAGATCCTGCACGTCATGTACTTCCGCGGCCTCAGCGTGGCCCACGTCTCGGACCTCCTGGGCATCCCGCCGGGCACGGTGAAGTCCCGCACCTACTACGCGATGCGCGCGCTCAAGACGGCCCTGATCACCCGCGGCGTCCACGACTGAACGACCCGCCCCCCAGCCGGGGCCGACAGCCTCCCGGCACGTGTGTCCGCCCCCCAGAAGGCACGCCCCGACACCGAACCAACCAAGGCGGATGCCCGTTAATCCAAATGACGCGCACCGCCCAAACCACCGAGGACGGTCGCGTCACCGACCCCGACGCTTCCTTGCCTTTCTCAGCTCGCCGAGCAGCGTAGTGGCGCCCAGAGCGTCAAATGGGCGTCACGGATGGCGGACCAGCTTCCTCAACCAGTCGCTTCAGCACGACTGCCTGAGAGGCGGCTGCGGCGCGACCACTCCGTTCAGCTTGCACTGGGACTCCTCGGCCGAGGCTCGGACGCGGTTGGCAGAGCGCGTGCCCGCCGGTAACCGCCAGCTCGTGCTGTTCAACCTCCTCACTGGAGATCTTCGAAGAACGGGGTGTGAGCGTCATCCTTCAGTGACAGCTCGTTGCTTCGAGGCGTTGGTCTGGGGAGCGTCATCCGGACTTCAGTGGACGGCGGCGTGCAGGGATGCTGAGGTGGACAGCTGATCGCTGAACTCGGCGTTGGGTCTCGTCACCCTTCGCGCGGAGGAAGGTGAGGGTGAGATCAATGCCCTCGATCTCACCGAACCAGACGTCGGCCGCGGCCCGCATCCTGCGTTGCCGGAGGTCGGCTTCGAGCTCGGAGAGCCAGGCGAACATCTTGGAATTGACGTGGAGCCTTAGGCAGCGGATGCAAACGTGTTCGTGCTGGCATGGGGCGCCGTAGGGGCCCGCAGGAGCCCGCTCGACCTTGCGGCGCTCGAAATGCTCCTCGAACTCCGCCCACTCGTCAGAGGTGGTGTCTCGGTATTCGTCGGTGGGACGGATCTGGCGCCGGTGGTCCTGATAGGGGCAGATGACGCCTTTGTCGAACCCCGCGACGTAACCGCGAGTGGTCTGGACATTCAGGTGCCCGAGCAGGGCCGCACCGACGTGGATCAGCAGGCCGCTGTTGACGAGTTCGGTGATAAAGATCCGGCGGAAGTCGTGCGGGGTAAACTTCAGCCTCTTGAAGCCGGGATGCACTTCGGCGAGGGCGAGGTAGCGCCGCTCGACGCGGACGCCGGAGTGCCGCAGCGTCTCCACCGCTGCCCAGTCCTAGCGAGCTCGTGCACGGTAGGCGGTGAGACGTCGAGGGCTTCGGCGGGGGTTGGTGTTCACATCTGCCGGGCCGAGGTCAGGTCCGCGGTCTGCTGGTGGGACTGCAGGCCGGCGACGGCCTGGACGATATCGCTGATGTGTTCGCGGCGGCCGAGGTGGCGGGTCAGCGCCCGCCAGTTCTTCAGGTGGGCGATGCCGTGCTCGACCCGGATACGTCGCGAGGAGTGCGCTTTGCGCTGCCGCTCGTGCATTTCCTCGTACCAGTCCGGGGCGTTCTTCTTGAACTTGCGGTGCGGTGGCGTGATCACACGCCCGCCGGTCTGGGCGCCCAGGCCCTGGTAGCCGGCGTCGGCAAGGATCTCGACCGCCGGCCCGTCGGCCAGGAGCTGGACCAGCCCTGACTGGCGGGCCTGGGTGATGTCCGCGCAGCTGCCGGGCCTGGTCGGGCTGCAGAACAGCACGCGGCCGTTCCCGTCCGTGACGACCATGGTCTTGACGGCGTTCTGCCTGCTCTTGCCGGAGATGAACCTGTCCCGGTCCTTGCGTCCGGCGGCCGGCCGGCGGACACGGATCTCGGTGCCGTCGATGATCCCCATCTTCCCGTCGGCACCGAGGTGGTCGACGACCTCGGCCAGGGTCCGCAGCCGCACGCCCGGGCTGACGGTGCACCCTCGCCCGGCGAGCAGGGGGGGGGACGCACCTCGCCGATGGCACGGGTGATGGTGGAGCGGTCCACGCCGAACCAGCAGGCCAACACGTCATGAGTGACCCCGTGGCGCAGATGCACGAGCGTCGCCAGGAGCCGGTCGACGAACACCAGCCGGTGCTTCGCACCCCCGCCCACAGCACGCTTCCGCGGCCGCGACGCGAGCTTGGCCTGGTGTCGCTCGTGCCACAACGGCCCTAGCTCGGCTACCAGTTCGCCAATCACGTCGGCCGACAGGCCCGTGATCCTCCGGTCGCTGATGATCGCTGCACGAGACGCGTTCCCCACCACCACACGACCATGATCGACGATCGAAAACTGGACGCCTTACCGCCTACCGTGCACGAGCTCGCTAGAATCTGTTTTCGTCCTCGGCGGCGATGTGGACCATCTCGCCGCTGTCGTTGTTGCGCAGACGCGGCGGGATCAGTGCGGTGTGCCGACTGAGCTTACGATCGGCTTCGCTCAGCAAGCGTGTGTAGCTGGTGCCAGCGAAGGTGAACGACTCTCCCTCGACCCTTCCGCGGCGAACTGGAACAGCTGACGGAAGCGGTCGTAACGGGGAACTCGACGTGCTCGACGAGCACCGGCAGCAGCGGCTGACGCTGGCGGGTGCGTTCGGTGCTGTGTTCGTTGATGCCTTGGCGGCGAGCGCCGAGCCCGCGCAGCTGGGAAGGCGGGACCGGGCAGGGAGCGATCCACGTAGGCCACCGCTCGGGTTTCTGGGCGGCCCAGGTGTGCAGGTTGTAGTAGAAGCTGCGGACGGAGATGACCAAGCTGTCCGCCCCGGCACGCGGAGGGCCGTTGTCCTTGACGGTGATCATCTGCCGCCAGGCGGCGTGGATCTCCGGAGAGATCAGCAGATCGCCCTGATCGGCATTGAGGCGTTCGATCTCCTCCCAGAAGTGTGGACCAGGTGCAGGACCTGGTTCTTCAAGGCGGCGTAGTCGGAGTCCGCGCGCCGCCGAGTGAAGTAATCGATCAGTACCCCGCGCACCGCCTGGTTCCGGATCGGGTAGAGGTCGACGAGCTCCTCGACACTCTTCTGGCCCCGCATGAGGGCGGCGCGCATCGTTGCCGGAACGGTCGGTGGGATGTGGAGGAGCCGGACGGCCAGGCCGCGCTGCTGCCGCGTTGACATACCTACGTCCCGGGTCTCGACTACCAGCTTTGCGGCCGACCGCGAACCGCTGCGGGGCAGGTCACCGAACGGGCGGGGGGTGGCGTGGCCGTGATGGCCGGCTCGGCTGCCATCGGGCCGCCGACGAAGCGGCTGGGGTAGTCCAGGCCTTCGGCGATCGGGCCGTGGCGGCGGCTGACGCCGACGGTGGGGCTCGCGGCGGTCTAGGCACCGAACACCGCCGCGATGTCGTCGGCGGTGTAGCCGGTCGGGTAACTCACCTGGGCGCGGCTGTTTGTAGCGTCCCAACAGGCGTCGAAGATCTCCTCGACCCGCACCGCCGCGTGGCGCAGCACCGCTTGCACCTCGGGCATCGTGACTTTACCGCTGTTGGCCGTCCGATGGGCCGCGGTGTGGCGCAGGTCGTGAAGCGTCCAGTTCGTGCGCAGGCTCTACTGGGCCCGCTGCACCACCCGACGCATCTTCCAGTAGGGCAGAGGCCGGTCCTGGCCGTGCCGCGTGCGCCAAACGGGCTCGCCGGCCTCCGGCGTACCGACGCTGTCCAGGTAGCGGGCCAGCCGGACACATGCCTCCGGCGAAATCAGCACGAGCTCGCGTTCCCGGGTGCCCTTGGTAACGACGTAGAGGTTCGGCTTGGCCCACTGGCAACTTCTGACACCGCCTGGCCCGGCCCGACACTGGCTTGGGCGCCCGCGGGCTCAGGTGGGTCAAGGCCCGGCGTCGCTTGAGGAGGCGGGCACCGGGTTCGTTACCGTACCTCGTCCGTAGTACGCATGGAACGTGTAGAAGCCGCGGACCACCGACAGGGCGTGATGGATCGTCGTCGGTGCGCACCCAGAGCTGAGGTAGGGCTTCCCGATCCGGGGATTGACCGTACCCGGAGGCGGCGACTGCGGGTTGTGCCATCGGCGCTGCGGGTTCGGGACCGTACGCACCAGCCGGTCAGGACGGCCGTCTCCGCCTCGGTCGCCCGTTCCCAGACGACGTCGAGCAGCCAAAGCAGCCGGAACCACTGCAGCATTCCGAACCCGTAGCTACGGGCGGTCAGCGGGCTGCTGTCACTCAGCACCAGGTCGCGCAGGTATGCGGTGACCGGCTCCACCTCGCAGCCGAGGCCGTTGACAACCATGAAGGGAGGGTGGGCGGCCTCACCGGTTTCCACCACGGCACCAGCACGGGGGCAGCTGGGTCCGACGCTCCATCAGTTCGTGACGTGGATCCACTTCGTTCTCCCTGATCGTGATGACCAACACCGCGATCAACGAGGAGAATAAGTGCAGATAAGCGTGCGCCACAACAAGCGGTTGGCGGATGCACTAAGAAACCAGAACGATACGACGATCAGCTCGGCGGCGGAAAGCACGGGGCGCCGATACCTACCCGGTAGCGGTCGTTGCGCACCTCCAGATGGGCGGCGCGAGTGCAGTCACCTGCGCCTGATCCCGAACCGCCCCATCAACCCAGCTCGGTCATCCTTTATACGGCAGCAGGTCGTTGAAGAGATCGCCCGTGTAGTCCCTGGTCCGGTCGGCAGCGTGGTGCACCAGTCTTGGCAGAGCCGCGAAGCAGCGCACCCGAGTGCGTTACGACCTCCGTCGTCACCGCGTCGCCCTACGGTTTCGGCACGTCGTCCGCCTCCGATGTCCCTCCTGGTCGAGAAACTGACCGGTGAATCGGTGGGCCCGCTCCCGTCATCGGCGTCGAAGACGAATGCGGGTCGACAGAGGCTGCCCTGGAATCGGATCCGCTGCCGGTGGCGTGACGGACTCCTCGATCAGTCCAAGAAGGCACTCGCACTATTCCTTCGTCCCTAGACGGTTTCCTACCGCTGCTATGCGTGTCATCGCCGACTGACACTGCACCATCCGTCACTATTGCGACAACGTCTCGCATGCTCGATGCACTAGCCTTTGCGGGTGATGAAGCTGCCCGATGTGATACATCGCGCCGCCGCGTCACCGCCCGTGCTTCATGTCACCGCGCCAGGTGGCACCAATTCGGAGACGGTCACCCGATCGCTCATAGAAGTCGGCACGGTGAACGACTCCGGCTCGCCCCGCATTCAGCACGTAACCGGAGTTGACCGTGATCGAAAACGCCGCGCCCGCTACCGTAGCGCTGCCTGATCTCGTACGCGAGGTCGTCACCGTTGCTGCGGCAGCCGAAATTCTTGAGAAGACCCGCTTGCACGGCTGCAACCCGCGCAAGTTGGATACCTCTCACGCCCGGCGGCTCGCTCGTGACATGTGCAGCGGTAGCTGGGACGACTACAACCCCGACGTCCTGTCTCTGTGCAGCCATGGAGCTGCAATCCAGGGACAGCACCGCCTCGAAGCGGTCATCATCAGCAAGACGCCCCGCAGTTTCCTTGTCGCTCGGGACGTGCCACATGGTGCGGCAACAACGATGGACTGCGGCAAGGCTCGATCGGCTGCGACCGCACTGTCCCTGATGGGTGTCGACGGGCATCGCAAGGACATCTCTTCGACCATCCGGCTGCTGCAGAACTACGACGTCGAACGCAGCAAAGTCGCCTGGCCCGCATGGCGGTCGATCGTGTACACGAATGCCGAGATCGTACGGTTCTTCCAGTCTGAGTACTCCGACCTGCCGGACTTCCTGCCACAGATGACCGCCCTGAAGAGCGGCGTCTACTCCTCCGCGCCAGCGTCACTGGCATGCGCGTACCTGGTCCACAGGGACGGCGGGAGCACCTCGCACGCGGACGACTTCCTCCAGGGCCTGATCTCGGGAGCCCACCTGGACACAACCGACCCCAGGTGGATCGCGCGCCGATACTTCCACAGCCCGGCCCGACCACGACGCGGCAACATCACCAGCCCCCTCCACCTGGGACTGCTCCTGAAGACGTGGAACCTCTGGGTCACCGGCCAGACTTGGGAGATCGCCAACTTTCGCGCGACACAACGCATGCCCGACATCGTCGACGTCAAGGCGCCAGGTCCGGCACAAGCGCAGCAAGCCTTCAGGAATCCGAGCGAGGACGGACCCGTCATTCCACGCCGCCGAGCTGCAGACCGAGCCGCCGTCACTGGACAGACCATGGGCACGATGCACCTGCCCATGGATGAGGGCTTCCCTGTATGAGATGCGTATCCCGGACACGACGATGGCGTTTGACCGCTCGCCCTGCACGACCTGTTCACAAACCGCTACCGGGTCCCACGGCGTCGGCGGGCGGACACGCAACGCCATGCCCCGCCGGCTTCGGACGTGGTTGCCTGCTTGCACATCGACGTGGACGTGCGTCAGGCCCCTTCGACTCTGCCCCCTGGTCGGTCGGCACGCTTGGTCGTCCCCTGTGGCGAGGCCATTACGGAGTGTCGCTGCGACCAGTGGCTGGGATGAGCTGCTGTCACGGCATTGCCGGTGCAGCGGCACGCGCAGCGAGGACCGATATCGCGGTGATGCCGCTCCATACCCGACAGGCCGTCGATGGTGTCCCGCTCTGATCGACTGGGCAAGAACAGGCTGGCGCAAGCGGAACGTCTGTTGACGCTGCTGCCGGCAAGCCGTGGTCGTCCGTATCCGGCGTAACGCCGAATCATCGATCAGATGGTCCCACCGGCGGCACCTCGTTGCGCCACTCGGTTTCACCTGGCCACGCCACGACATCGATATAAGCCACAGACATTGAACCGCGGTGGTGTGGCTGATCATATGAAGGTGGGAGCCCTTACCGAGAGGGCTCCCACCACCTTCCGTGCCCTGTGAAAGGTGAAACACGGTCATGAGCTACTTTTCCAGATCCGGCGCCACTTCGCGCTGGCGCAGGCCCCCTGGTCATACTGTCCCTCATCCGGACGCAGTTTCACCGATCTGCAATGTCCCTTCACACCTGCAGCCTCCCGAAAGCGCCCCTCTCGCAGTGGCCCGGCACAATTCATTGCTCGAACAGCGCACCCTCCTCGTGTTGTGCACCGCGGTCACCCTTGCGAACAGCGTGGGCTACATCGTGGCGTCCGTCATGGGCAATCCACTGGCAGGGCTGGTCGCAGGAGCCTGCGTACTCGGCGGAACCATCAGGTTCTTCCATGAACATACGGGCTGACACCACCGGCGACTGACTACAGGCCCTTGCCGAGCTGACGGTGCACCGCCCGCCTCGCCGTCAACCGTGCCCCATTTTCGATCCAAAAAACAAAGCCGATCCTCGGCAAGGCGGGCAATACCCACCGCGCTGGGCTCACTTCACAGAGCAAGGTCACCCGGTCCAGTAACGTGAGCCCGCTCCTGATCGCGCAGACACGAACTGTGGCTATGGGAAATGCCACTCCAATCGTCCCCTATCTCGATCCATCGGAGTCTGACATGAACGACGAGAGCATGTCTTCCTCTGCACCGCTCCCCTTGCCGGTGCGTGAAACCGTCACCCCTGCTACGGCAGCCGAAATCCTTGAGAAGACACGCCTCCACGGCTGCAACCCGCGCAAACTGGATTCCTCTCACGCCCGGCGGCTCGCTCGAGACATGTGCAACGGTAGCTGGAACGACTACAACCCCGATGTCCTGTCTCTGTGCAGCCATGGAGCTGCAATCCAGGGACAGCACCGCCTCGAAGCGGTCATCATCAGCAAGACGCCCCGCAGCTTCCTTGTCGTCCGGAACCTGCCACATCAGACAGCCACCACGATGGACTGCGGCAAGGCGCGCTCCGCCGCCACCGCGCTGTCCATGGTGGGTGTCGAGCGGCACCGCAAGGACATCTCTTCGACCGTCCGGCTGCTGCGACTCTACGACACCGAACGCAAGAAGGTTGCCTGGCCCGCATGGCGGTCGGTCGTCTACACCAATGCCGAGATCGTGAGATTCTTCCAGTCGGAATATGCCGACCTGCCGGACTTCCTGCCACACATGACTGCCCTAAAGAGCGGTGTGTACTCAGCCCCCGCAGCGTCACTGGCATGCGCGTACCTGGTCCACCGGGACGGCGGGAGCACCTCGCACGCGGACGACTTCCTCCAGGGCCTGATCTCCGGAGCCCACCTGGACACAGCCGACCCCAGATGGGTTGTCCGCCGATACTTTCAGAATCCGGCCCGACCACGACGCGGCAACACTGTCAGCTCACTTCAGCTGGGACTGCTGCTCAAGACGTGGAATCTGTGGATCTCTGACGGAGTCTGGGAGATGGCGTACTTCCGACCCAACGAGCGTATGCCCGAAGTCATCCGTGCTGGCTCGGCATGCAGAACTACCGAAGTGCAGCACGAATCAACTGACCCGGACAGTAAGAAGATGCCCTTGTCACCACGTCGCACCGCACGCCGGACCCGTGTGCCCGACCAGAACACCAACACGGCTCAGGTGCGCTCCTGAACCATCCGTGCCGGGCTTGTGCCGAGTTGAGGCAGCGTGGGTCACAAGGCGGCAGTCGCCGCCAGCTAGCGGGCGCAGGACGCGGCCGACATCGACTGCCTGTCTGACAAGGCATTCCACCCTGTCCTGGTCACCTACCCGCCAGCAGAAACGGGTTCGCCATGTCGTCTGTCTCCCCGCCTGCCAGACGTTGTGCCCCGCTCTCGCGGTGTCCGGCGCCCAGCCTGCGTTCGTTCAGCCTAGCTAGCCCGACGTGCCACCCTCGGCAGCTGTCTGCTATCGATAGCAGCTACAGCTGACGCTGCTCCACAAACCTCGTCGCGCGGGGCGCCTTATCTCCCGGGCGCGTGATGCGGCCCTGTGTAAGGAGATAGTGGAAATGGGCAGGCGCACGGCGTGGATCCACACGAACGGCCAGCGCTTCGCCTCTCACTACCATGACAGTCTGCCTGGATCGACCCCCGGGGGGCTTCCCCTGGATGGGCAGCCGCAGCCCGTCCTCGCGATCGGAGAGGGTGGCGGACTACCGGAGGACATCTCCTGTGGCGCGCCGACGCGAGCCCTCACATTGAACACTGGCTGCATACGTACAGTGGCGCCGGCAGCCTGGGGCTACCGGGTCTGCTGGGAGCAGGTGATCCGCAAGTGGTTCAGCTTCCGCGAACGCAAAGCGGACGTGGAACGGCAGACCCCATTGAACGACATCCTCCGACCTGGCCTCCCCGTGACCTGCTGGACCCCATTCAACGCGCTCGGACTCCCTCGTAGACATGGAACCCCGACAGGATGTCGAGCCCTCAAGGGCAAACCCCAACGCGCAGTACGGCACCGCAGGTCGGGCGCCCTTCTTCACCGACTCAGGAATCGCCACGCACTCCACATGATGCGTCATAGGAAACACGTTACGAGGGACATCGGCGGCTTCTCCATGCCTATGAACACCAAGATTGCCGATCGGACTGCACGGCAATCGTCGTCGTGCCCGGCACGACCTCGTGACAGACACCGCTAGCACTCCATCGGATGCCAGTGTGACGTTGCCGTCGGCGAGGCCGGAGACGCACACGGGAATGAGGCATCCGCTGCCGGCGAAGAGACTCCGGACGGCACGCAGCAGGGCAGCGCTCAGCACGGGCGACGCGAGGTCCGCGGTGGGATAGCCGGCCGGTGTCCCCACGGGGTCCCCGGCCGCGATCCCGGGATCGCGGCCGGGAGGGGCACACCCTGCTCATCCAGTTTCGTGGTTGGCCTTTGAGCCATAGACGGTCAGAAACCCATCGGCCGCGGGTGTGGCGTGGCATGGGGATCGCTGGACCACACGAGGCGCAGCTCGATGTTCTCGGGGCCGACGATGGACCGGATCAACCGTGCTGCCCACCCGTTCCAGTAGACGTACGTCCTGTTGTCCGGCAGGCGGAAGCACGGTGCGTCTAGCGGTAGTTCCGCGGGCACAAATACCGTGCGCTCGATTTCTCCTGCCTCGTCCGGAGGGGAGGACGCATTCTTGTCGAGGCAGTCGGCGACCACCGTAGGAACGTACGCGTAGTAATCACCGGGCTGCGTGCCCGGTGCGGTTACGGGAATGTAGTAGCCGAAGTCCTGGAACCGGGAGCGGGTCTCCTCGGTGAGCCGACGGCTCAGCACCGGGGCAGCCGGATGTCCGCTCGGATACTCCGCCGCCATGCCCTTCGGGTTCCCATGCCACTCGCTGGAAACGCCAGGAGGGAGGTCGTTCGCTTCGCTGTCGAGTTCCCAACCGATGACCGGTCTGCCGTCGATGAGGAGCCCCTTGAAATGATCGCCGAAGGGCGGGACGAGGCGGAATACCTCTAGGGGCGACTCGGATGGTTCGATCATGGTGCCGTCCAGTGTGCGGTCGAGTCCGGAGCGCCGTTCTTGAGCTCGCGGAGAATGTCCGTTCCGATCCTACGGAGTTCGGATCGCAAGGAGTTGGCGATGGTCTCGTTACTTGCGCCGCGCTGCTGCAGCATCTGCACCCGAGCGTTCAGGTGGTCTTCGATGCGCTGCAGGAAGGCGCCCCGGTGCGTGTAATTGTGCGGCGTGGGATGGTCGAGTGGGACGCCGTTGGAGGCGTCGTTGATGTCCACCCCGTACTGCTGGAGGAGCTGGCGGGCACGGGCGCCCGGTGACCAGTGGCCTTTCGCGCCGCCGGACGGCACGATGTGCGCGGCGGCCTGCCCGGGCCGGAAGGTGACCCCGTTGGCCTCCATGTTGCCGCGCAGGATCTTGGCGTTCTCCTTGCACGTGGCAAGGCCGAACAGATCAAGCCAGGTCGCCGGGTTGAGGACGTACGCGCACGGGTTGGGGCCCGGTTCCAGGCCGAGGGGGTCGGGGGATACGTAGCGGGCGGTCTCGGGGTCGTAGTGGCGGAAGTAGTTGTAGTGCAGGCCACCGGTCTCGGCGTCGACGTACTGGCCGGGGAAGCGCAGCGGGGTGTCGGCGAGGGCGCCGGTGTTCGGTGCGGTGGTGCCCCAGGTGGTGGTGCGGGTGTGCCAGGCGATCTCGCCGTCTTCGGTGACGAGTTCGGTGGGGGTGCCGATCAGGTCGGTGACGATGGCGAAGAAACGGGAGTCGACCTCGGTGTCCGACAGTGGCTTGCGCTCGTACTGCGCGAGGGGGCGGTGTCCGTCGTACTCCCAGGTGACGGTGACGCCGGTCGCCGTATGGGTCTCCTCGGCGAGACAGGTGCCGTCCCAGGCGAAGCGGATCTCGTCGAGCCGTGTGACGCCGTCGTCGGCCAGCCGGTACTTGGCGGTGCGGCGGCCGAGCGGGTCGTAGCGGTAGTGCCAGGTCCGGCCGTCCGGGGTGGTGCAGGACGTCAGCCGGTTCTCCGCGTCCCACGTGTACTGCCAGGTCTCGGGTGTGCGGGACAGACGCTTCTTGGTGCGGGAGGTCAGGCGTCCGGCCCGGTCGTAGCGGTACGTGGTGTTGCCCGCGCGCACCAGGCGAGTGCCGGAATAGGTGCGCTGTCCGCGTGCGTCGGGGTCGGCCGGGTGGTCGGGCCAGTGGGCGCCGGTCTGGTTTCCTGCGCTGTCGTACGTGTACTGCTCGTGCCAGCCGCCGCTGTTGGCGGTGGTGGTCAGGGGTCGGCCGACCGGGTCCAGGGTGTGCGTGAGGATGCGGCCGGTGACCTGCTCGGCGAGTTCGGTCAGCTGGCCGTCCGGGCGGTAGGTGTAGCGGCGGTCGCGCAGGAACCGCCGGTCGGCGCCGCTCCGGGCGCTGAGTGTCTGCCGGGTGAGCCGGCCGAGGCCGTCGCGGACCGAGGAGAGCAGTACCCGCTGCCCGATGGTGCGTTCGGTCTCCTGGCCGAGGAGGTCGTGGGCGAAGGCGATGCCGTGCCGGGTGTCCAGTGAGAGACGGGTGCGGTTGCCGAACTCGTCCCAGTCGACGCTGGTTCGCGCGCCGGTCGGGGTGGTGCGGCCGACGCGCTGCCCGGCGTCGTCGTACCGGTAGTGCGTGGTGTGCCCGTCGACGGTCTCGGCGAGCAGCCGGCCCAGGGCGTCGTAGGAGCGGGTCAGGGCCGAGTCCGGGGAGCGCACGCCGGTCAGCCGGCCCGCGGTGTCGTACGTGTAGCTGGTACGCAGGCCCGAGACCTCTCTCGCCACGAGACGGCCGACCTCATCCCGGACGAACGTGAACACGTCACCGGCCGCCGTGCTGGTGGAGACGAGGAAGCCGGCCGGGTCGTGGGCGAAGGTGGTGCGGCGTCCGTCGAAGTCGGTCTCGGCCACCACCTCGCCGCGCGCGTTGAGGGAATACCCCCAGGTCGAACCGAGCGGGTCGGTCACGCCCGTCAGGCGGCGCTCGGTGTCATGGGTGAAGGTATAGGTCGCGCCGTCCGGGGTGGTGCGCGAGGCGAGAAGGTCGAAGGGGCCGTAGGTGAAGGTGGTCACCCCGCCGATGGGGTCGGTGTGCCCGACGCAGTTGCCCTCTCCGTCGTAGGCCCAGGACTCGCGGCTGCCGTCCGGGGCGGTGAGCACGATCAGGCGGCCCTCCGCGTCCCAGGCCATGCTGGTGACTCCGCCGAGCGGGTCGGTGACGGTGAGCGGGCGGCCCAGGGTGTCGCGGGCGCAGGAGGTGGTCGCGCCGCGCGCGTCGGTGACCGAGACCGGGAGGCCGGCCGCGTCCGCGTCGACGGACAGGGTGGTGCCGCGCGGATCGGTGATGCCGGCGAGGGCGCCGGTGGTGTGGTGGGTGAAGGTGGTGGCCGTGCCGTCGGGGGTGTGGACGGCGAGGCGGTTGCCGCGCGGATCGAAGTCCTGGCGGGTGACGGTGCCGTCCGGGCCGGTCACCTCCACGGGAAGGTGCAGAGCGTTGTAGGAGAAGCGGGTGGTGGCGCCGTCGGCGGCGATCACCGCGGTGAGGTCGCCCTCGTCGTTCCACTCCCACCGGGTGGTGTGCCCCGAGGGGTCCGTACGGCTGAGCGGATGGTCGCGGGTGTCCCACTGGTGGTGGGTGGTGTGCCCGAGCGGGTCGGTGACCGCGACGATCCGGCCGTGGTGGTCGGCGCGGTAGGTGGTGGCGTGGCCGAGGGAGTCGGTGTAGGTGGCGGACGTGGTGCCGTCCTCGTCCGGCCCGCTGTACGTGATGCGGGAGTTCAGGATGCCGTCGGTGCCGTGGGTCTCGACGACCCGGCCCGAGTCGTCGTAGACGTACGTGAACCTGGTGCCGTTGGAGTCGTGCCAGCCGGTGATGCGGTGCGCGTCGTCGTAGGTGAAGCGGGTGAGCGCGCCGACGGCGTTGGTCACCTCGGTGAGGTCGCCGCTCTCGTCGTATCCGTACCCGCGCAGCCGGAGCGGTCCGTCCTCGGTGACGGCGTGCAGGCCGGTGACGCGACGGCTGTCCGGGTCGGTGGTGATCGTGAGGCGGTAGCCACCGGAGTGGGTGACTTCCCGCAGTGCGTCGTCCTCGGCCCGCTCGACGCTGACGTGGTTGTGGTTGCGGTCCTCCGTCTTCGTCAGCCACCACACGTCCGCGCGTGCCTGGGAGGGTTCGAAGTGCCGGGTCAGGCCCGTGTACGGGTCCTGCACCACCAGCGCGTACGAGGTGCCCCGGGACACGTATGTCAAAGGCAGCCGCTCGCCCGCGACCGGTTCTACGCGGTCTCCCACGATGTCCGGGGTGCGGGGGTAGTAGAGGCTGGAGCCGTCCTCGCGGCGCCACCACACTCCGTCCGCCTCCGGATCCCGCTCCAGGCGCTCGTCCAGACTGGAGGCCCAGGACGGGCCGAAGCCGATGCCGTGGGTGTAGCCGGACAGGTGAGTGCGGTGCAAGGCCAACGGGAGGACGCCGGGCAGGTCGGCGTCGGTCTGGGCGAGGATCATCTGGCCGGTGGCCATGTCGATCGGGTCACCGCAGGTGAACTTGTTCACCAAAGCACGTGCCCGCCGGGACAGTTCCTCCCGGGACTGCTTCTGACCGTCCCCCCGTGCGGACCCGCCGCCGGAGCCGGGCAGTGCGTGGCCGTCGCCGTCACCGTGTTCGCCGGTCGTGATGGCGGCCACCTTGTCGCGGACACCCAGGTCGTTGTGCTTGTGCAGCCGCGAGGTGGCCTTGACCCGGTCCGGCACGGTCTCCGTGATGTGCGTGGTGATCCGCTTCAGGGCCTTCTCCGAGCCCTGTATCGCGCCGTGCAGCACGCTGTCGAAGACTTTCGTGAACGGGTCGCGGCCCTTGCTGCGGCCGAAGGCCCCCTTGACCCGGTCCAGCGGGGAGGATGCGGCGGTGCGCATGTCGCCGCCGTGCCGGGAGACCCGGTGCGCGCCGTGCTCGAACTCGGCGTGGTCGATGCGGAGGTTCTTGCCCCCACCGGAAGAACCGGAGCCGCCTGCCGAGGCGAGGTGCATGCCGCCGTGTCCGCCCCCGCCACCGTCACCGCCACCGGAAGCGCCGCCACCACCGCCACTGGAAGCGCCGCCGGCCGGCATGGAGAACGCGCCCTCGGCCAGATCGAGGACCATGTCCTCGACCATCGCCTCCAGTTTGGCGTTGACCGGTTCGGTGACCTTGGCGATCACCTCGTCCACGATCCGGTCCACCGCCTCGTCGATGATCCGCTTGACCGCCTGCCGCATCGCCGCGATCTCGGCCGCGCCCAGGACCGCCGACAGACCGCCGGTCACCCACGCGAGCCCGATCGAAAGGCCGACCGACCCGGCCATCATGGCCAGTTCGGCCTCGGCCTTGGTCTTCATCCAGAAGATGATCTCGGCGAGGGCGTCGCACGCGTCCGCGAACAGCCGGGCCAGCTCGGGCAGTTTCTCCAGATGGCTCGCCTGGATCCTGGCCCAGTGCTTTTCCATCGCCTCCACGGCCCAGCCCTCCGAGGAGGACAGGAGCCGGGAGAACGCCAGGTGCGCATCGGCACCGTGCCCCTCGAACCGGTCGGCGAAGTCCCGCATGGCCTCGGCCATTTCGCGGTAGTCGTCCTCGTCGACGTTCGGGAAGTTGATCCCTATGAAGTCCAGGACCTCGTCCAGCCAGCCCGGGATCGTGTAACCCACCCTCGTCCAACCCCCACCAAGCGCGGCAGTTCACCTAGCACGTCATTACGAACAATGACGCGAGTGCATGAACACTAGTTCCTGCGGTTCCGTGGTGTCGGCGGGCCCACCGGGGGCTGTCCTGCGGCTACTTCGGCGGAGACGTCGGCGCGGTTAGACTCGCTCGGTGATCAGTCTGCGGAGGGTCCCGGTGCTGTGGCGCCGATGGGACGTCACGATCCTGGATCTCTCGCTCGGGCTCTTCTTCCTCGTCCAGTCGTTCCTGCCGGTGTTCGCCCGGCACGGAACGCAGCTCGGCGGCGTGCCGCCCCGCCCGTTCGACGGGGTGACCGTGCTGGCCGTCGCCCTCGAATGCCTCCCGCTCGCCGTGCGCCGGCGACGGCCGGTCCTCTGCCTCGCCCTGGTGTCGCTCGGTTTCGCCGTCGATCAGCTGCGCGGTTACCACTTGGTCGCCGGCACCGCGCTGCTCGTCGCGCTGGTGAACGCGGGATGCTTCGTAGAGCGACGCCGGCACGCCACCGCGCTGCTGTTCTCCGTGGCGTACGCGGTGCTGGCCGTCGCCCTCTCCCGTCTCGGCTCGGGCGAACCCGCGAGCGAGTTCCTCATGTGCTACCTGATCATGGCCTTCGGTTGGTGCGCCGGGGCGTGGTTGCGCTCCTTCCGGGCCGCGGAGGCCGAACGCCGTCGTCGCGTCGCCGAGGAGACCCGCGCGGCCGAACGCAGGCGGATGGCCCGCGAGCTGCACGACGTGGTGACCCATCATGTGACGGCGATGGTCGTGCAGGCCGAGGCGGCACGCTATCTGACCGCCGCGCCCGACCGGCTCGACCAGGCCCTGACCGCCGTGTCCGGCACCGGCCGGCAGGCCATCGGGGACCTGCGGCACCTGCTCGACCTGCTCGACCCCGGCTATCGCGCCGGGGGGACGGAGACGGCCGGGCCCGGCACGCCGCCGGCCGGCAAGTTGCTCGTGCTGGTGGAGCAGACGCGCCGGGCCGGGCAGCCGGTGGAGTTCACCGAGCAGGGCACACCGCCGGAGCCGGTCGGCAGTGCCGGCCTCGTGGCCTACCGGGTGGTGCAGGAATCCCTGACGAACGCCCTCAAGTACGCCCACGGCAGCCGCACCTCGGTCCGGGTGCGCCACGGCGAGCAGGAGATCACCGTGGAGGTCAGCACGGACGAGTCCGGCTCCCGGGCGGCATCCCCGGGCGGGAGCGGACGGGGCCTGGCCGGGCTGCGCGAACGGGTCGGCGTCCTGGGCGGCGACTTCAGCGCCCACCCGAGAACGGGCGGCGGTTTCGTCGTCCGGGCACGGATACCTGCGGGGAACCCGTCGTGACCACGCCGACAAGGGTCCTGGTCTGCGACGACCAGATACTGATCCGCACCGGGCTGGTGACGATCATCGATGCCCAGCCCGACCTGGAGGTGGTGGGCGCGTGCGGGGACGGGCAGACCGCGGTCGACCTCGCCGGCACCTTGCACCCGGACGTCGCGGTGATGGACGTACGCATGCCGGTGCTCGACGGCATCGAGGCCACCCGGCTGCTGGCCGGCGCCGGGGTGCGGCATCCCGTCAAGGTGCTCGTGGTGACCACGTTCAACCTGGACGAGTACGTCTACGAGGCGCTGCGCGCGGGGGCGAGCGGGTTCCTGCTCAAGGACGCGCCACCGGCCCGACTGCTGGACGGCATCCGGACCGTGGCCGCGGGCTCGGCACTGCTGGACCCGGAGGTGACGCGCCGGCTCGTGGGCCGGTACGCCTCCCGCATCCGGCCCGCCGAGGACGCTCCGCAGGACATCCCGCTGACCCCCCGTGAGCTGGAGGTCCTCCGTCTCATCGCGAACGGCCTGTCCAACAGCGAGATCGCCGCGACCCTGGTATTGAGCTGGGAGACCGTCAAGACCTTCGTGTCCCGCATCCTCACCAAACTCGGCCTCCGCGACCGCGTCCAGGCGGTCGTCTACGCCTACCGCCAGGGCCTGGTGACCTGACACCCGCGCAGACGGCGTCATGACCGGGGCAACCGGCTGCTCCCCCGCCGTCCGGTGCCCGCACCCGAGCGGGTGCCGACCTTCCCGGCCTGCCCGGCAACAGCCACGTGACAGGCCACGGCCGGGCCGCCCGTACACCGCCGGTCCCGGCCCCTCCCCGGCCGGCACCGGGACCTGCCGGCCGGTGACCAGCCCGCCGCCCGGCCGGTGCGGCACCGGGACCGGCTCACCGACCTCACCGACCTCACCGACCTCACCGACCTCACCGACGTACGCGACCAGGCACGCGCACAGGGCGACGCACCACCATGAGAGGCCCCCCATTGCGCCGCTGAGGTGAGTTCGGCCGGCGTCGGGTGCCGGACCGGGCAGGAATCAGTGCATCCGTGACAAGGCACCCGGCGGAAACAGTGCCGTGCGGATAACCAAGAGCGAGAAGGGGTTGTGCATGCCTGGACTGCCGTCGACGGTGGCCCCACCTGCCGGACTCGCCGACGACCCTCTCAGCGCGACCGACGCGGCGGGGGCGGTCGGCACAGTCCTCGAGCAGGTACTCCACGAACGACTGCGTCACTGTCGTAGCGTCGACGCCGTCTTCGCCCGGGAACTGGCCGACCACCTCGCCGCGCTGGCCGTGCGGGGAGGCAGACGCCTGCGCACCGCGTTCGCCCACTGCGGCTGGCGCGCCGCGGGCGGCTCGGGAGACGCCACCGCCGTCCTGCGCACGGGAGCCGCCCTCGAACTGCTCCAGGCGTGCGCCCTCGTACACGACGACGTGATGGACGGATCCGTGCAGCGACGGGGCGCACCGGCCCTGCACGTGCACTTCGCCCGCGCGCACTGGGCGAGGGGCATGCACGGCCGAGCGGAGTCGTTCGGCACGTCGGCCGCCGTGCTCGCCGGTGACCTGGCGCTGGCGTGGGCGGACGACCTGCTGACGGAGACGGCACTCGGCTCGCCGCACGGCTCGCGCCTGCACGAGGAGTGGCGGGCGATGCGCACCGAGATGGTCGCCGGGCAGTACCGCGACCTGCACGCCCAGGCCGCCCGGTCCTCCGATGCCGACGAGGCGCTGAGCATCGCCACCCTGAAGAGCGCGCTGTACACCGTCGCCCGGCCCCTCGCGCTGGGAGCGTCCCTGGCCGGAGCGGACGAGCACGTGCTGGACGCGCTGCGGGCGGCCGGCCGGTGCGCCGGGCTGGCCTTCCAGCTCCGTGACGACCTCCTGGGTGCCTTCGGCGACCCCGCGCTGACCGGCAAGCCGGCCGGCGACGACCTGCGCTCCCGCAAGCTCACCTACCTCCTCGCCGTCGCCGTCCGGCTCGCCGACGCCACCGGTGACCACCTGGCTGCCGCGGCGCTGGCTCCGGACGCGGACCCGAAGTCCGAGAAGGCCGTACGGCAGGTGCGGTCCGCGCTGCGGCGCACCGGCGCCCGGGACCTGGTGGAGGCCAGGATCGAGGAGCTGACCGACATGAGCCTCGCGCACTTCGAGCGCGCCGGCGCACGCTCCGCCGTGCGGCACGAGTTCGCCGCGCTGGTCTCGCGCGCGACGGGTGTGGCCCCGCGCCGTGCCGAGGAGGTCGCGTGAAGAGGGTGCCGGGGCCGACCGACCATGTCGTCGTGGTGGGTGCCGGGCTGTCCGGGCTGGCCTGTGCCCTGCACCTGCTGGGCGCGGGCCGCCGGGTCACCGTCGTCGAACGGGACGCCGGTCCCGGCGGCCGGGCCGGCCGGGTACGGCTGGGCGGCTACGAGCTGGACACCGGCCCCACGGTGCTGACCATGCCGCACCTGGCCGACGAGGCGTTCGCCGCCGTAGGGGACAGCCTGCACCGCCGCGTCGAGCTGACGGCCCTGGACCCGGCCTACCGGGCGTGCTTCGCGGACGGTTCCTCGCTCGACGTGCACACCGACGGCGAGGCGATGGAGGCGGAGGTGCGCCGCTTCGCCGGACCGGTCCAGGCGGCCGGCTACCGCGACCTGCGGCAGTGGCTGGAACGTCTGTACCGGGTCCAGATGCGCCGTTTCATCGACACGAACTTCGACTCGCCTTTCCAGCTGCTGCACCCGGATCTGGCCCGGCTGGCGGCGCTGGGCGGTTTCGGACGGCTGGACGGCCGCATCGGCCGCTTCCTCTCCGACGAACGCCTGCGCCGTGTCTTCTCCTTCCAGGCGCTGTACGCCGGGGTGGCCCCGGCCCGCGCCCTCGCGGCCTACGCGGTGATCGCGTACATGGACACCGTGGCCGGCGTCTGGTTCCCCAAGGGCGGGATGCACGCACTCCCCCGCGCCATGGCCGACGCGGCGGCGGAAGCCGGTGCCGAGCTGCGCTGGAGTGCCGATGTCCGCACGCTGGAGCGCTCCGCGGGCCGGGTACGGGCCGTCCGCCTGGCCTCCGGCGAGCGCATCCCCTGCGACGCGGTGGTGCTCACGTGCGACCTGCCGGCCGCCTACGGGCTGCTGGGGCGGGCGCCCCGGCGGCCGGCACCGCTGCGCCACTCACCGTCCGCCGTGATCCTGCACGCGGGAACCGACCGCACCTGGCCGCACCTCGCCCACCACACCCTCTCCTTCGGCGCGGCGTGGCAGCGCACCTTCGACGAGCTGACCCGCACGGGCGAGCTGATGAGCGACCCCTCTCTGCTCATCACCCGTCCCACCGCGCACGATCCCGCCCTGGCACCGCCGGGACACCACCTGCACTACGTCCTCGCCCCCTGTCCGAACACAACCGTCGGTCCCCCGGCCGCCGCGTGGCGGGACCTCGGCCCGCGCTACCGCGACCGGCTGGTGGGTGAACTGGAGCGCCGGGGCCTGGACGGGTTCGCGGACAGCATCCAGGAAGAGCTTCTGGTGACGCCGCTGGACTGGGCGGGGCAGGGCCATGCCGCCGGCAGCCCCTTCTCCGTCTCCCACACCTTCGCCCAGACCGGACCGTTCCGCCCGCGCAACCTCGTCAGGGGGCTGGACAACGTGGTGCTCGCCGGCTGCGGTACCACTCCGGGCGTCGGCGTGCCGACCGTGCTCATCAGCGGCAGACTCGCCGCCGCGCGCGTCACCGGCGGCACCGGTACCCGGCGCGCACGGACGGCGTCGCCCCCGGCCGCGGCCGGCGCATCGTCCGTCCCGGCCCGGGCAGGTGCCGATGACCCGTCGTGAACTGGACGCCGCCGGGATCACCGATCCCGCACTGCGCGCCGCCTACACCCGGTGCCGACGGCTCAACGCCCGTCACGGCAGGACCTACTTCCTGGCCACCCGCCTGCTGCCCCTGGAACGCCGCTCCGCCGTGCACGCCCTGTACGGTTTCGCCCGCTGGGCGGACGACATCGTGGACGACCACGACCGCCATCGCGCGCCCGAGGAGCGCGACCGGCTGCTGGGACGTCTGGAGAGCGACCTGGCCGACGGACTGCGCACCGGCACGGGCGACGAACCGGTGGTCCGGGCCCTCGCGGACACCGCCGGCCGCTATGGCATCGATCACGCCCTCTTCGCCGACTTCCTGTCCTCGATGCGTGCCGACCTGACCGTCACCCACTACCCCACCTACGCCGATCTGCAGGGGTACGTACACGGTTCGGCGGCGGTGATCGGCCTGCAGATGCTGCCGGTCCTCGGTACGGTCACGGCCCGGGAGGAGGCGGCACCGCACGCGGCGGCGCTCGGTGTGGCCTTCCAGCTCACCAACTTCCTGCGGGACGTGGGCGAGGATCTCGACCGGGGCCGCGTCTACCTGCCCGGCGATCTGCTGGCCGCGCACGGTGTGGACCGGCCCCTGCTGGAGTGGAGCCGGCGCACCGGGCGGCGCGATCCCCGGATCCGCGCCGCCCTCGTCGCGGCGGAGGCCATGACACGGGACGTGTACCGGACGGCGGAACCGGGCATCGCGATGCTCGATCCCCGGGTACGTCCCTGTATCCGTGCCGCGTTCACCCTCTACGGCGGGATTCTCGACGCGATCGCCGAGCAGGACTACACCGTGCTGCATCGCCGTGCGGTGGTGTCGCGCCGGCGTCGGGCGGCCACGGCCGCGGCCGGTGTGCTGCGCGTGGCCGGCGCCCGGTGGCGTGCTCGCGCCGCGCACCGAGCGGTCCCGGCGGGTGGTCCGGCGGTCGAGTGGAAGGAACCGGTGCGGTGAGCGGTCGAAGGGACGGCGGGCGCTGGTCGCCGCCGTTGCGGCGGCGGAGGTCCGGTGGGGACTGGGCGGCGCAGACACCGACCTGGCGCCAGGCGCGTCCGGCGCTCATCGCCGACGCGCTCGGTCGGGCGTCCGCCCGCCCGTCCGGCAACTGGTTCGTGGTGGGTGCCTCCCGGAACGTGCGCGCGGAGGACCGCCCGTACGGCCGGACGGTCGGTGGTGTGGAGGTCGTGCTGTGGCGCTCCGAGGACGGCGGGCTCCATGCCGGTTCGGGCGTCTGCCCGCACCTGGGCGCTCCCCTGCGCGACAGCCGGGTGGTGTGCGGCGCACTGGTGTGCCACTGGCACGGGCTCGTCCTGGACGGTTCGCCGTCCGCCGGGTGGCATCCGTTCCCGGTGCACGACGACGGCGTGCTCGTCTGGGTGCGGCTGGACGCGGTGGGCGGCGAGGAGCCCACCGAGCGGCCTGTCGTGCCCGCCCGGCCGGCGCGGGGCCGCGGGGTGGACGCGGTGTTCACGGCGGTGGGGCGGTGCGAACCGCAGGACGTGGTGGCCAACCGGCTCGATCCGTGGCACGGCTCGTGGTTCCACCCGTACTCGTTCGTCGACCTGTCGGTGGTGCGGGAGCCGGCGGGCGGCGAGGACGACGCCTTCGTCGTCGACGTCTCCTTCCGGGTGGCGGGGCGGTTCGTGGTGCCGGTGCGGGCCGAGTTCACGGCGCCGGAGCCGCGCACGGTCGTCATGCGCATCACCGACGGCGAGGGCGCCGCATCCGTGGTCGAGACCCACGCGACACCGCTGACCGGGCCCGGTCACGAGCGTCCGCGCACCGCCGTGGTGGAGGCGGTCGTCGCCGCGTCGGACCGGCCCGGCTTCGCCCTGGCGCGGGCCGCCGCCCCCGTGCTGCGCCCGCTGATGCGCCGTACGGCCGGCCGCCTGTGGCGCGACGACCTGGCCTACGCCGAGCGGCGCTATACGCTCCGCAGCATCGGGCGGTTCCCCGGCTGAGCGCAGCACCGGGCGGTTCCCCGGCTGACCGGGCACCGGTCAGCGAGACGAGCGGCGCCCCGCGACGGCTCCGAGGGCCCGGAGCCAAGGTGAGCGGCCCGCCCGGGGAACCGTCCACAGGACCTGGCCGCGCACCCCCCGGTCGGCGAGCAGGGCGTTCGCGGCCAGGAAGCCCGTGGTGGCGGCCCGTTCCATGAGGGCGACGGGCAGGTCGCAGCGGATTGCGTCGCCGGCCAGGGTCAGCCACGGGTGCGGGGTGCGCACCGTGGGGCGCCGGCGGTGGGAGCCGGCCTCGAAGAGCGGACAGTCCGAGCGCCACTCGTGCCGGGCGTCGACGACGCGTGCCTCGCGGGTCTCCGGGTACACCTGGTGCAGCCGGTCGACGAGCATGTCCTGCACCTCCTTCGGTTCGGCCGACGGGGCCACGGCGTAGGCGTGCAGTTCCACGACCGAGCCCCCGGTCCGCGCGGCCCAGCGGGCGGCCTCGCCCTCGTACCGCTCCAGGACGCTGATGTTGTCGAGCCCGCCGTAGCCGCTGGTGCCGAGGAATCCGGGCCGGTCGGCACGGACCGGCCGGTCGAGCCAGAGCCGGGAGACGAGGAACGGCGGTGCGGTGCGCAGGGCCGCGATGTCCTCGCACCAGCCGGGCGTGCCCAGGCCGGGTGACGCGCCGACGACCCGGCGCAGGCTCCCGGGGTCGAGGGCGAGCACCACGGCGTCGTGGCGCCCGGCGCCGGTGTCGGTGTGCACGTGCGCTCCGCCGTCGCCGAGGGGGAGCACGCCGTGGACCGGGGTGCCGGTGCGGATGTCCACGCCGAGGCGCTGGAGGTAGTCGCCGAGCGGGTCCCAGAGCGCCTGGGGGAAGGGTTCGCCGGGCACGTCGAAGAGCAGTCCCTCGGCCGATCCGAGGAAGTAGATGTGGAACATCAGCAGCAGTTCGGCGGCGGACAGCGTGCGCGGGTCGGCGAAGAAGCTGCGGGAGAACACCTCGAACGCCAGGTGGTGCGCGGCTTCCGGGAAACCCACGCCGTCCAGGAAGCCGGTCGCGGTGACCTCGTCGAAGCGTTCGTACACCTCGGGCACCCGCACGTCGAGCAGGGGCAGTGCCGCCCGGGCGTCCATGGCGGCGAGGTCCCGCCAGCCGAAGGTGGGGCTGAGGGCGACGAAGCCGAGCGCGCTGAAGGGCGGCGTTCTCGGGACCCGGGCGAAGCTGTCGGTCAGGCCGCCGCTGTGCCGCAGGGGGTAGTCGGGCAGCGCCGTGAGCCGCGCGAGGGCCGGGTCGGTACGGCGCAGCAGGCCGCGCAGGTTGTAGTACTGGCGGAAGAAGGCGTGGAACCCGCGGGTCATGGTCACGGTGGAGCCGTCCGCCAGCCTGGTGGGCCGGCCGGAGAGCCGGCCGCCCAGTGCGTCCTCTTTCTCGTACAGGGTCACGCGGGCACCGCGCTCGGCCAGCAGGGTGGCCGCGGCGAGACCGGCGATCCCGCCACCGACCACCGCGACGGACGGCTCGTCCCCGCGCTGGAACCGGTCCCTGCCGGGTGGCGGGGCCAGCACCTCGGCCTTGCGGTCGCGGCCTCGCCGGGCGGCAGCGGTACGACGGACCGTCATCGGACTCCCTCCCGGCGGGCCGGGCGCGCGAGGCCGGTGCGGCGGCCGGGGTGGGAAGCGGTGAGGCGACCGCAGGCGCAGACGGCGTGGTCGAGGACGCGGGCCGGGTCGTGCTCGCGCAGGAGGCTCATCGGTGATCGTCTCCGGTTCGTGCGAAGGGCTGGGAGCGTCGGCGGACGAAGGGCAGTTCGGCGGCCGTGCGAAGCATCGGCAGGACCGGGGTGCACAGCCCGATGTGCCACTCCTCCCGCAGGGAGGTGGCGCCGTCGAGGAAGCGCAGCAGGCGCTCGGCCGGGACCCGGCGGAACAGGTCGGTGAAGAAGCGCGGGCCGTCGACGCGCCCGGTGTCCAGGGCGCGCAGCAGGACCGCGTCCATGGCCGAGGCCCTCCGCCCGTGGGGTGGGGGGATGGCGGTGCGCCCGTCGAGCAGGGCGGCGGCGATGGCTCTGCTCTGCCGCTGCACCGCCGCGAAGGTGTAACCGGTGGCCGCACGGGTGGCGCCCCCCGCGGTTCCGATACGGAAGTGGGCGGGACCGGCCCGTCGCGGAAAGCGGGCGTCGGTCATGGGGATGACCCCCTGCTCCGGCCGTTCCACGGTGAGCGCGCCGAGCCCGAGGATGTCCCGGCAGTAGTGCCGCAGAGCCGATTCGTACGCCTCGGTGGTCAGCGCGCTGCCGGAGAACCCGGTGTATTCCACGAGCGCCCGGTCCGGCGCCAGCGGCAGGACGTACCCGAAGGCGAGTCCGTGCGCCGGCTGGGGAACCCGGAAGTCCATCAGATCCGCGACCGAGGGATCGAACCGTTCGGTGGCGGTACGTACGAACCAGCCGCGGAAGTGCTGCAGCCACCGCGTGCGGGCCGGCGGCAGGACAGGCAGCGGCCGCGAGTCGAACACCCGCCGGGCGCGCAGCGTCAGGGACCAGCCCCCGGGCAGCGTGCACCGGACCTCCGCGCCTGCGGACCCACCGCGCACACCGCGTACCGACTCCACCGTCGCGCGCAGGAGACGCCCGCCGTCCGAGCGGGCCAGGCGGCCGTGGACCAGCCGCTCGAAGTCGGCGGAGCGCACCATGCGGTAGGTGAACGGGGCGGGTCGGACAACGACCGGCCGCCCGTCGGTGCCGTGCAGACGCAGCACGGACCAGGACGCGCCGACCGCCTCTTCCAGGCCGTCGGCGCCCGCTGCCCAGTAGCACCAGGTCCGTTCCGCGGGGCGGAGCGGACCGTCCGGCGGCTCGACCACGGTCACCGTGGCGGCGCCGTTCTCCGTCAGCCGGTGGGCGAGGCTGAGACCGGCCGCGCCACCACCGATGACGATCACGTCGGAGTCGTCGGCGGGGCGGGGCGTCACCGGGCTCGCCGTTCGGCGCCGGGGCTTCGGCCGGGGCCCGGGCGCGGCGGCTCGGCGCCGGTCTCCTCTGCCGCGCCGAAGGTCACCGGCCCGGACACGACGACGACGGCGTCCAGCCCCTGGCGGGCTGCCGCCGCTGCCTGCCCGGCCCGGGCGCACGCCCCGGGATCGCGGGCGTCGAAGCCGGCGGCCGGGGCACCGGAGTGCGCCCGCACGGTGTGGGCCAGACGGTCGCGTCCGGCGAGGGCCACCCGGGCGCCCCGGCCGGCCGGTTGGGCGGTGATCGCACCGCCCAGCGCTCCCGTGGCACCGGCCACCAGGACACGGGCACCGCTCACTTCCACGCTTCACCCCTCGATACGGCCAACAGGTCCATCCGATCGTCACTGCTTCGCGTCCGAGGCCGTCCGCGGATGCGGCCGGACACCGCTTCGGCCCACGGCGTCGCTCCTTGCCCCTGGTCGGCGACCACTTCCCTTGTCCCCGGTCGGCGACCACCTCGCGCGCGGCGCGCGCCCGGCGACCCCATGGCGCCATGCACCGGACCGGTCGCCCGGTGGTCCCGCACACGTGTCCTCGACCGGTACCCCGGAACCAGCGGGTACGGACCCGTGCCGCAACGTGGCGCGGAAGCAGCGCTCGCCCGGGGACGAACGACGCGGCCGCGACCGCTGGTCCAGCGGACCGTGTTCCCCGGCCGCTGCCCAGGCGCCACGACCGGGTGCCGTCCGACGGCACCATGTCACGAGCAGGCCGACGACTCCAGAGCGGCGACCGCCTCGGCGAGTCCCGCCGGACGCGCCAGCCCCGCCACCGCCTGTCCCGCCCAGCCGGGTCCCAGCGTCAGCACGACCGGCCTGCGGCGGGCACCGCGCACTCCCCACTCCATGGCCGCGACGTGCTGGGCCAACGGCCGGCTTGCGGTGGTACGGGACTGCGCCCACAGCCCGACCGCGGCCGGCCCGGTCCTGCGCACGGCCGCGACGAGCGACTCGACGGGCAGGGCACCGCCGAACATGCGCACCGGAACGCCGCGCTCCGTCAATGCCGCGGCCAGCACCTCCAACGGCAGGGTGTGGTTCTCCCCCGGCACGCAGGCGAGCACCGTGGTGGCACCGGCACGGGCGGCGACCGTGGGGGGCGTGGCGCGTCGCAGCGCCCCGGAGACGTGCCAGGACAGGAAGTGCTCGACCTCGACGTACTTCTCGCCCGACGTCTCCCACTTGCGGCCGACGGCTTGGAGCGTCGGCACGATCACCTCGGTCCAGGCGACGACCAGTCCGTGTTCGGCGATCGCGGCGAGCAGCAGTTCGTCCAGCGCGGCGGCGTCCAGGCGCAGGGCGGCCCGGGCGATTCCCCGGCATTCCTGGCGTACGTCACCGAGCCGCAGGCCGCTCCCCGCCCGGCTGCGGGCCCGGACCGAGGCCCGCTGTGGCCCGGCGGTCCGTCGGGGTCGGGTCGCCGCCGGTGATTCCCCGCTCAGCGCGAGCCGTGCGGCCTCGGCCGGGGGCAGCCCTGTCGCCGTCAGCGCGCACATCCGCTCCAGCCGCGCAACGTCCCGGGCGGTCCAGCGCCGGTGCCGGCCGCCCGTGTGCGCGTCGGGCCCGAGGCCGTACCGGCGGTCCCATGTGCGGACCGTGGTGGGGGCCACCCCCAGGCGCCGGGCCACCTCGCCGGTGGTCAGTCCCCCGTCGCCGTACGGGCGGTCGCGGTCCTCACCGTCCTCCTCGCCAGACTCGCTCATGCGGCCACTGTACGACGCACAAACGACGCATGTTGATCGCGTCGTTCCGGCGTTCCAGACTCCAGGCACGCGGACGGCGGACCGGCGGACCCGCCCTCCGGGCACGCCCTTTCGTCCCCGGCGACGCACGGCAGGAGGAACGCGCTCATGAACACGACCACGCGACCGAGTGCCGCTCCGGTCCCGCCCGCGGCGGAGACGCGGCGCGAGGAGGACCTCGCCCGCGGCCTCGTCGCCGCCGACGAGGAGGCGTTCGCGGCCATCTACCGGCGCTGGGGACCGCTCGTCCACACCATGGCCACCCGGTCCCTCGGCGACACTCACGAGGCCGAAGACGTGACGCAGCAGGTCTTCATCGGTGCCTGGGGCGGGCGGCACGGCTTCCGCCCGGAGCGGGGCGCACTCGGTGCCTGGCTGGTCGGCATCGCACGCCGCAAGATCATCGACGCGCTGGCCGCCAGGACGAGGCGTCTGGCCCTCGTCGACTCGGCCACCCACGAAGCCGCGCCCGCCCGGCTCGTCCAGGAGATACCGGGCGAGGTGCTCGACCGCGTGCTGCTCGTCGAGGCCCTGTCCCGGTTGCCGCACGCACAGCGCGAGGTGCTCTGCATGGCGTTCTACGAGGACCTGACCCAGGCCCAGATCGCTCAGCGCACCGGTGTGCCCCTGGGGACGGTGAAGAGCCACGCCCGCCGCGGCCTGCACCGGCTGCGCCTGGCCGTCGACCTCGGCGACGCGCACGGAACGGGAAGCTGACCGAGCCGAAGAAGCGACACCGTACGTACCCGTATTCACAAGAAACGATGCGCCGCAGAAGGAAAAACCAAGCGCGAAGTAATGCGGTATCGACCGAAGGCGTCCCCACCCTGAGCGTCAATGGGGGTTGAAAATCACCCATTGGACAGGGTGGCGGGTAACCGGATCATTTTTCCGATACAGGCAGATCGCCGGAATCGCGACACCCATTCGTGGATTACGTTCGAAGATCCGCTCCGGAATGTGTACGCATGGCGCGCAGACCAAAAATCAAGTGGCAGCCCAGGAGGCGCCCGGTATCTTTTGATGCCGTCCGCAGCCACATCCACGATCCAGAGCCGACCCGACCCACAAGGATCCCTGATGTATCTCCGGCTACACGACGCGCAGTTCGACGACCCCGCCTACGACACCTATCTCGAAGCCCAGCAGCGCGCTTACTCCGCACCCGGCTACGAGACGCTGACGAAGTACGGAAGCACGGACCCACGCACCACTCGCGATCCGTTGAGTTACCTCGCTGTTTTCGACGAGACGGCAGGCGACGGGGACGAGAGGCCCGTCGGAGGTATCCGCATCCACCGGAAAATAGCGGGACAGCTGCCGTCGGAGATACACCTCGCGAGCCAGGACTTCAACGATGCCGTGGCGGACGAAGTCGCCGCCGGCGAGTCGGTGGCCGAGATTTGCGGCATCTGGGTGGACGAGGAGTGGAGGGGCCGCAACCTCGCGTCCCTGCTGTGCTTCACCTCCGTCGTGGCGGCGCAGCGACTGGGGGCGACCGTGATCTGTGGCAGCGGCCCCACGGAACGCATCAGGGGATACGAACGGTGCGGTCTCCGTTTCCGGCATGACCGCCCCCTGCACGACCGCCCGTTCCCGGGCATCACGGCGTACTACTCCATCAACCGGGCAGAGGCCATCCGCCATCGCGAGGAGCGACTGGCCGCTGCGGCGGAGCTGCTGGACCGCGCACTGGACGAAGCGCCCCTCATCCCCACCGACGTGGTCCGCGCCGTAGCCGGGCGACTCGGCCTCGGGCACTCCACCGCCCCGGCATCCGCAGGCAACGCGCGTTAGGAGAGCAATGAACCTGGAAGCGCTTCTCGGCAGCCTCGCCCAGACCGCCGGCGACATGGTTCCCTGGCGACCGACGCTGTACGCAGCGGCCGATCCCGAGCAACGTTCCGCCCTGACAGAGCTCCTCGAAAGCGGTGTGGTCACCTCCGTCCACGACACGTGCGCCGACCAGCTGGCGGAGCTCCTGTCCGCCCGGCGCCCCGACTGGCGGCCGGACGCCGACGAGTTGGCCTCCGCGGTCACCGACCACCTCGGCGGCAGGTCCCCGGCGGAGTACGGCACCTGGGCGTGGTACGCCTGGTCGCGGCAGCTCGTCCACGTCCTGCCGCCGGACGAGCACCGCGAGCTGCGTCAGTCCCGCAACCGCTACAAGATCACCGCGGAGGAGCAGGACCTCCTGTCACGGAAGACCGTGGCCGTGGTCGGCCTCTCCGTGGGCGCCGCAAGCGCGGTCACGCTCGCGCAGGAGGGCGTGGGCGACCGTTTCCGGCTCGCCGACTTCGACCACCTGTCCCTCTCCAACCTCAACCGGCTCCGCGCCTCGGTCGCCGATGTCGGCCTGCCCAAAGTCGTCATCGCGGCACGGCAGATGTACGAGATCGACCCCTACCTCGACATCACCGTCTGGCCGGAGGGACTGACCGAGGAGAACACCGACGCCTTCCTCGCGGGCGGTGGCCGCACCGACCTCCTCGTCGAGGAGTGCGACGACATGTTCCTCAAGGTCCACGTCCGTGAACGCGCCCGCGCGCTCGGCATCCCCGTCCTGATGGAGACCAACGAGCGCGGCATGCTGGATGTGGAGCGGTTCGACCTCGAACCCGAACGTCCGCTGCTGCACGGCCTTCTGCAGGGAGTGGGGGCCGCCGGAGTCAAGGCGATGTCGACCCGCGAGAAGCTCCCGCACCTGCTCCGCATCCTCGGCCAGGACGAGCCCTCCGAGCGTCTGGTCTCCTCCCTCGTCGAGACGGGCAAGACCATCTCCTCATGGCCCCAGCTCGCCTCGGGAGTCAGCCTGGGCGCCGCGCTGGTGACGGATACCGCCCGCCGCCTCCTCCTCGGTCAGTTCACCGCCTCGGGACGGTACTTCGTCGATCCCGGCACGCTGATCCGCGAGGGCGCAGAGACCGTCCTGACACCACCGGAGCCCCCGTCCGAGCCCGCCGCGGAGGAGACTTCCGCTCCCCTCCTCCTGCCGCCGGCCGGCAGCGCCGGCGCCACCCTGGGCGAAGAGGGCATCCGCCGCCTGGTCGCCCACGGCATCCAGGCGCCGTCCGGCGGCAACAGCCAGCCCTGGCAGTTCACCGCCCACGACGAGGTGGTGGACTGCCGCGTCGACGCCGCGCAGCCGCAGACCTTGCTCGACTTCGAAGGCCGCGCCACCCATCTGGCCATCGGCGCGGCGGTGGAGAACATCCACCTCGCGGCCCAGGCCTCGGGCTGGGCCTGCCAGGTGCGGTACTTCCCCGCCCCGGCCGACCCCGGCCTGGTCTGCCGGCTCACCTTCTCCAGCGCGCCCGACCTCCCGCGCCCGGCACTCTTCGACTGGATCGAGCACCGCACCACCAACCGCAGTCCCGGCCCCGCTCGCCCGCTCCTCGAGTCGCACGCCGCAGCGCTGACGGACTGCGCCACCGAGAGCGGCGCCCGGCTCCATCTCGTCACCGACCGCGACCAGTTGGACGAGATGGGCCGGGTCCTGGGGGCGGGCGACCGGCTGCGGATGCTGTCCCCGCACCTGCACCGGGACATGATGAACGAGTTGCGCTGGGACCCCGAGGAGGCGCGGCGCACGCGGGACGGCATAGACGTGGCCACTCTGGGGTTCGACGACGTCGATCTCGCGGGCCTCCGTCTGGCACGCCAATGGCGCGGTCTGGCTTTCGTCCGCCGGATCGGCGGCGGCAAAGCCTTCGAGGAGAGCGCCGCGAAGGCCCTCGCCGCCTCGTCCGCCGTCGGCTGCCTCACCATCCCGGGCAAGGGCCCTCACGCCTTCGTCGACGGCGGCCGCGCCCTGCAACGGCTCTGGCTCACCGCTACTTCCCTCGGCTTGGGATTCCAGCCCCACACCTCGCTGCTCTACCTGTTCGCCCGCCTGGCAGGTGGCGGCGAGACCGGACTCGACGCCGCCGAGACCGACGTTCTGCGCACGCTGCGCACCAGGTTCACCGCCCTCGTCCCCGGCAGGCCGGACGAGGCCGAACTCATGCTCTTCCGGCTCTCCTACGCGTCGCCGCCAACGGTCCGCTCACTGCGCCGCCCCGTCGACTCGGTGCTTCGCTTCGAAGGGCCGCCTTCGCGGAGCAGGGCGTGACATGGCTCCGGCACGGCCGCGGAACGCTGCGGGTGATCTTCTCGCCGGCCGGTGCGCAGCCCCGGCCGGTACTCCCGGATGCATCACACCGTTACGGGCACACACTCGTCGAGCAGACCGACGACGTCACTCCAGGCACGTCGCGCGTGCCGGGGGTGGTGGCCCACTCCGGGGCGCACGCGCTGGTTCACCGGGGGATGGTGGAAGGCGTGCAGAGCACCGCCGTAGATTACGAGACGCCAGTCGACTCCCGCGGCCAGTATCTCGGCGACGAAGGCCTCCCGTTGCGCGGGCGGCATGATCGGGTCTTCCGATCCGACCCCCGCCCACACGGGGCAGCGGATGCGCGCCGCCTCGCCCGGTCGGCCCGTGGTCAGGGCGTTGACCGTCCCGATCGCCCGCAGATCGACACCGTCGCGCCCGAGTTCCAGCCCGATGGCGCCCCCGGTGCCGTAGCCGATGACGGCGATCCGGTCGGGGTCGGTCCGCGGTTCGGCGCGCAGCACGTCGAGCGCCGCGTGACCGATATGCCGCATCCGGTCCGGATCCGCGAGCAGGGGAGTCACCCGGGCCATCATCTCGTCGGGGTCGGTGAACCACCGGCCGCCGTGGATGTCGAAGGCGAACGCCACGTACCCCAGCTCGGCCAGGGCGTCGGCCCTGCCGCGCTGGAAGTCGTTCAGTCCGGTCCCCTCGGGCCCCACCAGAACTGCGGGCCGACGGTCGGCGCCGGCCGGGAGCGCCAGGTGCCCGACCATCGTCAGACCGTCGGCCGGGTAGGCGACCGAGCGTGTGGTAACCGTGGTCATGGGAACGGACTGTAGCTAGCTCCGGGCCGGGACGACCGGACCGACAGCGCCGACCGGAACACCGCTGCCACCTCTCTGAAGTGCGGCGATGGGCCGATAGGCCGCCCGATCTCGGTCCCGGTATGTCACCGGCATGGAGTAAAGCCCCGATTGACCCTATATAAGGAAAGCGAGGAGAGGGGACGACCTCAGCACCCTTCTCCCCGCCGGAATGCGCCGCCGCACCGCCGACCGCGACTGGCTCACCGGCTACCGGCTACCGGCTACCGGCTACCGGCGAGTTGATCACCGCGATCCGGCACGGCTGCCGCCGATTCCAGCACCGGCACGGCTCCCGCATTTCAAGGTCAACAGCAAGAAGGGCAAGGTAGTTGTGCGGGTAACAGTGCGGGATTAGAGTGAGCGGCCGTGCTCGGAGTGATCGGCGGGGGCCGGTTGACCCGGGCCTGAGGGAAAGGGATTCCGTCGTGACCGAGACCCAGAAAGCCGCCGCCGATCCCGCGATACCCGACCCAACCGACGGGCTCGACAGCCCCGGCGACATCGAAGTGCTCGCCTCGCTCAGCCCCGACTTCGTCGCCGACCCGTACGTCGCCTACGCGCTGCTGCGCGAGCGCGGTCCGGTGCACCAGGTGATCACACCCGACAGGGGCCGGGTGTGGCTCGTGGTCGGGTACGAGGCCGCGCGCGAGGCCTTCAGCTCCCCGAAGCTCAGCCGGGACTGGCAGCGCGAGTGGCGGCAGGCCGGCTGGACCCCGCCGTACGCCCTGAACATGCTCGGCAGCACCAACATGCTGATGAGCGACCCGCCCCACCACACCCGGCTGCGGAAGCTGGTGGCGCGGGAGTTCACCGCCCGGCGGGTCGAGAAGATGCGCGAGCGCGTCCAGGAGATCACCGACGAGCTGCTGGACCGTATGACGGCGGACGGAGCGCGCCGCGCCGACCTCATCGACGCGTTCGCCTCCCCGCTCCCCATGATCGTCATCTGCGAACTGCTGGGCGTGCCCAACCTGGACCGCGCCGCCTTCCACGCCTGGTCCAACGAGACCCTCGCGCCCACCAGCCCGGAGGCGGAGAAGGAGGCGTACGAGCACGTCATGCCGTATCTCACGGGGCTCATCGCCGCCAAGCGCGAGAACCCCGGGGAGGACCTGCTCAGCGCCCTCGTCCACACGGTCGACGAGGGCGGCGACCGGCTCACCGAGGAAGAACTGCTCTCGCTGGCCTTCCTGATGCTCGTCGCCGGACACGAGACGACGGTCAACACGATCGGCAACGCGGTGCGCGCGCTCCTCGCCCACCCCGAGCAACTGGCGGCCGTACGGGCCGATCCGGCCGGGCTGGCGGCGGGGCTGGTGGAGGAGACGCTGCGCTACGACGGGCCGGTGGAGACCACCACGCCGCGCATCGCCCTGGAGGAGACCGAGATCGGCGGCGTACGGGTGCCGCGCGGTGCCATCGTGCTGATCGCCATGGCCGCCGCGGACCGCGACCCGGCGCGCTATCCCGAGCCGGACCGCTTCGACGTACGGCGCGACGCCCAGGGCCACACCGCCTTCGGATACGGGGTCCACTACTGCCTGGGCGCCCCGCTCGCCCGCCTCGAGGCCGAGGTGGCGCTGCGCTCGCTGCTGGAGCGCTGCCCGGACCTGGCGGCGGACGGGGAGCAGGGCGAGTGGCTTCCGGGGATGCTGATCCGGGGGGTGCGGACGCTGCCGGTGCGGTGGTGACACGCCCGCCGCGGGCGGGCCGAGGGGCGGGTGAGCGCTCGCGGCACGCCGTTCGCGCGGGTCGGCGGGGACTGTGGGCGGCGGGGGCCGCACGGTCCGCAGCGCCGCGACCCGCACTCACCCTCCGGGAGAAGCACCATGTCCGCTGCTGAAGCCGTTGACCTGAGCAGCCTGAGCGCCCCGGCCGGGGGCTCGCAGCGGCTGAAGGGGCACCTCACCCGGCCGGATGGCCCGGGACCCTGGCCGGGCGTGGTCATCGCGCACGAGGTACTCGGCGTCGACGACGTCATGCTCCGCCAGGCCGAGCGCCTGGCCGGCGCCGGGTACCTCACGCTGCTGCCCGACCTGTTCACCGAGGGCGGCGCACGGCGCTGCCTGATCCCCACGATCCGCGCGGCCCTGTCCGGGACCGGGCGTGCCTACCAGGACCTGGAGGCCGCCCGCTCCTTCCTGCTGTCCCGGAGCGACTGCACCGGCGCGGTCGGCATCATCGGCTTCTGCATGGGGGGCGCGTTCGCTTTGATGACGGCCGGACGTGGTGGCTACGACGCGGCGTCCGCCAACTACGGACGGCTTCCCAAGGACCTGGACGTCCTCGCCGACGCCTGCCCCGTCGTCGCCAGCTACGGCGGGAAGGACCGCACCCTGAAGGGGGCGGCCGGCCGGCTGAGCGCGGCCCTCGAACGTCATGGGGTCGTGCACGACGTCAAGGAGTACCCGCAGGCAGGCCATGCCTTCCTCAACGACGCCGAGGCCGGTCCCAGGCCGCTGCGTCCCTTGTTCCGTGTCCTGGACATCGGCCCGGACCCGGACGCTTCGGCGGACGCCTGGCAGCGCATCGAATCCTTCTTCGCCACCCACCTTCACACTCCCCGCACCTGAGCCGCCATCACCTGAGCGGTTCACACGACGCAGACCGCCCGCCCTGGGAGACAGTGCCCCGGGGCCCGCATGCCCGCGGACAGCGCAACCAGCCATGCGCCGGCCCGGCCCGCGGCGGAATCGCGGACCGGGCCGGCGGGGGTGTGGGCGCCCGGGGCCGTCGGACAGGGCGGCTGGGTCAGTCGGTCATGTTGCCCATCTTCCAGACGGTCATGGACTTGACGACACTGCCGTCGCCGAAGAGGCGCAGGCCGAGGGAGTCCTGACGGAAGGGGTAGGCGCGGGTGGTGAGGGACTTGTGGTCGTTCGCGTACGCCTCGACCATCGAGCGGTCGACGAACACGTCCAGCGTCAGGATGCCGTTGGCAAGGGTCAACGGGCCTTGGTCGACGCCGAAGTTCGGCTCGGCGCTGGAGTTGTTCCCGGAACGCGTCCGGTCGACACCCAGCTGTCCTGCGGGAGCGTCGTAGAACAGGCGGGTCCGTTCCTCGTCGCCGGGGCTGCGGAGCACGTCGAGTCCGAACGTGGCGGCGGTGCCGCGTTCCATCGTCAGCTTGATGTGGAGCATGTCTCCCTTGATGGCGGCCAGGCGGGTGTTGGCGTCGGTGAGGGAGGTCGGGGCGCTGATGTCCAGGAGGGGTGCGCCGGTGTGGAGGCGCGAGACCTCCTCCGCGGGGCGGAATCCGAGGTCGCCGTCGGGACGCATGGACAGTTCGATGGGCAGGCCGGCGTTGTGGGCCCAGCCGGCGTCGTAGTGGGCGCGTTCGGTGCGACGGTCCTGGGCGATGCTGAAGACGAGGGAGCGTCCCTTGTCGTCCACCGTTCCGCTGGGGCCGGTGAAGTGGTCGCCGTAGTCCATGAGCCGGGGCTCGGTGGTGTCGGGGGTCCAGCGGCGGCCCTGGGCGTCCCAGGTGCCGACCCAGTAGTAGACGTACTTGCTGCTGTACTCGCCGGGGCCGGCGGGGAAGGCCGGGTTGACGAGCAGGGCCCGGCGCTCGCGGCCCTGGGCGTCCTTGCCGATGGGCAGGAAGGTGGGCAGCTCCCAGACCTGACCGGTCTTGGGGTGAGCCGCCACGTCACCGACCATCAGGGGGCCGGAGTAGGTCCAGTCGGTGAGGTTCTTGGAGGTGTAGAGGAGGGCGGTGCCGCCGATGTCCCTGCCGTCGGTGGTCTGGACGCCGGAGCCCATCAGCTGGAACCAGGTGTCTTTCTCCTTCCAGACGAAGGGATCGCGGAAGTCGCCGAAGCGGACCTTGCGTCCGGCGCCGACGTTCAGGTCGGTGGTCTGGCTGGTGACGAGGGTGGGGTGCATCTTCCACTCGACCAGGTCGCTGTCGCCAGGGTCGACGGGGCGGGCCAGCCCGGTCGCCTGGTTGGGGCGCTGTGAGTCGTTGCCGGCCGTGAAGAGCAGGACGGGCACGCCGTTCTCGTCGTAGGTGGCGTCACCGGACCAGACCCCGTCGGGCGCCACGCTGTCCTCGGTGGGCGCGAGGGCGACGGGCAGGTCGCGCCAGTGGACCAGGTCCTCGCTCACGGCATGTCCCCAGGCGATGTTGTGCCAGTAGGGGCCGTGGGAGTTGTGCTGGTAGAAGAGGTGGTACTTGCCCTTGTACTGGATGGGGGCGTGGGGTTCGTTCATCCAGTGGTTCGGGGCGGTGAAGTGGTAGCCGGGGCGGTAGCGGTCGCCGTCGTAGCGCGAACGGTCCATCTCCATCCGGGCCTTGGGGATGGTGCCGCCCGCGAAGGTCTGCACGTCCTTCTGGTGTCCGGCCGTGACCGATGCCGGGGTGAGGGCGCTGTCGTGGATCTTCACCTCGTCGATGAGGCCGTTGAACATGTTGACGGCGAAGGTGCCGTTGATGATGGCGGGCTGGTTGTGGCGGCCGATGATCAGGGGAACGTCGGCCTTGGCCAGCCGTGCGCTGGTGGGGATGGTGGTCTGGGCGACCTGCTGGCCGTTGAGGAAGAGCCTGATCGCTCCCTCGCCGGGAGCGAAGACGGCGGACAGGTGCGCCCACTTGCCCGTGGCCAGGGCCGCCGGCTTGGGGACGGTCACCTCGTACCAGGCGTCGCCGGTTCCGATGCCGAACTGCCACCTCCCGTGCCGGCCGACGCCGAGGGAGAAGCCCCGCCTGGCCGCCTTGTCCTGCTGGTTGACGACGGCGGACGGCTTGCCGTCGTCTCCCCACTCGAAGGCGCGCGGTGCGACCCACGCCTCGACGGTCAGGCCGTCCGTGGGCAGTTGCGTCTGTGACGCGGCGCGGGTGACCCAGGTGGAGTAGCCGTCGAACAGCAGGGCGCCGGAGAGCACGCCGTCGGCCTCGTCCTTCGGGCGCCAGAGCGGGTCGCTGTCGGGCTTGTACTGCGCGTCGTTGAAGACGTAGCTGATGGGATCGGCGGCCTGGCTGACCTTTTCCCTGGTCGTGGTGCCCTTGCCCTCACTGAAGTCCCAGTGGGCGGCGAGTCCCCGCTGGGAGGCATCGGGTGCGGGGTCGGTGCCGACGTGGACGTCGTCGAGGTTGATGTGGCCCCAGCCGCCGGTGGCCTTGTCCACGACGGTGACGCGCAGCTGCTCGCCGAGGTGCTCGCGGGCGTCCCAGGTGACGCGCCGGTACGCCTCGTCATCGGTGCCGGTCGCCTTCTGCAGGACCGTTCCGTCGAGGGTGGTCAGGGCGGCGTAGAGGTCGCTCTCGTTGCGCCCGCCGGAGACCAGGACGCTGACCATGCCGCTACCGGTCAGGGTGAACGGCTCGGACGTCACCGTGCCGGTGGCGGCGTCGCCGCCCGCGGCGAATCCCCACAGGTGGTAGGAGCCCGCCTGGTTGAAGCAGCAGCCCCAGCCCCAGCCGGTCTTGTCCGTGACGGCCCCGGTGAAGGCGGTGCCGGTGGTGGTCCAGCCGCTGAGATCGCCGGACTCGAAGCCGGGGTTCGACAGCGCGGTTCCCGTCGCCCTGGCGGTATGCGCCATCAGGGGCGACGTCAGGCCGAGACATACGGCGAGCGCGAGCAGCAGCCGCAGCAGACTGCTTCTGGCAGCTGGTCTCGATGGTGCACGGGTTCGCATACGAACCTCCGTCGGTGTGGGATCGGTTGCTCGGGCGGAGCGGTACGCCGTCCCCGGGGCGCGGCACGGCCCGGGGACGGCGCGTGCGTGGGGCGGGGCCAGGGGTTCAGGAGCGCCGGACGGGGACGTTGACGTCGGCGACGTTGAGGTGGCCCCAGCCCCCGTCGGCCCGGTCGGCGACCTCGATGTGGATGCGGTCGCCGATGTGGGCGGAGAGGTCGAAGACGACACGGCGGTACTGCTCCGTGTTGCGGCCGGTGGCCTTGGCCAGCACCTTGCCGTCGTCGGCGCGGACGGCGGCCACGTAGAGCCGGTCGAGGTCGTCGCCGCCGGACACGAGCAGGTCGACCACGCCGTCTCCGCCGAGGACCACGGTGGTGGAGCGCAGGACGCCGGTGGCGAAGTCGCCGCCTCCGGAAGGGCTGAAGCCCCACAGATGGTGGCCGGCCGGGTCGTCTTCGGTCTCGGCCTGGTAGAAGGGACCGCCCCAGCCCCAGTCGGTGCGGGTGGTGACGCCGGCGTCGCTGAAGGTCGTGCCGGAGACGACGGTCCATCCGGTGAGGTCACCGGTGGCGAAGTCGTGGTTGGGCAGCCCGTCGACGTTCGTCGGCCGCGGCGGGTCGTACGCGGCGGGCGCGACCGGTGCGTCGTAGGCGCCGTTCATCCGCCAGACGTCCAGGGACACGACGTGGGCCGATCCGCCCTCGCTGGTCAGGCGCAGGCCGGTGGCGTCCTCGCGGGTGGGATAGACGCGGCTGGTGATGCTGTGGGTGCCGTTGACGTACGCCTCCAGCATCGAGCGGTCGAGCAGGACCCTCAGGGTGAGGAGACCGCCGTCGAGTTCCACGCTGCCGCCGTGGACTCCCTTGCGGACGTCCGGGTCGAGGCTGGAGCGGCCGCGGTCGATCAGGAAGCGGTGTTCGTCCGTGTCGTAGGTCAGCAGGGTCTGTTCGGTGCCGTCGGCGCAGGCCCGGACCGCCAGGGTGATGGTCCGGGCGCCCCGGGGCTCGATGACGGCCTGGATGTCCAGCAGGTCGCCGCAGACCCCGGCGAGCCGCCGGTTCGCTTCCGCCGCCGAGGTCTGCCGGATGCGGGCCAGCCGAGGGCCCCGCAGACCGGTGGCCTCGGCGATGGGCTCGACCCCGAGGGTGCCGTCCTGGCGCAGCGAGAGGGACACGGGCATGCCGGCGTTGTGGGCCCAGCCGGACTGGGCGTGCTGCTGCTCGGTGCGGCGGTCCTGGGTGATGCTGAAGACCACGGAGCGGCCGTCGGGGGTGACGAAGCCGGACGGGCCGGTGAAGTGCTCGCCGAAGTCGAACTCACGGGGCTTGTGGTGGTCGGGCACGAAGCGGTGCTCGCGCTTGTCGAAGGTGCCGATCCAGTAGTACGTGTGCTTGACGGCGTTCGGGTTGAACCCCTCCCACCACGGACAGATCAGCAGGATGTGCTTGCCGGTGCGCCGGCCGCGGGGGCCGGGGAGCGGGAGGAGCACCGGCAGCTCCCACACCTCACCGGGCTCGGGCAGGGTGGCGAGGTCGTTCCAGTGCAGCGGTCCCTTGCAGGTCCACGGGCCCTCGGGCCGGCGGGCGGTGTGGAGGAGAGCGGTTCCGCCGTGCTTGCGGGTGACCCGCGTGCCGTCGTAGTCGACGATGCCGCTGCCGACGAGCTGGTACCAGACGCCGTCCTCCTCCCAGACGAACGGGTCGCGGAAGTTCTCCGCCCAGGCGGTGCCCGGGCCGGCCGGCAGACCGGCCGGTGCTTCGGTGACCGGCTCGGAGCGCATCGTCCAGGTGGGCAGGTCGGTGTCGCCGTCCGCCTGGTAGGTGGACACGGCGAGCCCGGTGCGCTGGCGGTAGGGCAGCCGGTCGTCGCCGCCGGTGAAGAACAGGACCGGTCCGCGGTCGCCGTCGACACAGGCGGAGCCCGACCAGATGCCGTCCGGGCCGGCCGAGTCCGCGGCGGGGGCGAGGGCGAGGGGGAGGTCGCGCCAGTGGACCATGTCGGTGCTGACGGCGTGGCCCCAGTGGATCTGGCCCCAGAACGGTCCGAGCGGGTCGTGCTGGTAGAAGATGTGGTACTTGCCCTTGAAGTACACCGGCGCGTGCGGCTCGTTCATCCAGTGCCAGGGCGACAGCATGTGGAACTGCGGGCGGTGCCGGTCGCCGTCGTAACGGGACCGGTGGGGGGCCAGGTCGGGGCGGGGCACGCGGTGACCGGGCAGCGCGGCGACCTTCTCGGCGTGCTCGCGCCGGGCCGTCGCGTCGTCCAGGGTGCCCGGGCGGATCACGAGGCTGTCCATCAGGCCCATGTACATGTTGGCGTGGAACTCGCCGTTGAGCAGGGTCGGGCGGTTGTGCTTCCCGATGAGGAGGGGTTCGCCGGGCGCCGGTTCGGGAGCCGTGTCCGGGGTGGTGGCGGTGCCGATCAGACGGCCGTCGCGGTACAGGCGCAGTTGATGGGCGGCGGGGTCGTAGGTGGCCGCGACGTGGCTCCACCTGCCCTTCGCGGCCGGCCGGCCCGCATCCCCCTTGAGCTCGATCAGGTCGGTGCCGAAGCCCAGTTGGAAGACGATCTGCCCGAAGCGGCGCAGTCCGAGCAGGAAGCCCGTCCTGGCTCCCGGGTCATGCTGATTGACCAGGGCCTGGGGCTTGCCGTCGATGCCGTGCTCGTAGGCGTAGGGGGCGATCCACACGTCGATCGTCATGCCGTCGGCGAGGTCCAGCCCGCCTGGCCCTTCGGCGGTGACGTAGGTGGAGTAGCCGTCGAAGTACAGGGCCCGGCCGCGTACGCCACGGCGGCGTACGGGGTCGCTGTCGGGCTTGTAGCGGGCGTTGCCGAAGACGTAGCCGACGGGGGTGGCGGAGCCGGAGACCGCCTCGCGGGCGACCGTGCCGGTGCGCTCGTCGAAGTCCCAGCGGGCGGTCGGCTGTCGGGGTCCGGTCCGACTGCCCGCGGTGGCGAAAGCGGGGGCGAACGAGAGCGGCACGACGGCGCCGCCGACTGCGGCGGATACGACCCCGAGGGCGGTTCTTCTCCTCATGCTGGCTCCTGGGCTGCGTGACGGACGGCGACCTGGCGGCCTGCCAATTCGATTTAGGTGATGGATCGGCATGCTTCGGGCGCCGTCGCCGCTAAAGCAAGAGCTAACGCAGGCGAATCTCAACTCCGCCTTGTATAGCCAGGTGTAAATCACCACATACAGAGGCCGTTACGCAGGCGAGATGTCCGAGGTGTTGACAGCGCATGACGAGTGACGCACTCTCATCGCATCCTGCTAATCCGATTTAGCCGAGCGGAGTTGATCCCCCGATGTCCGAACGCCGCGTGACCATGGCCGACGTCGCCCGCGAGGCGGGCGTATCGCCGACGACCGCGTCGTTCGCCCTGTCCGGCCGCACCGACATGCGTATCTCCGACGCCTCCCGGGACCGGGTCCTGGAGGCTGCCAGGCGGCTGGGCTACCGTCCGAACGTCACCGCACGCAGCCTCCGGACGAAGTCGACGCAGACCATCGGACTCGTCTCGGACCGGATCACCACCACGCCGTTCGCCGGCGACGTCATCCGCGGCGCCATGGAGGCCGCCCGCGAGCGGGACCACCTGCTGTTCATCACGGAGGCCGACGGCGACCGCGCCGCCGAGTCGTCCCTGGTCCACGCACTGCTGGACCGCCAGGTCGACGCGGTGATCTACGCGGCCATGTTCACCCGGTACGTCACTCCCCCCAAGGAACTGTTCGGCCGCCGCGTGGTCCTGCTGAACTGCCTGGCCCCGGGGTTCGACGCCCCCTCCGTCGTCCCGGACGAGCTGGAGGCCGGCCGGGACGCGGCCCGCGCCCTGCTCGCGGCCGGCCACACCCGGGGCATCTGGGCGATCGGCGGCCACCAGGCCGTCCCGGCCACGCCCGAGGGCATCATCGCCGGCAACGAGCGCATGCGCGGCCTGGAGGAGGTGCTCCGCGAGGGCGGCGCCCACCTGGACGGCGTCATCGAATGCGACTGGGACACGCTGGACGGCTACCGGGAGGTGACCGCCCTGCTGGCGGCGGGGACCCGGCCCCGGGCCTTGGTGTGCCTGGCCGACCGGGTGTCCTTCGGCGCCTACCAGGCGCTCGGTGAGGCGGGGCTCTCGGTGCCCGGCGACGTGTCGGTGATCTCGTTCGACGACCAGGACATCGCCTCCGTGCTGCGGCCGGCGCTCACCACGCTGAAGCTGCCGCATTACCAGCTCGGACGCCTCGCCGTGGAGCTGATCCTGCGCGGCGGGCCGCTCGAACCGGTCGTCCACCGTGTGCCGATGCCGCTGCGGGAGCGCGCCTCCTTGAGCGCGCCGGCCGGGAAGTGACACCGGTCGCCCGAAGACAGTCGTCCCGCCGCCCGGACGGTGACACCGGTGCGGGCGGCGGGACGACCACCAAGAACAGCGACCGACGCAACCGGTCGCCATGGGCGGGTCCGGCAAGACCCGCCTCCGTGAGATGGAGGAACCTCGTGGTGTTCAGAACAAGGCGCCTCGCGCTGGCGAGTGTAGCCGCCGTGGCGGCGACCGCGCTCGTCGCCGGGTGCGCGTCCGGCACTGGCGGCAGCTCGTCCGGGGCCGACGGCGACACGCTGACCCTGTGGACGCACAACGCCGGCAACTCGGCCGAACTGGACGTCGTCAAGAAGATCATCAAGGATTTCAACGACTCCCAGAGCAAGTACAAGGTCGAGCTGCAGTCGTTCCCGCAGACCGACTACAACAACTCCGTCGTGGCCGCCGCCTCGGCCCGCAGACTGCCCTGCCTGCTCGACGTCGACGGACCCAACGTGGCGAACTGGGCCTGGGGCGGCTACCTGGCCCCCATCGACGTCACCGGCAGCGAGGTGCCGGTGAAAGACCAGCTCGCCAGCACCGTCGGACACTACAAGGACCAGCTCTACTCCTTCGGCTTCTACGACGTCTCCCTGGCCTTCTTCGCCCGCAAGTCCGTCCTGAACAAGCACGGCATCCGCATCCCCACCATGGCCGAGCCCTGGACCAAGGACGAGTTCGACGCCGCGCTGGCCAAGCTGAAGAAGAGCGGCGAGTTCGCCTACCCACTGGAGATGGGCACCGGCGGCAGCGGCGAGTGGTGGCCGTACGCCTACTCCCCCCAACTGCAGAGCTTCGGCGGCGACCTGATCGACCGCAACGGCTACAAGACCGCCTCGGGCGTCCTGGACGGCAAGGGCTCCGTGGAGTGGGGCGGCTGGTTCCGCTCGCTGGTGGCCAAGGGGTACATGGCGAAGAAGTCCGGGGCCGACCCCAACAAGGACTTCCTGGCCGGCAAGAGCGCCATCCAGTGGGACGGCAGCTGGAACGCGGCCAAGAACGCCCGGAAACTCGGTGACGACCTGGCGGTCATCCCGCCGGCCGACTTCGGCAAGGGGCCGAAGATCGGCGGCGCCTCCTGGCAGTGGGCCATGAGCTCCACCTGCTCCAACAAGACCGGCGCGCAGGAGTGGCTGAGGTTCTCCCGCCAGACCAAGTACTTCGTCGACTACGCCAAGGCCACCAGCACCATCCCCGCCACCGACGCAGCCGCGCAGCAGATCGTGGACTACCGGCCGGGCGGCAGGTTCGAGGTGCTCGTGCGGTTCGCGCGCACGTACGCCACGGTGCGCCCGGTCACCCCGGCCTACCCGTACATCTCCACCGAGTTCCAGAAGGCGGCCCAGGACATCCTGGCCGGCGCCGACCCCGCGGACGCCCTCGGTCAGGCCGCGAAGAACATCGACAACAACCTGAAGACGAACAACGACTACGCAGGCTGACCCGCCCCGGTCCGGTGCGGCCCCCGACCGCGCCGCCCGAACCGGACCGGCTCCCTGGAGATACCGTGACCACCAAGACCGCAGCCGCCAAGCGGCTGCACCCGGTCCGGCGAACCCCGACGACCCACGCCCGTCGCCGTGAGAGCCTCACCGCCCTCGGCATGGCCACCCCGGCCGTCGTGCTGCTGATCGTCTTTCTCGTCGTACCGGTCGCCCTCGCCTTCGCCCTGGCCTTCACCGACGCGAGGCTCATCTCGCCCACCCCGGCCCGCTTCGTGGGCCTGCGCAACTTCACCCAGCTCTTCGAAGACCCCGTCTTCTACAAGTCCCTGCGCAACACGGCGTACTTCGCCGCCGTCGTCGTCCCGCTCCAGGCCGGCCTCGCCCTGGTCCTGGCCCTGCTGGTCAACGCGAAAGTACGGGGCGTCCACTTCTTCCGCACCGTCTACTTCCTGCCGGTCGTCACCTCGATGGTCGTGGTGTCCCTGCTGTGGACCTTCCTCTACCGCAAGGACGGCCTGGTCAACCACGTCATCTCGACGCTGACCCTCGGCCACTTCCAGGGCCCGGACTGGCTGGGCGACCCCGCCACCGCGATGCCCGCCATCATCCTGATGTCGGTGTGGCAGGGCGTCGGCTTCCACGTGATCATCTGGCTCGCGGGCCTGCAGACCATCCCCGCCGAGCTGTACGAGGCCGCCGCACTCGACGGAGCCACCACCTGGCACCGCTTCTGGCACGTCACCTGGCCAGGACTGCGGAGCACCCGCACCTTCGTGCTCGTCACCATCACGATCGCGGCGTTCAGCCTCTTCACCCAGATCAGGGTGATGACACAAGGCGGCCCGCTCGACTCCACCACCACCGTCGTCTACCAGGCGGTGCGCACCGGCTACGACCAGCAGCAGACCGCCTACGCGGCGGCCATCTCGCTGGTCTTCTTCGTACTCGTCCTGACCGTGTCGCTCGTCCAGCGCTTCCTGACCCGGGAGAAGGACTGACATGACCTCCCTCCTCAAACGGCTCGGCGGTCACGCGGCCCGCGTCCTCCTCGCCCTGGTCTTCGCGCTGCCGCTCCTCTTCATGCTGGTCTCGTCCTTCAAGACGGACGACCAGATCTTCGGCGACCTCGGCTCGCCACGCGCCTTCCTGCCCGTCGGCGCCCTGTCGCCGGACAACTACACCGACATGTTCGAACGTGTCCCCGCGGCCCGGTTCCTGCTGAACTCCCTGCTGATCTCGTCGGTCACCGTGGTGCTCGGCCTCATCGTCAACAGCCTGGCCGCCTTCGCGCTGTCACGGATGCGGTGGCCCGGCCGCAAGCTGGTCCTGACCGTGGTCATCGCCACCCTCATCGTGCCGTTCGAGACCTTCGCGCTACCGCTGGTGTGGTGGGTCAACCAGCTGCCGCTGCTCCGCGTGAACGGCTTCCGCCTGGAGTGGACCACCGGCTGGATGGACACCTACCAGGTGCAGATCCTGCCGTTCGTCGCCAACGCCTTCTCGGTCTTCTTCTTCCACCAGTTCTTCCAGAGCATCCCCAGGGAACTGGACGAAGCGGCGATCATGGACGGCGCCGGCTGGCTCACCATCTACCGCCGCATCGTGATGCCCCTGTCCGGTCCCGCCGTCGCCACCGTCGCCATCCTCACCTTCCTGCCCGCCTGGAACTCCTACCTGTGGCCGCTGATGGTCGTCCAGAGCGAGGACCTGCGACCGGTGATGGTCGGCATCTCCTACTTCTTCCAGCTGAACGTGGGCTGGGGCCAGATCATGGCCTACTCCTCCATGATCACCGTGCCGATCCTCGCCCTGTTCGTGGCGTTCCAGCGGTCGTTCGTCAACAGCATCGCCTCCACCGGCGTCAAGGGCTGACCCTCCGCCCCGCGCCGACGGCTCCGCCGCGCCCTCACGACTTCCGTGTGCTCCGCACGCCCTGAGAAAGGCCCCGTGTGTCCACCTCGCCCGCCGACCCCCACCTGCCCGCCGTCCACCTGCGCCCGCCCCGCAACTGGATCAACGACCCCAACGGCCTGGTCTTCCACGACGGCCACTACCACGTCTTCTTCCAGTTCAACCCGCACGGCCCCCAGCACGCGACCATGCACTGGGGTCACTACCGCAGCCCCGACCTGCTCACCTGGGAACCCCTCCCCGTCGCCCTCGCCCCCACGCCCGGCGGCCACGACGCCGACGGCTGCTACTCGGGCAACGCCGTCTCCGTCGACGGCCGCATGGTGGCCTTCTACTCCGCACACCGCCAGGACCGCTGGTGGCAGCCGGTCACCACCGCCGAGTCGTACGACAACGGCCGCACCTGGACCAAACGCCCCCGGCTGCTCATCCCCGAGCCGCCCGCCGGCACCACCATGTACCGGGACCCCTACGTCTGGCGGCAGGACGGACGCTGGCGGATGCTGGTCGGCTCCGCCCTCGACGACGGCCGCGCAGCGGCACAGCTGTACGAGTCCGACGACCTGGAGGACTGGACGTACCGCGGTCCCTTCCACACCAGCGACGCCGCTGCCGATACGGGCCCGACCGGCTGGGAGTGTCCCCAGTACGCCACCTTCGGCGACCGCGGTGTCCTGATCCTCAGCGACTGGACCCCTCAGGGCGGCCCCAGCCACACCACCGTCCTCAGCGGCCGGGAGACGAACGGACGCTTCGCGGCGGCCACGGGCCCCGTGCCGCTGGACCACGGCCCCGACTTCTACGCCCCCGCCCTGCTGAAGGCCCCCGGAGAAGACCGCTGGCTGATGTGGGGCTGGGCCTGGGAAGCCCGGGACGACGCCTGGGCACACGAGGCGGGCTGGGCAGGCGTCCTCACCCTCCCCCGCGAGGTGACCCTCGACGCCGACGGCACGGTCGCCCAGCGCCCCGCACGCGAACTGCTGGCCCTGCGCGGCCCACGCGTCCTGCACGGCACCGGACACGTCACACGGACCGAGCCGGCCGAACTCGGCCGGCTCGGCCACACCTTCGACCTCACCGCCACCCTCGTCCCGGACACCACCGGGACCAGCGGGCTGCGCCTGATCACCTCCGCCGACGGCTCCGAGCACCTCGACATCACCCTCGACCCCACGACAGGCCGCCTCGTCGTCGACCGCACCCACGCCTCACAGGACGCACGGGCACGGGGAGGGACGTACACCGCGCCGTGCCCGGCCGCGGCACGCCCCGAGGCCCCCGTCGAACTCCGGGTGATCGTGGACCGTTCGATAGCCGAGGTCTACCTGGCCGACGAGCAGGTCCTCACCCTGAGGTTCTACCCGTCCACCGACGGACCGTGGCGGCTCCAGGTCCGTACGGCAGGAGCAGGGCGCAGCGAGTTCGCCGTCGCGGCCTGGAACCTGACCGCGAAAGACCTCCCCCGGGAAGCCCAACTGGCGGGCCGGGGAACACAGGGCGCCTGACTCCCGGGCGCACGGACTCTGAAGACCGGCCCCCCGCGCACGGCCAGGCGATGCGCCCACCGCACCATGCGCGGCGGACACGTCCACCACACCGTGTGCGGCAGCCACGTCCACCGCAGCACCCCACGCCCTCACGGCGTCCTCGGCTGCGTTCCGCGGCGCGGGGCGACAGCCCCGCGCCCTACCTGAGAGGCAGACGGACACCATGGCCCGACCCGGGTCCCCCGGCGGCGTCGACGTCCTCGGCGAGTGCGGCGCCGACATCTTCGAGGACCGCGACCGGTCCGATGCCGGCGGACTGGCCCTGCGGGCGCTGGCCGGTGGAGGCCCGGCCAACACCGCTGTCGCCCTCGCCCGGCTCGGCACCCCCACCCGCTTCCTCGGGCGTCTCTCCCACGACGCCTTCGGCACCCTTTTCCGCGCCCGTCTCAGCGCCTCCGGGGTCGACCTGACCGGCGGCGTGACCACCTCCGAGCCCAGCACGCTCGCCGTCGCCGACCCCGACGCGACCGGCCAGGCCGCCTACACCTTCCACGCCGACGGCGCCGCCGACTGGCAGTGGACCGACAGCGAACTCGCCGCGACACGGAACGACGACGCGATCTGCCTGCACACCGGCTCCCTCGCGCTGATCCGCCGGCCCGGCGGCAGCCGCATCGAGGAACACCTCGCTCAGGTCCGCGAGCGCGCCACCCTGTCCATCGACCCCAACGTCCGCCCCCTGCTCGTACCGCCCTCCGCCTACCGCGAACGGCTGCCCCACTGGTGCGCCGTCGCCGACATCCTCCGCCTCAGCGAAGACGACTGTGCCCTGCTCGCCCCGGAGGCCGGGCTCGACGAGGCGTGCGACACCTGGCACGCGGCCGGCGCCCGCCTCGTCGTCATCACCCTCGGCGGCGACGGCGCCCTCGCGTCACTCGACGGCGTGCGCGTCGCCGTCACGGCTCCCCCTGTCACCGTGGTCGACACCGTCGGCGCCGGGGACTCCTTCACCGCCGGCCTCCTCCACCGCCTCGCCACCCTCGGGCACCTGGGCGGCCGACTCGACACACTGACTCTCGACGCCGTCACGGACGCCTGCGCGTTCGCCGCCCACGTCGCCGCCCTGACATGCTCCGTCCCCGGCGCGAACCCACCCTGGGCACAGACGTTTCGGTGCGACCGCGGCTCGGTCGGTGCGGCATACACGCCGGCAGCCGCGAGAAGGCGGGCCGTGGGAGAAATACGGATCCCGAAGTCACCGCGGAGGTAGCCACTGCTGTCGAGGCGCTCATGGTGTGTGCGGCGGCGGGTGCCGACGGAGCGAGCGTGGGCACGCGCTCCAGCACTCGCCGGCTCCGGTACGCGGGCATCCACACCCGCTCCGTGTCAGCGATGCTCAACGGCCCGGGCCGGCCCCACACATCGGCGGGGACCTCGGCCCGCCCCCGGTCGTGCGGCCGAGCCGCGCAACGTAGCCCGGTGGCGATGGCAGGCCGTAGTTCTGAGAAACCTGCGACAACGCCGTCGGAGGCTGGCTGACGGTCAGCCGTGTCAACGATCCCGCGCTCAGCACACCTGGCACCCACGGCTCCCCCATCCCTACCGCTCCGGCCGCCTCCTCACGGCGCGGCGACCCGGTGGCCCGCCCCGGACCGCACACCGGAAGGAAGGCCGACTGAGCGAGGCGCCCGCGCCGTTGGACGACCGGTCAGCCGCGGAGCGTACTCGGTTGAACCGCTCCGGTCTGCGGCGCCCTGGCGGGAGCCGCGGTCGTCTGCCTCAACCTCAGCCTCTTCCTGCCGTGACCAGCGGCTCCCCGCGCGAACCGGGGCCGCGGGCCGGGCGACAGTACGCTGTATGCCCGTCGGCGACAGAACGAAGCGAGAACCCATGCGTACCGGACCCGCGACCGGGACATACAGGCCCACCGACAGGACGCGGCTGCGCCCCGCGACCGCGGCGGACGCCGGCTTCCTGGCGGAGGTGCTCCTGGAGGCGTTCAACTGGTCCCAGCCGCGGTTCACCCTGGAGGAGATCCTGCGGACGCCGAGCATCGCGCACTACGTCACCGGCTGGCCCCGGCCGGGCGACTTTGGCGTGGTGGCCGAGGACGGCGCGGGCCGCCCGGTCGGTGCCGCATGGGCACGGACCTTCCCCGCCGACGATCCCGGCTACGGCCATGTCGACCCGCGGGTACCGGAACTGACGCTCGGTGTCCTCCCCGGGTACCGCGGTCGTGGCATAGGCGGCGCCCTGCTCGACGCGCTGGTGGCGCGGGCGGCCCAGGCCCGCGTCGACCTGAGCCTCAGCGTGGAGGACGGCAATCCGGCCGTCCGCCTCTACGCCGCCCGCGGCTTCGTGACCGTCGGCCGCGAGGGGGAGTCGGACACGATGCTGCTCCGGCTCACCGGCACGCCCGCGGACAGCCCCCGGGCCTGACCGGCACCGCGCGAGTGCCACGGGCCCAGGCCGACCGGGCGCTGCGGATCATGCACGCTCTTCCGACCGAGGGGGAACGCCGCGGTGATCAGGTGGAGACCCTCACCGTCCACCGCCGCGGGGCCGTCCAGGAGATGGCCGTCGTCATCCGCGACCACGCGCTTCCGCTGGCCATCAGGGAGCGGACGACCAAGGTGCCGCACGAGCCGAGCCGGCCGCAAAGTGACGGCCGGTGGCGCTCACGGAACCTCCCTGAGTGCGCGAACGCCTCCGTCCTGTCCTTGAAGGGACAGTGCGCAGGAGTGTTTACGCGGCGATGACGAGTGGGGAGTCCAGGCGCTGCCACGCCCCGAGGACGGCCTTGTGGGCGTCGGGCCGGAGGTGGGCGAGATCCCGGCGATCGTGCGGGAGGCGGACGGCCCGGTGCGGGTCAGGGCGGTCGGCGAGCGGCTGGGGCTGGACGCCTCGGTACGCGGCAGGCTGGGACCTTCGCGGGCGAGGATGACCAGGCTCGCCGACCGGGGCTGACTGCACCTGCCCCGCTGCCTCGACCAAGACCTGCTCCTCCGGCTGTGGCCGGTGCTGCGCACTCTCGTCGGCCGCACCGTGCACACCGTATGGGAAGACGCCTTCCCTCAGCTCGCCTCCCGCACCCGGCAGCCGCGTGACGGACATGCCGGGGCTGCACACGCGGCTCCTGGCGGAATCGATCACGTCCGGATGAGGCTCGCGGTGAGACTGCGGGGCTTGGGTGCTGCAATCGCTTTCGCGGGCGACGGAGACAGTCGCCCGGTCACTGGTCGCCCTTCCCGCGTATGCCGAAGAGCATGGTCACCAGCCGGCGGGCGTACGCGGCGTCGAGCCCGGCCGGGCGGAAGAGGATGCGGTACATCATGGGGGCGACGATGCGGTCCATGACCGTCTCGACGTCGGGAGTGTTCTCCTCGCGGCCGGTCGCTCGGGCGAGAATGACGTTGATCTGTTCCGCCGCGTAGGCCGAGCACTGACCGGCGTTGCCGCCGTCCGGGTCGCCGAGCAGGGCGTCGCGGATATAGGCGCGGCCCGAGGGGGACGTCATTTCGTCGAGGAACTGTTCGGCCCATGCCGTGAGGTCGGACCGCAGGTCACCGTGGTCCTCCGGTTCGGTGTCGGGTCGCAGCCGCTCCACCGCGACGTCCGACAGCAGTTCCTGAAGGGTGCCCCAGCGCCGGTAGATGGTCGACGGGGTGACTCCGGCGCGCTGGGCGACCAGGGGAACGGTCAGTGCCTCGCGGCCCGTTTCCGCCAGGAGTTTCCGTACAGCGGTGTGCACCGACGCCTGGACGCGCGCGCTGCGCCCGCCGGGGCGGGCCCTCTGCTTGCTGCTCATCGCACCAGCCTAAAGCACATTACTTGCGTTTAACGGGACCGATATCCGGGCTCACCAAAGCTGATCCCGACGGAGCCGAGTGGCGTGTGGACCGGGCCGGGACTTTCCGGTCCGGTCCACACACCGCTCTCAGGCGAGGGGTGCGAGCGACCGGGCGGACTGCGTCCGCTCGTATGCGTGGCCCACCAGCAGCAGCGTCCGCTCGCCGAAGGGCCGCCCGAGCAACTGCATGCCGACAGGCATACCTGCCGTGTCCTGGCCGACCGGGACGGAGAGAGCGGGCACTCCTGTGATGTTGGCCGGGGAGGAGAGGCGCACATAGGCGTCCGAGACGCCCTCGACCGTGCCGTCGGGCCAGGTGACCGTCTCCTGGCCCGACGGGACCGCGGCCATCGGGACCGCGGGGGCGGCGATCACGTCAACTCCCTCCATGACGCGGGCCCATTCGTCGCGCATCAGCGTCCGGGCGCGCTGCGCCCGCAGGTAGTCGCCCGCACCCATCAGCTCGCCGGCCTCCAGGAGGATCCGGACGTCCGCCTGATACAGCTCGGGGACGGTACGCAGGGTGCTCTCGTGGTACGCGGTGGCTTCCGGCACCATCAGGCCCCACTGGACGGCCTGGATGTAGCGGGTCATCGGTATGTCGATCTCGATGAGCCGGGCGCCGAGCGCCTCCAGCTGCGCGATGGCGCGGCGGACGGCGGCCTCGACTGCGGCGTCGACGTGTGCGAAGTAGTAGTTGCGCGGCACGCCGACGCGCACTCCCGTCAGGTCCGGGTCAGGGCGCGGCCGGTAGTCGACACCGGGGACGGCCACCGAGGCGGTTTCTCCGGGGTCGTGCCCGGCGATGACCGTCAGAACCAGGGCCGCGTCGTCGACGGTGCGGGTGATCGGGCCGACGTGGTCGAGCGACCAGGACAGCGACGTGACGCCGCGACGGGGCACGAGTCCATACGTCGGCTTGAGCCCGACCACCCCGTTCAGGGCGGCGGGCACCCGGATTGAACCGCCGGTGTCGGTGCCGAGGGCGAATGTCACCGCACCGGAGGCCACGGCGACGGCGGAGCCGCCGCTGGAGCCACCGGCGACCCTGCCGCGATCCCAGGCGTTGTTGGTCTGCGGGGTGGTCAGACCGTAGGCGAACTCGTGGGTGTGCGTCTTGCCGATCAGAATCGCGCCGGCCGCCCGCAGACTCGCGGCGACCGCGCTGTCGGAGGCCGCACGGTGACCGGCCCGGGTCCTGGAGCTTGCCGTGGTGGACACGCCGGCGACATCGATCAAGTCCTTGAGCCCTACCGGGATCCCGTGCAGAGGGCCTCGGTAGGAGCCCTGTGCGGCCTCGCGCTCGGCCTCGCGGGCGGTCCGGCGGGCCTGATCAGCGTAAACCGCGACATAGGCCGCAAGGTGCGGCTCCACCTGCTCGATGCGGTCGAGGACCGAGTCGACCAGCTCGACGGGGGACAGCCGTCGCTCCCGGATCTCCTGCGCGGCGGCGGCGAGGGACAACTCATACGGCTGCATCGTGCTTCTCCTTTCCCGCACGGAAGGCACCGGCGGGTTCCGCACGGAAGGCACCGGCGGGCGGGGTGTCACCGAAGTTCAGCTCGCGCAGGACCGCGACGACGGAGTGGATGTGGTTGGCGGTGGCGGCAACCACGGAGTGGCGGTCATCGGGCAGCGGAAGCCCGCCACGGGCGGCCCAGCGGGCGGCCTCGGGCGGCGTGAGTCCGGCGGAGGACATGGATTCTCCCCTGGTCGGGTCTGAAGCGACGAGGCACCCCAGACCAAAAGCTATTGGTTTGCTTTAGCTCGACCGTAGGACCTATCGTCCCTTAAGGCAAACGCGTTGCTTTTAGGGAGGAGTCTCATGCCCGACGCCGTGTCCGGCGCACTCGCGCACTGCCCTGTCGGGGGCAGTCGCGCCCGCGGGAGAACCCGCGCCGCCTCGTTCGGCCTGGACGCGTCCATACTCGTGGCCCTCCTGGCGGCATCCAGCGCCCCGACACCGCTGTACCCGCTTTACCAGGACCGGTGGGGCCTTTCAGCGCTCGCCGTCACGGTGGTCTTCAGCGCATACTCCCTGGCGCTCCTGTCGGCCCTTCTCACCACCGGAGCGCTCTCCGACCACCTGGGACGGCGTCCCGTCCTGGCAAGCGCCCTGGGCGCGCAGGCCGTCGCCATGGTTCTCCTCGCCTCAGCGGACGGCGCAGACTCCCTGACAGCGGCCCGCCTCCTGCAAGGAGCGGCCACCGGCGTGGCCACGAGCGCCGCAGGCGCGGCTCTCCTCGACCTGGAAAACCCGCGGCATCCCGGTCGGTCCGCCCTGACCAACACCACCGCCCCGGTCGTCGGCATGGCCGCGGGCGTTCTCCTCTCCACCCTCCTCGCCCGCTTCGCCCCGGCCCCCACGGTCACCGTCTACGCACTGATGGCAGCGCTCTTCGCCGCCCAGGCGATCGCCGTCCCCTTCACCACGGAGACAGTCAACCGCCGGTCCGGCGCGCTCCGATCGCTGCGCCCGCAGCTCGGTGTACCGCCCGCTGTGCGGTCCACCCTGCTGACCACCGGCACCGCGATCGTCGCGATCTGGGCACTGGGCGGCTTCTACTCCTCCCTCGGGCCGGCCCTCGTGCGCCTGGTGGCCCCCCACGCCCCGCAGGCGGCCCTCGGCATGGTCTTCTTCGCCCTCAGCGCCGCAGCCGCACTCACCGTGTGGGTTCTGCGCCGCACCGATCCCCTCACCACCGCGATCGGCGGATGCCTCTCCGTCCTGCCCGCCGCGGTCCTGACCCTGAGCGGTCTGCACGGCCTCGGACTGCCGGCCGTCTACGGCGGCGCGGCCCTGGCCGGAGTAGCCTTCGGCGCCGTCTCCCAAGGGGTACTCCGCGTGCTCCTCGCCTCGCTCGACGAGCAGTACCGCGCCGCGACGCTGGCCGCCTACTACGTTCTGAGCTACCTCTCCATGAGCCTGCCCGCCATCGCCGCGGGGGCCGCAACCCAGTACTACGGGCTCAGGACCACCTCGCACGCCTACGCCGTCATCGCCGCACTCCTCGCTGCGGCGGCCCTCACGGCGCTCGCCGTGTCACGAACCCGGACAAGGCCCGACAGCAGGACGCGCAACCGCCCACTCCGCTGAAGAGCAAAGGAAACGACAGATCATGCAGACTCCCTCGGACACCCCCATCCCGTCCTGGGCCGTGGGCGACATCACCGTCCACCGCATCGACGAGATACCGCTGCCGCCCGCGACCGGACCCTGGCTGCTGCCCGACGCCACGCCTCAGGTAGTAGCCGGCCAGGACTGGCTGCGCCCCCACTTCGCCGGCGATGACGGCATCCTCCACATCGACAGCCACAGTTTCGCGTTCGCCGTGGACGGGCTGCGCGTACTCGTCGACACCGGCATCGGCAACGGCAAGGAACGGGCCAACCCGGCCTGGCACAACTTGCGCACCGGCTTCCCCGAGCGCCTGACCGCCGCCGGCTTCCCGCCCGACTCCGTGGACCTGGTGGTCCTCACCCACCTGCACGCCGACCACGTCGGCTGGAACACCCGAAAGGTGGACGACGAGTGGGTCCCGATGTTCCCCCGGGCGCGATACCTCACCGCACGCGCCGAAAGGGAGTTCTGGGCCGCGTACGACATGGAGGAGGCGCGCCGCCAGATGTTCCGCGACTCGGTGATCCCGGTCGAGCGGGCCGGTCTGCTCGACCTGGTCGACGTCCCGGCCGACGGCGTGCGGATCACCCCGGGCCTGCGCCTGGTCCCCACCCCCGGCCACACCCCCGGCCATGTCGCGGTCGAACTGAACAGTCAGGGTGAAACGGCGCTGATCACCGGTGACTGCGTTCACCACCCGGTCCAACTCGCCCACCCCGCCATCGGCGCCTGCGTGGACATCGACCCACAGCAGTCCGCGACCACCCGCGGTGAATTGCTCGCCTCCCTCGCCGGCACGGACACCCTCCTCCTCGGTACCCACTTCGCCCCGCCCACAGCCGGCCGTGTCGTCGCGCACGGAGGCGCCTACCGGCTGCGGCCCGTCCCGGCGACCTGACCTGCAAGCCAACCGCGCCACCGGGACCGGCAGGCTCGGCGACGCCGCAGGCCGACACCCTCGGCCGCTCCCTCACGCGCCGGCCCGAGTACGACCACGAGTTCGACGGCCGCCTCGCTCTCGGCGCGCCCTCCGGCGGTCGCGGCGGACGAGGCGGACTGGCTGCGCGACCGCTGCTGCCGGGCCAGGAGTTGACGCGGTCGGCGACGACGAACAGGTCGGCGCGGACGGCACGGACGGTGTCGCCGTCTGTGAGGCGTACGCTCCCCTGCTCGCCGACGGTCTCGTAGCCGGTGACCGTACGGCCGAAGCGCACTACGCCGCGCAGGCCGGTCAGCAGGATTTGGTGCCGCCGAGTGAGTCCTGGTTGGCCTGTCTCGTGCGGTCCTCGATTCAGCCCACGTGAGGGCTAGGAAAGGGGGGGCGAACTTGCAGGTCCGAGCCCCGTGGACCGGGTAGAGCGTGTCTCTTTGGCACGGCGGCAAGAAGGTCAACGGCCGCAAGCGGCACATCGTGGTGGACACCCTCGGACTGCTGCTGACCGTCATGGTGACGGCGGCCTCGGTCAGCGACCGGGACGCGGGACAGACACTTCTGGTCCGGCTGCGTGAGCGGCACTGGCGCGTGACACGCGTATGGGCCGACGGAGGCTATACCGGGCGCCTGGTCGACCTCTCCCGCGAACTCCTGCGCGTCGCGCTGACGGTGGTCAAACGCAGCGACGGCACCAGCGGCTTCACCGTGCTGCCGAAGAGATGGCTGGTGGAGCGCACGTTCGCCTGGCTGATGCGCTCACGCCGCCTGGCCCGCGACTACGAGACGCGCACCGGCACCTCGGAAGCGGTGATCCGGTGGTCGATGAGCATGGTCATGAGCCGCCGACTCGTGCGCCGGGCACGCTGAACAGCCCCGCACGTTCCTCCGCCAGCCAGCCCCGCGCGACCACCATGCCCTCGACCGCCGGCCCCGGGGCCTCCTAGGCCAGGCCCTCACCTGATCGCGCGGCTGGCGGCCACAAGCGCGGACGGTGGGGGCGAGGTCCTGGCGCTGGAGTGCGAGACCCGCCACGTCGGATCGGGCGAGCTCTGCGTCACCAAGAACGGCTGGACCTCCGAGCGGCCTCCCACGAAGCGGCTGCGGACGGCGGACGCCGACGTCGATGCCCGCCTGGGCTACCTGGAGTTCAGCCGGGATACGCGTCAAAGGGGCAAACAGTGGATCCTGCTGACGAAAGCCCCTCGCTGGCCTGGAGGCTGACGCGGGGCTTCGTCGTGCCGCTACAGGCTCAGCCGGTGCACGCCATGGTGGCGTCCTGGGAATCCGGATCGTTCCGGGTACAGGTGTGCTGGGGGGATTTCAGGTCACGGACGTGGGTCTGCCAGACGGAGCCCTGCCATTTGGCCTGGGGGGCGCCGGCGTTGTCGAGGCGACTGGGGTAGCGCAGGACTTCCCACGAGGGGAATTGGTCCTTCGTCGTCGTGATGTCGAAGCCGGTGAAGGACTTGTTCTTGTCGTCGTACCCGTGCGGCGTCAGGTACCACGTCGCGTTGATCCGGCCGAGGTCTCCGAACTGGTAGCCCGGGACGCCTACGAAGGAGTTGACCGCCGAGATCGATACCTTGATGCCCCCGCCGGTGGTGGGCTCGACCCAGTATTCATTCTGGGGGACCGGGTCATCCTGGACGGCTTCGGCGTGCGAGGTGCGGACGAGGGGCTTGGCGTCACGGCATCCGTTCAGCGTGGAGCTGGGGTCATGGACGCAGGAGTGTTCGACGTAGACGCCGACGCGACCCGTTTCGGTGTCCCACGCGACGGTCACCTTGGATTCGGCGGCCGGGTCGGTGCTCCACTGGCGGTGGTTGCCGATGATGTCGTTCACTGGGTTGTTGTCGGTGGCGATGTAGCCGCGTACGACGACGATTCCCCGGTCTCCTCCCAGGGGCAGCAGGTGCGCGGCCTCTTGCAGACCCCCGTCACGTTTACTGCTGCTGGGGGTCAGGTAAAGGTCGCGTGCCTGTGCGTACTGCGGGTTGGAAGTCTCCTCGGGAGACCATGCGATGGGGCCGTGCTCGAACATCTGGCTGACGCCCTTGACGCCCGGAACCTGGACTTCGTCGCTGATGGGGTAGCCGTAGCGGCCGGACTCCCACTGGGCCATCCCCCAGCGTTCGCCGATGCGGCCCCAGACAGGGTGTGCACCGGTGTCGGGGGACCAGTAGACCGAGCCGCCCTGGAAGACCTGGCGTACGCCCTTGCCGTCGGGGAGCCGGATTTCGTCGCTGGTGGGGTAACCGAGACTGCCGGCTTCCCAGCCGAGCTGTCCCCACTTGTCGCCGATGAGGCCCCAGATCGCGTGGGCCCCGCTGTTGGGGCTCCAGTAGATCGAGCCATGCTCGAAAACCTGGCGGGCGCCCCCGTCCTTGGGGACCGGGATTTCGTCGGACTTCGGACAGCCCAGGGACTCCTGTACGCCCGGCGTCTGCGTGTACTCGGTCCAGATGGCCCCGTCGACCGAGTGGCCCTCGTCGCAGAAAATCTGAGCCGATGCGGGAGTAGCCTGAACGCCCAGCAGGAGCAGGGCACTTGAGGCTGTGAGGGCGAGGAGCTGGGATGCTCTTGCTCTGATCATGTCGGACAGTCTCTACAGCTGCAGGCAGTCCGGACAGAGAAACAACGAGACGAAGAGACCAAGCACCCGAATGGGTGACGGGCCGGGCACTCAGGGCTTCAAGATCATCTCATTGCCCCTTTGGCGCCTTCCTCGCTTACACCCCTACCCGGAGGTAACCCCCGCGACTGCCGTAGAGGCCCTGGCGTTCCGCGATGTACCGGCCTGCGGTCCTGCCCTCGGGCAGGACCGCAGGCATGAGAATCCTCGAGATATCGCCCGTAACGCCCATAGCGCACATCATGCGCACCCACCGGCACCGCAGGTCAGGAGCCCTTCCCGGCAGGCTCCAGAATCGCCACGCACTCCACATGATGCGTCATCGGAAAGATGTCGGCCTAAGTGAGTCTCGGAGAGGGCCAGGTCACCGCCCGTTTTTCGGCTCGCGGTTCCGCGCGCTGGCGCCAGAGCGTCAAACGAGCGTCATAGCCAACAGTTCATCCTTGCTCTTCGGGGCGGAACAGGCTGCCGCGACAAGCCCCCCAGCACGAGTCCGCCTACGCTCACTCAGGGCGCCGGCTCGCACATCATGACCCACCACCTCTCCGGCCGCCCTACCGGTGCAGAGCCGCGTCCACAAGTCGGGTATCACGCCGACCATGAGCGAGGCTTTCAGCTGGCACTCATGCCCCGTTCCGGCCACTGGCTCCGCTCCTCGAACAGAGAGTTGATCTTCCGAGACGCCTTGAGGAACGTGTAGTCGACGTTGCCATCGTCGGCCGTCGAGTTACGGCTGGCCGTATCCATGGTGAGGGTACGGACCATTTCGTCAGGGTTCTCCCCGAATGAATAGCGAATGGAGTCCGGCTGCTCGGACAGCTTCTTAAAGTAGACCAGGGATGCCATTACCACTCGCTCTCGAAGTCTTCCCGCTTGTTGAGCGGAACCATGCTCTGCCAATTGTAGCTTTGGTTAGCGACCCGGTGCGCTTCCTGGTAGGTCGCACCTGGGTGCGTGTGCAGGTAGTTGAGCTCCGCGAGTTCGTGTTCGAGCAGCACGTGGTCCTCGGGCAGAGCATTACCAGAACGGAGGCGAATCCAGGCATCGGCGATCTCGGCGTCCGCGTCGAACTTGCGGGTGACGATCTTGCCGGTTTCGTAGTCCTCGATAGGGTGCTCGGTATCGAAGATGTGCTTCTTGATGGTGGCGATCTCCTCTTTGGTGAAACCCGTCGTTCCATTGGCACGGGACACATTCTCGGTGTTGCGGCTGATGGCGGCGATGTCGCGGGAGTCCTGACGGAAGTCGTCGTATGCGGCCTCCGCCCACTTCGTCTGCGCGGGATCGTCGAGCAGGTCACGCGGACGGCGCCGGGCACCGGTGAGCCACTCGTCGCCGCTCCGTATCCCCGTAAGGGAGGCCGTGACCTCTTCCGGCATATTGGCCAGGAGCCGGCGAGAGTCCGCGACAGCCAACATGTCACTGCCGAGGGGACTGCGCCAGCCGACACTCGAACCGGGCGCGGGTATAGCGGCGCGTATGGCCTGCGCACACCGTATCTCCGCTTCGGCCGCGACCCGGGCCGCCTGTCGCGCCGTCGTGGCGGCGGCCTGCCGTTCGCGTTCGGCCTGGGCGGCATAGGCGCCGATCCGCGCCGCGGCGGCGCGGACCTCGGGGCGTTGGTACTGAGTGCACCTGAGCGCGAACGACTCGTCGAGCTCGCGCCAGTTGCCGGTGTACGAGAACCCCGGGACCAGCGTGCAGAACTGCTGTAACGCGGCCTTGTACTGGGCGTCCGCTTGCATGCCCCGGCTCAGCGCGGCGCGGGACTGGATCTTGGCCTGCTCAAGGGTCTGCATATACGCGACGAGCGCCCTGCCGCAGCTCTCGTGAGCCGGACCCAGACCGGCGGCCTGCTGCGGGAGGCGCGCAAGCCGCTGCTGGAACAGCGGAGCGTAGTCTCCCTGCATGCGCAGGTCCGCGCTGTTGGCGGCGACCTGGCGCAGGCGGCTGGCGTGCTGCTCCGCGTACTCCGCCTCCCGCAGCAGTCGCGCCGCGAGGGTCTGGATGCGGGCGGGGTCGCCCGGGACCGGGTCCCGCGCCAGGTCGAGAACGCTCCAGTCCTCCATGGTCAGGCGCCCCGGCCGGTCAGCTGCCGGCGCCGCCCGCCAGTCGTGCGTCGAGTTCCTGGTGGCTGCGTACGACGTCGTTGAGGAACGCCGCCATCCCTTCGAGCCCCTGAATCATGTTGTGGGTGCCCGTCGTCCACTGTTGGTACGACTGCTGGAACTTGGACGACGCCATCTGGGTGCGGAACTCGCTGGCCACCAGCTGGTCGATCATGCCCTTGAGGGCCTGGAGCTTTTCGCTTATCTCGGTCTGCCCGCTGACCAGCCGTGACGCCGCCTGCTGCACACCGTCGTAGCCGACACTGACATCCGCCATCGGTCTCTCCTCACATCTCCAGGGCTTGGTCGGCGAGGACCTGGTCGAGATCGAGCGTGCCTTCCACCAGGCCCGCGAAGAGCCCTGCGGCCGTATCGACCGACGCTACGAGGCCGGTCCGGGCTGTGGTGACGGCGTCGAGGAATGCACCGAGTGCTTCCGCGACCGGGCCGGCCACCGTGCTCACGGCATCCGCCAAGGGCTGTGGTGCCGAGAGCCGGAGGCCGGAGCGCATGCGGGTCAACTCCCGCGCGACTAAGTCCGCTTCCTGCAGATCGCAGACGAATCTTTGAGCCATCGTCTCGGATCTCCCCCGTGAGACCTCAACTGCGCGTCAAGAGTGGCTAATCTGCTGTCAGGTTAGCGTACGGGGCGCCGACCGGTAAGCGATCCGACAGGAGCGCGGTGGTGGCAGGAACGGACTCCTCTCAGGGGCCGAGATTGGTCGCGGGGCGCTACCGGCTGACGGAGGTGCTCGGGCGGGGCGGCATGGGCATCGTCTGGCGGGCCACCGACGAACGGATCGGCCGCACCGTCGCGGTCAAGGAACTCCGCGTCCCGCGGGGGCTGCCCGCCCGGGAGCAGGCGGCGTTCGGTGAGCGGGCACTGCGCGAGGCCCGGACCGCCGGGCGGGTCAGACATCCCGGAGTCATCGCCATCCACGACCTCGTCCCGGGCGCGGCGCAGGACGACGCGGTCTACGTGGTCATGGAGTTGGTGGAAGCACCCTCCCTCGCGACCGTCCTGGAGGAGCAGGGCGCCCTGCCCGAGTCGCGCGTGGCCCGCTTGGGACTCCGATTACTGGAAGCGCTGGACGCCGCACACGCCATCGGCCTGGTGCACCGGGACGTCAAGCCCAGCAACATCCTGGTCCTGCCCGACGACAAGGTGAAACTGGTCGACTTCGGCATCGCCCACGCCGTGGACGACACCCGTCTCACCGGCACCGGCGTCGCCGGCTCCACCGACTACATCGCACCCGAACTGTTCGAGGGTCACTCCCCCACCCCCGCGGCCGACCTGTGGTCCCTCGGTGTCACGCTCCACCACGCGGCCACCGGCCGCAGCCCCTTCGAACGCGGCACCACCGCGGCCACCATCCGCGCCATCCTCCACGACGACCCTCCACCCCTGGACCGCCACCCCGCGCTCGCACGCGTGATCGAGAGCCTCCTCGTCCGTGAGCCGAGCGGGCGCATGGACGGCCGGGAAGGGGCGGTGCGTCTTCGCGCTGTGATCGCCGCGGCCCGGGACACGGCCGTCCCACCGGTGCGACAGAACACCCCGCCCGACGAGCCTGCCGGCCGACCGGTCACGGGGCAGAACCGGCCCATCGGTGCACACGCTCGAGCAACGGGCGCCGGCAGGCCGTCAGCTGCGACGGATACGACGGGACGGGCGCCCGCCTCGGACCGGGATGCGGCCACCGGATCCCCGGGGCAGCCCAGCCCTGATGCCGTCCTCCGTCGTCCGCAGGGACAGCCAGACGGCGGTGGCAGCCGGCCGGTGTCGTGGGACGAGCGGCCCACCTCTGTCCGGAACACGGCATCCTCGAGCAGGTCCACGGCACGGTCACGCCCGGCTGTACAGACCTCGACCACCGCGACGGATGACGGCCCCGAGCGCTACTTGGTCTTTCCTGCGAAGACCGCGGGACGGCTCAACCATTGGACGTCCTACGTCCTGTTCGGGCTCGTCGTGTGGCTCGGGTGGAGGCTCGGGCAACTCCTGGATCCGGTGCTGCTCGTTCTCGTGCTGTGCACGAGTGCGTCGGCGGTGTCGATCGTCGCGTTGGTCACCCTGTCCCCTCGGTGGTCCTTCAGCATCGGTGCCGAGGGCATCGGACTCTTCAGGGTCGGACGCGGTACGTCATCGAACCCCCACGTTGCCTTGGCATGGGAGCACATCGACGAAGTCCTCCTCATGTCCCGGCGCCCCACCAGCCGGACTGCCATCACATTGCACATGGCCGCGACCACACCGGCCGATGTCAGGAGCAGACCTCCCCTGCGCGGCGTCGTTCGCACCGGCGGCAGCGGTCTCACCTGGAGGATGGGCCAAGCCGACCAGCCGGTCGCAGACTTGTGTGCGGCGTTCCGCGCCACCGCGCCTCTCCACGTCACCATCAGCACGCCGACCGAGTCGGACGCGGTGGACCTGAGGTATCACGGAACCGGTCGTATCTGGCCGACGCTGACAGCTCTGACACTTGTGGCCATCCTCGTGGCGACATATGCCTTCACCCCCCACGACAGCGAGCCGGTTCGGCTCACGACAGCCGGAAGCGCAAGCGCTGTGGAGTTCGCTCCAAGTGGTAAGACATTCGCAAGTAGCACCGACCGTTCCATCGAGCTATGGGATGTGGCCACCCGCAAGAAGACCACCACCCTTTCCGGTATCAAGGGCCCGATCTCGGCGATGCGGTTCACTCCCGACGGAAGTCTGTTGGCCGCTGCCGACGATGACGACGACATCGACGACCACACCATCAGGGTGTGGGACGTCACTGACGGAAAAGAGCGCAGGACCCTGCGTCTGGACGAGGGCGACACGGTCGTGTCCCTGGCATTCCGTCCGGACAACCACACCCTCGCCGGCGTGATGGACGACGGCACCATCGTGATATGGGATGTCCGGTCGGGCCGGACAACCTCAATACAGGAAAATCGGTCTAGCGCCTTCCCGGTCGAATTCAGCGCGAACGGCCGGTTCCTCTACGGCGTCGACGCCGAGACCGTGCGACACCGGTGGGACGTGGCCAGCGGCCGCCCGGTGCCCACGAAAGAAAACGACGAAAACACGGCCATTGTCTACAGTCGCATGCCTGAGACCGCTTTGGTACTCGACGGTTCCGGACATACCAAAAGCTCGCTGGTCGGCCACACGGACAGGATCACCGACATTGACTGGGCAGGGGCGTCTTCCACGCTGCTGGCCACCAACAGCTTGGACGGCACCATACGCATCTGGCACACCGATACCGGCGAGACCGCACGGAAGCTGGTACTGGACGCCGACCACGGCTCCTCGGCCGACGGCATCGCCCTCAGCCCGGACGGAACGACTCTCGTCTATACGAGCGGCCGGGACTTGTGGATATGGGAGACGGGGATCGAAGCCTAGTTATTCGCTTGCCGGACGACACCAACGGATATCCCAGGTTTCACGGTGTCAGTTCGATGGCAGGCGCACTACGAGTGAGGGGGCGCTCGCGAATGACGGAGCGGCTGGTGGCAGGCCGGTATCGGCTGGCGAATGTGCTGGGGCGTGGCGGCATGGGGGTGGTGTGGCAGGCGACGGACGAGCTGATCGGCCGCCCGGTGGCGGTCAAGGAGTTACGTGTTCCGCCGGGGTTGTCGGACCGGGAGCGGGCGATGTTCAGCGAGCGGGCGTTGCGCGAGGCCCGCACGGCGGGCCGGCTCAACCACCCGGGCATCGTCGCGATCCACGACCTGGTGCCGGCGACCGCGCAGGACAATGCGGTCTACATCGTCATGGAGCTCGTGGAGGCGCCTTCGCTGGCGGAGGTACTCCAGCGTCACGGCTCCTTGCCCGAGGAACGCCTGACCGCCATAGCCGCGCAGTTGCTCGCCGCGTTGCAGGCCGCCCACTCCATCGGTCTGATCCACCGGGACGTCAAACCCAGCAACATCATGGTGCTGCCCGGCGACGAGGTGAAACTCCTCGACTTCGGCATCGCCCACGCCGTGGACGACACCCGACTGACCCGCCACGGCGTCGCCGGCTCCACCGGCTACATGGCACCGGAACTGTTCGAGGGAGCGGATCCGACAGCCGCCGCCGATGCGTGGGCCCTTGGTGCCACCCTCTTCCGTGCCACCGAGGGGCGCGATCCCTTCTCCCGCGCCACAACGGCCGCGACTCTTCGCGCGATCCTCTACGAGGACTTGCCGAGCCTCAACTGCAGCCCCCCGCTCTCCACGCTGATCACCGCGCTTCTCGTCCGTGACCCCGCCGAGCGGATCAGCGTGGAGCAAGCCGGCGCTCTCCTCCGCACGGTCTCCGCCACTCGGACACCCGCACAGGCACCCGCGCCACCCGACCGTTCGGCCCGCACATCCGCGCAGGACCGATCCATCAACGCAGGACCGACGACCCCGCCGGCGACCGATACGCAGCCGACGGTGGCACCGGCCGGCCAATCCGACTGGGAAGAGCAGCCCACCGCCATCCGGCAGGACACCGTGGAAGTGTGCTGCGAGATACAGGCGCTGGCACGGAAGGACGGCGTGACCGCCCTTGTCTGCGGCCTTGCGATGGGCCTGGTACTCGTTCTCCTCAGGCCGGCGGATGCGTTCACGGCGGCGCCCCTCGGAGGGGCCGCGCTGCTCTTCTCGTCCTTGGGGGCGTACCTGTTGTGGGTACGACGCGAAAGCGTCGTCAGGGCCAGCCAGGAGGGTCTGATGTTTCAGTTCCGCGGGAGGCCGTGGAGCGCGGACTGGGATCAAATAAAGCGCATGACCGTCAGACCCGGACGTGCTCGCCCTCGACACATGATGTGGATCGTCATCGCCGAACTCCGCGAAGGGGCGGCACCGACGGTACCCAAGCCGTTCCGGGTGAGCGGAGGAGCCGCCACCTTTCTGCTGTTCGCGACCCACGACGAAGCCCGCACCGAATTAGCCTCTCTGGACAACTTTCTGCGGTATCAGGCACCCGTCGCTTATCAGCGGCACGGTGACTTGGCGGCACTGCTGTGACTCGGGGATCGCCCGTGAGCCGGTGCCCGATCGGTGTAGGGGGTCGGCTGCGAGTCGGCGGTCCAAAATCGGACCTGCCCTGCATGCCGAAGCCACGCAGGGAGGTGGAGCGTGATTCTCCGGTTGACCGTTGAGGACGCCGACTCAGCCACGCGCCAGGACGTCGAGATGGTCGCCGGTCCCGACAGCAGCGTAGTTTCACTGCTGGCGGCCTTACCGGTGCCCGTGGGCGGCCGGCAGTGCTTCGTCGGAACCGTCCCGCTCGATCCCGAGGCCAGCCTGGCCGACAGCCCCTTGATGCCGGGAGCGGTCATCTGCGTGGGGGCGCCGGGGCCGGCTCACCGCTACCCCTCGGGGGATGGGGCCGGCGTACTGCGGGTGACGGCCGGTCCGGACGTCGGGCTGATGGTGCCGTTGGCACCAGGGAGCCATACCGTGGCCAGGAGCTCGGTGGCAGCGGTCTGTCTGCGGGATCCGGACGTCTCCCGGCGCGAGCACGCCCGGCTGGAGGTCTCGACGGACGGCCGGATCTTCGTCGTGGACCGGGGCTCCACTAATGGGACGTACGTCAACGGCCGCAGGGTCACCGGACGTACCGCGCTCGCTCCCGGCGGGACCCTCCAGGTGGGCGCCGACGAGTTGGAGTGGACACCTGCGCCTACGGGAACCCAACGAGTCAGGCGCAGTGCGGACGGGCGACTGGACTTCGACCGTGCGTTCAGCCCGGCTCCGGCAGTCCCTCGTACGGAAGTGACCTTGCCGGTGCGGCAAGACACGACGAGCACGTCGAGTCTCACGGGATGGGCGACGGCCCTCCCCATACTCGGCGCCCTCGTCCTGGCCGTGGTGATGGACCGGCCGGTGATGCTGTTCCTCGGTCTGCTGGGCGTCGTCGGCTTCATGGTGATGGACAAAGACCAGGAAAAGCAGCTTCAGCGGCGCGAAGCTGCCCACGCGGCGGCGGTGAAGGTCGCCCAGGAGAAGATCGACGCCCACGTCACCGAAGAACTGCGCGTGCATCTGCTCCGGGCACCTGACCCCGGGGAGATCGCCGACATGGCCACAGGCGCCCGCCCGGACCTCTGGTCCCGCAGAGCCGACTCGCCACACGGCCTGGTGCTGCGCGTGGGAACCGCCGATCAGCCGGCGTCCGTGGACCTGCGGGGCGAACCGTGGGAGGGCTTCGAGCCGCCGGTGCTGCGCGAGGCGCCGGTCACACTGGACCTGCGATCCACCGGCGTGCTGGGAGTGATCGGTGCTCGTCGGCAGGTGCAGGCGCTGACGGGCTGGCTGGTGATGCAGCTGGCCGCCCTGCGCGGACCGGACGATCTGCGCATCGTGGTGATCGCAGCCGACGGGCACGAGGGACTGGCCTGGACCCGGTGGCTGCCGCACGTGGACGCCGGGCCGGCGGCCGATGTTCCGTGCGCCATCGGCAACACCGGCGCGACGCGCGCCGCGCGCGTGAAGGAGTTGCGGCAGCTCGTCGGCGCGCGCCGCGAGCGGCGCACCCGTGACGCCCGTACGCCGTTCGGTGACGAGGTCGTGGTCGTCCTGGACGGAGCGCTGGCCCTGCGCGAACTGCCCGGCATGGACGAGGTGCTGCGGGACGGGCCATCGGTCGGTGTCTACGTGGTGTGCGCCGATCGGCGCGGCATGAACGAGTGCCGCGGGCTGTGCGAGATGACGACCGGGAACACGCTCCGGCTCACCCGCACGCCCGAAGAACACGCCCTCACCGTGACGCCTCACACCCTCGACGAAGCCGTCATGGAGCCGCTCGCCCGGGCACTCGCCCCCATGCGGGACCGGCTCACCCTCGGCTCGTCGAGCAACGCCGTACCCGACTACGTACGCTTCCTCGATCTGCTCAGTCTCGGCACCCCGACGGCAGACGACGTCCTCGCCCTGTGGGGGCACGGACAGGGACCGCGAACCCGGGTGGTGCTCGGCGCGGACGCCGCGGGCCCGGTGACCGTGGACCTGGCCGGTCAGGGCCCGCACACCATGCTCGGCGGCGCCACCGGAGCGGGGAAAAGCATCCTGTTGCAGACCCTGGTGACCTCGTTGCTGCTGGCCAACCGGCCCGACGAACTCAACCTGGTGCTCGTGGACTTCAAGGGAGGCAGCGCCTTCCTGCCCTTCCAGCACTGCCCCCATGTGGTCGCCCTGATCCGCTCCACCGGGGAGACCCCCGCCGACGTCTTCGACGCCGCCGCCGCGACCCGGGTGCTGGCCTCCGTACGCGCCGAGGTCAGCCGCCGCGAGTCCCTGCTCGCCCGGTACGACGGGGAAATCGACCGCTACTGGAAGAAGCGCCGCACCGACGCCACTCTGCCGCCGCTTCCGCGTCTGGTGATGGTCTTCGACGAGTTCGCCCGCGTCCTGGAGACCTCACCGGATTTCCTCAAGGAACTCGTCAACGTCGCCGCCAAGGGCCGTTCGCTCGGCATGCACCTGGTCCTGGCCACCCAGTCCCTGCAGGGGAAGCTGTCACCGGAGCTGAAGAACAACATCTCCCTGCGCGTCAGCCTGCGGCAGAACGAGGCCGCCGACAGTACCGAGGTGCTCGGTGTGCCCGACGCCGCAGCCATCCCCGGCTCGCTGCGCGGACGCGGCCTGATCCTGTGTACCACCGACGAGGCCCGCGTCCCGCAGGTCTTCCAGTCCGGATACCTGGGCTCCTCGCCGCCCTCCGGAGCGGCGCAGCCCGTCACCGTGCGCGTCCTGCGGTGGCAGCACGTCGGAGTCCCGCGCCCGGCCACGCACCCGACCCCCGTGGAGGCGCCCACCGACCAGGAGTTGGCGGTCGCCGCCATCGAGGAAGCAGCCCAGCGCCTGGGGCTCGCCGCCCCCTTCCGGCCCTTGCTGCCGCCCCTGCCCCCGGTGTTGTCGATGGCGGGACTGGCCGGCCGCCAGACCGCCGCGGTGCCTGACACGGCCGTGCCCTTCGGTCTGGCGGACGAGCCCGCGAAGCAGGCGCAGCCCGCCCAGTACCTCGATCTGGCCGGTACGGACCGGCTCATGGTCGCGGGCGGCCCCCAATCGGGCCGCACCACCTTCGCGAAGACGCTCATCACGGGCCTCGTCACCCGGTTCCGGCCCGATCAGGCCCACCTCTACCTCATCGAGCACCACCCTGCCGGTCTGACGGACTACGCCGGACTGCCGCACTGCGGCGGCGTCTTCTCACCCGCAGAACCGGACCGCATCCGGCGCTTGGTCACCTGGCTGGGCGAAGAAGTCCAACGCCGCTCCACGGCCGGCCCCGCCCAGCAGGCGGACCGGCCCCGCATCGTGCTGATCGTCGACGGCTGGGAGCACTTCGAGGACCACGGCGACCCCACCTTCACGGAGACGTCACTGCTGACCACTCTGCGCGACATCGTCGCGGCCGGCGCTCCGCTCGGCGTGCACATCGTGCCGCTCGGCGGTCACGACATGCTCAACCACAAGCTCCCCACCTATTACACCCGGCGCCTGCTGCTGCCCTTCCCCAAGGAGGAAACCCGCCGAGCCCACCTGACCTCCCGCATGGCCAGTCCCCCCGCCTTGCCCGGTCGCGCGATCGACGCCGCAACCGGGCGTCACGTGCAGATCTGCCGACCGGACGCACTCCCCGCCGATCTGTCCTCCCGCTTCACCGATCCCGACCCGGCCCGTCTACCCAGGCGATTCCCGACGCTGCCCACCCGGATCACGCTCGCCGAGCTGACGCTGCCCGAGCCGCCGCCCTCCCCCACCTGGATCCCCCTGGGTGTTGGCGGACCCGACCACAGCACAGTGGGCATCGACCTCTTCGAGACCGCCCACCTGCTGCTCCTGTCCGGACCGCCCGGCTCCGGCCGCACCACCGCGACGGCCGCATTAGCCCACTCGCTACGCCGAGCCGGCATCGGCGTGCTCGCCGTCGCCCCGCCCCGCTCACCGCTGCCCGGCCTCCTCCCCGACGACCCGGGCGTACGCGTCCTCACCGGCATCTCGCACAAGGACACCGACCTCCGCGAGGCCACCGAGGTCTTTGGCGACAACCCCTACGCCGTGGTGCTCGACGACGCGGACCACATCGTGATCGTGCCCACCCAGGAAGGGTTCACCGACGCACCCACCCTGCTCGACGACATCGCCCGCCTCTCCGCACGCGGCCGCCACGCCCTCGTCCTCAGCGCCGACGCGACGCCCGCCCTGACCGGCCTCCCCAGCCCGCTCACCCGCCTGATCAACACCGTCCTGGCGACGGGCCACCGGCTCCTGCTCACCCCGGCCGGACGCCCCGCCGCCGTGGCACACAGCATCACGCTGGAACCGGACCAGTACTTCGCCGCGCCACCCGGCCGGGGATACCTCTCCTCGGGCCGGGCCCCGATCCTCCTCCACCTGGCCACGGCCCCCTGACGCCTGCTCAGCGGTTTCGACGAGCAGCCGCAAGCCGCCCACCGCGCGAAAGCGTCTGCGTGCTCAGAGTCGCTCCCCGCGCGCGACCTGCGGCCTCGGCAGCCGGAGCGGACGCACCTGCAAGGAACGGCGACCGCTCCACGCGTGTTCTCGTGCGGGAAACGCTCCGTGAGCCGCAACCGGAGGCGGATACCGCTGACAGCCGCGTCCAGCGCCATCAACGCGATCAAGATCACCCACCCTTGCAGCAGGAAGCCCTGCACCGGGGACATCTGCACCACACTCAGTGCGAGCATCACCAGGCCGAGCGGCAGGAAGAGCTCCGCCAGGTTGAACCGCGAGTCAACCCAGTCCCGGGCGAGCCGGCGGACCGGTCCCTTGTCCCGAACCGGGAGCGAAACGCCGCACCGGCGTCCACGCGAACGGGTCGGGGCACCTCGTCTCCACAGTCGGGCGCTTCCTCCTCTTCGACCAAGGCGAGATCGCCCCGGTCACCGCGAGGTGCTGCGCGATGCGGAACCGGGCCAGGCGCCCTCGCGTCCGCACCGGCTGAGGACCGACTCGGGTGCTGGCGTCAGGGCTCCGCCAGGATGCGCGCGTACGCGTTAGGACCTCGTCAGCAGCGGTCGCCATACCGGGACGGCCGCCTAGCGTCGCCGTCATTCGACGGAGCCGACCGCAAGGCTCGGTCGGCGACCGCCACAGGCGTGGCAGCGCCCTGCTGTTCCGTACCCTAAGCCTGCTGATCGACTGGGAGGCCGGAAGCCTGACCACCCTGCGCGCTCTGCTCTGGATCGCCCTGTCTGCCGCGGTGGGCACCGTCCTGCTCCCCCAGCATGCGCAAGCTGACGCACCATCAGGTCGAGCGTCATATGAGCGTCAGGGCTGCCTTGCCAGGACCATGCGCAGACCCGGGAGCGACACGCGCCCTTGTCTTCCCTTCACTGAGAAGTCCCAGGTCAGGGGCGCTACTCCGGCATGCTGCGCCCTCCACGTCATGCACTTCAGGAAACCGGTCGAGTTGACCTGGATGCACCTGCGGGATTAGAAGAAAGCGCAGGTCAAAGCCCCTTTGTCGCAGGCTCCAGAATCGCCACGCACTCCACGTGATGCGTCATCGGGAACAGATCGAACGCCCGCAGCGTCCGTACCCGGTAGCCGCCCTCGCGGAAGTACGCCAGGTCTCGGGCCAGGGCCGCGGGGTCGCAGGCCACGTAGGCGATGCGGCGGGCGTTGAGGGTGGCGAGGTGGGCGACCGTCGCACGGCCGGCGCCCGCGCGCGGGGGGTCGAGGACGATCAGGTCGACCTCGGTGATGCCCGTGCGCGGCAGGACCGACTCGACCTTGCCCTGCTCGATGCGGACTCGCGGGAAGCCGTCCAGGTTGTGCCGCGCGTCCTCGACCGCCCGCTTGCCGGTCTCGATGCCGAGGACCGCGCCCTGGTCGCCGAGGCGGTCGGCGAGCGCGCCGGCGAAGAGGCCGACGCCGCAGTAGAGGTCGAGGGCCATGTCGCCCTTGCGGGGCAGCAAGCCCTGCATGACGGCCGTGACGAGGGTGTCGGCCGCCTTCGGGTGGACCTGCCAGAAGCCGCCGTTGCCGACCCGGTACGTCCGGCCGTCCGCGCGTTCGCGGACGAAGGGCCGGCCGTGGACGCGGTGCACGCCGCCGGAGTTCTCGTCGACCCGCTGCACCGACACCGGCCGGTCCAGTTCGACCAGCGGAAGGCGGGCGCCGGGGCGCGGGGTGAGGATCACCTGGCGGTCCTGGGAGCCGGACGCGGCGATCGCCTCGACCGACTCCATGCCGGTCCAGTCCCGCTTCTCGATGCCCAGCTCGCTGACGCCGGCCGCGGCGATCATGCAGTGGTCGATGCGCTCGACCTCGTGCGAGCGGTGCCGGCGCAGTCCGGCGTGGCCCTCGGCGTCGACGGCGTACTGGACTCGGGTGCGCCACTGCGGCACCTGGCCGGCGGGCAGCTTGTCGCCCTCGGCCGGGACCACGGTGCCGTCCCAGCCCGCCTCCTCGGGCGTGAGCCCGGCGAGCCGCTGGAGCTGTTCGGCGACGACGTCGGCCTTGAGGCGGCGCTGCGCGCCCGGCTTGGCGTGCTGCCAGTCGCAGCCGCCGCAGCGGCCGGGGCCGGCGAAGGGGCAGGGCGCCTCGATGCGGTCCTTGGACGCCTCCAGGATCCGTACGGCGTCCGCGCGCAGGAAGCGGGCGCCCTCCTCCCCCTCGGTCACCCGCGCCACCACGCGCTCGCCGGGCAGCGCGTGCCGGACGAAGAGCACCTGGCCCTCGGACGTGCGGGCGATGCAGTGGCCGCCGTGGGCGACGGGGCCGATCTCGACCTCGTACTCCTCGCCCACCACAGACGTGGTCGGTTCTGCCTGCATGGTGGGGTGACTCCAGATCGACGAGGGGGGCGGAGGCGCGGGGCCACGGGGCCGGTGACGGCCGTGAACCGGTGGATCCGACAACAGCCCACCAGTCTACGGCCTTCCCGTCGCCGCTCAGTCCTTGCCGGACGGCTCCTTGGGCCGCACCACGGCCGGGCCCCGCCGGACCGCGCCCGGCGCGCTCCACTCCTGCCGCTTGCGGGCGCGGGCCCGGGCGGCCTCGGAGGACGCCAGCTGGTAGGGGACGGAGGTGACCATGACGCCGGCCGTGAACAGCAGGCGGCCCTTCAGGCGCAGCGCGCTCTGGTTGTGCAGCAGGTGCTCGTACCAGTGGCCGACCACGTACTCCGGGATGATCACGGAGACCGCGTCGCGCGGGGACTCCTTGCGCAGGCTCTTGACGTACTCGATCACCGGGCGGGTGATCTCCCGGTACGGCGAGTCCAGGACCTTCAGCGGTACGTCGATGCCGCGCCGCTCCCACTCCTCGCGCAGCGCCTTGGTCTCGGCCGGGTCGACGTTGACGGTCAGCGCCTCCAGGGTGTCCGAGCGCATCAGCTTGGCGTAGGCCAGGGCGCGCAGCGTGGGGCGGTGGATCTTGGAGATGAGGACGACGGAGTGGACGCGCGAGGGGCGGACCATGTCGTCGCTGGGGCCCTCGGGGGCGGCGATCTCGTCGGCGACGCGGTCGTAGTGCTTCCGGATCGCGGTCATCGTCGCGTAGAAGATGCACATGCCCAGCAGGGCCACCCAGGCGCCGTGCGTGAACTTGGTGACGAGGACGACGACGAGCACCAGGCCGGTGAAGAAGGCGCCGAACGCGTTGATCGCGCGGGAGCGGATCATGTGGCTGCGCTTGGCCGGGTCCCGCTCGGCGGCGAGGTGGCGGTTCCAGTGCCGGACCATGCCGGTCTGGCTGAGCGTGAAGGACACGAACACGCCGACGATGTAGAGCTGGATCAGGCGGGTGGAGTCGGCGCCGTAGATGAACACCAGCAGCATCGCCGCGCCGGCGAGCAGCACGATGCCGTTGGAGAAGGCGAGCCGGTCGCCGCGGGTGTGCAGCTGGCGCGGCAGGTAGCGGTCCTGGGCGAGGATCGAGCCGAGCAGCGGGAAGCCGTTGTAGGCGGTGTTGGCGGCCAGGAACAGCACCAGGGCGGTGGCGGCGGCGAGCAGCACGAACAGGAAGCTGCCCTTGCCGAAGACCGCCTCGGCGACCTGGGAGATCACCGGGTTCTGGACGTAGCCGGTCCCGAGCGGCACGCTGCCGTGGAACAGGTCGGTGGCCGGGTGCTCGGCCATGCGGACCTTCGTGACCATGGCGAGGGCGATGATGCCGCAGAACATGGTGACGGCGAGCAGGCCCATCATCGCCAGCGTGGTGGCGGCGTTCTTGGACTTGGGCTTGCGGAAGGCGGGGACGCCGTTGGAGATCGCCTCGACGCCGGTGAGGGCCGCGCAGCCGGAGGAGAAGGCGCGCAGCAGCAGGAAGACGAGCGCGAAGCCGGCGAGGCCCTGGTGTTCGGCCTTGATGTGGTAGGCGGCCGTGGGGGCTCGCATGGTGTCGCCGAGGACCAGGCCCCGGAACGCGCCCCACAGGATCATGATGAAGACGCCGCCGACGAAGACGTACGTCGGGATCGCGAAGAGCTTGCCCGACTCCTTCACGCCGCGCAGGTTCATCAGCGTCAGCAGCACGATCACGGCGGCCGCGCAGAGCACCTTGTGCTCGACCACGAAGGGAACCGCCGAGCCGAGGTTCTCGATGCCGGAGGAGATGGAGACGGCGACGGTCAGGACGTAGTCCACCAGCAGGGCGCTGGCCACGGTGAGGCCGGCCTTGGGGCCGAGGTTGGTGTTGGCGACCTCGTAGTCGCCGCCGCCGCTCGGGTAGGCGTGCACGTTCTGCCGGTAGGAGGCGACCACGGTGAACATCAGCACGACGACCGCGACCGCGATCCAGGGGCTGAAGTGGTACGCCGACACGCCCACGATGGACAGGACCAGCAGGACCTCCCCCGGCGCGTAGGCGACGGAGGACAGCGGGTCGGAGGCGAAGACGGGGAGTGCGATGCGCTTCGGCAGGAGCGTCTCGCCCAGCCGGTCACTGCGCAGTGCGCGCCCGATCAGGATCCGTTTGGGCACGTCGGTCAGTTTGGACACGAGAGAGGATCGTAAGCCTTCGAACTGGCACCCGCCCACCCGGCGTGCTGCATCTGCCTCACGAGTGAAATCGGGGGCACGCGGAACTTCGGAATCCGTGGTGCGGGTGCCCGCCGTGCCGAGTCGGCAAACCCCGTCTGTCAGCGCACTTCGGAGGTCGCGTGCGGCCGCCGCGGAGCTGATCGGGACGCTGTGCGCCCCGGCCGGCCTCGGAATCCTGACCCGGTGCGGCGTGCGCAGCATCACTCGGCCGGCGGCCGCCGCCGGCCGAGTCACGGGGGTGCCCACCGCATGGCGCCCGTGTGTAGCTTTGGGCCGCGGTCTGAGACCCTGATGCCCAGCAGTAACTTTTGGACACCGGAAGGACGGTCGTGCACATCGTCATCATGGGTTGCGGGAGAGTGGGTTCCGCTCTCGCCCAGACCCTGGAGCAACAGGGCCACACGGTCGCCGTGATCGACCAGGACCCCACCGCCTTCCGCCGGCTGGGCCCGGGCTTCGGGGGCCGCCGGGTCACCGGGGTCGGCTTCGACCAGGACACCCTGCGCGAGGCGGGCATCGAGGAGGCCGGCGCCTTCGCCGCCGTCTCCAGCGGTGACAACTCCAACATCATCTCCGCGCGCGTGGCCCGCGAGATGTTCGGCGTGGAGAACGTGGCGGCCCGCATCTACGACCCCCGCCGTGCCGAGGTCTACCAGCGTCTGGGCATCCCGACCGTGGCCACGGTCCGCTGGACCGCCGACCAGATGCTGCGCCGGCTGCTGCCGTCCGGGGCCGAGCCGCTGTGGCGCGATCCCACCGGCGGGGTGCAGCTCGCCGAGGTGCACGCCTCGCCGAAGTGGGTCGGTCACAAGATCAGCAAGCTGCAGGACGAGACGGGCGTCCGGGTGGCGTTCCTGACCCGGCTGGGCGAGGCGGTCCTGCCCACCTCCCAGACGGTGTTGCAGGAGGGTGACCTCGTGCACGTGATGATGCGGACGGACGACGTGGAGAAGGTCGAGGCGGCGTTCGCCGGTGGCCCGGAAGAGGAGGGCGGTCACTGATGAGGGTCGCCATTGCCGGGGCCGGCGCCGTCGGCCGCTCGATCGCGGGCGAGCTGCTGGAGAACGGCCACGAGGTCCTGCTGATCGACAAGGCGCCGACCGCCATCTCGGTCGAGCGCGTCCCGCAGGCGGAGTGGCTGCTCGCCGACGCCTGTGAGATCACCTCCCTGGACGAGGCGGCGCTCCAGCGCTGCAACGTCGTGATCGCCGCGACCGGCGACGACAAGGTGAACCTGGTCGTCTCGCTGCTCGCCAAGACGGAGTACGGCGTGCCGCGCGTCGTCGCCCGGGTGAACAACCCCAAGAACGAGTGGCTGTTCACCGAGGCCTGGGGCGTGGACGTGGCCGTCTCCACCCCGCGGCTGATGTCCGCCCTGGTCGAGGAGGCGGTGAGCGTCGGCGACCTGGTCCGGCTGCTGCGCTTCAGCCACGGTGACGCCAACCTCGTGGAGCTGACCCTGCCGGAGGAGTCGGCGCTGGCCGGCACGCAGGTGGGGGACGTGGAGTGGCCGCAGGACACCTCCCTGGTCACCATCATCCGCGGTACCCGGGTGCTGACGCCCTCCAAGGAGGACTCCCTGGAGCCGGGCGACGAGCTGCTGTTCGTGGCGGCGCAGGCCCGGGAGGAGCAGCTGGAGGAGCTGCTGTCGGTGCGCCGGGAGAGCTGAGCCCGGACGGACGGAAGGGCGCCCTTGGTGACAAGGGCGCCCTTCGGCGTCGTAGGAGAGCGTCGAGCGGGAAGGCCGGCGGCGGTACGGCGGCCGCTCGGGGCTCGGCCCCTCAAGGCTCGGCCCCTCAAGGCTCGGCCCCTCAAGGCTCGGCCGCTCGGGGCTCGGCCGCTCGGGGCTCGGCCCCTCAACGCTCGGTCGCTCAGGGGCTCGGCCCCTCAGGGATCCCTGCGGTGCCGGCCGCCGTTGTTCGGCTCGCCGCTCTCCGCGGCCTGGCGCTCCCGCTCCGCCTTCTCGGCCTTCGCCGCCTTTTCGGCCTTCTCCTCGGCCTCCATCTCCGCGAACACGTCGATGGGCGCGGGCGCCTTCGCCAGGAAGACCCAGGTGAGCCAGACCGCGAGCAGGAACGGCGGGATCTTCAGGGCGATCAGGACCCAGCCGAGCTGGGTGGTGTCGGCCCACCAGTACAGCGGGAAGAGGATCGCGCACTTGGCCAGCAGGATCAGGCCCCAGGCCCAGCTGGCTTTGGCGTACGCCTTCTTGCGGCCCGGGTTGCGGGTGCGCCAGGAGAGGTTCTCCTTGAACACCGGGCCCAGGATGAGGCCCATCAGGGGCACGCCGGCGAGGGTCGTGACGATGTACGCCAGCGCCAGGCCCAGCGTGTACAGCATGCCCGGCAGGTAGAAGTTCTTGGCGTTGCCGGTGAACATGGCGAACGCCACGCCGAAGGCCACGCCGAAGACGCCACTGAAGGCGTGCTTGACGGTGTCCTTCATGACCAGCCGGACCACGACCAGCACCAGCGAGACCGCCAGCGCGGCGATCGCGGAGAGGTGCAGGTTCTTGTCGATGGTGAAGATCGCGACGAAGAGCAGGCCCGGCACGACCGTCTCGACCATGCCGCGGACCCCGCCGAAGGCCTCGAACAGCGCCGCCTCGGTCACCGCACGGGCGTCGTCGGGCTGGATCTGTTCGGTGTCTTCGGTCGGCTTGTCGAGGGACGTCACCGGCTACTCCCGTCCGAGGGGTCGCAGTTCGTATTTCGGGTTGAACAGCACCCGGCGGCCCCGGCTCATGGAGATCCGGCCCGATGCGATCAGCTTGCGCCCCGGTTCTATGCCCACGATGGAGCGCCTGCCGAGCCACACCACGTCCAGCGCGGCGGAGCCGTCGAACAGCTCCGCCTCCAGGGCCGGGACTCCGGCGCGCGGACGCAGGGTGACCGTGCGCAAGGTACCAGTTACGGTGACGATCTGCCGGTCGTGGCAGTCGCCGATCTTGGTGCAGCCTGCCGTCTCGGCGTCTTCGCGCAGCTCCTCCGACTCCAGGTCCTCCTGGGACGAGGAGAGCCGGTCGAGCATGCGCCGGAACCGGCCGGCCGGCTTCTCGGAACGAGGAACAGCAGTCATGACTGAAGCCTACCGGGGACCCCCGACAGGGCGGATAAGGCCGCCCGCCCGCCGGGCCTCTGGCCTCCGGCTCACTTCTCGAACCGGTAGCCCATCCCCGGCTCCGTGATGAAGTGCCGCGGATGCGACGGGTCCGTCTCCAGCTTGCGCCGCAGCTGCGCCATGTAGACCCGCAGGTAGTTGGTCTCGGTGCCGTAGGAGGGCCCCCACACCTCCTGGAGGAGCTGCTTCTGGCTGACGAGGCGGCCGGTGTTGCGGACGAGCACCTCCAGCAGATGCCACTCGGTCGGGGTGAGCCGGACGTCCTTGCCGTCGCGGTTGACCTTCTTCGCGGCCAGGTCGACGGTGAAGCCCTCGGTCTCCACGGTGGTCGGCTCGTCCTCGCCCGGTCCGGCCGGCTCGGCCCGGCGGACCGCCGCCCGCAGCCGGGCCAGCAGCTCGTCCATGCCGAACGGCTTGGTCACGTAGTCGTCGGCGCCCGCGTCCAGCGCCTCGACCTTCTCGTCGGAGGAGTGCCGGGCGGACAGTACCAGGATCGGCACCCGGGTCCAGCCGCGCAGGCCCCGGATCACCTCGACGCCGTCCATGTCGGGCAGTCCGAGGTCGAGGACGACCACGTCGGGGTGGCGGGAGGCGGCGAGTTCGAGCGCGGTCCTGCCGTCGCCGGCCGCGTCGACCTCGTACCTGCGTGCCTTGAGGTTGATCACGAGCGCGCGCACGATCTGCGGCTCGTCGTCGACCACGAGCACCCGGGTCGTCATAGGACCTGCCTTTCCGGTTCTGCGATGTCCGTGTCCGCGCGCGGGGTCACGGGAGGCGGCGCCGCCGCGCGCAGGCTCAGCACCATGGTGAGCCCGCCGCCCGGGGTGTCCTCCGCGTGCAGGGTGCCGCCCATGGCCTCGGCGAAGCCCCGGGCGACCGCGAGGCCGAGTCCGACGCCGGCTCCGCGCGGAGCGTCACCGTACCGCTGGAAGGGCTCGAAGATCCGTTCCTTGGCCTCGTCCGGCACGCCCGGGCCGCGGTCCACCACGCGCACCTCGACCCGGTCGGCGATGGCGCTCGCGGCGACCAGGACGCGCCGTCCGCGCGGACTGTACTTGACGGCGTTCTCCACCAGGTTGGCCACCGACCGCTCCAGCAGCCCGGGGTCGACGGCGACCATCGGCAGCGTCTCGGGCACGTCCAGCGCGACGCTGTCCTCCGGTACGCCCCCGAGGGCCATCGGTACGACCTCGTCCACGTCGATCTCGCGGATCAGCGGCGTGACGGTGCCGGTCTGGAGCCGGGACATGTCGAGCAGGTTGCCCACCAGGTGGTCGAGCCGGTCGGCGCCCTCCTCGATGCCCGCCAGCAGCTCCGCCTGGTCCTCCTCGGACCAGGCCACGTCGTCGGAGCGCAGCGAGGAGACCGCGGCCTTGATGGCGGCCAGCGGGGTGCGCAGGTCGTGGCTGACGGCGGCCAGCAGGGCGGTGCGGATGCGGTTGCCCTCGGCGAGCGCGCGGGCCTGGTCGGCCTCCTCCTGGAGGCGCCGGCGCTCCAGGACGACGGCGGCCTGCGCGGCGAAGGCGGCCAGGACCCGGCGGTCCGCCGCGGGCAGCACCCGGCCGGTGAGCGCGAGCGCCATGCGGTCGCCGACGGGCAGGTCGACGTCGGCGTCCTCGGGGCGCTCCAGCGGCGGTCCGGTGCCGGCCCGGCCCGCGCAGGTCCAGGGCGCCACCTCGCTCTCGCGTTCCAGCAGGGCGGCCGACTCCAGGGCGAAGGTCTCCCGGAGCCGTTCCAGCAGCTCCTCCAGTCTGGTCTCGCCGCGCAGCACGTTCCCGGCGAGGAAGGAGAGGATCTCGGCCTCGGCGCGCAGCCGGGCCGCCTGGTGGGTGCGCCGGGCGGCGAGGTCCACCACCGAGGCGACCGACATGCCGACCCCGAAGAAGATCGCGATGGCGACGATGTTCTTCGGGTCGGCGACGGTCAGCCGGTGCAGCGGCGGGGTGTAGAAGTAGTTCAGCAGCAGCGAGCCGAAGGCGGCCGAGGCCAGCGCGGGCAGCAGGCCGCCGAGCAGGGCCGCGGCGACGGTGACGGCCAGGAACAGCAGCATGTCGTTGGCGAGGCCGAGGTCGACGGTGTTCAGCAGCACCGCGAGGACCGCGGGGCCGGCCAGTCCGACCAGCCAGCCCCACAGGAGCCGGGCCCGTCCCAGCCGGCCGCCGCGGGCCACGGGCAGGCCGCGGCCCTTGGCGACCTCCTCGTGGGTGACGATGTGCACGTCCAGGTCGGGTCCGGAGTCCCGGGCGACGGTGGCGCCCACGCCGGGCCCGAAGACGTACTGCCAGGTCTTGCGGCGCGAGGAGCCCAGCACGATCTGGGTGGCGTTCACCCCGCGCGCGAAGTCGAGCAGGGCCGCCGGGATGTCGTCGCCGAGCACGTGGTGGAAGGTGCCGCCCAGGTCCTCCACCAGGGTGCGCTGGACGGCCAGCTCCTTCGGGGAGGCGGAGGTCAGTCCGTCGCTGCGGGCGATGTAGACGGCCATCACCTCGCCGCCGGCGCCCTTCTCGGCGAGCCGGGCGGCCCGGCGGATCAGGGTGCGTCCCTCGGGGCCGCCGGTCAGGCCCACCACGATCCGCTCCCGGGAGCCCCATATCGCCGAGACCCGGTGCGCGCTGCGGTACTCGGTCAGGTACGCGTCGACGCGGTCGGCCACCCAGAGCAGCGCCAGTTCGCGCAGGGCGGTGAGGTTGCCGGGCCGGAAGTAGTTGGACAGGGCCGCGTCGACCTTGTCGGGCTGGTAGATGTTGCCGTGGGCCATCCGCCGGCGCAGGGCCTGCGGGTCCATGTCGACGAGTTCGATCTGGTCGGCCCGGCGCACGAGTTCGTCCGGGACGGTCTCGCGCTGGCGCACCCCGGTGATCGACTCCACGACGTCACCGAGTGACTCCAGGTGCTGGATGTTGACGGTGGAGACGACGTCGATGCCGGCGTCCAGCAGTTGCCGTACGTCCTGCCAGCGCTTGGGGTGGCGCGAGCCGGGGACGTTGGTGTGGGCCAGCTCGTCCACGAGGGCGACGGCGGGGGCCCGGCGCAGTACGGCGTCGACGTCCATCTCCTCGAAGGCGGCGCCCTGGTGCTCCAGCCGGCGGCGCTCCACCCGCTCCAGGCCGTGCAGCATCGCCTCGGTGCGCGGCCGGCCGTGGTGCTCGACGAACGCGACCACGCAGTCGGTGCCCCGCTCGACGCGGCGGTGCGCCTCGGCGAGCATGGCGTAGGTCTTGCCCACGCCCGGTGCCGCGCCGAGGTAGATCCGGAGCGTGCCGCGTGCCATGGCCCTCCTCGTCTTCCCGTGCCGGTCGCCTACGCAGCGTCGACCCTACGGCCAAGGATCGCGGTACACGGGGCAGGGGCGCGAGCGGCGGGCAACTTTGACGCATCCCTGATGAGCGGCTCGCCACGCGGCGGGCCCAGGGCTCGGTGATCTCGCCGTCGCGCAGATCCAGCACCCGGTCGGCCAGGTCCAGCAGCGTCGCGTCGTGCGTGGCGACCAGAGCGGTGACCCGCTCACCGCGGACGACGGCCCGCAACAGCGCCATGACGGCGTGCCCGGTCTCGGCGTCGAGCCGGCCGGTCGGCTCGTCGGCGATGAGCAGGGCGGGGCGGTTGGCGAGGGCCCGGGCGACGGCGACCCGCTGCTGCCGGCCGCCGGACAGCTCGCCGGGCCGCTGTGCCGCGTGTCCGGCGGGCCCGACCAGCGACAGCAGCAGCGCCACCCGCTCCTCGCGCTCGCGCGGGCCGGCGCGGCGCAGCCGCAGCCGCTCGTTCTCGCCGAGCCCGGCGAGGTCCCGGCCCTCGACCCGGACGCGGCCCCGGTCGGGCACGTCGAGCCGACCCCGCGCAGCGCGTGCACCGCGACGGCCCCCGACCCGTACGCCTTGTGGACGCCCTCGACCCGCACCATGGTCTCGGTGACCAGCGGACCGCCCATGCCGCCTCCCTCAGTCGACGGGGCGCCCGTATCACCGGTCGGGGCAGCGCCCCGGAAGGGTGCGGGGAACCGCGCGGCCACGCGACGGCGGGCCCCCGCCCGGCGGGATGCGGGCACCGCCGGCAGCGGGCACCGCGGGAAGCGGGCACCGCAGGCGGCGCACCCCGCGAAAAACGGGCCGCACCCCTCGGGGCGCGGCCCGTACCTTCCGCTGAACCCGCGGAGCGTCTAGCGGACTTCCGTGATCTCCGGTCCCCGCTGGAGCTGTCCCATGCCGCCGGAGAAGCGCGAGCCCTCCTCCTGCTGGACGCCCTCGGGGACCATCTGCGCGTCGTTCGGCAGCTTGAGGACGATCGGGTCGCGCGGGGCCATCGGGCCCTCGCCGCGCACCACGACCGTCTCGCGGAAGATCTGCTCCAGCAGGCCGGCGGCCTGCGGCTGCACCGCGCCCTGGCCGGAGATCACTCCGCGCAGGAACCAGCGCGGGCCGTCCACGCCGACGAAACGGACCACCTGGAAGCCGCCGGTGCCGTCCGGCAGCTGCACCGGCACCTGGGCGCGCAGCTCCCAGCCGAGCGGGCCTTCGACCTCGTCGATGATGCCACCCTGCTGGGTGATGCCGGACGCGATCTCCTCGCGTACCTCACCCCAGATGCCCTCGCGCTTGGGCGCGGCGAACGCCTGGAGCTGGATGGCGCTGTCGCGCAGCACGACCGTCGCGGCGACGATCGCGTCCCCGGCGACCTCCACGCGCAGTTCCATGCCGTCGACGCCCGGCACGAACAGACCACCGAGGTCGACGCGGCCCTCGGCCGGGTCGCGGACCTCGCTGCTGTCCCACGGCCCGTCCGGCCGCGGCCCGGGCTCCAGCCGGACGCGCTCGCGCTCGGCCTCCTCCGTCTCGTCCGCCTCGGTGTCGACGCTGTCGACGACCTGCTCGGCCTCGCCGGCCGCGTCCTCGGCGGCACCCTTCTTCTTGCGACGTCCGAACACGTCACTGTCCTTCCCGGTCGGATACGACCGAAGCGTATCGATTCCCACCCGTCGGACCGCCCTCGGCGGCCTGACCGCTTGTGCCGCTCTCGCCGCCCACCGCGGCATGGCCACCGGTGGACCCGAAGCCCCCTTCGGCCCGCGCCGAGCCGGGAAGTTCCGCGACCTCCCGGAAGCGGACCCTCTCGACTTGCTGGACGACCAGTTGGGCAATCCGGTCGAAGCGCTCGAACCGCACGCTCGCGCGCGGGTCGAGATTCACCACGATCACCTTGATCTCCCCACGGTACCCGGCGTCAACCGTCCCGGGGGCATTCACGAGGGCGACGCCGCAGCGGGCGGCGAGGCCGGAACGCGGATGCACGAACGCCGCGTACCCCTCCGGGAGGGCGATCGACACACCCGTGGGCAGAACGGCCCGCTCGCCCGGCGCCAGCTCGCACGGCTCGGTGGTGCGCAGGTCGGCGCCGGCGTCGCCCGGGTGCTCGTACGCCGGCAGCGGGACGTCGGGGTCGACCCGCCGGATCTGTACGTCGAGAGGGCCTCGGCTCACGGGTTCACCTCGAAGGCTCGGGCGCGACGCAGCTGGTCCGGGTCGTTCATGGCGGCCTGGATCTCCTCGCCGCGGCCGTGGTCGATGAAGTGGTCCACCTTCACCTCGACGAAGAGGGCGTCGGCGCGGACGGCGACCGGTCCGCCGGGGCCGCCGATGCGCCCGGTGGCGGTGGAGTAGATCTTGCGGCCGGCGACGGCGGTGACCCGGGCCTCCAGGTACAGCGTGGTGCCGACGGGCACGGGCCGTACGAAGTCGGTCTCCAGCCGTCCCGTCACGGCGATGGTCCGCAGCAGCCAGTTCAGCGCGCCCAGGGCCTCGTCCAGGGCCGTGGCGAGCACGCCGCCGTGCGCGAGGCCGGGGGCGCCCTGATGGGCGGGGCGCACGGTGAACTCGGCGGTCAGCGAGACGCCCTCGCCGGCCCGGGCCGCCAGGTGCAGTCCGTGGGACTGTCCGGGGCCGCAGCCGAAACAGTGGGCGTAATGGGCGCCGAGGAGTTCCCCGGGCGCGGGCGCGTCGGGGTGCCGTACCGGCTCCGCCGCGTCGGCGGGAGGCTGAAGAGCTGCGGAACTACCACTCACAGGCGCAGACCTTACCCGGCCTCCCCCCACACGCCACTGCCCTGTTCGACACCGCTCCGCGCCGACCCCGGCCCCTTCCCGTCACCCGCCACGGCCCTTCACGACACCGCCCGGCGCCGGCTCCCCGGCATCGGTGCGCTGCGGATCCCGTGCCAAGCTAGGTTCCATGCAGCTCTCCGCCACCCCCTACGAAGAACGTCTCACGGCTCCCCGCTCGTGGTGGGTGATCAGCCTCCTGGTGGGCGTCTCCTGTGCCCTGATCCTGCTGCCGTTCGGCACCCTGCCGCTGCTCGGCGGTCTGGTCGGCGGTACGGCGGCCGCGGCGGTGGTGGCGAGCGCGTACGGCTCCCCGCGCATCCGGGTGGTGGGGGACTCGCTGATCGCGGGCGAGGCGAAGATCCCGGTGGCGGCGCTGGGCGCGGCCGAGGTCCTGGACGCCGAGGAGGCCCGCGCCTGGCGGACGTACAAGGCCGACACCCGTGCGTTCCTGCTGCTGCGCGCCTACATCCCGACGGCGCTGCGCGTGGAGGTCACGGACCCCGCGGACCCGACGCCGTACCTGTACCTGTCGACGCGGGAGCCGGAGAAGCTGGCCGCGGCGATCGACGCGGCGCGGACGGCGAACGCCTAGCCCTCGCTACCGGTCCCGGGCGGCTCGGGCAGGTCCAGCGGATCCGCCGGCTCCTCCAGCGGCGGCAGCTCGCGCAGTTCCTCCCACGGCACCTGGGTCTTGCGCAGGTCGGCCCGGACGCGGGCCGCCAGCTTCTTGGTGTCCCGGCGGTTCACGACCGCGCCGACCGCGGCGCCGACCATGAACGGCATCAGGTGGGGCAGGTCGCGGACCATCCGCTTCATGATCTGCTGGCGCAGTCCGCGCTTCATCCGGCCGCCGAGGGCGGTGTCGTACGTCGACGGTTTCAACACGTCGATGCCGCGCTCCCCCGACCAGGAGGACAGATACGCGGCGCTGCGGGCCTTGCGGCCGCCCGGCGGGCGTGCGCCGTAGACCTCGTGCAGTTCGGCGATCAGCTTCAGTTCGATCGCGGCGACGCCGGTGATCTCCGCGGCCAGTTCGGTCGGCATGGCCGGGGGCACCGGCAGCATCGCCGCCGCCCCGATGCCGGCTCCGACCGTCGAGGTGCCGGCCGCCGCGCCCGCCACCAGCTTGTCGGCCAGCTCCTCGGGCCCTAGGCCGGGGAACTGCCGGCGCAGGGTCGCGAGGTCGCGTACGGGGATACGCGGGGCGATCTCGATGAGGCGGTCCGCGAGGTACGACAGGCCCGCACGGGCGCGGCTGCCGCCCTTGCGGGCCCCTTCCCGGGCCATCTCCCGGGCCTTGTCCCCGACCACCTTCGCCCGGCGACGGGCGAGAGGCGCGGGGTGGTGCACCGGCGCCGGCAGACCGTCCTGGTCCGCCGCCGGTCCGGGCCGGGCTCCCGCTCCGGGAGAGCCCCGCCCGTCGTCACGCGTGCCGTGCGGGCCGCCGATCGGCCCTTGGTCCGCTTTCCGCAGGGAGAAGCGGCGCTTCCGGGGAGGGGTCGAGCCAGTCACGGCCGACCCGTCCTCAGTCGCAGTCGCGGCAGATCGGCTGGCCGTTCTTCTCCCGGGCCAGCTGGCTGCGGTGGTGCACCAGGAAGCAGCTCATGCAGGTGAACTCGTCCTGCTGCTTGGGCAGCACCCGGACGGCCAGCTCCTCGTTCGAGAGGTCGGCTCCGGGCAGTTCGAGACCCTCGGCGGCCTCGAACTCGTCGACGTCCACCGACGAGGTGGACTTGTCGTTCCGCCGCGCCTTCAGCTCTTCAAGGCTGTCCGAGTCGACGTCGTCGTCGGTCTTGCGTGGAGTGTCGTAATCGGTTGCCATATCGCTCTCCCCCTCTGGGTGTCTGCGGTGTCTCCAGCGCACGTAACGCGTGAGAGGCCGGACTTGTGCCCGACCTGAGGCGGAGATTTTGCCTCACATCAAGGTCTGTTACTCAATCGACACCCAACCCGACCCCTCAGGAGTGATCGGCTTGGATGGCGGTGTGGACCGTACACGGTTCTGATGCCGCACCTCAAAGGCGCCTCCACGTGTACTTCCCGTGATCAGGAGCCCTGAAAACCCGGACTTTCCCGGCTTTCCACCTTCTCTCATGATCACCCTGCGTACATGACCGGAAATCTGTTCATGTGATCGATCACACAGGAAGACGTCCGTTCGGCGGCTGGAAAATTCCGCGTAGAGCGAACACGGTTCGCGTGTGTCCCGCGCCCGCTCACATCGGCAGGGTGACCCGCATCTCCAGGCCGCCTCCCTCACGGGGCCGGGCCTGGATGTGCCCGCCGTGCGCCCGGGCCACCGACCGCACGATGGAGAGGCCGAGGCCCACGCCCTTGTCGCTGCCCGTGCGCTCGGTGCGCAGCCGCCGGAAGGGCTCGAAGAGGTTGTCGATCTCGTACGCCGGCACCACCGGTCCGGTGTTGGTGACCGTGAGCACCGCCTGTCCGTGCCGGACCTCGGTGTCCACCTGGACCCAGCCCTCCTCGGACACGTTATAGCGCACCGCGTTCTGGACGAGGTTCAGCGCGATCCGCTCCAGCAGGACGCCGTTGCCCTGCACCACCGCCGACCTGCGCTCGCCCCGGACGGTCACGCCCTTGGCCTCCGCCTCGGCGTGCACCTGGTCGATGGCCTGGGTGGCGACCTCGGCCAGGTCGACCGGTTTGCGCTCGACGATCTGGTTGTCGCTGCGGGCCAGCAGCAGCAGACCCTCGACCAGCTGTTCGCTGCGCTCGTTGGTGGCGAGCAGCGTCTTGCCGAGCTGCTGGAGCTCCACCGGCGCGTCCGGGTCCGACAGGTGCACCTCCAGGAGGGTGCGGTTGATCGCGAGCGGGGTGCGCAGCTCGTGCGAGGCGTTCCCGACGAAGCGCTGCTGGGCGGTGAAGGCGCGCTGCAGCCGCTCCAGCATGTCGTCGAAGGTGTCCGCCAGCTCCTTCAGCTCGTCGTCCGGGCCGTCCAGCTCGATCCGGCGGGACAGGTCCGAGCCGGCCACCTGACGGGCGGTGCGGGTGATCCGGCCGAGCGGGGACAGCACGCGGCCGGCCATCGCGTACCCGAACGCGAAGGCGATCACGGCGAGGCCCAGCAGTGCCAGCAGGGAGCGGCTGAGCAGGTTGTCCAGGGCCGTCTGGCGCTGCTGGTCCACGCAGTGGGCGATCATGTCGTTGAAGTCCGACAGCGGCAGGCTGGTGGTGTTGATCGCGGTGATCGCCGGGCAGTTGTCGCTGGTGACCCGGATCGCCGTACCGCTCACGATCTTGAACAGCGGCTGGTTGCCGGTGCTGATCGCCTGCGCGGCGAGCAGGTAGATGATCGACAGCAGCAGGATGCCGGCGATCAGGAACATGCCGCCGTACAGCAGCGTCAGCCGTATGCGGATGGTCGGACGCAGCCACGGGAAGGGCGGCTGCGGCCTCCTGGGGTCCCAGGTGGGCTTCGGCGGCGCCTGGGGCGGCGCGGGCGTCGCGGCCACGGCGATCAGATCCGGTAGCCGGAGCCGGGGACGGTGACGATGACGGGCGGTTCGCCCAGCTTGCGGCGCAGCGTCATCACCGTCACGCGCACCACGTTGGTGAACGGGTCGGTGTTCTCGTCCCAGGCCTTCTCCAGCAGCTGCTCCGCCGAGACCACGGCGCCCTCGCTGCGCATCAGCACCTCCAGCACCGCGAACTCCTTGGGCGCGAGCTGGACCTCCTTGCCGTCGCGGAAGACCTCGCGGCGGTTGGGGTCCAGCTTGATGCCGGCGCGCTCCAGGACCGGCGGCAGCGGCACGCTGGTGCGCCGGCCGAGGGCGCGGACGCGGGCGATCAGCTCGCTGAAGGCGAACGGCTTGGGCAGATAGTCGTCGGCGCCGATCTCCAGGCCCTCGACCCGGTCGCTGACGTCGCCGGAGGCGGTGAGCATCAGCACGCGCGTGGGCATGCCCAGCTCGACGATCCTGCGGCAGACGTCGTCGCCGTGCACGAGCGGGAGGTCGCGGTCGAGGACGACCACGTCGTAGTCGTTGACGCCGATGCGCTCCAGGGCGGCCGCACCGTCGTACACGACGTCGACGGCCATGGCCTCCCGGCGCAGTCCGGTGGCCACCGCATCGGCGAGCAGCTGCTCGTCCTCGACGACGAGTACGCGCACGTCGCTTGTCCTTCCTGTGTCCACCCGCGTAGCGCGCCGTGGGCGCGTGCGGGCAGGGGGCTGCGTTGGGGTGTGGCCCCCATCCTGCCCTTTTCGGCCATAAGTCGGCTGTAAGGCGGGGTCGGGGCCGGAGGGATCAAGGTCCGCGGTGGGGAATACGCGAATTTCTCCTCCAGTTGAGGTTTCCGCGAAGGGGAGCGGGGGGAGGACGGCTGTACACCCCGCGATCACGCTCTGCATGTGCCGCGGCACCATGCGGTACCCCGGCATCGGCTTCGCAGAACGGGCGTGGGTGTCCGGCACCGTCGCCGCCCGGCCGGGCAGCGCTGGGCACCCGCGACAGAAGTGATCGCCCCTTCCATACGGCACACCCCCGTGCCACCCGACCCACGACCCAGGACGAGGGGGCGCAGCATGGACGCTTTCACCGCAGGACTTCTGCAGCGCATACAGACGACCGAGTCCGATCTGTCGCGGGCGCGTGACGACGGCGACGACTTCCTCGTCGAGGTGGAGCAGGCGGAGCTGGACGACCTGCGCCGCCTCGCCGCCGAACACGGTGTGGAGGTCGGCGTGTCACACGTCTGATCGACAGCGCACGCGGAGGGGCCCCGGCGAATCCAGCGCCGGGGCCCCTTCGCGCGCGGCCGGGGGTGCCCCGGCGCGACCGGGGTCAGTCGTGCCAGGCGCCGAAGTCCTCCAGCAGCCGCTGGAGCGGCTCGAAGACGCCCGGCGTGCCCGCGACCGCCAGCTCCCGCGACGGCCGCTCACCGGGCCGTCCACCGGTCAGCGCGCCCGCCTCCCGGGCGATGAGGTCGCCGGCCGCGTAGTCCCACGCGTGCAGGCCCCGCTCGTAGTACCCGTCGAGCCGGCCGCAGGCCACGTCGCACAGGTCGACGGCGGCCGAGCCGCCGCGCCGGATGTCCCGCAGCAGCGGGATCAGCCGGGCGGCCACCCCGGCCTGATGGCCGCGGACCTCGGTGACGTAGTTGAAACCGGTGGAGACCAGCGCCTGGTCCAGCGGGGGCGCGGGCCGGCAGGCGAGCGCCCGCTCGCCCTCCCAGGCGCCGGTGGCCCACGCGCCGCCGCCCCGCACGGCGTGGTACGTCTCGCCGCGCATCGGTGCCGCGACGACCCCGACGACGGTCTCGCCGTCCTGTTCGGCCGCGATGGACACCGCCCAGGTCGGCAGCCCGTACAGGTAGTTCACGGTGCCGTCCAGCGGGTCGATCACCCAGCGGACGCCGCTCGTGCCCTCGGCCGAGGCCCCCTCCTCGCCGAGGAAGCCGTCGTCGGGGCGGCGGCCGGAGATCAGGCCGGTGATCAGTTTCTCGGCCGCGATGTCCATCTCGGTGACGACGTCGATGGGGCTGGACTTGGTCCGGGCCACGGCCAGGTCGGCGGGGCGGCCGTCGCGCAGCAGCTCGCCGGCGCGGGAGGCGGCCTCCCGGGCGAGTGCCAGCAGGTCCCGGTGCAGGGCGTCGGTCACGGGTCTCCTCACGCGTAGGGGCTGTCGGCGCCCGCGGCGGCGGGGCGGGGCGTGCGGGCCGGGCAGCAGCCGACCGGGCACACGTCGTGGCTCGGGCCGAGCGCGCCCAGGGCGCACGGGGTGACCCGCTGGCCGCGCTCGGCGGCGGCCCGCTCCAGGATCAGTTCGCGGACGGCCGCGGCGAACCGCGGGTCGGCGCCCACGGTGGCCGAGCGGCGCACCGGCAGGCCCAGTTCCTCGGCCTTGGCCCTGGCCTCGGTGTCGAGGTCGTACAGGACCTCCATGTGGTCGGAGACGAAGCCGATCGGGGCCATCACCACGGCCGGGACGCCGGCCGCGTGCCGCTCCTCGAGGTGGTCGCAGATGTCGGGCTCCAGCCACGGGATGTGCGGGGCGCCGGAGCGGGACTGGTAGACGAGCTGCCAGGGGTGGTCGACGCCGGTGCGCTCGCGGACGGCGTCGGCGATCAGCCGGGCCACGTCCAGGTGCTGCGCGACGTAGGCGCCGCCGTCGCCGTGGGCCTCCGCGGGGCCGGAGGTGTCGGCGGCGGAGGTCGGGATGGAGTGGGTGGTGAAGGCGATGTGGGCGCCCGCGCGGACGTCCTCGGGGAGGTCCGCCAGGGAGCGGAGCACACCGTCGATCATGGGCTCGACGAAGCCGGGGTGGTTGAAGTAGTGCCGCAGCTTGTCGGTCCTCGGCGGCTCCAGGCCCTCGGCCTCCAGGGCGGCCAGCGCGTCGGCCAGGTTCTCCCGGTACTGCCGGCAGCCCGAGTAGGAGGCGTAGGCGCTGGTGGCGAGGACCAGGATGCGGCGGTGGCCGTCGGCGGCCATCTTCCGCAGGGTGTCCGTCAGGTACGGCGCCCAGTTCCGGTTGCCCCAGTAGACCGGCAGGTCCAGGCCGTGGGCGGCGAAGTCCTCGCGCAGGGCCTCCAGCAGGGCGCGGTTCTGGTCGTTGATGGGGCTGACCCCGCCGAAGAGGAAGTAGTGCTGTCCGACTTCCTTGAGGCGTTCCTTGGGGATGCCGCGCCCGCGGGTGACGTTCTCCAGGAACGGGACCACGTCGTCCGGGCCTTCGGGGCCGCCGAAGGAGAGCAGGAGCAGGGCGTCGTACGGGGTGGCATCGAGCGCGTCTGGCATGTCTCGATCCTGCCACCCGGCTCGGACAGCGGGAAAACGGCGGGGCCGCCCGGGAGCTATTAGGGTTGCCTAACTTGTAAGCTGTATCCGCTGTACTCGCGCCTTACCGAGCCGCTTACCGGAGATCCCGTGCCCAGCCCCTACAGAGCCCTGTTCGCCGCGCCCGGCACCAAGGCCTTCTCCGCCGCGGGTTTCCTCGGCCGGATGCCGCTGTCGATGATGGGCGTCGGCGTGGTCACGATGGTCTCCCGGATCACCGGGCGGTACGGCCTCGCGGGCGCCCTGTCGGCCACCCTCGCGCTGTCCGCCGCCGCGATCGGGCCGCGGATCTCCCGGCTGGTGGACCGGCACGGGCAGCGCCGGGTGCTGCGCCCCGCGACCCTGGTGGCGCTGACCGCGGCGACCGGGCTGCTGCTCGCGGCCCGGTTCCGGTGGCCGGACTGGGTGCTGTTCGTCTGCGCCGCCGGGACCGGCTCGGTGCCGAGCCTGGGCGCGATGATCCGGGCCCGCTGGGCGGTGCTGTACCGGGGCACGCCGAAGCTGCACACCGCCTACTCGTTCGAGTCGGTGGTGGACGAGGTCTGCTTCATCTTCGGGCCGATCATCTCCATCGGCCTGTCCACGGCCTGGTTCCCGGAGGCGGGCCCGCTGCTGGCCGCCTGCTTCCTGGCGGCCGGCGTCCTCTGGCTGACCGCCCAGCGCGCCACCGAGCCGGTGGTGGACCCGGGCGAGCGGCACGACGGCGGCAGCGCCCTGCGCTCGGTGGGGCTCCGGGTGCTGGTGGCCACCTTCGTGGCGACCGGCGCGATCTTCGGCGCCGTCGACGTGGTCACCGTCGCCTTCGCCGACGAGCGCGGCCACCAGGGCGCCGCGAGCCTGGTCCTGGCGCTGTACGCGGCCGGCTCCTGCGTGGCCGGCGTGGTCTTCGGGCTGCTGCGCGTCGGCGGTTCCCCGGAGCGCCGCTGGTTGCTGGGCGTGGCGGCGATGGGCGTGAGTATGATCCCCCTCCTACTGGTCGGAAACCTGCCGCTTCTGGCCGTGGCGCTGTTCGTTGCGGGACTGTCCATCGCGCCGACGATGATCACCACGATGTCCCTCGTCGAAGAGCACGTACCTCGCGCACGGCTCACCGAGGGCATGACCTGGGTGAGCACCGGCCTCGCGGTCGGCGTCGCGCTCGGCTCCTCCGCGGCCGGCTGGGTGATCGACGCGGCCGGGGCACGGGCCGGGTACGGGGTTCCGGTGGTGTCCGGGGCCGTCGCGGTCGTGGTCGGTTTCCTCGGGTACCGCCGGCTGCGCAGGCCGGCCGCGGGGCGGGGAGGCACCGTTGAGCAGCACGGCGAACGGGAAGAGCGGCACCTGGCGTAACTGGGGCGGCAACGTCTCCGCCCGGCCCGCCCGGCAGGTCGCGCCGGCCTCCGTCGAGGAACTGGCCGCGGCGGTGCGCCGGGCACGGGAGGACGGCCTGAGGGTGAAGGCGGTCGGGACCGGGCACTCCTTCACCTCGATAGCCGCCACCGACGGCGTGTTGATACGCCCTCAACTGTTGACCGGGATACGCGGCATCGACCGGGAATCCATGACGGTCACGGTGGAGGCGGGCACCCCGCTCAAGAGACTCAATGCCGCGCTCGCCCGCGAGGGTCTGTCGCTCACCAACATGGGCGACATCATGGAGCAGACCGTCTCCGGGGCCACCAGCACCGGCACGCACGGCACGGGCCGCACCTCCGCCTCGATCGCCGCGCAGGTCAAGGGCCTGGAACTCGTCACAGCCGACGGTTCGGTCCTCACCTGCTCCGCGCGGGAGAACCCCGACGTCTTCGCCGCGGCCCGGATCGGGCTCGGCGCGCTCGGCGTCGTCACCGCGCTCACCTTCGCCGTGGAACCCCTCTTCCTGCTCACCGCGCGCGAGGAGCCGATGCCCCTCGACCGGGTCCTCGCCGAGTTCGACCGGCTGTGGGCCGAGAACGAGCACTTCGAGTTCTACTGGTTCCCGCACACCGGCAACACCACCACCAAGCGCAACAACCGCAGCGCCGGCCCCGAGCGGCCGGTGGGCCGGCTGGCCGGCTGGTTCGAGGACGAGTTCCTCTCCAACGGGGTGTTCCAGGCGGTCCAGTGGGCCGGCCGCGCCGTCCCGGCCGCGATCCCCGCCATCGCGCGGGCCTCCAGCACGGCCCTGTCCGCGCGGACGTACACCGACATCCCCTACAAGGTGTTCACCTCGCCGCGCCGGGTGCGCTTCGTGGAGATGGAGTACGCCGTCCCGCGCGCGGCGCTGGTGGAGACCCTGCGCGAGCTGCGGACCGTGATCGAGCGCTCAGGGCTGCGGATCAGCTTCCCGGTCGAGGTGCGCACCGCCCCGGCCGACGACATCACCCTGTCCACCGCCTCGGGCCGGGACAGCGCCTACATCGCCGTGCACATGTTCCGCGGCACGCCGTACCAGGCGTACTTCACCGCCGCCGAGCGCGTCTTCACCGCGCACGGGGGACGGCCGCACTGGGGCAAGGTGCACACGCGCGACGCGGAGTACTTCTCCCGGGTGTACCCGCGTTTCGGCGAGTTCACCGCGCTGCGGGACCGTCTGGACCCGGAACGCCTGTTCCAGAACGACTACTTGCGGAGGGTTCTGGGAGCGTAGGCGCCGGGACGGACGTACCGGGCGCACTGGGCGTGGGGACGGGGGTGACCGGGGTGGCCGGACTGCCGCTCGGGGTCCCGGACGACGGTTCCCCGTCCGGCTGCTCGTCCGGCTGTCCGGACGGGGAGCCGCCGGGCGTCGGGGAGTCACCGGAAGCCGTGCCGCCGGGGGCCGGGGTGTGCTCCGGCGACGGGGTGCCGGCGGGAGCGGGGGTCTCGCCGGTCTTCGGTCCGGAGGAGTCCCGGCCGGTGACGGCGTGGCCGACCGTCGTGCCCGTACCGCCGCTGAAGCTGTTGCCGGACGCCAGCTCGTACACCGTGATGCCCGTCATGGTGACCCCGAAGACCAGGGCGGCGGCGATCAGCGGGCGGCGCAGGCCGCGCGCCCGCGCGCGGTAGACCGTGCCCGCGGTGAACTCGCCCGAGGGCGGCGGGGGTGCCTGGTCCCGCGGCCGGACCGTCGCCGCGGTCCTCTCCCGCAACTGCTCCCCGGTGCGCTTGAAGAAGTGCTGGAAGACCGTGCCGCCGCAGGTGGCGACGGCACTGACGACACCGGCGCCCAGGATCGTGCCGTACACCCCGAAGTACGAAGCCAGTTTGGCCGCCACGACCGCCGCCAGGGCGCTGGCCGCGACCTGGGGGACGCTCAGATCGATCCGCTTGCGCACCGTATCGGGTGTTTCACGCATACCCGGAACTTGCCCGCCTTTCCCGTACTTGATCGACATTGACCGGCTGACTGCACGAGAAGGGGACGTACGGACGAAACCATTAGTTCCGTTTCTGGCGATTGCGTGAACTTCGCCACGTTCATGATCGGCAAAAGCGGTTGCGGACGGTCAAGTCACACGCCTTGCCGCAAGTTGAGCAGCGCGCCCATCCACGCACGTGGCCCGAATGGAGTACTGTTGCCAGCCCTGGGTCCGGCCTCCCGTCAGGGTGCCCGCGACCTTGCCGGACCGCCGGGAGGGGGCTAGTTGCACAGGGTGACCAAGTCGGTCACTCAGCGTTGCCAACAGGTAACCGTGCCATAACGGCGGTTCCGGGCTCGCGCCCGACACGCCGGGCAACTCGGCAAGGTTGTGGCAGGCTGCACCCGGGCAGGCCACACTCGACTAGCGGAAGCAGCGACGCACGTGACGTCGGCAGGCACCACCCGGGAGGTCCCCATGCCCGAACTGCGTGTCGTGGCCGTCTCGAATGACGGCACACGGCTGGTGCTGAAGGCTGCCGACTCCACGGAGTACACACTTCCGATCGACGAGCGGCTGCGCGCCGCCGTGCGCGGCGACCGGCCTCGCCTCGGCCAGATCGAGATCGAGGTCGAGAGCCATCTGCGCCCGCGTGACATCCAGGCGCGGATACGTGCCGGTGCCACCGCGGAAGAGGTCGCCCAGCTCGCCGGCATCCCCGTCGACCGGGTGCGGCGCTTCGAGGGGCCCGTGCTGGCCGAGCGCGCCTTCATGGCCGAGCGCGCCCGCAAGACCCCGGTCCGCCGCCCCGGCGAGAACTCCGGGCCGCCGCTCGGCGAGGCCGTGCAGGAGCGGCTGCTGCTGCGCGGCGCCGAGAAGGACACCGTGCAGTGGGACTCCTGGCGCCGCGACGACGGCACCTGGGAGGTGCTGCTGGTCTACCGGGTCGCGGGCGAACCGCACTCGGCGAGCTGGACGTACGACCCGCCCCGGCGGCTCGTCCAGGCCGTCGACGACGAGGCGCGCTCGCTGATCGGGGAGTCCGACGACCTCGCGGTGCCCGAGCCCAGCTTCCCGTTCGTCCCGCGCATCGCCCGGCTGCCGCGCGAGCGTTCGATGGACCGCGCGCTCGAACGGCTGGACCGGGACCGGCCCGGCCTGCCCGCGGCGTCCGCCGAACCGGCCGAGGAGGGCGCGGGCGAGCGCGACTCGCTGACCAGCCTGCTGGAGGCCGTGCCCAGCTTCCGGGGCGACCTGGTGGTCCCGGAGCGCTCGTCGGAACCGGCGGAGGAGACCGACGACGAGCCCGCCGCCGAGGAGCCGCCGGCGCCCGCCGCCTCGGCCGGCTCCGCCTACGCGGACGTCCTCATGCCGCGCTCCGTGGGCAGCCACCGCGACCGGCTGGTCGGCGCGACCGACCGGCAGGCCGAGGCCGACGGCGTCCGTCCCGGCCGCCGCGCCGCCGTCCCGAGCTGGGACGAGATCGTGTTCGGTACCCGTCGCAAGAAGCAGGAGTAGGCCCTCGCGGCAGCCGGAGGAGGGCACGCGCGCGTGCCCTCCTCCGGCTGTCCCGTCACCCGCGCCCGTCCTTCCGGTCCGGTGCGTTACCGCGGGTCCGCGCCCGTCGCCACCGGCCGGGACGGGTCCGCGGACCACTCCGACCAGGAACCGACGTACAGGGCCGCCGGGATGCCCGCCACGGCCAGCGCGAGCACCTCGTGGGCGGCGGAGACGCCCGAGCCGCAGTACACGCCGACCTCCGTGTCCCCGGACACCCCGAGTGCCTTGAAGCGGTCCTTCAGCTCCGCCGCGGGCAGGAAGCGGCCGTCGGGACCCACGTTCTCCGTCGTCGGCGCCGACACCGCGCCCGGGATGTGCCCGCCGACCCGGTCGACCGGCTCCGCCTCACCGCGGTACCGCTCCCCCGCGCGGGCGTCCAGCAGTACGCCCGTGCGGGCCAGCGCCGCCGCCCCGTCCGCGTCCAGCAGCCCCGCCTCCCGCGGCGCCGGCACGAAGTCGCCTTCCGCCGGGACGGGTACCTCGGTGGACAGTTCGCCGGTCCAGGACGGCAACCCGCCGTCGAGCACCCGCACGTCCGGGTGACCCGTCCAGCGCAGCAGCCACCAGGCGCGCGCGGCCGCCCAGCCCTGTCCGCCGTCGTACACGACGACCGGGCGGGTGGCCGACACGCCGGCGCGGCGCATCGCGGCGCCGAACTCGGCGAGGTCCGGCAGCGGATGGCGGCCCCGTGCGCCCGGCGCGGCGGCCAGTTCCCGGTCCAGGTCGACGAAGACGGCGCCGGGCAGGTGCCCGGCCGCGTACTCCGCCCGGCCGTCGAAGGCCGGCGCGCCCGCCGCCTTGGCCAGGCTGAGCTGCCAGCGCACGTCCAGCAGCACGGGCGGGTGGCCGCCGGTCAGCTCGGGTGCGAGTTCGGATGCGGTGATGATGGCTGTCATGGCGTCCATCCATACGCCAGGGGTGGCCGCGGCGTCCAGGGACGGCTACTCTGCTCGGCCGGACACGCTCGATCACTACGCGTACCGGATCGAGCACGTGCCGTACAACCGGCGGACATCCGTCGGCCATCGTCAGGAAGCGGTGAAAGACGGCGGATCGGGCATCCTCTCCGGGTACGGCCGGGCGGCGCGGTAACGCCGCGCGGCTCCGCGGGGGGGGTGCGCGCACACCGGTACGGGCGCGCGCGCCGGCGCTCTGGACACCCCTTCCGGGCAGCGGAAGCGACACGGCCACCGCGAGGGGCCGGGGAGAGAGTGATCGATGACCGAAGCACGGGATTCAGCCGGTCCGCACGCGCGGCGGGTGCCCGGCGCACCCTGCTGGGTGAGCCTGATGGCGCACGGGCTGGATGCCACGGAGGAGTTCTACGGCGAGCTGTTCGGCTGGCGGTTCCGGCCGGGCCCGCAGCAGCTCGGGCCGTACGTGCGGGCGCTGCTGGACGGGCGCGAGGTGGCGGGCATGGGCCGGCTGCCGTCGGACCGCCGGCTGCCGGTCGCCTGGACGCCGTACCTCGCCACGGACGACGTGGACCGGACCGCCGACGCGATCCGGCTGTGCGGCGGCACGGTGGCCGTCGGCCCGCTGGACGCCGCCGAGGCCGGCCGGATGGCGATCGCCTCCGACCCCGCCGGTGCGGTGTTCGGGATCTGGCAGGGCGTCAGGCACCCCGGCACGGCGCTCGGCGGCACGCCCGGCACGCCCGTCTGGTACGAACTGCGGACCTACGAGACGGAGAGCGTCACGAAGTTCTACAAGAGCCTGTTCCCCTTCGAGGAGGAGCCGGCGACCGGTTCCGGCCGGACGACGCTGCTTCTGGACGGCCGTCCGGTGGCCGGGCTGCACGGCATGGGCCAGGATCTGCCCCGGGAGCGGGGGCCGCACTGGCAGACGTACTTCGAGGTCGCCGATCTGGGCGACACGCTGCGGCAGGTGGTGGCGCTGGGCGGCCGGATCCTCGCGCCGGCCCAGGACGGCCCGCACGGGCGGGTGGCGACGGTGGCGGACCCGGAGGGTGCCGAGTTCTCGGTGGTCCAGGACCCGCGCTGAGCCTCCGCGAGGGCGGCTGCGCCCCGCGGGCCGGTCCGGCGGGGTCAGGAGGACGAGACGGGCAGCACGTCCGGGGACAGGGCCGCCGCGCGGGCCGACGCGGCGGTCATCCGGCGCCGGTGGTGGCGGCGGCACAGCACCTCGTAGCCGACCTCGCCCGCGGACTGGTTGACGTCCCCGACGACCACCTGGGCGCCCTCGACCACCATCGCGCCGCCTACCGTGCGGGCGTTGTGCGTGGCGCGGGCGCCGCACCAGCACAGCGCCTCCACCTGGAGCACCTCGATCCGGTCGGCCAGCTCCACCAGCCGCTGCGAGCCCGGGAACAGCTTGGAGCGGAAGTCGGTGGTGATGCCGAACGCGAACACGTCCAGACCGAGATCGTCCACCACGCGCGCGAGCTGATCGATCTGTTCGGGCGCGAGGAACTGCGCCTCGTCGGCGATCACATAGTCGGCCCGGCCGCCCTGCGAGAGATGGTCCACGAGGTACGCGTACAGATCCTGGCCGTCCGCCACCTCCACCGCGTTGGTGACCAGGCCCAGCCGGGAGGACAGCTTGCCCTCGCCCGCACGGTCGTCCCGGGTGAAGATCATGCCGGCCAGGCCGCGCGCGGAACGGTTGTGCTCGATCTGCAGAGCCAGCGTCGACTTCCCGCAGTCCATCGTTCCGGAGAAGAACACCAGCTCGGGCATGAGGGGTTGAGCACCTTTCGGCAAGGGAGGGCAGGAGGACGGGTCAGGAGCGTACTTCGAGCAGCGGGACGAGCTGCTCCGCCGGGGTCATCGAGCCGTGGTTGCCGGTCAGCGCCGACTCCTTGGGCTCCCGCTCGGAGGCGATGACCAGCACGTCGTCGTGGGCGGCGGCGACCACGTCCCCGATCCGCGGGTAGACGCGCTCGTCGCATGCGCCGGGCGGCCCGAACCAGCCGGCCGCGATCGCCTCGTCCCGGGAGGCCACCCAGAACTGCTCGCCGAGCACCTCGCGCCACACGGTCAGTACGTCGTTCGCGGCGCCCGGGACCGCGTACACGTGCCGGGCCCGGCCCTCGCCGCCCAGCAGGGCCACGCCGGCGCGCAGCTCCCAGTCCTCGTCGAAGTCGATCCGGTGCTGCTCGTCGAACGGGATGTCCACCATGCCGTGATCGGCGGTGACGTAGAGGGCGCTGCGCGGGGGCAGTTGTTCGGCCAGCCGCTGGGCGAGCCGGTCGACGTGCATGAGCTGGCCGCGCCAGGTGTCGGAGGCGACGCCGTAGCGGTGTCCGGAGCCGTCCAGCTCGGCGTAGTACGTGTACACCAGCGCGCGGTCGCCGGCGGCCAGTTGGGCGGCCGCGAGGTCCATGCGGTCCTCGCCGCTGAGCCGCCCGTGGAAGCGGCCGCCGCTGAGCGCGATCTTGGTGAGCGGGGTGTGCTCGAAGGTGGGCGAGGAGACCTGGGCGGCGTGCACCCCGGCCGCGTGGGCCAGCTGGAAGACGGTGGGGTACGGCTGCCAGGCGCGCGGTTCGGTGTACGGCTGCCAGCGGAGCTGGTTCATCAGCTCGCCGGTGGCCGGGTTGCGTACGGCGTACCCGGGCAGGCCGTGGGCGCCGGGCGGCAGGCCGGTGCCGACGGAGGCGAGGGAGGCGGCGGTGGTCGCCGGGTAGCCGGCGGTGAGCGGGCGGCCGGTGCCGCCGCGGGAGCTGCCGAGCAGGGAGGTCAGGAAGGGCGCCTCGTCCGGGTGGGCCCTGAGCTGCTCCCAGCCGAGTCCGTCGACCAGGAAGACGCAGACCCGGTCGGCCGGGGTCAGTTCCCCGATCGTGGCGGTCAGCCCGGGTACGCCCATGCCCGCGGCCAGCGTGGGCAGCAGGTCGGCCAGGGAGCCGGTGCCGTACTCGGGCAGCGGCGCGGTGGCCGGGGAGAGGGGTTCCGGGTGGTCCCAGGCGGAGAGCTGGGACATCAGCGGGTGAGGTCCGCGGTCGCCTCGGAGATGGCCTGCGCGAAGGCGAGCGCCTGGCGCACCGTCTCCGGGCCGTCCCCGGCCTCGCTGACGCGCAGGCTCAGGTCGTCCGCCGTGGAGCTGCCCGTGTAGCCGTGGTCGGCGTCGCAGTTGGGATCGCCGCAGGCGGCGGGCTCCAGGTCGATGCGGTTGACCGCGCCCCAGCCGATGGTCAGCACGACCTCGCGGGGCAGGGTGCCCGGCGTGTACTGCTCCGGGTTCGCGACCACCCGGCTCACCACGACCGACGAGACCCGGTCCAGCTTCACGGACTCGGTGGAGGTGGTGGCGTACGGCGTCGGCGACGTGGTGTCGGCGGCCTGCTCGTCGGTGTGGCTGACGATGAAGCGGTTGCCGGTGAGGACGAGCACGGTGACGTGCCGGCGGACCTCGTTCTGGTCGAACGTCGTCTCCTGGTGGACCAGGTACGACCGGATGGGCTCGCCGCCCACAGCGGCCTCCACCGCCTCGGCCACGAGGGCCGGGTAGTAGCCGCTGCGCTCGATCGCCGCGCGCAGCCCCTGGGTCGTCGTACTGGTCTTGGCCATGACGTCCATCCTAATCCGTGGGCAAGGGCGCTCCGGGCCAGTCGCGCGGACGGGGGCGGCGGGTACGCCTTGGCGCGGGGGGCCGCGCAGGGGGCCGGGACGCGCCACGGGCCGGCCGGCAGCGGCCGGCCCGGCACGGGCCGCCCGTGCCGCCGTCGCCTCGACGGCCGGGGGGCCAGCTTCGGTCGGCCGGTATCCGGCTCCGGGCACGGTGGCCGGTACTGTCCGGCCGGCCGCCAGCGGCCGACCGGTGGCGGCTGACCCGGCACGAGCCGCCGTGCCGCCGTCGCCTCGACGGTTGGGGGCCAGCTTCGGTCGGCCGGTATCCGGCTCCGGACACGGTGGCCGGTACCGTCCGGCCGGCCGGCCGGGACCCGATCGACAGGCACGCCGTCGGATCACGACGGCCGGGCGCCCGGCGCCGGGCACGGTGGCCAGTACCGCTCGGACGGCTGGGGCCCGGCCGCGGTCATGGCGGCCGGGCCCCAGCGACGGGCCCGCCGTGTTCGACGCCCTCGGATCACGACGACCGGTGCCCGGCTCCAGGCCCGGTGGCCGCCATCCGCATCGGCGGCCGGGGCCCGGATTCGGGCACGGTCGCCTGCCGTCCACCTCCCGGCCGGTGTTCGGCTTCGGGCACGGTGGCCGGTGCCGCCCGGCTGGCCGGGGCCCGGCCGCCGTCATGATGGCCGGCGCCCGATCGACGGGCACGCCGTGATCGGCGCCACTCGGATCACGACGGCCGGGACCCGGATTCGGGCACGGTGGCCGCCGTCCGCCTGGGCGGCCGGTGCCCGCCTCCGGGCACGGTGGCCGGTGCCGCCCGGACGGCCGGGGTCCGGCTTCCGTTACGACGGTCCGTGCCGCCCTGGCGGTCGGTGTCCGGCCGCCAGGGCGGCACGGCCGGTGGCCGCATCGGGCGCGGGGTTTCCCTGGGCGGAGGGACGTAGGCGGCGGGCGGTGATGGCCGCGTGTCCCGCTCCCCCGTTCAGTAGACCGGCATCGTGCGTGGACCGAGGTCGTCGCGGGCGGGCGGGGGTGCGAGCCGTACCGAGGCGCCGAGGACGCTCACGCCGTGCGGCGCGACGACGACCGGCTCCAGGGTGACCGCGACCACCTCCGGGTGGTCGTCGACCAGCCGGGACACCCGCAGCAGCAGCTCCTCCAGGGCCGGGGTGTCGACGGGCGTGGAGCCGCGCCAGCCGAACAGCAGCGGGGCCGTGCGGATCGAGCGCACCAGCGAGGTCGCCTCCCGGTCGGTGACCGGGATCAGCCGGTGGGCCATGTCGCCGAGGAGCTGGGAGGCCGCACCGGCCAGGCCGAAGGACAGCACGGCACCGGCGGCCGGATCGATCACCGCGCGCACGACGGTGTCGACGCCCCGGGGCGCCATCGCCTGCACCACCGGCCGTACCTCCTCGGGCTGCCCGAACAGCTCGGTCAGCTCGGCGTACGCCCGCAGCAGCTGCTCCTCGTCGGCGAGGTCCAGGCGGACGCCGCCCAGGTCGGCGCGGTGTCTGAGGTGCGGGGCGGTGGCCTTGAGGGCCACCGGGTAGCCGAGCGCGCGGGCGGCTTCGGCGGCGGTGTCCGGGGTGGGCGCGGGCAGGGCGCGGCGCACCGGGATGCCGTAGGCGCCGAGCAGCCGGCCGGTCTGCGCGGCCGAGAGGGTGAGCCCCTGTCCGCGCGCGAGCAGCTCGCCGATCAGCCGGGCGGCGCCCTTCTCGTCGATGTCGTCGAACTCCGGCACCCGGCCGGGATCGGCCGCCTCCCGCCGCCACTGCGCGTACTTCACGGCTTCGGAGAGCGCCCGGACGGCGCGTTCGGCGGCGGGGTAGGCCGGGATGAGGTGGGTGCCCTCGGGCGGGGAGCCGTGGGGCGGCCGTACCGCTCCGGTGCCCGCTCCGGTGGCCGGCCGGTCGGGTAGCGCGGTGGTCGGCCGTGCGGCGGGCCGATCGGGCAGCGCGGTGGACGGCCGGGCGGCGGGGCGGAACGGCGGGGTGCCGCTCCCGGTGGCGGGCGCCTTGTCGGCGGCCCCCGGTGCCGTGCTCGTCGCGGCCGACAGCGCTTCCGCCAGCCCGCCCAGTTCCACATGCACCACCAGCACCGGCTTGCCCGGGACCGCGGCCGCGGCCGACCGCAGCGCCTCCGCCAGCTCCGCGTCCCCCGGCGACCCTTCGCCGATCGCGGGTATCGCCGTCACCACGACGGAGTCGCACGTGTCGTCGGCCAGCGCCGCGGCGAGCGCCCGGTGGAAGTCCTCCGGTGTCGCTCCGGTGGTCAGGTCCACCGGCCGCCCCGGCCGCAGTCCTTCGGCCAGACACCGGTCGTACGTCAGCACGCCCAGCGACTCCGAGTTGCCGAGGATGGCCACGCGCGGCCCCGCCGGCAGCGGCTGCCTGGCGAGCAGCAGGCCCGCGTCGACCAGCTCGGTGATGGTGTCGACCCGGATGACGCCGGCCTGCCGCAGCAGCGCGGACACCGTCGCGTGCGGCAGCCGGGTGGCGCGCACTGCGTGGCCCGGCGGGGCGGTGCCGGTGCCCTGGACGACGACGAGCGGTTTGGCGGCGGCCGTGCGCCGGGCGAGCCGGGTGAACTTGCGGGGGTTGCCGATGGATTCCAGGTACATGAGGACGACGTCGGTGTCCGGGTCGTCGTACCAGTACTGGAGGACGTCGTTGCCGGAGACGTCGGCGCGGTTGCCGGCGGACACGAACGTGGAGACGCCCGTGACCCCGGTCACGCCGCCGCCGCGCCGGTGCAGCCGGGACAGCAGGGCGATGCCGATGGCGCCGGACTGGGCGAAGAGCCCGATGCGGCCGGGCCGGGGCGGCTCGGGGGCGAGCGAGGCGTTCAGCCGGACGCCGGGGGCGGTGTTGATGATCCCGAAGGCGTTCGGGCCGATGATGCGCATGCCGTACGCGCGCGCGGCCCGGACCAGGGCCCGCTGCCGTTCGCGGCCCTCGGGTCCGCTCTCGGCGTACCCGGCGGAGAGCACGACCAGTCCCTGGACGCCGCTCTCGCCGCACTCGGCGACCGCGGCGGGCACGTGCTCGGCCGGTACGGCGACGACGGCGAGGTCCACATGCCCGTCGATGTCGCGCACCGAGCGGTACGCGGGCACGCCGTCGATCTCCTTGAGGTCCGCGGGGAACGCCTTGTTCACGGCGTGCAGCGGGCCCGGGTAGCCGGCCGCGCGGAGGTTGCCGAGCAGGCTGCGGCCCACGCCGCCCGGGGCGCGGCCGACGCCGACGACCGCGACCGAGCCGGGCGCGAGCAGCCGGCGCACCGAGCGGGCCTCGGCGCGCTGTTCCCGGGCGTGCTGCACGGCCACGGAGCGGTCGGTGGGTTCGAGGTCGAACTCCAGGCGGACGACGCCGTCCTCGAAGCTGCGCTGCTGTGTGTAGCCGGCGTCCGTGAACACCTTGATCATCTTGGTGTTGGCGGGCAGCACCTCGGCGGCGAAGCGGCGGATGCCGCGCTCGCGCGCGACGGCCGCGATGTGCTCCAGGAGGGCGGAGGCGACCCCGCGGCCCTGGTGGGCGTCCTGCACCAGGAAGGCGACCTCGGCCTCGTCGGCGGGCGCCGGGGCGGGCAGGCCGGCGGCGCCGATGCGGTCGTAGCGTACGGTGGCGATGAACTCGCCGCCGATGGTGGCCGCGAGCCCCACCCGGTCCACGAAGTCGTGGTGCGTGAAGCGGTGGACGTCCTTGGCGGAGAGCCGCGGGTACGGCGCGAAGAAGCGGTAGTACTTCGACTCGTCCGAGACCTGCTCGTAGAAGCTGACCAGGCGGTCGGCGTCATCGACGGTGATGGGCCTGATGCGCGCGGTGCCACCGTCGCGCAGCACCACGTCCGCCTCCCAGTGGGCGGGGTAGTGGTGCCGGTCCTGCCGGTCCGCCGAGGTCTGCATGGGCCCCAGAGTACGGCTCGTGTACGACAATGGCGCGAGGCAGTCCGTGGGGGCGGAACGCCGGACCGAGGCCGCGGTCCGGAGCCGCACCGGGGCGGGACACGGGTCCCCTCCGGGCATGCTTCACGATATGGGAAACTGGTCTAGACAACCTGAACACCGAAGGGCAGCAACACATGGCTGAGCGCCGCGTCAACGTCGGCTGGGCCGAGGGCCTTCACGCCCGCCCCGCCTCCATCTTCGTCCGAGCCGCCACGGCCACAGGCGTCCCGGTGACGATCGCCAAGGCCGGGGGCAACCCCGTCAACGCGGCCTCCATGCTGGCCGTCCTGGGTCTGGGCGCCCAGGGTGGCGAGGAGATCGTCCTCACCTCCGACGCCGAGGGCGCGGACGCCGCCCTGGACCGTCTGGCCAAGCTGGTCGCCGAGGGCCTGGACGAGCTGCCCGAGACGGTCTGACCGTCCGCGCACCGAGGCGGAGCAATACCGGAAGCCGTGCCGTCCGCACCGGATGGCGCGGCTTCCGCGTTTTCCCGGCCGCATTTCCGCCCGGCGCCCGGACGGCCGGTGCCGAGTAATTCCCGGCACCGGGAAAACGGCAGCGGAAAATACCCGCCACCGAATAGCTCTTCTTTGTATACGGTGCCCGTGTTAAAGCCGCAGACCCGATACGTTTACGGCATGTTGCGAAGTCCTCACCCGGTCCCCGGCACGAGTGGAACGCAGCCGGTGCGCGCCCGTGGCCCGCTCGGCGTGCAGCGCCGTCAGCGCCCGCGCGCGCTCGCCGTCCCCGCGCGCCACGGCGTCCACGATGGCGCCGTGCTCCGCCCAGGTCTCCGCCGGGCTCACCGGGGGCTCCACCGTGTACATCCACGCGATCTTGTGCCGCAGCTGGGTCAGCACCGCGGTCAGCGACGGGCTGCCGGACGCCTGCGCCAGGGTCTCGTGGAACCAGCCGCCCAGCGCGCGCAGATCCTCGCTGTGCCCCCTCCTGGCCCGCTCCTGGCCCAGCCGGACCAGGCCGCGCAGCACCTTCAGATGGGCCTCGGTGCGCCGCTGGGCGGCCCGCGCGGCGCCCAGCGGCTCCAGCAGCGTCCGCATCTCCAGCACGTCGGCGGCCTCCTGCTCGGTCGGCTCGGCCACGCACGCGCCCGCGTGCCGGCGCGTCACCACGAAGCCCTCGGCCTCCAGGGTGCGCAGCGCCTCGCGGACGGGGACGCGGGAGACGCCGTAGCGGCGGGCCAGGACTTCCTCGGTGAGGCGGCTGCCGCGCTCGTAGACACCGGCGACGATATCGTCCCGGACAGCGGTGCACACCGAGTGCGCCGGAATACGCATGACCGACCTCCGCCTTAATCCCCGTGAAACGCCGACGATGGACGCGTGTTCCGTGACTCTATGACAATGAGCCGGAATTTCCGACGGCGGGTCGTAATTCATGGATATTTTTTGGTCAGCGGGCCCGGCGGACAGCACGGAATACGGCGAAAGCCCCGGCTCGGAGAGCCGGGGCTGGGAAGGACCGCGCGGGACGCGTCAGATGTGCACGCCGTGGCCGCGGAGGTAGGCGACGGGGTCGACGTCGGAGCCGTACTCGGGAGTCGTGCGCGCCTCGAAGTGCAGGTGCGGCCCGGTGACGTTGCCGGTGGCGCCGGACAGGCCGATCTGCTGGCCCGGGACGACCTGCTGGCCCACGGTGACGCCGATGGACGACAGGTGCCCGTACTGCGTGTACATGCCGTCGGCCATCCGGATCACGATCTGGTTGCCGTAGGCGCCGCCCCAGCCCGTGGAGACGACCGTGCCGGAGCCCACCGCGTGGACGGCCGTGCCGCTGGCCGCGTGGAAGTCGATGCCGGTGTGCGAACCGGAGGACCACAGGGAGCTGCTGGCCCGGTAGGCCGTGGAGACGTAGGAGTGCGCGATGGGGGCGACGAAGGTGTTCAGCCGCTTGCGCTCGGCCTCGCGGGCGGCACGGGCCTTGGCCTGGCGCACCTCCTCGGCCCGCTTGGCGGCGGCCTTCGCGGCGGCCTCCTCGGCCGCCTTCCGCTCGGCGGCCTGCTGCTGCGCGGTGGCCTGGGCGTCGATCAGGCCGGCGACGTCCTCGGTCGCGGCGAGGACCGGGGTGAGGCCGGTCTGGTCCGCGGGGTTCCCGGCGGCGACCGCCGGGGAGGCGGCGAGGGAGCCGAGCACGCCCGTGGTGGTCAGGGCCGCGACGCCGGCCGCCTGCGCGGTGGTCCGCTTGACCCGGCCGGGCTTGCGGTGCTTGCCGGTGGCGCACATGAACGCCATGTGGTGGCTGGTCCTTTCCTTCCCTCTCGCCTACCGGGTTAGCTGACGGGTTCGGAGCAGGAAGGTCTCCTACGGGCCCCCTCGCGGGCGCCCGATTCACCCCAGGGACGTGGGTCCCCGGCTCCCCTGGCTCGCGCCGTACGGGGACTCGGCGATGACTGTCCGGTGCCGCGGGTGCGGCGCACTGCCTGACGAACAGCCCAGGTGACGCTACGGCGGCCCGCTTTCCCACCTCAAACGAATCCGGCTTTTTGTAGCGCATCCCACAGGGCAGACAGGCAACCTCCGCCCCAAAACGGGCACCTGAGGGAGCGAGTGGAACAGTGGAGGCCCTGACGGCCGGTGCACCGTCAGGGCCCCCATGCGCGCTTGCAGTGCCCGCCGCGTACGCCGTGCGGGGCGCTACTCGGCCGACACCACCGTCACTTCACCGATGCCGAGCGCCTCGACCGGTGCCTTGATCTGGGCGGCGTCGCCGACCAGGACGGTCACCAGCCGGTCCACCGGGAAGGCGTTCACGACGGCCGCGGTGGCCTCCACGGTGCCCGTGGCGGCCAACTGCCGGTACAGCGTCGCCTGGAAGTCGTCGGGCAGGTGCTGCTCGACCTGGTCGGCCAGCGTGCTGGCGACGGCCGCCGCGGTCTCGTACTTCAGCGGCGCCACCCCGACCAGGTTCTGTACGGCGACGTCCCGCTCGGCGTCGGTCAGGCCCTCCGCCGCGAGGGTGCGCAGCACCTTCCACAGGTCGTCCAGCGCGGGACCGGTGTTCGGCGTGTCCACGGAGCCGCTGATGGCGAGCATCGCGGCGCCCGTGCCGTCCGGCGCCGAGCGCAGGACCTGGCCGAAGGAGCGCACGCCGTAGGTGTAGCCCTTCTCCTCGCGCAGGACACGGTCCAGACGGGAGGTGAGGGTGCCGCCCAGGCAGTACGTGCCGAGCACCTGCGCGGGCCACACCCGGTCGTGCCGGTCGGGGCCGATCCGGCCGATGAGCAACTGCGTCTGCACGGCGCCGGGCCGGTCCACGATGACCACGCGCCCGGTGTCGTCGGCGGTCACCGGCGGCACCGGCCGGGGCTCGCCCGGCGTGCCGGTCCAGGTGCCGAGGGTGTCGTCGAGCAGCGCGTCCAGGTCGATGCCGGTCAGGTCGCCGACGACCACCACGGTGCCCGTGGCGGGCCGCACATGCCGGTCGTAGAAGGCGCGTACGGCCCCGGCGTCGATCTTCGCGACCGTCTCCTCGGTGCCCTGGCGCGGCCGGGACATCCGGGAAGCCGCCGGGAACAGCTCCCTGGAGAGCTCCTTGGCGGCCCGGCGGGAGGGGTTGGCCAGCTCGTGCGGGATCTCGTCCAGGCGGTTGCGGACGAGGCGCTCGACCTCGCTCTCGGCGAACGCGGGCGCGCGCAGGGCGTCGGCGAGCAGTCCGAGGCCCTTGGCCAGGCGGGAGGCCGGGACCTCCAGGCTGATCCGCACTCCGGGGTGGTCGGCGTGCGCGTCCAGGGTGGCGCCCGCACGCTCCAGCTCCGCGGCGAAGTCCTCGGCGGAGTGCTTGTCGGTGCCCTCGGAGAAGGCCCGCGCCATGATCGTGGCGACACCGTCCAGGCCGGCCGGCTCGGCCTCCAGCGGCGCGTCCAGCAGCACCTCCACGGCGACGACCTGCTGGCCGGGGCGGTGGCAGCGCAGCACGGTCAGGCCGTTGCCGAGCGCGGCGCGCTCGGGGGCCGGGAACGCCCAGGGCCTGGCGTCACCGGGCTGCGGCTGGGGGTGGAACTCCATGGTGGCGAGTTCGGTCACTGGGCCGTCTCCTCGTTCTCGGTCTCGTCGCGGGCCGCCTCTACGGTCGCTTCCTGCTCCGGGTCCTCGGGGATCCCGGTGTCCTCGACGGCCTCCGGGGACTTCGGCTCGTAGACGAGGACGGCGCGGTTGTCGGGCCGCAGGCGGGCCTTGGCGACCTCCTGGACCTCCTCCGGGGTCACCTCCAGGACGCGCTGGACGGCGGTCAGGGCGAGCTGGGGGTCGCCGAACAGGACGGCGAACCGGCACAGTTCGTCGGCGCGGCCGGCGACCGTGCCGAGCCGGTCCAGCCACTCGCGCTCCAGCTGGGCCTGGGCGCGCTCCATCTCCTCGGGCGTCGGGCCCTCGGCGGCGAACCGGGCCAGCTCCTCGTCGATGGCGGCCTCGATCACCGGCACCTCGACGTCACCGGAGGTCTTCACGTCCAGCCAGCCCATGGAGGGCGCGCCGGCCAGCCGCAGCAGCCCGAAGCCGGCGGCCACGGCCGTACGGTCGCGGCGCACCAGGCGGTTGTACAGGCGGGAGGACTCGCCGCCGCCGAGGACGGTCAGGGCGAGGTCGGCCGCGTCGCACGCGCGCGTGCCGTCGTGCGGGAGCCGGTAGGCGGCCATCAGGGCGCGCGCCGGCACCTCCTCCACGACGACCTCGCGCAGCTGCTCGCCGATGACGTCCGGCAGGGAGCCGTCGCGGGGCGCGGGCTTGCCGTCGTGGGACGCGATGGAGCCGAAGTACTTCTCGACCCAGGCGAGGGTCTGCTCGGGGTCGATGTCGCCGACCACGGAGAGCACCGCGTTGTTCGGCGCGTAGTAGGTGCGGAAGAACTGGCGGGCGTCCTCCAGGGTGGCCGCGTCCAGGTCCGCCATGGACCCGATCGGCGTGTGGTGGTACGGGTGGCCCTCCGGGTACGAGGCCGCGGTCAGCCTCTCGAAGGCGGTGCCGTAGGGCACGTTGTCGTAGCGCTGGCGGCGCTCGTTCTTGACGACGTCCCGCTGGTTCTCCATGGACTCCTCGTCCAGGGCGGCCAGCAGCGAGCCCATGCGGTCGGCCTCCAGCCAGAGCGCCAGCTCCAGCTGGTGGGCGGGCATGGTCTCGAAGTAGTTGGTGCGTTCGAAGCTGGTGGTGCCGTTCAGCGAGCCGCCGGCGCCCTGCACCAGCTCGAAGTGGCCGTTGCCCTTGACCTGCGCGGAGCCCTGGAACATCAGGTGCTCGAAGAGGTGGGCCAGGCCGGTGCGTCCCTTGACTTCGTGACGGGAGCCGACGTCGTACCAGAGGCAGACCGCCGCCACGGGGGTCAGGTGGTCCTCGGAGAGCACCACGCGCAGACCGTTGGCCAGGCGGTGCTCGGTCGCTGTCAGGCCCCCGGAGCCTGCCTCGGCTGTGGTCGTGTGACCCATGGGCATGTACGTCCCTTCGCGAGCGGAGGCGGTCGAAAGAAACCGCGGTGTTCCTGCCGTTCCTGCCACTGTATGCAAAGCGTGCGGGGCCCCGGCGAAGTTCCCGCGGCACGTACGCCGACAGCGGATCGCGCGCTTCCCGCCGGACGTGCGCGGCGGCGGATCGCGTAGCCTGCCTCGGACCCCGCCCCGGACGGTCTCCCGCCGCCAGGGCCGGGCCGCTCCCCGGAGCGGCCCGGGCCCCGCACCGGGTCGTGGCACGGCTTGTCAGTGCCTCGGTCCACAATGGTCGGCGTCAGATCCGTCCCACGCTTCAGCAAGGAGCCAGGCAGCGATGGCCCGCCGCAGCACCAAGACCCCGCCGCCCGACGATTCGTTCGAGGAGAGGATCCTCGACATCGACGTCGTGGACGAGATGCGTGGCTCCTACCTTGAATACGCCTATTCGGTCATCTACTCACGCGCCCTGCCCGACGCCCGTGACGGCCTCAAGCCGGTGCACCGCCGGATCGTCTACCAGATGAACGAGATGGGCCTGCGCCCCGAGCGCGGCTATGTGAAGTGCGCCCGGGTCGTCGGCGAGGTCATGGGCAAGCTGCACCCGCACGGCGACGCGTCGATCTACGACGCGCTGGTGCGCATGGCGCAGCCCTTCTCCATGCGCGTGCCGCTCGTCGACGGCCACGGCAACTTCGGTTCCCTGGGCAACGACGACCCGCCGGCCGCCATGCGGTACACCGAGTGCCGGATGGCCGAGGCGACGGGCCTGATGACCGAGTCGATCGACGAGGACACGGTCGACTTCGCCCCGAACTACGACGGCCAGGAGCAGGAGCCGGTGGCGCTGCCCGCCGCCTTCCCGAACCTGCTGGTCAACGGCGCCTCGGGCATCGCGGTCGGCATGGCCACGAACATGCCGCCGCACAACCTGCGCGAGGTCGTCGCCGCCGCCCGGCACCTGATCCGGCAGCCGAACGCCGACCTGGACGCGCTGATGAAGCACGTCCCGGGCCCCGACCTGCCCACCGGCGGCCGGATCGTCGGCCTGGACGGCATCCGGGACGCGTACGCGACCGGCCGCGGCACCTTCAAGATGCGCGCCACCGTCTCCATCGAGGACGTCACCGCGCGCCGCAAGGGCCTGGTCGTCACGGAACTGCCGTTCACGGTCGGCCCCGAGAAGGTCATCGCGAAGATCAAGGACCTGGTCAACGCGAAGAAGGTCCAGGGCATCGCCGACGTCAAGGACCTCACCGACCGCGAACACGGCCTGCGCCTGGTCATCGAGATCAAGAACGGCTTCGTGCCGGAGGCGATCCTGGAGCAGCTGTACAAGCTGACCCCGATGGAGGAGTCCTTCGGCATCAACAACGTCGCCCTGGTCGACGGCCAGCCGCTGACCCTGGGGCTGAAGGAGCTGCTGGAGGTCTATCTGGACCACCGCTTCACCGTGGTCCGGCGCCGCAGCGAGTTCCGCCGCGGCAAGCGGCGCGACCGGCTGCACCTGGTCGAGGGCCTGCTGACCGCGCTGGTCGACATCGACGAGGTCATCCGGATCATCCGGTCCAGCGAGAACTCCGCGCAGGCCAAGGAGCGCCTGATCGAGCGCTTCTCGCTGAGCGACGTGCAGACGCAGTACATCCTCGACACGCCGCTGCGCCGGCTCACCAAGTACGACCGGATCGAGCTGGAGGCGGAGAAGGAGAGGCTCACCGCGGAGATCGCGGAGCTGACCCGGATCCTGGAGTCGGACGCGGAGCTGCGCAAGCTGGTCTCCGCGGAACTGGCCGCCGTGGCGAAGAAGTTCGGCACCGACCGGCGCACGGTCCTGCTGGAGTCGGGGGCCGCTCCGGTGGCCGCCGTCCCGCTCCAGGTGGCCGACGACCCGTGCCGGGTGCTGCTGTCCTCCACCGGGCTGCTGGCCCGTACGGCGACCGACGAGCCGTTGCCGCGGGCGGGCGCCAAGCGGGTCAAGCACGATGTGATCGTGTCGGGGGTGCCGGCGACCGCGCGCGGGGTGATCGGCGCGGTGACCTCGGCGGGCCGGCTGCTGCGGATCAACGTGGTCGACCTGCCGCGGCTGCCCGAGCCGGTGACCGTGCCGAACCTCTCCGGAGGAGCCCCGCTCGCGGAGTTCGTCTCCCTGGACGACGACGAGACGGTGGTCTGCCTGACCACGCTGGACGAGTCGTCCCCGGGTCTGGCGCTGGGCACCGAGCAGGGTGTCGTCAAGCGGGTGGTGCCCGACTATCCGTCCAACAAGGACGAGTTGGAGGTCGTCACGCTCAAGGAGGGCGACCGGATCGTCGGCGCGATGGAGCTGCGCACCGGCGAGGAGGACCTGGTGTTCATCACGGACGACGCGCAGTTGCTGCGCTTCCAGGCGTCGATCGTCCGGCCCCAGGGCCGTCCGGCGGGCGGTATCGCGGGCATCAAGCTGACCGAGGGCGCGAAGGTGATCTCGTTCACGGCGGTCGACCCGGCCGCCGACGCGGTGGTGTTCACGGTGGCGGGCTCGCGCGGCACGCTGGACGACTCGGTGCAGACGACGGCCAAGCTGACCCCGTTCGACCAGTACCCGCGCAAGGGCCGGGCCACGGGTGGCGTGCGCTGCCAGCGGTTCCTGAAGGGCGAGGACTGCCTGTCGCTGGGCTGGGCGGGCCCGGCGCCCGCACGGGCGGCGCAGAAGAACGGCACTCCCGCGGAGCTGCCGGAACCGGACCCGCGCCGGGACGGCTCGGGCACGTCGCTCCCGAAGACGGTATCGGTGGTGGCGGGCCCGGTGCTGTGAGCACGGCCAGTGCTGTGAGCGGGCCGATCCTCTAGGGACGGCCGGTTGCCTGAGCGCGGCCGGGGCTTTGGGGGGTGGTCGGTGCTGGGGGCCGCCGGGGCTTCAGGGCGGCCGGGGCTTCGAGCCCCGGCCGTCCTTCGGGCCGGGGCGCCCGAGCGGGGTCGCGGCGGCCACGGCGGGGGCTAGACGGGCGGGTCCGGGTCCTCCAGGTCGGGTTCCGTCTCCTCCGAGCCCTGTACGTAGCGCAGGACGCCCCACATGCCGTGCTCGTCGGCGTGCGGGGTGTCGTTCTCGCACGCCTGGAGCTCCTTGCGGAGGGCGTCCGCGTCGATACCGGAGCCGATCAGCACGAGCTGGGTGAGCCGGTCGTCGCCGGCCGGCCAGGGCTCGGGGTAGAAGCGCAGGAACCGGCCGACGGCATGCACGGCGTAGCGGTGGAGCGGGTCGTACGGCCCGAAGCCGATGTACCCCTTGATCCGGTACAGCCCCTCCGGCCGGCTGTCCAGGAACCGCATGAGCCGGCGCGGTTCCAGGGGCACGGCGGAGGTGTAGGACAGGCTGTCGTAGCCGGAGTGCAGGTGGCCGGCCCGGTCGTGGCCCCCGTCTTCGTCCTCCTCGTGGTCGTGCAGGTCGTCGAAGGACAGCTGCCCGACGCGCTCCTCGCTCGGCCGGCAGTCGAAGAGCAACTCGGGATCGATCCGGCCGTAGGTGGCGGGGACGACGGCGGCGCGGTCGGCGAAGGAGCCGACGAGCCGCAGGACCCGACCGGGGTCGTCGGCGCGGTCCAGCTTGTTGACGACGACCAGGTCCGCGAGGGCGAGGTGCCGGTCGATCTCGGGATGCTTCGCGCGCGTGTCGTCGAACTCGGCGGCGTCGACCACCTCGACCAGACCGCCGTAGACGATCCCGGGATGCTCGCTGGCGAGGACCATGCGCACGAGTTCCCCCGGCTCGGCCAGCCCGCTGGCCTCGATGACGATCACGTCGACGCCGGTGGCGGGCGCGGCCAGCCGGTCCAGGTAGAGGTCGAGTTCGCTCGTGTCCACGGCACAGCACAGGCAGCCGTTGCCGAGCGAGACGGTGGAGTCGCCGAGGGCGCCCGCGACGGCCATCGCGTCGATCTCGATGGCGCCGAAGTCGTTCACGATCGCCCCGATGCGGCTGCCTCCGCTGCGGTGCAGCAGATGGTTGAGCAGCGTGGTCTTCCCGGAGCCCAGGAAACCGGCGAGCACGACGACCGGGATCTGCCGTGTGACGACCGGGATCTGCCGTGTGCTGCCGCTGTCTTCCGGACCGCTTTCCCAGCTGTTCCCCAACGGGCGACCTCTCTGACGTGACCAACGCGCACCGGCTCGCGTCGGCGGACGGGCAGGGCCGACGCGTCCAGGATACGAGCGGCCGGACACCCGCTCTCGTGCCCGCCGGGGCGTCCGTCACTCGGGCAGGGGCACCGCCGCGTGCGGTTCCGGACCCACGTACCGCGCCACCGGCCGGATGATCTTCGAGTCGGCCGCCTGCTCCAGGATGTTGGCGCTCCACCCCACCACCCGGGCCGCGGCGAAGGTGGGAGTGAACATCTCCCGGGGCAGACCGCACAGTTCCATGACCAGACCGGCGTAGAACTCGACGTTGGTGTGCAGTTCGCGGCCGGGCTTCAGCTCGGCGAGGATCGCCTCCACCCGGCGCTCGACCTCCACCGCGAAGCGCACCCGGGGCCCGCCGAAGCCGAGGGCGATCTCCCGCAGCATGCGGGAACGGGGGTCCTCGGTGCGGTAGACGGCGTGTCCGAAGCCCATGATCCGGTCGCCGGCGAGGACCCGTTCGCGGATCCAGGTGTCGATCCGGTCGGGGGTGCCTATCGCGTCCAGGGTGTCCAGGGCCCGGCTGGGCGCGCCTCCGTGCAGGGGTCCGGAGAGGGCTCCCACGGCGCCGGTCAGACAGGCCGCCACGTCCGCGCCGGTGGAGGCGATCACGCGCGCGGTGAAGGTGGACGCGTTGAATCCATGGTCAATGGTGGAGATCAGGTATTGCTCGACCGCACGGGCCCGCTCCCGATCCGGTTCCGAACCGGTCAACATGTACAGGTAGTTGGCCGCGTACGGGAGGTCTTCGCGCGGTTCCACCGGCTCCAGGCCCCGGCCGAGCCGGTACAGCGCGGTGAGCAGGGTGGGTACGGCCGCGCAGGCGGCCACGGTGTCGGCGCGCCGCTGGTCCGGGCCGAGGTCGTACACCGGCCGGAAGCCCCGCGCGGCGCCCAGCAGGGACAGGGCCGTGCGGAGTCCGGCCAGCGGTCCGGAGCGGTGCCCGGCCCCGGCGATCGCGGGCAGGGCCGCACGGACGCCGTCGGGCAGGCGGCGCAGAGCGGCGGTCTCGGCGGTGAAGGCGGCGCGCCGCCGCGTGCCGGGGAGCGTGCCGTGGACCAGCAGGTGCCAGACGTCCTCGAAGCCGCGGGTGCGGGCGAGGTCGACGGCCGGGTACTGGCGGTAGTGGTAGAAGCCCTCCCTGCCGCGGACGTCACCGACCTCGGTCTCGGTGACGACGACGCCCGCGAGACCGCGCGGGGCGTCGATGAGCGGAGTGGCGGCGTTGTTGACGGTCATGGTCGTCCTCCCTTGAACCTTGATCCGACTGTCCTTGCTTGACTGACTCCCTGTCAACATTGATTACATCAATGTGTAGCCGTCAATGTGTGCAGAGGCGGCTACGGTGGCCCCCATGCGCGATGACGACACCGCTCCCCACCGCCCCGGGCGCCGGCTGACCACGAAGGAGACCGCGGAACTGCTCGGTGTGAAGCCCGAGACGGTCTACGCGTACGTGAGCCGCGGCCTGCTCGGCAGCAGACGCGAGCCCGGCGGCCGGGCCAGCACCTTCGAGGCCGGGGAGGTGGAGGCGCTCGCCCGCCGCAACCGGCGCGAGGCCGCCGGCACTCCGGGCACCGGCGGCGACCTGTCCGTGCGCACCCGGATCACGCTGATCGAGCGCGACCGGTACTACTTCCGCGGCGTCGACGCCGTCGAACTGGCCGCCCGGCACTCCTACGAGGAGGTCGCGGAGTGGCTGTGGACCGGCCGGCTGATCCCGGGGGTGTCGTTCACCGCGCCCGAGGCCACCGTCCAGGTCGCCCGCCGCGCGGTGGACGCCCTGTCCGAGCACGCCTCCCCGGTCGACCGGCTGCGGGTGGCGGCGATCGCCGCGGCGGCGGAGGACCCGCTGCGCTTCGACCTGTCCGAGGAGGCCGTGCTGCACACGGCGCGCCTGCTCGTCCCCACCCTCGTCGCCGCGCTGCCGCCGGCCCTGCACACCCACCGGGACGAGGGTCCGCTGGCGCACCGCCTGTGGGGCCGGCTGACCGGCCGCCCGGCCGACGAGGCGTCGTTGCGCGTCCTGGACACCGCGCTGGCCCTGCTGGCCGATCACGACCTGGCCGCGTCCACGCTCGCCGTCCGGGTCGCCGCCTCCGCCCGGGCGCACGTGTACGCGGCCGTCTCGGCCGGGCTCGGCGTGCTGGAGGGCCCGCTGCACGGCGCGGCCAGCGGCCTGGCCCACCGGATGCTGCTGGACGTGCTCGACCAGGGCACCGCGGTCCCGGTGATCGCCGAGGAACTGCGCGCCGGCCGCCGCGTCCCCGGTCTCGGCCACCGGCTGTACGCGGGCGAGGATCCGCGCGCCCGGGCGCTGTTCGGCCTGCTGGAGCAGCTCCCGCGCGCGGAGTCCGCGCTGCTCGCCGCGCGTGACGTGGTCGCCACGGCCGCCCGGCACACCCCGCTGCACGCGAACGTGGACCTGGCCCTGGCGGTGTTCACCGCGTCCTGCGGCATGCCCGCCGCGGCCGGCGAGACGATCTTCGCCGTCGCCCGGACGGCGGGCTGGATCGCCCACGCCCTGGAGGAGTACGGCGAACGCCCGCTGCGCATGCGCCCCAGCGGCCACTACGTCGGTCCGCGCCCGCCGCAGCCCCTCCCCGACCAGGGACTCGCGCCGGACTCGGCCGCCGCCGGGCCGGCCTGACCGCACGAGAGGGCCGGGACACGGCCGGGGCCGGAAGTCACCGCACGGGCAGTCAGGTTAGGCTCACCTCTGTGAGTAGGTGTGCGACGGTCTCCCGGAGCCTCGACGAGCCGGTTTCCGGTACGGCTGCCACGGCGGCGACGTGGCTGCTGCTGGAACAGCCCGGCCCCTGGGGCGACAAGGCCCTCACGTCCAGTCACCTCGACCCCGCGCTGGGCCGGGCGCTGGAGGCCGCCGCCGACGGGACCGGCGTACGGATCGCGCTGATCCGGCGTCCCGGCCGCCATGCCGACCCCGGCCCGCCCCCGGTCCGGCAGGTGTACGCCGCGCACACCGTGCCCGGGCGGGTGTGGCTGCACAGCGCCGCCACCCGCGATCCGCGGCGCCTGCTCGACCTGGACTTCGCCGGCCTCGGGGCGGGCGACCACCGGTCCTTCGGCGCGGCGCTCGGCGGGCGGCCCCATCAGGGTGACCCGCTGGCGCTCGTGTGCACCAACGGCAAGCGCGACCGCTGCTGCGCGCTCCTCGGCCGTCCCCTCGCCACCGAGCTGGTCGCCTCCGGTGTGCGCGGTGTCTGGGAGGTCACCCATCTGGGTGGACATCGCTTCGCGCCCACGGTGCTCGTCCTGCCGTACGGCTACGCCTACGGCCGCGCCGAGGCGCACACCGTGAAGGAGGCCCTGCACGGTGTCCAGCAGGGGCGTGTGGTGGTCGAGGGCTGCCGGGGCTGCTCGGCGTGGGAGCGGCCCGGCCAGGCGGCGGAGCTGGCCGTCCGGACGGCCGCGGGCGAGTACCGGGCGGGTGTGCTGAGCGTCGTACGGACCGAGGGGACGGCCGCGCGCCGGGAGGTCACCGTCGCGCACGCCGACGGCCGCCGGTGGCGGGTCACCGTGGCGCAGGGCGCGTCACTGCCGCCCCGCGCGGAGAGCTGTGGCGCGGCGGTGCTCGGTTCGCCCGCGCGGATGGACGTGCTCGACGTGCGCGAGCTGCGGACGACGGCACTGGCGAGCTGACCCGGCACCGTCGCGCGTCAACATTGATCAACACTGGATCAAGAGATCCACTCCGGACCGGCTGGGGCGCTTCCGGCCGTCCCACGTACCGTCGTGGGTATGAGCCCCACTCCCCCCGTACGCCGTCTGCGCCTCGGCCTGCCCCGGCGGATGTTCTCGCAGGTGCTGCTGATGCAGGTGGCGATCGCCGCGGGGGTCGCGGTGCTCGCGACCGGGCTCTTCCTGGCCCCGCTGAGCAAGCAGCTGGACCAGGAGGCGATGCGCCGGGCGCTGGCCATCGCCGAGACCACCGCGCAGGATCCGCAGATCGCGCAGGGCGTGCGCGCCACCCGGCCGGACCGGAACGGTCCCGTGCAGCGGGAGGCGGAGCGGATCCGGCGGGCCACGCACGCCGAGTACATCGTGGTGCTGGACCGCGGCTGGGTGCGCTGGTCGCACCCCACGCCTGCGCAGATCGGTCGGCGGGTCTCCACCGACCCCTCCGACGCGCTCGCCGGCAAGGAGGTCATGGAGATCGACAACGGCACCCTGGGCCGCTCGGCACGCGGCAAGGTGCCGCTGTACGACGACGGCCACCGCATCGTCGGCGCCGTCTCGGTCGGCATCGCCTACGACAGTGTGCGGGCGCGGCTGATCAGCGCCATCCCGGGGCTGTTCGCGTACGCCGGCGGCGCGCTCGCGGTGGGCGCGCTGGCGGCCTGGCTGATCTCCCGCCGGGTCCAGCGGCAGACCCGGTACCTGGCCTTCTCCGACATCTCGGCGCTGCTCGCGGAGCGCGAGGCGATGCTGCACGGCATCAGGGAGGCGGTGGTGGCGCTGGACCGGGGCGGCCGCATCCGCCTGCTCAACGACGAGGCACGGCGCCTGCTGGGCGTCGGCGACGAGGCCGTGGGGCGGACACCGGACGAGGCGCTCGGCGCGGGCCGTACGACGGATGTGCTGGCCGGCCGGGTCAGCGGCACCGATCTGCTCACCGTGCGCGGCCAGCGCGTGCTGGTCGCCAACCGCATGCCCACCGGTGACGGCGGTGCCGTGGCCACCCTGCGCGACCGCACCGAACTGGAGCAGCTGGGACGCGAACTGGACTCCACGCGCGGCCTGATCGACGCGCTGCGCGCCCAGGACCACGAGCACGCCAACCGCATGCACACCCTGCTGGGGCTGCTGGAGCTGGAGATGTACGACGACGCCGTGGAGTTCGTCGGCGAGGTGGTCGGCGACCACCGGGCCACCGCCGAGCAGGTCACGGAGAAGATCCAGGACCCGCTGCTGGCCGCGCTGCTGGTCGGCAAGGCGACCGTGGCGGCCGAGCGCGGGGTCGTCCTGTGGGTCTCGGACCGTACCCGGCTCCCGGACCGGCTGGTCGATCCGCGGGGGCTGGTCACGATCGTGGGCAACCTCGTGGACAACGCCCTCGACGCGGCCGCGGGCACCCCGCACGCGCGCGTGGAGGCGGAGTTGCGCGCGCGGGGCCGCGCCGTCGTCCTCAGGGTGCGCGACTCGGGTCCCGGGGTCCCGGAGGACCGACGGGAGCTGATCTTCACGGAGGGCTGGTCCACCAAGAAGCCGCCCGCGCACGGCCGGCGGGGCATCGGGCTCTCCCTGGTGCGCCGGCTCGCCGAACGGCAGGGCGGGAGCGCGGTCGTGGGCCCCGCGGCGGGCGGCGGCGCGGAGTTCACCGTGGTCCTGCCGGAGGCGCTGACCGAGCCGGAACCGGCGGTGCCCGGACAGGCGCCCGGCGCCGCCTGCGTCGCCGTGGAGGAGGCCCGATGATCGAGGTCCTGGTCGTGGACGACGACACCCGCGTCGCCCGCGTCAACGCCGCCTACGTGGCGAAGGTGCCCGGCTTCCACGTGGCCGGCGAGGCGCACAGCGCGGCCGAGGCCCTGCGCCAGGTGGAGGCCCTGCCGCGGCTCGATCTCGTCCTGCTGGACCACTACCTGCCCGACGACACGGGTCTCGCGGTGGTCCGGGAGATGCGCCGGCGCGGCCACCAGGCCGACGTGATCATGGTGACGGCGGCGCGGGACGTGTCGACGGTGCAGGCGGCCATGCGGCAGGGCGCGTTGCAGTACCTGGTGAAGCCGTTCGCCTTCGCCGGTCTGCGGGCGAAGCTGGAGGCGTACGCCGAGCTGCGGCGCACCCTGGACGGCGGCGGCCAGGCGGAGCAGGCGGAGGTGGACCGGATCTTCGGCGCACTGTCCGCACCCTCGGAGCCCGGCCTGCCCAAGGGACACTCCCCTACGACGGCCGAACTGGTCCGCCAGGCGCTGCTGAACGCGGACCGCCCCCTGTCCGCCCAGGAGATCGCCGAGCGGACGGGGGTGAGCCGCCAGACCGCCCAGCGGTATCTGAAGCTGCTGGAGCGCACCGGCCGGGCCCGGCTGTCCCTCAAGTACGGCGACGCGGGCCGCCCGGAACACCGGTACGAGTGGGCGACCTGACCCCGGCCCGGTCCGGATGGTCGGACAGGTCCTAGGCGGCCCCGGCTCCGGTCAGCGCGCGCACTTCCGCCTCGGCGTACTTGGCCTCGTCCACGATCTCGCCCGAGGTCACCGTGCCCAGCCAGCCGGCGAGGAAGCCGAGCGGGATGGAGACGATGCCCGGGTTCTCCAGCGGGAAGTACTGGAAGTCGACGCCCGGGAACAGCGACTCCGGGCTGCCGGACACCACCGGGGACAGCAGGACGAGCGTGACCGCCGGCAGCAGCCCGCCGTAGACGGCCCACACCGCGCCCCGCGTGGTGAACCCACGCCAGAACAGCGAGTACAGCAGCACCGGCAGATTCGCCGACGCGGCGACCGCGAAGGCGAGGCCCACGAGGAAGGCGACGTTGAGATCGCGGGCCAGCAGACCGAGCGCGATCGCCACGGCACCGACGCCGACCGCCGCACACCGCGCCACCGCCACCTCACTGCGCGGGGCCCTGTCGCCGGAGCGGCGCAGCGTCGCGTACAGGTCATGGGCCACCGAGGCGGAGGAGGCGAGCGTGATGCCCGCGACCACGGCGAGGATCGTGGCGAACGCCACGGCGACGACCACCGCGAACAGGACGGTGCCGCCCGTGGAGCCCGGTCCGCCGCCCAGGTCGAGGGCGAGGAGGGGCACCGCGGTGTTCCCCGCCGCCTGGGACGCGCGTACGGCCCCCGGCCCCACCAGCGCCGCCGCGCCGAATCCGAGAACCATCGTCATCAGGGAGAAACCGCCGATCAGACCGATGGACCACACCACGGAGCGACGCGCGGCCCGCGCGGTCGGCACGGTGTGGAAACGGGACAGGATGTGCGGCAGGCCGGCCGTGCCCAGCACCAGCGCGAGACCCAGGCTGATGAAGTCCAGCCGGGCGGTCCAGGTCCCGCCGTACTTCAGCCCCGGCGCCAGGAACGCCCTCCCGTGGCCGCTGCGCTCCGCCGCGGTGATCAGCAGCCGGTCCACGTCGCCGTGGAAGCGCAGCAGCACCAGCACGGTCAGCAGGACCGTCCCGCCGAGCAGCAGGACCGCCTTGACGATCTGGACCCAGGTGGTGGCCCGCATCCCTGCCCACGACACATAGACCACCATGAGCGCGCCGACGCCCGTGACCGCCCAGACCTGGACCGCGCCGCTCGTCCGCCCGAGCAGCAGCGCCACCAGGCTGCCCGCGCCGACCATCTGCGCCACCAGATACAGCACGGACACCACGACCGAGGAGGCCCCCGCGGCGACCCGCACCGGACGCGCGCTCAGCCGCGCGGCCACCACGTCGGCCAGCGTGAACCGCCCGCAGTTGCGCACCAGTTCGGCGACCAGGAACAGGACGACCAGCCACCCGACGAGGAAGCCCACCCCGTACAGCAGCCCGTCGTACCCGTACAGCGCCACGAGTCCGGCGGTGCCGAGGAAGGAGGCGGCCGACATGTAGTCGCCCGCGATGGCAAAACCATTCTCTATCGGAGTGAACAGCCGCCCGCCGGTGTAGAACTCCTCCGCCGAACCGTGCCGCCTGCGGCTCACCCAGGCCGTGATCCCTAGGGTGAGCGCTACGAACCCGCCGCACAGCAGCAGGACCAGAGCCTGATGGTCGCCGGTCACCGGGCGCACCTCCGCGCTCCGCGGGTCAGTTCCTGGGTGGTCCAGCGCAGCTCCAGCGCGGCCGGGTCCCGGCGCAGCCGCGCATGCCGGGCGTAGGCCCAGGTGAGCAGGAACGTGGTGAGGAACTGCCCGAGCCCCGCGACCAACGCCACGTTCACCGCCCCCACCACGGGCCGGGCCATGAACCCGGGTGCGGCCGTCGCGGCGATCACATATCCCACGTACCAGGTCAGGAAGCCCGTGACTCCCGGGACCACGAACCGCCGGTACCTGCCGCGCACCTCCTGGAACGCCGCGCTGCGCTGCACCTCGACATACACGTCATCGACGCTCATCGCCGTCGCGGCGGACCCGAGGCGCGCGGGCGGCACGTCCGGCGCCGGTCCGCCGGCCCCGTCCGGTGTGCCCCAGCCCGTGGTCGGTTCGTCGTGCCACGGGTCCCGGCACGACCCGTGGCAGGAGTGCCCGTCGTGCTCCGCGTGCTCTTCCTGAGTCCCGTCCGCACTCTCGGGACCGTCTCCGGTGTGGTGGAGACGACCGTTGCTTGACTGCATGCCCAAGGATGGACAGAACGGGAAGATCTCTGACTTCTCTTCCTCGCGCTCTTCACCCCATCAGGTGATTCACCAGGTGGGCGGCCGCACCAGCCCCTTGCTATAGGCGTACCGCACGGCCTGGGCGCGGTCCTTGAGGCCCGCCTTGGCGAAGAGGTTGTTGATGTGCGTCTTCACGGTGGCCGCCGACACATGCAGCCGGTGGGCGATCTCCTGGTTGCTGAGCCCCTCGGCGATCAGCACCAGGACCTCGGTCTCCCGTGTGGTCAGCCCGTCGGGCGGCCGGCCGGCCACCGGTGCGGGCTCGGGCTCCGGCTGTGACAGCCGCTCCAGCAGCCGGCGCTGGACACTCGGTGACAGTCCCGCCTCTCCCGACAGCACGCTGTGCACGGCACGCACGATCTCGTCACCGCCCGCGTCCTTGGTCAGGTATCCCCGGGCGCCGGCCCGCAGCGCGGGGAACAGCGACTCGTCGTCCGCGTAGGTGGTGAGCACCACGACCTGGGTTGCGGGATAGCGGGTCCGGATCCTGCGGGTGGCCTCCACGCCGTCGCAGCGCGGCATCCGGAGGTCCATCAGGACGACGTCCGGCGCCAGTTCACCGGCCAGCCGCACCGCCTCCTCGCCGTCGCCCGCGGCTCCTACGACCTCCACGCCGGGCAGCAGTCCGAGCAGCATCACGATGCCCTCACGGACCACGGTCTGGTCATCGGCGACGACCACCCGCGCGGTCTTCGCCACCCTCTCCGGCTCCGTCATAGCGGCACCTTCAGCGTCACCATGAACCCTCCCTCGTCCGGTCCCGCGTCCAGCGAACCGCCCAGCAGTTCGGCGCGCTCCCGCATGCCCAGCAGACCGTACCCGCCGCCGGATCCGTCGAGTTCGCCCGGCCGCCCACCCGAGTCCCGCACGTCCAGCGTCACTTCCTGCTCTCCGTAGTCGAGCCGCACCTCCACTCTGGCGCCGTGGGCGTGCTTGCGGACGTTCGTCAGCGCCTCCTGCGCGACCCGCCGCACGGCCTGGGACGCTTCGGCCGGCAGCCGTCTGCGTTCACCTGTGACGGTGACCTCGGCTCCGTCAGCCGTGCTGACGAGTTCGCTCAGGAAGTCCTCCAGGGGAGTCAGCTCGCCCCGCAGCGCGGACAGCGCCTGCCGGGTCTCGGCGAGGCCGTCGCGGGCCATGCCCCGGGCGGCCACCACCCGCTCCAGAATCCGCCCCCGGTCCGCGCCCCTCTCGATCAACAGCCGGGCAGCCTCCAGGTGCACGAGCTGCGCCGAGAGGCTGTGCGCCAGCACGTCGTGGATCTCCCGTGCGATGCGGGCCCGCTCGGCCAGCGCCGCGGACTCGGCCTCGGCGGCACGTGCGGCACGCTCCTGGGCGAGCAGCCGCTGCGCGCTGCCCCGGGCTTCCGCGTCCAGCCGCAGCACGTACCCCGCGAGGGCCATGCCGGCCACGGTGGCGGCCGTGGTCAGCCAGACGTCGTTGGTGAACGCGGAGTACGAGGCCAGCGCCACCGACGCGACGGGGAGCGCGGCCCCGAGCGGCAGCCGCTCCAGCGCGCCGACTCCGCAGCCGCACCAGATGACCAGGGCCGGCCCTCTGAATCCCGTCGCCTCGGCCGCGACCGCGATGCCCAGGGGCACCCCCATGAGCGCCAGGGACGGCACCAGGCGGTGCCCGTAGGTCGTCCGGAAGAAGGCCCAGGAGACGAGAGCCGCGAGGATGACTCCCCCGACCGCGCCGAGCGCTTCCCAGAGGCCGACGTGCCGCTGGCTGAAAGCGGCCCACAGCAGCATGGCCAGCACCAGCAGGCGGACCACCCAGGCGAGCAGGCGCCGGGACCGGCTGATGCCCAGAGGGCCGAGCGCTTCGCGTGACGGCCAGCGTGTCCAGGCGTTCTCTGTCACACGGACTCCTTCCAGGCCGGCCGGCTGCCGGCACCGTACGCCGGGACGGGACCGCTCTCGCTGCCGAGGCTCCGGGCCCGCCAGGCCAGGACCGCACCACGCACCAGCAGCGTGCCGGCGAGGCCGAGCAGCAGTGCCGAGCTGTCCTGGTGCACACCGCGTAGGGCGCCGAGGGCGAAGACTCCGGCGCGCAGGGCTATGCCGACGATCCATACGGCGATGCTCGCCGTGGTGCTCTTGGCCCACACGGCGTCGTCCGGTGCCGTCCAGACCCGGGTGGTCCAGCCCCAGCCGGCGCCGGTGAGCAGGCCGATGAGCAGTTCGACCGCGAGCAGGACGGCGGATTCCACGCGGTGGTGGGCGTCGAGGACGCCGGGCTCGCGCAGCGCGACGACGGCGAGGACGACGGGCGGCAGCCACCAGCGCCGGTCGGCGTTGATTGCGTGCGCGCGGAACTGCCGCGTGATCACTAGGGCGACGACGGCCACGATCACCAGCGCGTTGACGAGCCCGGACATCGCAGCCTCCGTGAGCGGAAAGGTGAGGCCGGAGCGGGTGCATCCGGCACCTTCGAAACTACGGAGATCCGCAGGTCAGCGAATCGGATCCAGGGTGGATCACGGGTGGATCCGCGGAGCGGCCCGCCTCCACCCGCGGGTGGAGAGACGGTAGGGGGTGGATGAGGGGCTGAGCGAGGGGCGCGGGGTGGGGGCGCGGGACGCGCGGGGTGGGGGCGCGTGGGGCGTGGGGCGCTGTTGCGGCGAGGACGGTGCTGGGGCGTAGGCGGGCGCTCAGGCGCAGGCGGGGGCAGGGCCGTGGGCGGTGGCAGTGGGGCGGGTGGGGGCAGGGCCGGAGGACTCGGTGCGGCCGCACGTTGGCCGTCAGCGGTTGCCCGCCTTCCGCGTCAACCGCTCGGCAGGCTCAAGGGCCCTGCTGGCGGCAGGCCGCGGGCCCTGCTGGATATCCAGCAGGGCCCCGTCCTTCCCGCCTCGCCGGCGATGCCCGGCGCGGCGGCTACGCGTCGATGCGGGAGCGGTCCAGCGTCGCCGCCGAACTGGAGATGAACTCCTTGCGGGGAGCCACGTCGTTGCCCATCAGCAGGTCGAAGACCTGCTCGGCGGCCTCCAGGTCGGAGAGGTTGATGCGGCGCAGGGTGCGGTGGCGCGGGTCCATCGTGGTCTCGGCCAGCTGGTCGGCGTCCATCTCGCCGAGGCCCTTGTAACGCTGGATGGAGTCCTTGTACCGGATGCCCTTGCTCTGGAACTCCATGAGCTTGTCGCGCAGTTCCCGGTCGGAGTACGTGTAGACGTACTTCTCCTGGCCCTTCTTCGGCTGGACCAGCTCCAGGCGGTGCAGTGGCGGCACGGCGGCGAAGACGCGGCCGGCCTCGACCATGGGCCGCATGTAGCGCTGGAACAGCGTGAGCAGCAGGCAGCGGATGTGGGAGCCGTCGACATCGGCGTCGGTCATCATGATGATCTTGCCGTACCGGGCCTGGTCGATGTCGAAGGTACGGCCCGAGCCCGCTCCTATGACCTGGATGATCGCCCCGCACTCGGCGTTCTTGAGCATGTCGGTCACCGACGACCGCTGCACGTTGAGGATCTTGCCGCGGATCGGCAGCAGGGCCTGGAACTCGGAGTTCCGCGCCAGCTTGGCCGTGCCGAGCGCGGAGTCGCCCTCGACGATGAACAACTCGCTGCGGTCGACGTCGTCGCTGCGGCAGTCGGCCAGCTTGGCCGGCAGGGACGAGGACTCCAGGGCGGTCTTCCGGCGCTGGGCGTCCTTGTGCTGGCGGGCCGCGACCCGGGTACGGGCGGCGGCGACCACCTTCTCCATGACCACCCGGGCCTGGGCGGCGGCGTCACGCTTCGTGGCCGTCAGGAACGCCTTGAGCTCGCTGGTGACCACGTTGTTCACGATGCGACGGGCCGCCGACGTGCCGAGGACCTCCTTGGTCTGTCCCTCGAACTGGGGTTCGGCCAGCCGGACCGTGACGACGGCGGTGAGGCCCTCCAGGGCGTCGTCCTTGACGATGTTGTCCTCGGCCACGCGCAGCATCTTCTTGGCGCGCAGCACATCGTTCAGCGTCTGGGTGAGAGCCTGCTCGAAGCCGCTGACATGGGTGCCGCCCTTGGGGGTGGCGATGATGTTGACGAACGACCTGACCGTCGCGTCGTACCCGGTCCCCCAGCGCAGCGCGATGTCGACGCCCAGCTCGCGGGTGACCTCGGTCGGGGTCATCTGACCGTGATCGTCCAGGACCGGGACGGTCTCCTTGAACGTGCCCTTGCCGGAAAAGCGGAGGACGTCGCAAAGCGCCTTGTCGCGCGCCAGGTACTCGCAGAACTCGCTGATGCCGCCGTCGAAGCGGAAGGACTCCTCACCCTTGCTGCCTCCCTCGCCGAGGCCGAACTCGTCACGGACGACGATGGTCAACCCGGGCACCAGGAACGCGGTCTGCCGGGCGCGCTGGTGCAGCGTCTCCAGGGAGAGCTTGGCGTCCTTGAGGAAGATCTGCCGGTCGGCCCAATACCGCACGCGCGTGCCGGTGCGCGTCTTGGGGATCTTCTTGGTCTTGCGCAGGCCGCTCTTGGCCTCGAACGTGGCGTCGGCGCCGCCGGCGGCGAAGGCGCCGGGCACGCCGCGCCGGAAGCTGATGGCGTGCGTGTGGCCGCTGCGGTCCACTTCGACGTCGAGACGGGCGGAGAGGGCGTTGACCACGGAGGCGCCGACGCCGTGCAGACCGCCGGAGGCGGCGTAGGAGCCGCCGCCGAACTTTCCGCCCGCGTGCAGCTTGGTCATGACGACCTCGACGCCGGACAGGCCGGTCTTCGGCTCCACGTCGACGGGGATGCCGCGGCCGTTGTCGCGCACCTCCACCGAGCCGTCGTCGTGGAGGATCACCTCGATGTAGTCGCAGTAACCGCCGAGGGCCTCGTCGACCGAGTTGTCGATGATCTCCCACAGGCAGTGCATCAGGCCACGGCTGTCGGTCGAGCCGATGTACATGCCCGGACGCTTGCGCACGGCCTCCAGGCCCTCGAGGACGAGCAGGTGCCGCGCGGTGTAGTTGGAACCGTCGCGGTCTGCTCCTGCCAGCAGCGCTGTGGACGGCACGGACGTATCGGCGGTCACGCGGTTCGCTCCTCGCTGAATTTCAGGTGGCCCCCTTTTGGGTAAGGGGGCGGCTTCGGTCGCCGCTCAGAGGGTACCGAGCCCTGGTAGAGCCGGTGTAACGCCACCCTCGGCGACACCTCACCCTAGTCCAGGCTCGTATGAGTGTTCGATCCCTCGATGGAGTGAAGCACATATCACGTTCCCTTTGGGGCATGAACCATTTAGGCTCCGGGCACGTCCTCATGAACAACCGGCAACCCGGCCGGGAGGACGAGACAGCAAGACAGCGCGAACCCGTAGGCATACAAGAGACGCAATACGGCACATTCGCCGCCAACCGGCAGCAGACAGCCGGCTCGGAAGATTTTTTTCGAGAAAGGGCCAGGAGCGGGAACGTTTTCGGCCTGGTTGGATGTTGTCCCTGGTACGACAGCTCGTCGAGCTAGAGAAGAGGCGACGTGACTACTGTTCTGACCCCCGCGAGCCCGCTGACGGCCGCCGATCGCTGCGACCGCTGCGGCGCCCAGGCATACCTGCGCGTGGTCCTGCTCAGCGGCGGAGAACTGCTCTTCTGCGCCCACCACGGTCGCAAGTTCGAGCCGGAACTCAAGAAGATCGCCGCTGAGATACAGGACGAGACGGAACGGCTGACCTCCGTTCCGGACACCGCTTCCACCGAAGAGCGCTGATTCTCGCACCCACGACGAGCCAGCCCCGGCACAGGCCGGTGATCGGGCGGCCCCTCCCCACCAGGAGTGGCCGCCCGTGCTCATATCCGCGCGTGCGCCCTCACGAGCCGCCCCGGGACGCCTGCGGGGCCCCGGCGGGCTCCAGCGCCCGTACGACCTCCGAGACGCGCGTGTAGACACCGGGGAGCCCCGGCCGGCCGCAGCCGCTCCCCCAGGAGACGAGGCCGATCAGCCGTCCCCCGGCCACCAGAGGACCACCGCTGTCCCCCTGGCAGCCGTCGGGACCTCCGGTGATCTCACCGGCGCACAGCATCGTGCCGGCCCGGTAGGTGCCCTCGGGACCGCCCGGGAAGGCGCGGGCGCACACGTCGTCGGACAGGACGTGCACCTGGGCGGCGCGCAGCCGCCGCGCGTAGGCTCCTTCACCGGTCGTGTCACCCCACCCGGACACCAGCGCCTTGGTGCCGGGCCGGTAGCCCGGGTCGCCCGCGCGCGCCATGGCGATGACCGCGCTCTGCGGCAGCGGTGCGGCGAGCGTGAGCACCGCGAAGTCGCCGGAGTTCGTCCTGACGTCGTACCGGGGGTTGAGGCGGATCTCCCGTACGGCGATCTCCTCGCCCCGCGCCGACAGCAGGTCCGTGCGGCCCGCGATGACCTTGAGGTCGCGCACCCGGTTCGGCGGGGCTCCGAGGGCCTCCTCACCCAGGCAGTGGGCCGCGGTGAGGACCGTGCTGCGCCCGACGGCCACAGCGCCGCAGAACTGGCCCGCCCGGGTTCCGCCGAACCGGTCACGGCTGGCCAGTGCGACCGTCCAGGGGGCCTGCGAGACATCGATCGGGAATCCTCCGACGACCACGCCGCCGGCGCCCGCGGGGGCGGCGGTCACCAGGGGTATCGCGACCATGGCGGCCAGCAGGGACAGCGGCCGGACCAGCGCCCGGACAATGGAACGGCGCATGCGTGCTCCTCACTCTGGGGACGCCCTGGGGCACCCAGAGTGATCCACGGAGCGGCATCCCGCAGCACGAAGGCCCGGCTCCCGCGATCGGGAACCGGGCCTTCGCCGTCATACGACCGGACCTAGTCGAGGTAGTCGCGCAGCACCTGGGAACGCGACGGGTGGCGCAGCTTCGACATGGTCTTGGACTCGATCTGGCGGATGCGCTCACGCGTCACGCCGTAGACCTTGCCGATCTCGTCGAGGGTCTTCGGCTGACCGTCGGTGAGACCGAAGCGCATGGAGACCACGCCGGCCTCGCGCTCGGACAGGGTGTCCAGCACGGAGTGCAGCTGTTCCTGCAGGAGCGTGAAGCTGACCGCGTCGGCCGGGACGACGGCTTCGGAGTCCTCGATGAGGTCGCCGAACTCGCTGTCGCCGTCCTCACCCAGCGGGGTGTGCAGCGAGATGGGCTCACGGCCGTACTTCTGGACCTCGATGACCTTCTCGGGGGTCATGTCGAGTTCCTTGGCCAGCTCCTCCGGGGTGGGCTCACGGCCCAGGTCCTGGAGCATCTGGCGCTGCACGCGGGCCAGCTTGTTGATGACCTCGACCATGTGCACCGGGATGCGGATGGTGCGGGCCTGGTCGGCCATGGCGCGGGTGATCGCCTGCCGGATCCACCAGGTGGCGTACGTGGAGAACTTGTAGCCCTTGGTGTAGTCGAACTTCTCGACGGCGCGGATCAGACCGAGGTTGCCCTCCTGGATGAGGTCCAGGAAGAGCATGCCGCGGCCGGTGTAGCGCTTGGCCAGGGAGACCACCAGACGGAGGTTGGCCTCCAGCAGGTGGTTCTTGGCGCGGCGACCGTCCTCGGCGATGATCTCCAGCTCGCGCTTGAGCTTCGGGGCCAGCTTGTCGGAGTTGGCCAGCTTGTCCTCGGCGAACAGACCCGCCTCGATGCGCTTGGCCAGCTCGACTTCCTGCTCGGCGTTGAGCAGGGGGACCTTGCCGATCTGCTTCAGGTAGTCCTTGACCGGGTCGGCGGTGGCGCCGGCCGCGGCGACCTGCTGGGCGGGCGCGTCGTCCTCGTCCTCGTCGGACAGGACGAAGCCGGCGCTCTCGGCGCCCTCGGGCTCGTCGGCGACCTTGGTGTCCTCGAGCACCTCTTCTTCGAGGAGCTCGGCGTCGTCCTTCTTGGCCGTGGTCTTCTTGGCGGCCGTCTTCTTCGCGACCGTCTTCTTGGCGGCCGCCTTCTTGGCGGGCGCCGCCTTCTTCGCGGCAGCCTTCTTGGCGGGTGCGGCTTCCTCTACCGAGTCACCGGTGACCGCGGCGGTGGGTGCCGCGGGGGCGGCCGTGGTGGCGGTGGCCTTACGGGTGGTCACCGCCTTGGCCGCGACCGTCTTGGTGGCGGTGCGCTTGGCCGGGCTCTTCGCTGCGACGCTCTTGCGGGTGCGCTTGGGCTCTGCGGCACTGACCATCAGCGTCACACCCTCTTCCTCAAGAATCTGGTTGAGGCTGCGCAGTACGTTCTTCCACTGAGTGGCCGGAATCTGGTCAGCTTCGAAGGCCCGACGCACATCGTCGCCGGCGATCTGCCCCTCAGCCTTTCCCCGCTCAATGAGCGCCATGACAGAGACGGACTCGGCGATCTCCGGCGGGAGCGTACGGGATGTGCTGGCCGACACGAACAACCTCTCGGAACGTTGGAAAACGGCTTCCGGCACCGTCCACTGCGGACAGGAGCCGACCACCGGCCTGGGGACGGGCCGACGGCGCGGGCGGGGCCGGGGAAGATGCACAGCGCCATGCACGGCGTCCGTATTCCCTCCGCGGCTATCACCTCTTAGGTCATCGCGCTGTCTCCACGAGCGTTACGCCCATTCTGCGTGGCCCGAGTCACACCCCGTAAGTATCCAAAAGCGGTCAGATAAGCACATAAGACGTCATCAATGGCCGCATCCCGGCCGCACCCCTGCACCGGAGGCCCCGTCGCACCGTCGGACCCCGCCGGACAGGAATCCGGCGAAGTCCGACGGCGGCCGGTACCCGCGCCCGAGTCCACCGCGAACACCGGCGGGACGCCGCACACCGGCGACCGCACCGCGCCCCTCGCGGGATCAGTGCTCGCGCGGCGCGGGCACCACGCGTTCCACCTCCGGGTGGACCGTCAGCAGCTGGCGCATGGCCGTCTCCGCCGCCGTGGCGTCACCGGCGCCGAGCGCGTCCACGATCCGCGCGTGCTGCGCGAGGGACGTCTCGTTCGGGCGGTCACAGGCGGTGACCGGGCCGCCGGAGACCTGGAGTGCCGCCGAGACGATGCCGGAGAGGTGCTCCAGCATGCGGTTGCCCGCGATCTGGATCAGCATCGCGTGGAACTCGGTGTCCGCGCGCGCGTAGGTGAGCGCGTCACCCTGCGCCATGGCGTGGCTCATGATCTCGACCATGTCGCAGAAGCGCTGCTGCACCTCCTCGCGTCCGTGCCCGGCGGCGAGACGGGCGGCGAGCGGCTCGATCGTCCAGCGCAGCTCGCTCAGCTCCCGGCGCTGGTCGTCGCGCTGCGGCCCGAAGGCCCGCCACTCGATGATGTCCGGATCCAGCAGGTTCCAGTCACTGACGGGACGCACGCGCGTGCCCACGTTCGGCCGGGCGCTGACCAGGCCCTTGGCCTCCAGGACGCGGAGCGACTCGCGGACGACGGTGCGGGAGACCTCGAAACGCTGGCCGATCTCCTCGGGCACCAGCGGGCGGTCCGAGCCCAGATCCCCGGAGACGATCATCTGTCCGAGCTGCTGGACGAGTTGGCCGTGCAGCCCGCGTCCGCGGCTGCCCGCGGCCCGCCGGCCGACACGGCCCAGTTCGGGCTCCCCGCCGTCCCAGGAAGGCGTGCCGACCCGGTCGGCCACCGGGGCTTCGGCGTAGGGGTAGCGGTCGAGTTCGCCCGGGCCGGCCAGACCGGAGTCTGTGGAGCGGGCGGCGGTCATCATGGTGTGCGCAAGGGTACTCACGCATCCTTTGTCGGCGTCGCTTCCAACTCCCTTGAGGTCTTTGGTGAAAAGCACACGAAAGGGTGATCGCTCACCCCGTCGCAATTGACGCCTTATCGGAAAGAAATGGGCTTTCTGCGGGGAGTTGTGGGCAGGGCAGGGCCTCAAGTGTGCGCACAGCGGTCAGCGCAGTCTGGTGCGCAGCGCCGTGCACAGGTACGCGGCGAGCAGCCCGAGGAGCGACAACGCCAGTGATCCGCCTACGGGTTGGGCGAGCACCCGCGCCACGGCGAGCAGATACCGGTCCCCTCCGAAGGGCCACTGCAACAGGTAGACCTCCCGCATCCGCACCGGGAAGTCGGCCGCCAGCCGCGCGGCCGGTCCCTGGAGCGCCTTGTGCGCGAGGGGCACGACGAGAACGGGTACGGCGAGGACGGCGGCCAGTCCGGCCGTCGTGGACCGGAACACACCGGCCGCCAGCACACCGGCCCAGGCACAGCCGACGACCAGCCCGAACCAACCGGCCGTGAGCGAGAGCCAGTCCGCGGGAACTTCCGTCAGCTCCCGTCCGTAGACGACGTAGAGCACTTCGGCGTCGCAGCCCACGGTGAGGAAGGCGAGCAGCGCCGCGGTGGCTCCGGAGACGAGCAGTTTCGCGGTGAGCAGCCCGAGCCGGCGGGGGACGGTGCCGCGGTCCGCCGCCAGGGCGGGGTGGCGGAACTCGTCGCCGAAGGCCAGCGCGCCGAGCAGTCCCGCCGCGAGCGCCGCGGGCGGCAGCGGCAGCTGACGCGGCCAGGCTCCGAACAGCCGCGCCTGCGGAGTGTGCCCGATCCGCGCCAGGAGTACGGCGATGAGCGCGGAGACGGCGAGCGCGGCTCCGCAGGTGACGAAACCGGTGCCGATGCCTGCGGCGCGGCGGATCTCGTAGCGCAGGGGCCTGAGGGGGCTCGGTGCCGGGCGGACGGAGATGGGGGGCGGGAGAGGCGAGGAGGCGGCGCGGACGCCTTCGGTGCGGGCGGCGTGTCCGGGCTGTGGCTGCCGGGCGCCGGGGTTCCTGGCTCCGGGCAGGAGGGTGCGGGAGCCGGTGAGGGCCGTCGCCGGGGCGCTCGCGTCGCCGGGCCGCGGTTCGCGGGTCGGTGTCCCTTGGCCGGGGGCGGTCCGCGCTGCGGCCGTCGAGTCGGCGGACCGGCCGTCACCGGCTCGGGCCTGGCCCCTGCCGGCCGGGTTCTGTGCGCCGGAAGCGGCGGCGTCGTGCGCCGTGCCGGCGGCCGGCGAGGCGTCGCGGGCGCCGGAGACGGCCATGCGGTGATCGGCTCCGGTCCGCTGGTCGACGGCGTGCGTTCGCCCGCCGTCCGCATCGCTCGGCCATGCCGGAAGTCCGCGCCCGGACGCGGACTGCCGCTCTCCCGGGGGCTGGTCCTCCACTGCCGGCACCGCATCCGGTGACGGCGGTGCGGCCACAGCGCGCTGCTGCCGCTGCTCCCGTTGTCCGGCCGGATGCCCGTTGGCCGTGCCGGCACTGGACGAGAACTCCTGTGCCGGGCGGTACGGGTCCAGTGCGGTCCGGTCAACGGCCGCCGACTGATGTCCGGCTGCCGCCGGGCCCGGCCCCGTGCCGCCCGATGCCGCCGATTCGGGGCGCGGTTCCGACACCGGGCAGCCGGTCCCGGCCTCCCGGGACACGGCGGGTCCTGCGTGTTCCGGCTTCGCCGACGCCTCGGCCATGTCCCGGTCACGGTCTGCGGATGAGCCGACGAGCCCGGACCGACCGGCCTCCGGTGCGGGTTCCAGTGTCGTGCGGCCGGGCGCCGTAGGTCCGTGGCCCGTCCGCACCCGGCCCGCCGGGGCGTGCTCCCGGTCCTCCCGCGGGGTGCCGGACGCCGCCGTGCCCCGCTCCGCCGGGCCGCGTTCCGGCTGGGCCCACCGGTCGGCCCGGGGTGAGCCGGGGACGGACGGCCGCGGTTCCCCGTCGACGCCCTCGGCCCCGGCTCCGGGCCCCATGTCTCCTTCCTCGTCGGCCAGTTGATGGACCAGGATGCCGTGGCGGAACGCGATCTCGCCGACATCGGCGGTCGTGCTGCCGTACACCGAGAGGCGGTTGCCGTCCTCGCGTACGACTTCGACGGAGCGGCGGCTCGTACGGGCGTCCTTGGCGACCAGGGCCGCCAGGCGTGCGGCATGGGGGCTGCGGACGGCCACCCGCGGACGCAGCCGGGTACGGGCGAAGGCCCTGGCCTCCTGGTCGGCGACGAGCCTGCCGCCGTCGAGCGTGACGACCCGGTCGGCGGTGCGGGCCGCTTCCTTGGGTTCGGCCGTGGTGAACAGCACCGTGCCGCCCTGGGTGGCGTGGGCCCGCAGCATGCCGTGCAGCCACTGCGCCTCACGGACGGAGAGACCGTCGGCGGGTTCGTCCACGACGAGCGTGTGCGGGTCGGACAGCAGGGCGCAGGCGAGACCGAGTCTGCGGTCCATGCCGCGTGACAGGGTGCCGAGGCGTTCCTCACGGAGACTGACGAGGCCGACCACTTCGAGTACCTCGTCGGCTCGCCGCGCGGCAACTCCCGTCGCGGCGCACAGCATGCGCAGATGACCACGGACCGAACGGGCCGGATGGCCCGGCACGTCACCGAGGAGCACGCCGACTTCCCGCGCCGGATGGGCGATCCGGTGCAGGGGGCGGCCCCTGAAGTAGGTGATGCCGCGCCCCGGTTGGAGCTCAAGCATGAGTTTGAGCGTCGTCGTCTTGCCCGCGCCGGCGCGCCCGAGGAGCGCGGTGACTTGCCCGGCGCGCACTTCGAAGGAGACGTCGTCGACGGCGGGCGGATGCGCCTTGCGGGGATTGCTGGTCAGTCCGAAGGCCTGGATCACCTGCAGTAAGATAGCGCGCTATGTCCTGTTTTTCGGGTATACAACGATTTGCGGGAAGGCGCCATGTGGCCTGACCCCGTCGGTGTGCTCCGTTCGAAGGAACCGGCACCCGGCACGGGAGGTCCGGCGGTCCGGTCGTTCGGGGTGCCGCCGGCCCGTCCCTCAGACCTCGGGGCCCGAAGGGCCCGAACCGTCCCTCAGACCTCGGGGCGCAGCATCGGCGGGTTGAGCAGCGTGGCGCCGCCGGCCCGGAAGAGCTGGGCCGGCCGTCCGCCCTGGCGCGTGGTGGTTCCTCCGGTGGGGACGAGGAACCCGGGCGTACCAGTGACCTTGCGGTGGAAGTTGCGCGGGTCGAGCGCCACGCCCCACACCGCCTCGTACACCCGGCGCAGCTCGCCGACGGTGAACTCGGGCGGGCAGAAGGCGGTCGCCAGTGACGAGTACTCGATCTTCGAGCGGGCGCGTTCCACACCGTCGGAGAGGATCTGGGCGTGATCGAAGGCGAGCGGCGCCACCGGTTCGCCGTCACGACCGTAACCACCCTGCTGGAGCAGTTCCTCGACCGGGGCCCAGCGCGCGTTGCTGGCGTCACCGCCGGCACGCGGCGCGGGCAGGTCGGGCGCGAGCGCGAGATGCGCGACGCTGACCACGCGCATGCGCGGGTCCCGCTTGGGGTCGCCGTAGGTGGCGAGCTGCTCCAGATGCGCTCCGTTGTCCGGGACCGGCACCGAGGCGTCGTGGGCGCACAGCCCGGTCTCCTCCGCCAGCTCGCGCGCCGCCGCCTGGGACAGGTCCTCGTCGGCCCGTACGAAGCCCCCGGGCAGCGCCCAGCGCCCCTGGAAAGGAGGCTCGCCCCGGCGGACCGTCAGCGCGCACAAGGCATGGCGGCGCACGGTCAGCACGACCAGGTCCACGGTGACGGCGAAGGGCGGGAAGGCTGACGGGTCGTAGGGCATGCCGCGATCATAGTCGTCTGCCTGACGATAAACACTCCCTCTACGGTGGCTTCGGTGGTGGTTCCGCTTGTTCCGGCCTGGCGCGCGGGACCGGCCCCCGCGCACCCGCAACCGGTGGCATCGCACGAGGACGTCGTCCTCCTCTTGAGAGGTCAGGCGCCCAGTCGCAGGCCGTCCGCAGCCTCCTCCACCATCGCCAGTCCCAGTCGGCTGACACGTACGGCGAAGGGAGCGCCCGCGACACGCAGCCCGCTGAGGCCCAGTTCGCCGAGGGGCGCGCTCCGCACGGGCCGCAGGGTGACCGTGCGACCCGGGGTGTCGGGGCGGATACCGGCGAGGGCGGTGAGCAGAAGGACCACGGAGGCCGCGGCGGTGGCCGCCGGACGGCAGGCCGCGGGGTGCGGGAGGGGCGCGGAGCCGGCGGTGCGCTGTTCGCCCGCGAACATCTCGGGCAGTCGGTGGCCGAAGTGCTCCGCCGCGTCCAGCAGCCCGGTCAGCAGGCCGGTCGCTTCCTTGTCGTAGCCGGCCGCCGCCAGTCCGGCGACCGCCAGTGCGGTCTCCTGGACCCGCACGGCCCCGGTGCGGTGGCCGAACGGGTTGTGCCCCGCCTCCTTGGCGCCAAGGCCCCGCAGTCCCCAGCCCGTGTCCATGGCGGGGCCGCCGAGGAGCCGGGCGACGTATTCGGTGCGCACCTTGTCCAGCAGGCCCGGGGCGAACCGGCCGGCGCCGAGCAGGCCGGTGTCCAAAAGGTGGACCGCGGTGGCGGTCAGGTGGGGCACGGGGCGGCCGTCCGGTGCCAGGGCCGCGGCCGGGCGCCCGCCGCCGCGGTCCTCCACCCAGAACTCGGCGTGGAAAGCCGCTCTGAGTGCCTGCGCCCACTGGCGCAACTCCGCGGCGCCGGGTCTGCCGTAGGCGTCGAGGAGATCCGCGCCGAGCTGGGCCGCGCGGTGCGCGTGGGCCTGGGTCTCGCAGCGGGCCGGGCCGGCGGGATACGGGTCGGTGAGGTAGGTGCCGTCGCCGACGGTGGTCCGCAACCAGGTCAGACAGCGCTCGGCAGCGGGCAGCAGATCCCGGGTCTCCTCCTCGGGCAGCCCCCAGCGGCGGGCCTCGGCGAGCAGGACCGGGAAGAGCAGCGTGGCTTCCATGCCTGTGCAGCTCGGCGGGAAACGCGGGCCCGTGTCGCGTCGTGGGCCGGGGATCAGACCGGCCCGGGGGCCAGGGCCCGCGAGCTGGGTGCGGGCCAGGGTGCGCAGGGTGCCCGCGGCGAGACGGGTCCCCAAGGGAAGCGTCATGCGGGCGGCGGCGAGGGCTTCGGCCGGGGCCATTCCGCAGCGCCAGGGGGCGCCCGCCGCGAGGTGGGTGTCGGCGGGATGCGCGGGGTCGCGCAGGAGCAGTGCCTGAAGGTCGGCGATGGCCGAGCGCAGCAGCGGGGCCAGCCGGGGGTCGTCGCCCTCCGCCCGTGCGGGAGCGAGAGGTGCGGTAGCGGTGTGCCCCGCGGCCCGCAGAGGGGCCGAGCCGTCGGGCCGCACCCTCAGTTCGACGGCTGCCGTTCCGCCGGGTGGCAGTGCCAGTTCCCAGCGCAGCAGTCCGGCGGACGCCAGGGCGTCGGTGGGTGGCGGGTCGGCGGTGACGCAGGCGGCGGCGTCGGCCGTGGCCCAGCGCAGGCCCGAGCCGTGGACGCTGGCCGGCAGTTCGGGTCCTGCCGTGCCGGCGGCGACAGCACCGAGTTCCGCCAGGTCGGTACCGAGGCTGACCTCGAGCGGCAGGCGCAGCGGACGCAGGGCGGCGTTGCGGAGAGTGATCCGCTCGGTTCCGTCGGCGTGGCGGGTCCGTTCGACGACGACTTCGGGGTCGGGGCCGATGGCCGGGGAAGCGCGCAGTGTCGCCACGAAACGGGCGCTGTCGGCTCCGGTCATCCTGGCCTGCACGGGCAGCGGTTCCCGGCCCGCCACGCGCACCAGGCACCGGGAGAGCAGCCGTCGGCCACCACGGTAGAAGCCGTCCAGTCCCTGTCCGGCGAGCTGCCCCGGCTCACCGGAGATGGCGAGACCGGGCAGAGCCACACAGATCAGCGCGGTGTGCGTAGGCGGCAGCTCGGGCGCGGGGCGGCCGCCCGGGGCCGGGTGCGGCGCGGAAGCCGAGCGGGGTGGCGGCGCGGGGAGAGGCGGGGCCGAGGGAGGTGATGTGGCCGCGGGCGGTTGTGTGGCCGCGCGTGGCGAGGAAGCCGAACGGGGTGGCTGCGCCGAGAGAGGCGGGGTCGAGGGAAGCGATGTGGCCGTGGAGGGTTGTGCGGCCGTACGGAGTGACGGGGCCGTCACTGGCTGGCCCGCGCCGGGTCGGGCCGGGCCGGGGGACGGTCGGCTGTTCTGGGGCGCGAGGGCCCGTTGACGTGGGCCCGTGGGTGGGGCGAGGGGCGGACTGGAGGGTGCTGTGCCGGGGCCGGCACCGTCCGTCGCGAACGGCTCGTGCGTTCCCCCGGGCGGACCTTCACCGGTGGCGTGGGGCGGAGTCGGCTGCTGGTGCATGGGGTGGCTTCTTCTGTGCTCGGTGCGCCTCGTGGGTGCCGGGCGGCCGGTGGGTCGCCCCGGGTGACAGGGGACGTACGGCGGCACCACCCGTACCGGGGTTCCGCCACTCAGGTGAACGGCGGGAGACTCGTCCGGGTCACGGCCGGCGGCGGGGAAGCCCACCGAATGGCGCTGTGGTCCCCTGCGCTGCGCCGGCTCCCTCAGCACCACCGGCTGGATCGCCGGCCGAGGCCGCGCCACGGCGGCCGGCCGACGGGGACGGCCTCGGAGTACGGCCGACCGGATGCGTTCCGCCAGCCGGTGGCGGCCCCGCGCCAGGGGTCCGCGGCGGCACGGAAGGACTTTCCTGATTTCGGTCTCCGCAGGTGGGCCGGCCTTTCCGGCAGAGGCAACCGCCCGCCTGCGCCCGCACCGGCCGGCGATCACCCCACTCCGCCGGACCGCGTCCCACCGCGGCGCCCGGACCACGCTCATCCGTCGTCTCCCGGTCGCGGGCGGCCGCCGTCCGACGGGGCATCGCCGGTCGCGGTGTCACCGGGGCCGGTCACACGCGTGCGCGTGGTGCTCACGCCCCGGCCACCGGGCCGGGTGGCCTCGGTGGCCGACGACCGGGGGCGGGAGTCGGCCGGTCCGCGCCGGCCCGTCTTCACCCGGGCCGTGGGACGTCCGTCCCCGCTGCCCGCGGATCGGGCTCGGCGCCTCCGCCGCCCGCCCGCACGAAAGTCACGGCTCTCGTCGTCGGCCGGGTCCGAGGGACGGTTGGGCTCGGCGTGCACGTGCGAGGCCGCCGGGACGCCCTGTGCCGCGACCTGCCGCCGCGCGCTCTCTTCTCCCGTGGCCCCTTGGCGCGTGGTCTCGTCTTCTGTGAGGTGTTGCCGCGTGCTCTCCTCCGCAGCAGCCCCTTGCCGGAGGGCCTGCCGGCGCGTGGCCGGCTCCGGTGTGCTCCGCGCCGGTGTGTGCTCCTCGCTCTCCGCGCGCAGGCAGCGGCGGACCGCCTCCGGGTCGAGCCCCTCGTTGCACGCCTGGTGCAGCAGGCGGGCGAAGAGGTAGTCGGGATCCGCGCCCAGTGCCATGGCCAGTGCCTCGCGTGCCTCCAGTTCGTCGCCCGTGGACCAGGCGACCCAGCCCGCGAGGGTCAGCGGCGCGGCGGCGTGCTCGCCGTAGGGGCCGACGCAGCGGCGGGCCAGGGCGCGCCAGAGCCGCAGAGCCGGGGCCGCCTCCTCTCCCTCCATCCAGGCAGCGGCCTTGTCGCGGGTCGTGCGGTCCTGGAGTCCGAGGATCAGGGCCGCGGCCTCGTCGGCTGCGAGGAGGCCGTCGTCGCGTACGTCCGCCGGGCGCGTGCCGGGGACCGGTGCGGCGGCGGCGAAGCGGTGGATGACGCGCTCGGCGAGGACGAGGGTCTCCTCCGCCACTTGCTGGCGGCTCGTCTCATCGAGGATGCGGGGCAGCAGGCTCATGCCCGCCGCGTCGAGGGCGATCTGCTGGGGCAGCGCCGCGGCGGATTCCCAGGGCTGCAGCCTGGCGCGCAGCTCCTTCAGCGTGCCGCGCACCTGGAGGCCGGCGTAGGTGGCCGCCGCGGCGATCACGGAGGTGCCGGGCAGGCCCATCGGTGTGCCGTCCTCGGGGCAGCAGCTGCCGGCCGGGCAGCAGTACGACCAGAAGCGCCCGTCGGAGACGCACAGGGCCTCGATGACCGGCACGTCCAGGCTGCCGCACTCGGTGCGCATCAGCTGGGCCAGCCTCTCCAGCCGTCGTTTGACGTCCCGGCCGGACTCTCCGGGGGCCGGTTCCTGGCAGACGTAGGCCACCATCGCCTCGGGCCGGGTGCCGCGCCGCTCGCTGCCGGTCACCAGTCCGCGGGCCAGTTGCCGGGCCGCGGCCTCCCAGTCCTCCCCGTTCGCCGGGATGCCGAGCCGGGCCCGGCCGCCGAACCTGCCGCGGCCCCCGCGGTCGTGCAGGGCGACGAGGACCATGCTGTCCTCCGGGCGGTACCCGAGCAGGTAGGGCAGGGCGTCGGCCAGCTCGGCCGGGGTGCGCAGGGTGACCTGCGCGACGTGGTCCGCCGGTCCGGCCGACGGGGCGTGCGCGGAGATCCCGTCGTTTTCGGAGGGTCCGGCGGTTTCGCTGTGATTCGTCATGCGGCGACCATCTCGCGGATTCCAGAATTCCGCTTAAGGGCCTGTGGATAAGTCGAATCAGGGACACGACAAGACGATCGCTTGTCCACAGCCGCGCCCGGAGACCCGCCCGGTTGTCGGTCCCGTCCTGTTGTATGGAACCCATGGAGCACACGAGCAACGCGGATCTCCGGGCAGCGGCCGATGCCGTTCTCGCCCGGCTCGTCGGGGACGCCACGGGCGCCGCCCGGCTGCGCGAGGACCAGTGGCGGGCGATCGAGGCGCTGGTCGCCGACCGGCGCCGGGCCCTGGTCGTACAGCGCACGGGCTGGGGCAAGTCCGCGGTGTACTTCGTCGCGACCTCGCTGCTGCGGGCCGCGGGAAGCGGTCCGACGGTGATCGTCTCGCCGCTGCTCGCGCTCATGCGCAACCAGGTGGAGGCGGCGAAGCGGGCGGGCATCCACGCCCGGACCATCAACTCGGCCAACACCGAGGAATGGGAGGCCGTCCAGGCCGAGATCGCGGCGGGCGACGTCGACGTGCTGCTCGTCTCGCCGGAACGGCTGAACAACCCCGACTTCCGCGACCAGGTCCTGCCCAAACTGTCCGCGGCCACCGGCCTGCTGGTCGTGGACGAGGCCCACTGCATCTCCGACTGGGGCCATGACTTCCGTCCCGACTACCGCAGGCTGCGCACCATGCTCGGCGACCTCCCCCCGGGCGTCCCCGTGCTCGCCACCACCGCCACGGCCAACGCGCGGGTGACCGCGGACGTCGCCGAGCAGCTCGGGACGGGCGGCACATCCGACGCGCTGGTGCTGCGCGGGCCGCTGGACCGGGAGAGCCTGAGCCTCGGCGTGCTGCGGCTGCCGGACGCCGCGCACCGGATGGCCTGGCTCGCCGACCACCTCGACGACCTGCCGGGGTCCGGGATCATCTACACGCTCACGGTCGCCGCCGCGGAGGAGGTCACCGCGTTCCTGCGGCAGCGCGGACACGCGGTCAGCTCGTACACGGGCAAGACGGAGAACGCCGACCGGCAGCAGGCGGAGGACGACCTGCTCGCCAACCGGGTCAAGGCCCTGGTGGCCACCTCCGCGCTCGGCATGGGCTTCGACAAGCCGGATCTCGGTTTCGTGGTCCATCTCGGCTCGCCCTCCTCCCCCATCGCCTACTACCAGCAGGTCGGCAGGGCCGGCCGCGGCGTCGCCCACGCCGAGGTACTGCTGCTGCCGGGCAAGGAGGACGAGGCGATCTGGGAGTACTTCGCGTCGCTGGCCTTCCCTTCCGAGGACCTGGTCCGGCGCACCCTCGACGTCCTCGCCCGGGCGGACAGACCCCTGTCGCTGCCCGCGCTGGAACCCCTGGTCGAACTGCGCCGTTCCCGGCTGGAGACCATGCTGAAGGTTCTCGACGTGGACGGGGCGGTGCACCGGGTCAGGGGCGGCTGGACGGCCACCGGACAGCCGTGGTCGTACGACACCGAGCGCTATGCGTGGGTGGCCCGGCAGCGCGCGGCCGAGCAGCAGGCGATGCGCGAGTACGCGAGCACCACCGAGTGCCGGATGGAGTTCCTCCAGCGTCAACTGGACGACGAGGGCGCCAAACCGTGCGGCCGCTGCGACAACTGCGCGGGACCGCGCTTCACCGCGGACCTGTCCCCGGACGTTCTGAATGCTGCGCGCAGCGACCTGGACCGGGCCGGGGTGGAGGTGGAGCCCCGGCGCATGTGGCCGACCGGGCTCCCGGCCATCGGCATCGACCTCAAGGGACGCATCCCGGCCGGCGAACAGGCCTCGCCGGGGCGGGCCCTGGGGCGCCTGTCGGACATCGGCTGGGGCAACCGGCTGCGTCCGCTGCTCGCCCCGCAGGCACCGGACGCGGCGGTGCCGGACGACGTGGCGCGAGCCGTGGTGGGCGTCCTGGCCGACTGGGCCCGCGGCCCGGGCGGCTGGGCCTCCGGTGCCCCCGATGCCACACCCCGGCCGGTGGGCGTGGTCACCATGGCCTCGCACACCCGGCCCCGGCTGATCCACTCCCTGGGCGCCCGCATCGGCGAGATCGGCAGGCTCCCGGTGCTCGGCTCGGTGGAATACGCCGGGGATGTGCCCCGGATGACACGCAGCAACAGCGCACAGCGGCTGAAGGCCCTCGCCGGAGCGTTGACGGTGCCGCCGGCTCTGGCGTCGGCGCTCGCCGAGGCCGGCGGTCCGGTGCTGCTGGTCGACGACTTCACGGAGACGGGCTGGACCCTGGCGGTCGCGGCGCGCCTGCTCCGGCGGTCGGGGGCGGCCGGCGTACTGCCGCTGGTCCTCGCCGTTCAGGGATGAGCACGGCGTTGCCGCTGGTCCGCGCCGTCCGGGCGTGCTCGCCCGGTCGTCCGCGGAGAGGTGGCCGGACCGCGGGCGGAGTTGTCAGGCGTCATCGGCCTGCCGTTTGGGTAGGGGATATAAGCCACGCACCACCAGATAACAGCCGGTGGCCCCAATTGCTCGTTGCCGCAACCAAGTTCGACAGGAAGAATCGAGATCCGCTACCCGTGCTGCTCGACCGTGACCGGTTGGGCTCCGGCCCGGTGCGCTCCCCTGAATCCGACCCCGCCCGCAGTGTGGGCGCGTAGCCGAAGGGAGGAACGTGACCTTCGGATTCGCATCGTCCTCGGCCGCCTCCTTGTCGACGTCCGCGTCCGCCGCTTCCGCCGGTCGCCTGCTTGAGCCGGCGGAGTGGGCCGCCGCCGGAATCCCCCTGCTGCGCAATCCCCGCGAGGTCGTCAGCGGGCTGCATACCCGGCACCGCCCGAAGCCGCTCACAGCGGTCGTGGCCGTGCTCGACCCGGACGAACGGGTGCGGGCGAGCGCCTCGTTCACGCGCCGCGCGGACCCCGCAGACGGCTGGATGTTCCGCAACGTCCTGCTGGCCCAGCTGCGCCGGGTGATTCCACACGACCTGCGACGGCGTACCCCGGTGCGCACGGCCGTCCTGCTCTACTGCCGTGAGGGTGACGCGCAGTGGACCGAGGAGGACGGCGCCTGGATGTGGGGGCTGCGCGACGCCTGCACCCTGCACGGGCTGCGCTGCGGCGCGTACATCACGCTGACGCACGACGGCTGGCAGGTGCTCGGCGAGGGCCGCGGCGGACGCCGGCCGAACGCGCACTCGGAGCCGGAGCCGTTCGCCACCGCGGAGGGCCCGCCGCTCGTGCCGCGCACGGGTGGTCCGGTCTCCGAGGTGCTGCGCCGCGCGGCGGCTCGCTGACTCACGGAACAGCGCGGTGCGGCGGTACGACCATGGGTGCCGTGTCCGGGGACAGGTGGCCGCGGGTCCGGACGAGGCGCGTGCGGTGCGGCTGACCGGGCACCGGCCGCGCTCCGCCGCCGCGGCGCACCAACTGGGCTACGCCACGATCAAGCCACCGCGCCGGACCGGACTGGCCCGACCGATCCCGGCCCCGGCCCCAGCTTTTGCGCCCCGCCCCGGGGTGACCCGCGACGGCGCACCGGCGGGCGTTCATGGCCGCGCCGGCGGGACGGGCCGCGGGCGGGCGGGCATCGCCGTGGCGGGGACCGCCGTACCCTCCCGGCGCGCAGCCGCTGCCCGCGTCTCCCGGCGGCGCCTCAGGAGCCGCTCCGCCGGCGGCGCGGCGACGACCCGTCGTCCGGGCACGCCAAAAGCCACACCGTACGGATCGCGCCGGAGCGGCTTCTACGGCACCCCGGTGTCCCGGGGTGCCGGACGCGGCTCAGACGCCGGCGCCCAGCACCGAGTTGATCTGCTGCGGGTCGCCGCAGACGATCAGCAGCGCACCGGCACGGGCATGGGCCAGCGGCAGGGCGGTGGCGGCGACGGAGGCGGGACCTCCGTTGACGGCCACGACGACCACCGCGCGGGACGCGGCGCGGGAGACCGCGGCGGCGTCCGCGTAGAAGACGTCGTCACCGGCGTCGTGCTGCGCCCAGTAGGACGCTTCGCCGAAGGACAACTCGTGCTCCGCCCACGGGTGCTGGGCGCCCGTGGTGATCACGAGCACGTCACCGGGGGCACGGCCCGAGTCCAGGAGCAGGTCCACCGCCTCCTCGGCGGCGTCGAGCGCACCCTCGGCCGAAGCCGGGATCAACTGGATCTGCGGGCTCGCCGCGGCGGCGGGAGCGGCCGGACCGGAAGGGCCGGGCTTGACCGGAGCCACGTCACGCTGCGTGCGCTGCACCGGCGGCGTGGGCCGCAGAGGGCCGGGACGACCGGGGCGGGACGGAGCCGCGGGGCGGGGGCCGGGTACGGGGCGAGGGGTCGGCGCGGTACGGCCACTGGCCGGAGTGGCGCGGGGACCCTGGGCACTCTCGTGAATCTGAGGCTCCTCGGGAATGAGAGGCATGAGCTGATATTTATCAAACGTTGGTGCGGCGCGGATGGCCGGGTGGCACATCAGTGCGAGCGGAACCGTCAGAAATCGAAGCCGAGCTGGCCCTCGATTACCGGAACGTTTCCGTCCGCCCAGCTGCGGACCTTCTTGAGGTGCCGCCACTGAGGCAACGCATCAAGATACGCCCACGACAAACGGTGGTGCGGGGTGGGTCCCCGTTCCGCCAGTGCGGCCTTGTGCACGGGCGACGGATACCCGGCGTTGTCCGCGAATCCGAAGTCTGCATGGTCGATACCCAGTTCGGCCATCATTTTGTCGCGCTGAACCTTGGCGATCACCGACGCCGCCGCCACGGCCACACACGAGCGATCGCCCTTGATCACCGTGCGGACCTTCCAGGGAGCGCCGAGGTAGTCGTGCTTCCCGTCGAGGATCACGGCGTCGGGGCGGGCCGGCAGGGCGTCCAGGGCACGGACCGCGGCGAGCCGCAGCGCGGCCGTCATCCCCAGGTCGTCGATCTCCTCCGGGGAGGCATGCCCCAGCGCGTAGGCCGTCACCCATGACCGCAGGGTCTCGGCGAGTTCCGTGCGCCGCCGGACCGTGAGCAGCTTGGAGTCGGTCAGTCCCTCGGGCGGGCGGCGCAGTCCGGTGATGGCCGCGCAGACGGTGACGGGACCGGCCCAGGCGCCGCGCCCCACCTCGTCGACACCGGCAATGACCTTCGCTCCGGTCGTGGCGCGAAGGGAGCGCTCGACGGTGTGAGTAGGTGGTTCGTACGGCATGGCGCCCTTAGCGTACGCCGCCGGGATCGTCGCGCGACACCCCGGTCACCGGACCGGCGCCGAGGACGGCGGCGCGGGCCGTCAGGCTCCGTAGGGCCGCAGCAGCGGGAGCATGAGCCGGTCGACCATCTCTTCGAGGTTCTGATCTTTCCATTCGCTTGCGCACATCTTCGAGCGGTACATCATCATGGCGGGGACGGCGTCGAGGACATATCCGTTGACGGCGTCCGCGCGGACCTCTCCTCGCTCTATTCCACGGGTGATGACCTCGCGAAGCAGTGTGATGGTCGGCTCGACGACGTTCCCGACGATCACTCCCTGGAAACGCCCCGCTTGCCCGTCATCACATTCGTGAATGACCGAGCGCAGCGCGACACCAGGGCGGGAGTACATGACCTGCCGCACCTGCCGGCACAGGGCGAGCAGGTCCGCGCGCACGCTGCCGAGGTCCGGGGCCTTGTCCACCTGGGGCAGTCCGGACACGAGGGCGTCCGCGACCAGGTCCTCCTTGGAGGACCAGCGGCGGTAGACGGCCGCCTTGCCGGTCTGGGCACCGGCCGCGACACCCTCCATGGTCAGCCCCTTCCAGCCGACCGTGCCGAGCTGCTCCAGGGTGGCGTCGAGGATGGCGCGCTCCAGCACGGCACCGCGCCGACGACGGAACCCGTCAGACGCCCGTGGGCACCCAGTCCGGCAGGGCCTCGGTGCGCTTCACCCATGCGGCGGGCGGGGCCCCCGCCTCACTCGCGGCGAGCACGCCCCCGACGATCGCGCAGGTCGTGTCGATGTCCCCGCCGACCTGGGCCGTGGTCCAGAACGCCGACGCGTAATCACCGAGGGACCGCGCGGCGGACCAGAGCGCGAAGGGGACGGTGTCATGGGCGGTCGTACGGCGTCCGCAGCCCAGGACGGCCGCGACGGTGGCCGCGTCGCCGTAGTCCAGCATGTCCCGGGCGCGGCGCAGGCCCTGGCCGACCGCGCTCTTCGGCACGAGGGCGACGACCCCGTCCAGGAGCGCCTCGGGGGCGGGCGGACCGTCCGGCGAGCCGGCCAGTGCCGCCGCCGCGGCGACGGCCATGGCGCCGACCACGGCTTCCCGGTGCTGGTGCGTGGTGTACGCCGAGATCTCCGCCTGGTGGGTCGCCTGCTCCGGGTCGTCCGCGTACCAGGCGCCCAGCGGCGCGATCCGCATCGCCGCGCCGTTGCCCCAGGACCCCAGGCCGGCGAAGAGTCCGGCCGCCAGCGGACGCCAGTCCTCACCCGCACGGACCAGACGGAGCAGCTCGCTGACCGCCGGGCCGTATCCCCGGTCGACGTCGTGGTGCTCGGCGAAGGAGCGGGCCAGCGCGTCCTGGTCGATCCGGTGGTGGGCGGCGAGGACGGCGACCACGGAGCAGGCCATCTCGGTGTCGTCCGTCCACTGCCAGGGGCCCGCGGGCAGCTCGCGGCGCTTGAGCAGGGGATGGTGCGCGGGCACGAAGAACTGGGAGCCCAGCGCGTCCCCCACCGCCAGCCCGCGCAGGCTCGTCAGCGCACGCGCCAGGCGCCCGGAGGATGAGGAGTCAACGGTCATCGCCCTGCCACTTTATCCGGTGCCCCAGTACGGCACCGGTTCGCGCCACCGCTCGAAGGGCCGGTCGAGTGTGTACTTGCCGTCCTCTCCGAGAACGAGCATCCGCATCTCGGCGTTCCCGGGATTGGACAGCGACTCGAATTCCGCGACCGTCCAGTGGAACCAGCGCATGCAGAACAGCCGCATGGCGAGCCCGTGGGTCACCAGGAGGACGTTCGGCGGGTGGTCGGGGGCCTCGAAGCTGCGGAACAGGCTCTCCAGGAAGCCGCCGACCCGGTCGTACACGTCGGCGCCCGACTCGCCCTGCGGGAACCTGAAGAAGAAGTGGCCGTAGGCGTCGCGGTAGGCCTTCTGCAGCCGTACGTCGTCGCGGTCCTGCCAGTTGCCCCAGTCCTGCTCGCGCAGTCTGGGCTCCTCCCGGACACGTATCAGCCCGGGGTCGAGGCGGAAGCCGTCGAGCGTCTCGTGGGTGCGGCGGTACGGGGAGACGTACACGCTCACCTGCTCCCGGCCGAACAGCTCCCGGAGCCGTTTCCCGGTCTCCTCGGCCTGCTGGCGGCCGCGCTCGGTCAGCGCGAGGGCGTGGTCGGGCTCCCGCTCGTACACGGAGTCGTCGACGTTGCCCATGGACTCGCCGTGCCGGACAAGGACGATGCGCCGTGGTCGTGCCATGCCAAAACCCTAGATCGAACGACGGGGAGCCGAGCACCCGCACCGGCTCCATACGGCGTAGGTCACAGGATATACGGCGTAGGTCACACGTTCCCGGGTGCCGGAACAACTCAGCGTCATCGCGAGACTACCCGGGCGGTACCGGTGAACACCTGTACGGCCGTCGGCTCAGACCGTCCAGGAGGGCTCCAGGTCCACGAGGTCACCGGAGAGCGCCGCGATGTCCGCCTCCGTCTGGGCGCGCAGGGCGAGGCGCTCCACACGCTCCGTCCGGTACTTCCCGTGCTCGGCCGCCGACCGCCACATCGACAGGACCAGGAACTCCTGCTCGGGCGCCTCCCCGAACATGCCGCGGATCATGCCGGGCGAGCCGGCCATCGCGGGGTTCCAGACCTTCTCCTGCATGAGGGTGAAGTGCTCGACACGCTCCTCGCGGACCCGGCACAGGGCCACGCGGACCAGATCGGCGTCGGTGAAGCGCGGCTCGAAGCCCGTCTTCACGTCGAAGCGGTACTCGAACAGCTTGGCCTGGGCGTCCTTGAACGTGCCGGACTGGGCGGCGGCCAGGCGGTCGTGGGAGCGGGCCATGAAGGAGTCGTAGAAGGCCCGGCTCTCCCAGAAGGCGAAGGTGTGCGCCACTCCCGGCCGCTGCCGGCTCCAGCCCCCGCCCTGTCCCCGGAAACCCGGCTCCCCCAGAAGCCCCGCCCATTTCCGCTGCCCCCGCTCGAACCCGCGGCGGTCCACCACGGTGCAGCGAATCCACTTGACCAGCACCGCGCCATCGTAAGGCCACGGACGTGGCGCCGGTCACGCTCCTCGGAGATCGCCCGCACGCGCCCCCTCGTGCATGGCACGATGGACAAGCAATCCCCGCTGCACGGGAGTTGGGGTCGAGCGAGCCACAGGGGGAAGGGGAAGCCCAGTGACCGGCTTCAATAAGGGAATCAGCAAGGTCGAGGTCTCGCTCAAGTGGGACCCCAGTCCTGCGGGCCGTCCGCCGACCGATCTCGACATCGTCGCCGCGACCTTCGAGTCGGGTGACGCGTACGGGAGTCCGGCCTATCTGGTGCACTTCGACAGCCGCTCACCGGACGGCACGATCACCCTCAACCGTGACAGCACGGACGGCAAGGGGTTCGGCTGGGACGAGGTGATGACGCTCGAACTGGAACGGCTCGACGGCCGCTACACGCGCGTGGTGGTGGGTGTCGTCATCCAGCAGCGGTACGGACAGCGGTCCTTCACCGGGGTGCTGAACCCGGCCATGCGCATCCGTGAGGGCTACACCGTGCTCGCCGAGGACGACTTCGCCGCGGTGCCCGCCGCGACGGCCGCCACGATCGCCGAGTTCGTCCGGGACGGCTCCGGGGAGTGGACCTTCCGCCCCGGCGTGCACGGCTTCGACGACTCGGAGACCTTCACCCAGGTCATGGGCCGGGCACACCGGCCCTGACCTGCGCGCGCGATCCGCATGGGTAAGGGGCGCCGGCCATGGCCGGCGCCCCTTACTTCACGGACGGCGTGTCATCAGCTGCAGCCGCTGGTGGAGCCGCAGCCCTCGCAGATGTAGCAGGAACCGGCCCGCTGCATCTTCGTGCCGCAGGAGAAGCACAGCGGGGCGTCGGCCTGGATGCCCAGCTGCATCTCGACCAGCTCGGCGCTGGTGTGGGCCTGCTTCGGGGCGGGCTTGGCCGCCTCGGTCTCCGCCTTCGGCGTGGCGACCGCCTTCAGCTCCTGGGCCCGCGGGGCGGACTGGGCCAGGCCCTCGACGTCGACCTCGTCGTCGGCCGGCTCGTAGGAACCGGTCTCCAGGTGGCGCTGACGCTCCTCGGCGGAGTGGATGCCGAGCGCGGAGCGGGTCTCGAAGGGCAGGAAGTCCAGCGCCAGGCGGCGGAAGATGTAGTCGACGATCGACTGGGCCATCCGCACGTCCGGGTCGTCCGTCATACCGGCCGGCTCGAAGCGCATGTTGGTGAACTTCGAGACGTACGTCTCGAGCGGAACGCCGTACTGGAGGCCGACGGAGACGGCGATGGAGAAGGCGTCCATCATGCCCGCGAGGGTGGATCCCTGCTTGGACATCTTCAGGAAGACCTCGCCGAGACCGTCGTCGGGGTAGGAGTTGGCGGTCATGTAGCCCTCGGCACCACCGACCGTGAAGGACGTGGTGATCCCCGGACGGCCCTTGGGGAGGCGCTTGCGGACCGGGCGGTACTCGACGACCTTCTCGACCTTGGTCTCGACGGCCGCGGGCTCCTCGGGCTTCTTCTCGTCCGCCGTGTCCTTCTTCTTGGCGGAGAGCGGCTGGCCCACCTTGCAGTTGTCGCGGTAGATCGCGAGCGCCTTGACGCCCAGCTTCCACGCCTCGAAGTAGATTTCCTCGACCTCTTCGACGGTCGCCGTCTCCGGCATGTTGACCGTCTTGGAGATGGCGCCGGAGATCCACGGCTGGATCGCGGCCATCATGCGGACGTGGCCCATCGGGGAGATGGCGCGCTCGCCCATGGCGCAGTCGAACACCTCGTAGTGCTCCTGCTTGAGGCCGGGAGCGTCGATCACGTTGCCGTGCTCGGCGATGTGGGCGACGATCGCCTCGATCTGCTCCTCCTGGTAGCCCAGGCGGCGCAGGGCCTGCGGGACGGTGCCGTTGACGATCTGCATCGAGCCGCCGCCGACCAGCTTCTTGAACTTCACCAGCGCGAGGTCGGGCTCGACACCGGTGGTGTCGCAGGACATCGCGAGACCGATGGTGCCGGTCGGCGCCAGGACGGACGCCTGGGAGTTACGGAAACCGTTCTTCTCGCCGAGACGCAGGACGTCCTGCCAGGCCTCCGTGGCGGCGGCCCAGACCGGGTTGTCCAGGTCGTCCATGCGGACGGCCGTGCCGTTGGCGTCGGCGTGCTGCTTCATGACGCGCTGGTGGGCGTCGGCGTTGCGGGCGTAGCCGTCGTAGGTGCCGACGACCTCGGCCAGCTCGGCGGAGCGGCGGTAGGCCGTACCCGTCATCAGGGAGGTGATGGCGCCGGCCAGGGCGCGGCCGCCGTCGGAGTCGTAGGCGTGGCCGGTGGCCATCAGCAGGGCGCCGAGGTTGGCGTAGCCGATGCCGAGCTGGCGGAACGCGCGGGTGTTCTCGCCGATCTTCTGGGTCGGGAAGTCCGCGAAGCAGATCGAGATGTCCATCGCGGTGATGACCAGCTCGACGACCTTCTGGAAGCGCTCCGTCTGGAAGGACTGGTTGCCCTTGCCGTCGTCCTTCAGGAACTTCATCAGGTTCAGCGAGGCCAGGTTGCAGGACGTGTTGTCCAGGTGCATGTACTCGCTGCACGGGTTCGACGCGGTGATCCGGCCGGACTCGGGGCAGGTGTGCCAGTTGTTGATCGTGTCGTCGTACTGGATGCCCGGGTCGGCGCAGGCCCAGGCGGCCTCGGCGATCTTGCGGAAGAGCGCCTTGGCGTCGACCTCCTCGATGACCTCGCCGGTCATCCGGGCCCGCAGACCGAACTTGTCGCCCTCCTCGACCGCCGTCATGAACTCGTCGTTCACGCGGACCGAGTTGTTGGCGTTCTGGTACTGGACGGAGGCGATGTCGTCGCCGCCCAGGTCCATGTCGTAACCCGCGTCGCGCAGGACGCGGATCTTCTCCTCCTCCTTGACCTTGGTCTCGATGAAGTCCTCGATGTCGGGGTGGTCGACGTCGAGCACGACCATCTTGGCGGCGCGGCGGGTGGCACCACCGGACTTGATGGTGCCGGCGGAGGCGTCGGCGCCGCGCATGAAGGAGACCGGGCCGGAGGCGTTGCCGCCGGAGGAGAGCAGTTCCTTGGAGGAGCGGATGCGGGAGAGGTTCAGGCCGGCCCCGGAGCCGCCCTTGAAGATCATGCCCTCTTCCTTGTACCAGTCGAGGATCGACTCCATGGAGTCGTCGACGGACAGGATGAAGCAGGCGGAGACCTGCTGGGGCTGCTTGGTGCCGACGTTGAACCAGACGGGGCTGTTGAAGCTGAAGATCTGGTGCAGGAGGGCGTACGCCAGCTCGTGCTCGAAGATCTCGGCGTCGGCGGGGGAAGCGAAGTACTTGTAGTCCTCACCGGCCTTCCGGTACGTCTTCACGATGCGGTCGATCAGCTGCCTCAGGCTGGTCTCGCGCTGCGGGGTGCCGACGGCACCGCGGAAGTACTTGCTGGTGACGATGTTGACCGCGTTCACCGACCAGAAGTCGGGGAACTCGACGCCACGCTGCTCGAAGTTGACCGAGCCGTCGCGCCAGTTGGTCATGACGACGTCACGGCGCTCCCACGTCACCTCGTCATACGGGTGCACTCCGGGCGTGGTGTGGATGCGCTCGATACGCAGTCCCCTGGTGGCCTTGGCGCCCTTGGCTCGGGAACCTCGTGCCGGACCGCTCGCCGTCTCTGTCATGCCGCCTCCCTGTACGGGCGAAAACGCCCTGAAGTGCCCATTTGTTCCTATGGACACGTGTTTCCGTCTTGCGTCGCGGGCACCCTCAGCCGCCGCCCGCGACAGGTCTTTGTTCGCCGCCGCACGACCGGAACCGGGATCCGTGCCCGGGTTCCGGCCCGCCGGTCAGTCGGCGGCGCGCGCGGGCGCGGGGACCTCGGTGGTCCCGCCGGGCCCGCGATCGTCTTCCTGGCTCCCCGTTCCCGCGTCCTGCCCGTCCACGCCGGGGTCTCGCGTCGCCTGCCTCAGCTCCGCGATGGCAGCCTCGAAGTCCTCGAGCGAGTCGAACGCCCGGTAGACCGAGGCGAACCGCAGAAAGGCGACGAGGTCCAGCTCCTGAAGCGGACCGAGTATGGCCAGCCCCACGTCGTGGGTGGTCAGCTCGGCGCTTCCGGTCGCGCGCACCGCCTCTTCGACCCGCTGCCCGAGCTGGGCGAGCGCGTCCTCGGTGACAGGCCGCCCCTGGCACGCCTTGCGCACGCCGTTGATGACCTTGGTGCGGCTGAACGGCTCGGTGACCCCGGACCGCTTCACCACCATGAGCGAGCACGTCTCCACGGTCGTGAAACGACGGGAGCAGTCAGGGCACTGGCGGCGCCTGCGGATGGACGTGCCGTCGTCGGTCGTACGACTGTCGACCACGCGGCTGTCGGGGTGCCTGCAGAAGGGGCAGTGCATGTTCTCCAACCCTCCTCACAGCAGACTCGTCAGCCTCGCTGGACCCATGGGCCTCGCGAAGCAGCCCTAAGCATAGGCGATCGTCGAGCCGGTTCCGACCGGGGGGACCACAACTTGTGGGCTGCTGTAGCCATCCAACCACTAGATGTGGGGATCGGCCGATACGTGGAGGCAGAGACGCGTGTCGCGCCGGACCGGCGCCCCGGGCGCCGGCGGGGGCCCGCGGAAACACGCGGGCGCACAGCCGCGGCGCCGTGGCGCTCGCGGGGATACGGTGGGCGCCACAGGGAGAAGGCGTGGCGCTCCCGCAGAGAACGGGCCCCGGCTCCCGGACCGCGGGATTCCGGATGGCAGACTGAGAACACCGCTCACGAGGCGACCGGCCTCGGTGGTGAAGAGTACAACAATGGGCGCTTTTGTCCGGCAAGTGTCGCGTGACCTATACACCCAGACACACGATCACGACAGGTGAATCGGACTTTTTCACTCGAACGTGTGTTTGGCGCAACCTTTCGAAAGCAACTACCGTTGTGCAGCAGGGAGACCATCGAGAGGGGCCGACGTGACCACCACCGCAGACAGTGCCGCCATCACCGCCCAGGACCGCTCCCAGGGCCGGGTCGAGCCGGTACACGCGATGAACGAAGCCACGAATCCCGAGGGACACAAGCGCTCCCTGCCGGGCCGACCTCCAGGCATCCGGGCGGACAGCTCCGGACTCACCGACCGGCAGCGCCGGGTGATCGAGGTCATCAGGGACTCGGTGCAGCGGCGGGGCTACCCGCCGTCCATGCGGGAGATCGGCCAGGCCGTCGGTCTCTCCAGCACGTCCTCGGTCGCCCATCAGCTGATGGCGCTGGAGCGCAAGGGCTTCCTGCGCCGCGACCCGCACCGCCCGCGCGCCTACGAGGTCCGCGGGTCGGACCAGACGGTCACCGTGCAGCCCACGGACACCGCCGGCAAGCCCGCCGCGTCGTACGTCCCGCTGGTCGGCCGGATCGCCGCCGGCGGCCCCATCCTCGCGGAGGAGTCCGTCGAGGACGTCTTCCCCCTTCCCCGCCAGCTCGTCGGCGACGGTGAACTCTTCGTCCTCAAGGTCGTCGGCGACTCCATGATCGAGGCCGCGATCTGTGACGGCGACTGGGTCACCGTGCGCCGCCAGCCGGTCGCCGAGAACGGCGACATCGTGGCCGCCATGCTCGACGGCGAGGCCACCGTCAAGCGCTTCAAGCGCGAGGACGGCCACGTCTGGCTCCTCCCCCACAACGCGGCCTACGAGCCGATCCCCGGCGACGACGCCACCATCCTGGGCAAGGTCGTCGCCGTACTGCGGCGCGTCTGACCGCTGTGGCGGGCGAGCCCTGCTCGCCCGCACTCCCTGACCGGGCCCCGGGACCCCTGCGCCGGTTCCGGGGCCCTGCTCGCCTCCGAGGCGGCCCGGCGAGGCCGAGTCGACCGAGGGGTGGCCGATCCGGCCACCCCTCGGTCAGCTGAGGTCCGCCCTCGGCCGGGTCACTTGCCGTCGGCCGTCGCCGCCGCGTCGATCGCGGCGAGGGACCTGCGGACCTGATTGCGGTCCGTGGTGTACCAGAAGTCCGGAAGTGACGCCTTGAGGTAAGCGCCGTAGCGCGCGGTGGCCAGCCGCTGGTCGAGCACGGCGACCACACCGCGGTCACCGGACGCCCGGACGAGACGGCCGGCCCCCTGCGCCATGAGCAGGGCGGCATGGGTGGCGGCCACCGCCATGAAACCGTTGCCGCCGGCGTCCTCGACCGCCTTCTGGCGCGCGCTCATCAGCGGGTCGTCGGGACGCGGGAACGGGATCTTGTCCATGACGACCAGCTGACAACTGGGGCCCGGGACGTCGACGCCCTGCCAGAGCGACAGCGTGCCGAAGAGACACGTCTTCGGGTCGGCGGCGAAGTTCTTGATCAGTTCGCCGAGCGTCTCCTCGCCCTGGAGGAGGATCGGGAACTCCGGGATCCGCGAGCGCAGCTCCTCCGCGGCGAGCTGCGCGGCCCGCATGGAGGAGAACAGCCCGAGCGTGCGCCCGCCGGCCGCCTGGATCAGCTCGGTCAGCTCGTCCAGCATGTCGGCGCGGTCACCGTCGCGCGCCGGACGCGCCAGGTGCTTGGCGACGTACAGGATGCCCTGCCGGGGATAGTCGAAGGGCGAGCCGACGTCGACGCCCTTCCACTTCGGCAGGTCCTCGCCCTCCGCGCCCTCCGGGCCGAGCCCCAGGGAGGCGCCGACCCCGTTGAAGTCGCCGCCCAGCTTGAGCGTGGCCGAGGTGAGGACCACGGACCGGTCGGCGAAGAGCTTCTCCCGGAGCAGGCCGGAGACCGACATGGGAGCGACCCTGAGGGACGCGCCGAAGCGGTCGTGCCGTTCGTACCAGACGACGTCCCACTCCGAGCCGTTCACGACCCGCTCCGCCACGTCGTGCACCGACTCCACCGAGGCGAGCGCCTGCTTGCGGACCGCGTCCTCGTCCTGGACGGACTTGTCGCGGGTCGCGCCGATCGCGGAGATCACCGTACGGGCGGCGTCCCGCAGGGCCGTCAGGGCGTAGCCGAGGTCTTCCGGGATCTCCTCCAGGCGACCGGGCAGGGCGAGTTCCATGAGCCGCTCGAAGCCCTCGGCGGCGGTCTGGAGCTGGTCGGCGGCCTTCTCGTTGACCAGTTTGGCGGCTCGGCGGACGGCCCGGTTGACCTGGCCGGGAGTGAGTTCGCCGGTGGCGACGCCGGTGACGCGGGAGACGAGTTCGTGTGCCTCGTCCACGATCAGCACCTCGTGCTGCGGCAGCACCGGGGCGCCTTCGATGGCGTCGATGGCCAGCAGGGCGTGGTTCGTGACCACGACCTCGGCCAGCTTGGCCCGCTCCCGGGCCATCTCCGCGAAGCACTCCGCGCCGTACGCGCACTTCGACGCGCCCAGGCACTCCCGCGACGACACCGACACCTGCGCCCAGGCGCGGTCGGAGACACCGGGGGTGAGGTCGTCCCGGTCGCCGTTCTCGGTCTCGTCCGCCCAGTCCCGCAGCCGCAGCAGGTCCTGGCCCAGCTTGCTGGTGGGCGCGGCGGCCTCGAACTGGTCGAAGAGCCCCTCCTCCTCGTCCTGCGGCATGCCCTCGTGCAGGCGGTGCAGGCACAGGTAGTTCGACCGGCCCTTGAGCATGGCGAAGTCGGGGCGGCGGCGCAGCAGCGGGTGCAGGGCGTCCACCGTGCGCGGCAGGTCCCGCTCCACGAGCTGGCGCTGCAGGGCGAGGGTGGCCGTCGCCACGATCACCCTGTCTCCGTGCGCGAGCGCGGGCACGAGATAGCCCAGCGACTTACCGGTGCCGGTGCCGGCCTGGACCAGCAGGTGGGATCCGTCGTCGATCGCCTCGGCGACCGCTTCGGCCATGGTCACCTGGCCGGGGCGCTCCGTGCCGCCGACGGCGGAGACGGCGGCATGCAGGAGTTCGGAGAGGGAGGGCTTCGTCATAGCCCGACCACCCTACGGCCCTGCACTGACAAACGGGGGGTCGTGGCGGGGGTGGGGGGCTGGATCACGGCCGGGGCTCCTGGGTGGTGGGCGGGTCGGTGGGGGGTGACTGGGCGAGGGCGGCTCGGGGGCTCACGGGAGGCGGGCGGCTCGGAGACTCAGCTGGGCGAGGGCGGCTCGGATGGTCAGCTGTCCGAGGTCGGCTCGGAGGCTCGGCCTCGGGTCTCGGGTCTCCGCTCTCGGTTGGTGTGGACGCGCGCCGAATTTTTCTCTCCGGTCCGGGAACACCGCGGCACCGCCGTTCGTCTCTCATGGTGAGCACCCGTGCACGGTGCGCTACAGCACATCGCGCAGGACCCGGTCCCGGATCATGAGGGCGGCCCGCTTGCCGGGCAGGTCGACCTCGGCCTCGAACCGGAAACCGGCGCTCAGGAACGCGGCGACGGAAGGAGTGTTGCGAAGATCGGGTTCCGCCACCACCCGTGTACAGGCGGGGCGCCGGTCGAGGATCAGGTCGGCCACGGCACGCAGCAGGACGGAGCCCAGTCCTCGGGCCCGGTTCGCGGCGTCGCCGACGAGGAGATGGATCCCGGCGTCGTGCGGACGGGCCGGGTAGCGGCGGGCCAGCGGATCCAGGTCCGCCCGGTAGACCTCCCAGTAGCTCATCGGGGTGCCGTCCAGCACGCCGAGACACGGTACGCAGCGCCCGTCGCCGTGGAACTGGGCCCGCACGTGGTCCTCGGTCCGCCGCCGGGGCCCGGCGAGTTCCCAGAAGTCGGCGACGGCCGGGTCGTTCATCCACCGGTGGATGAGCGGCACGTCCTGGTCGACGCGTACGGGCACGAGCCGGAAGGCGCCGGCCGGGGTCGTGACCGGGCCCCAGGCGGCGAGCCGGCCGAGGGGTCCGGCCGTCGTCCCGGCCCGCAGGGCGAGGAACTCGGCGGGCAGCTCCAGGTTCAGCGTGTCCTCGCCGTCCGGGTCGTCGTCCTCGACGGTGAGCCCGCCGAACGGGGAGGTCCGGGGGCCCGCGGTGGACTCCCGTGGACCGGCGCTGTTCAGGTCGGCGAAGGCGGGGCCGGTCCCGGCGATCACTTCGGTGGGAGGCACGGATGCTCTCCTCTCAGGAGACGAGGTGGGTCAGGGCCCTCGGAGGACCGGCAAGGCGGTGCGGCGCGCGGAGGGCGCGGTCCGCTCAGGCGGTGCGCGGAGGGGTGCCGCTCAGGAATGAAGGGGGTTGGCGATGGTGACGTAGACGGACTGGGTGTCGACCGGGCCGGCGAGTTCGTCGAGTCCGCGCAGCCGGGTCAGCAGGTTGGCCTTGCAGCGCAAGCCGGGTGAGTCGAGCAGGAGGCCGGGCAGGGAGGAGCGCAGCGGTGCCGGCCCCGACGCCAGGGCGGCGAGGAACCGGCGGAAGGCCGCGAGGAGCAGTCGCTCGTCGGCGAGGTGCTGGGAGCCGAGGGCACCGATCAGGCCGAAGACGTTGTTCACGGCGAGGTAGTAGGCGAAGCGCTCGTCGGCGACCTCGTCCGGGACGAAGGTGTCGCTGTGCTCGCCGATGCCGGGCAGCCGGGAGGCCAGTTCGGCCCGCCGGGACGCGCGGAAGTAGTACCCCTGGTTGTCGCGGTACCGGCCGCCGGCGGGCCAGCCGTCGCCGTCCAGCAGGAGCAGCGTGTTCTGCTGGTGCGCTTCGAGGGCGATGCCGGCCTCGCCGTCCAGCCAGAGGACGGGCCGGACGACCTGCTCCAGGTAGCGCAGGAACCACTCCGCCGCCACGGCGCCGAGGGGCCGGCCGGTGCGTACGGCGAGCCGTGTGAGGAGGTGGGCCAGGCGTGACCGCACCGGCCAGGCGGCCGGCCGCGGTGCGGTGTCGGCGGGCGGTACGGCGAAGGGGCGGGGTGAGAGGAGTCCGGCGACGCAGCCGACGTCGTCGGCCGGGGTGAACGGGTTGTGCCGGATCATCACGTCGAGTCCCGGCAGGGGCAGTCCGTCCGGGTCGTCGACGGCGAGCCAGGCCGGGTCGCGGACGATGTCGAAGGCGGGGTGCGCCGTCCGCCACCGCTCGGCGAGCCCGGTGCGCAGCAGCCGGTGGACCTCGACTCCGCGGTGGAGTTCCTTGCGCAGGTTCTCCCGCCGGGAGTTGGTGATGCGCAAGGCCAGCGAGAGCTTGAGCATCGCGGGGGCGCCGGGCCGGTGGACGGTGCGTACGGAGGAGGTGGGGTGCCAGTGGGTGCCGAGTGGGCCGAGGTCGCGGAGGAGGCCGGAGTCGAGGAGTGCGGCGACGGCCGGGCGGTGCCGTACCTCGCGTGCCTGCCAGGGGTGCAGGGGCAGGGCGGTGTAGCCGTCGGGCAGCGGCAGGCCGGGGCCGGCGAGGTGGTGGACGAGATCACCGGCGGGAACGGGACGGCCGCGCTCGGTCCAGGCCGAGTCGGTGGCGAGGAGGGAGGGGGCGACAGCGAACCAGTGCAGGGGGAAGGAGCCGTGCGTCTCGGGTGAGTAGCGGCCGGCTTCCGCCTCGGTCAGGCCTTCCCGGCTCTTCGGGGCCGGGTGCAGCGGGTGCCCGAGGAGGAGAGCCTGTTCGGCGCTGAGGAAGAGGTCGGGGGCGTCGGCCGGATGGTCACGCCGGTGCCGGATGAACTCCGCGGTACGGCGCACGGAGTCGGCGACCCTGGCTACGAGGTCGCCGTCGTCGGGACCGTGGCCGGTGGCCAGGTCGGGTGCGGGGTCCTCGGCTGGGGCAGGGTGGGAGCCGCTGGTGCCGGGGCCGGCACCCGGTCGAGTGCCGGTGCCGCCCGCGGGCCCAGGGATGGTGCCGGTGCTGCCGCCGGGAGGCGTACCGGGGCCGTCGAGGAGACGTGGTCGGGCCCCGTCATCCGGGGTGTGCGGCGTGGTCGCCTGGATGCCGGGCGACTCCCTGGACAGCAGGGCCGCGAGGGTGACGGCGTCGACGGGTGGCGCGGTGTCGGGCGCGTAGGCGAGGCGCAGCGGGCCGAAGCGGTGCCAGCCGGTCGGGGACCAGTAGCGGACCGGCGCGATCAGGGCGGTGCCGCTGGCGGGCAGCGGGATGCGCAGGCTCGCGGTGGCGGGTGCGGCGAGGCCGGTCTCCCGTACCCAGCACCGCAGGAGGTTCTCGGCGGTGGCGGCCTGGGCCGCGCCGCGGGGATCGGGGTCCTCCAGCGGGTCGGGGCCGGGCACCGTCCGGCGCGCGGGGTCCACCTGGCGCTTCTTCTGCTGGGGGACGGCGTCGGTGAGGGGTACGGCGGGCTGGGCGGCGGGGTCTCCCTGGTCGTCGGGGGCGCCGGAGCGGCCGTCGGGGGTGGGGGTGGCGTTCATGACGGCTCCTCTGGGCTGAAGTGGGGTGGCGCTGCCTGCCTCCGGCACCCGCTCGGCCGTCCCGGACCGGTGACCGGCGGCTGCCTGGGCGGCGTGCGGCCGGGAGCCGGGCGGGCGGGGAGAGCGGGTGGGTCGAGGGGCTGTGAGGTGGTGGCCGGCGGTCGGTGCCGGCCGGGGTGCCCGGAAGGGGGCGGAGTGCGGAAGGGATGCGGGGAGGGCCGTAAGGCCCGGGCCGGCGCCGGTGGCCGGGTGGGGCGTGCCCGCGGGTCAGCCGGTGGGCTGGGCGGAGTCCGGGCGGCGTTGCCGGCGCGGGCCGTGGGTCGGGCCATGGGTCGTCTGGTGCCGGACGGCTGCCGCGATCGCGTCGGTCAGACGGTCGAGTACGGCCGTCACCTGTTCGTCGCTGATCGTCAGCGGCGGAAGCAGCCGGACCACGGACGCGTGCCGGCCGCCGAGTTCCACGATGAGTCCGCGGCGCAGACACTCGCGCTGGACCGCCGCGGCGAGTTCGGGCGCGGCCGGGTACGGAACGCGGCGGGGAACCGGTCGGGTCGGTGCCGAGGTCGGGCCGCCGGGGACACCTGGGGCAGCCCAGGCACCGGGACCGGGACCGGGACCGGGACCGGGACCGTCGAGAATGGTGGGGGCGCCCGTCGCGCCGGGGTGGCCGGCGACGGGGTCGTCGGGGATGCCGGGCGCGCCGGCCGGGCCGCGTTCTGCCGGGGTCGTCCGGTCCGGCTCCGGGTTCACCAGTTCGATGCCGATCATCAGTCCGCGGCCCCGTACGTCGCCCACCCAGGCGTACTCCCGGGTGAGGTCCGCGAGCTGCGTCAGCATGCGGGAGCCGAGGGTGGCGGCTCGTTCGGCGAGGGCGTTCTCGCGGACGTAGGCGAGGGTGGCGGTGCCCGCCGCCATGGCGAGCTGGTTGCCGCGAAAGGTGCCGGCGTGGGCGCCGGGCTGCCAGGTGTCGAGATCGTCGCGGTAGACGATGACGGCCAGCGGGAGACTGCCGCCGATGGCCTTGGACAGGACCATGACGTCGGGCGTGATGCCGCTGTGGTCGACGGCCCAGAAGGCGCCGGTGCGGCCGACTCCGGTCTGGACCTCGTCGGCGATCAGCGGGATGGAGCGGTCCGCCGTGAGCCGGCGCATACGGCGCAGCCAGTCGTCCGGCGCGGGGATCACTCCGCCCTCGCCCTGGACGGGTTCGAGGATCATCCCGGCAGGCAGGGGGACGCCGGACTTGGGATCGTCCAGGAGGGTCTCGGTCCAGCGGGCGGCGAGTTCGGCGCCGGACGGGCCGCCGAGGCCGAACGGGCAGCGGTAGTCCTGCGGATAGGGCAGGCGGGTGACCCGGACGTCCTGGGCACCGCCGGAGGCGGCCAGGGCGCCGGCGGTCATGCCGTGGTAGGCGCCGGTGAAGGCGAGGACGCCGCTGCGGCCGGTCGCGGTGCGGACCAGTTTGAGGGCGGCCTCGACGGCGTCGGTACCGGCCGGTCCGCAGAACTGGACGCGGGCATGGGCGGCGAGTCCGGGCGGGAGGGTGCTGAACAGCTCGGTGACGAAGGCGTCCTTGACCGGGGTGGCGAGGTCCAGGACGGAGAGGGGCGCTCCGGAGTCGAGGACCCCGCGGATGGCTTCCAGGACGACCGGGTGGTTGTGGCCGAGGGCGAGGGTGCCGGCACCGGAGAGGCAGTCCAGGTAACGGCGGCCGTCGGCGCCCTCGATGGTGAGCCCGCGCGCCCGCACGGGGACGATGGGCAGGGCGCGGGCGTAGGTGCGTGCCGAGGACTCCCGCGCCGACTGGCGTCTGAGGATCCCCTCCTGCACGGCCCGCGCTTCCCCGGGTGTGCCTCCAGCCATCGACTCCGTTACGGCCACGGCGCGTTGTCCTCCCGGCTGCTCACAGGCGAGTTGTTCTACGGGTACCGGCCCGGACGCCGGGCCACACCGGCTACAACCGCCGACCGTTCGGGCGGTTACGGGGTCGCGGTGAGAACCTTGGCCGGACGGCGTGGCTGTCGTGACCCGCCGTCTCGCCGACCGGCGCCCGGACGGCGGCCGTTGGGGTCGCCGGGCAGCGCGGGCGCCGGGGCCGTCGGACCGCGCGGGCGCCGGAGCGTGGGTGTCGGGCCGCGCGCGCCGGGTCGTCAGGCAGATGTGTGCGGGGGCGTCGGGCCAGAGTGCGCCGGGTTGACAGGCCGGTGTGCGCCGGGGTTCGTCAGGCCGCGCGCGTGCCGTCAACGGCGGCCGGGGCGCGGCCGAGTCGGGTCGCGCTCCGTCCGGGCGGTGCGCGCGGAGCCGGTTCGTTCCCTGCTCAGGCAGCCTGTGACGGAACCGTTGCCCTCCCGGCAGAACTCCCCCACAGCGACCGCATAGTGTGTGTTGCCGTTCCCAGAAGGTCGCGGGACCGGCAGGAACCGTCCATGGTTCGCCGCCGGTTCCGGGGCCGTAGCGCCGAGTTCCTTTCACAGCAGGGGGAGTCACGAACATGCGATCCATACGGCCGTCGTTCACCGCTCGGCGAGGAAGGGGTGGTCGCCGCACCTCCGCCTCGCTGACGGCGGTCGCCCTCGTCTCGGCGCTGGCGCTGACCGCCACCGCCTGTAACGGCGACGGTGACGACCATGCCGACGGCAACCCGTCCGCGACCGCCGCGGGCACCGGCGACGGAAAGATCAGGATCCCGGAGGACCTCAAGCAGAGGCTCAAGGAGCACGGGATCGACATCGACAAGTGGAAGAACGGCGCCTGGAAGAACTGGAACAAGGACGACTGGCTGCGCGAGGCCAACGACTTCATCAACCCGGTCATCAAGGGCCTGTGGGACCCGGACCGGATGCGCGGCGCCGACGATCCGGACCGGGGCGTCGACGACAACGACCTCTCGGGTGACCAGGGCGTGACGGACCCGACGCCGACGCCGGTGCAGGCGCAGGCGGTCGCGCCGCCGTACCACTCCAGCGCGGCCACGTCCGGCAAGCTGCTCTTCGACTCCCCCGAGGGCACCATGGTCTGCTCGGCGACGGTCGTGCAGGACCCGGCGCACCCGGGCAAGTCGAACCTCGTCTGGACGGCCGGTCACTGTGTGCACGCGGGCAAGAAGGGCGGCTGGTACCGCAACATCGCCTTCGTGCCGTCGTACAACGACCAGGGCATGTCGGCGGCCGGGCTGGAGCACGCGACCCGGGCCGAGGTCGCGCCGTACGGCGTGTGGTGGGCCGACGCGGCGAAGACCTCGCAGCAGTGGATCAGCGAGGGCGGCCAGACGGGCGGCAACGGTGCCTCGTACGACTTCGCCGTCATCCATGTGGCGCCGGAGCAGGGCGGCAGCGGCAAGTCGCTGGAGGAGACGGTCGGCGGGGCGCTGCCGGTCGACTTCGACGCGCCGGCCGTGCCGAAGGTGGACAGCATCACCGCGACCGGTTACCCGGCGGCGGCGCCGTACGACGGCCGGCTGCTGTACCAGTGCCAGGACAAGCCGGGGCGGCTCTCCATCGAGCAGTCCGACCCGACGATGTACCGCATCGGCTGCTCGATGACCGGTGGGTCCTCCGGCGGCGGCTGGGTGGAGACGGGCGCCGACGGCAAGCCGGCGCTGGTGTCGAACACGTCCATCGGCCCGGTGAGCGCCGGCTGGCTGGCCGGTCCCCGGCTGGGCGAGGTGGCCAAGAAGCTGTACGACTCGGTGAGCGAGCAGTTCGCCGGGCGTTGAGAGAAACCGGGCGGCGCGGTCGGTGTGCCGACGCGGTGAACCCGGCGAGGCCCCGCCGCCCACCCGCGCGCTGAACACGGCGAAGGCCCGCCGCCCCTGGAGGGACGGCGGGCCTTCGTGGTGCCGTGTGCCGTGGGTCAGGCTGCGGAGACCGGTGTGTACGGAGTCAGGTCCGCCGCCAGTTCCTCGTGCACCCGGACCTTGAGCAGGGTGCCCTCCGCGGTGTGCTCCTCGGAGAGCACCTCGCCCTCGGTGTGGGCGCGGGCGACCAGCTTGCCGTGGGTGTAGGGCACGAGCGCCTCGATCTCGACCGCGGGGCGGGGCAGCTCGTCGTCGATCAGGGCGAGCAGCTCCGCGATGCCCTGGCCGGTGCGCGCCGAGACGGCGATCGAGCGCTTCTCGACCCGCAGCAGCCGCTGGAGGACCAGCGGGTCGGCCGCGTCCGCCTTGTTGATCACGACGATCTCGGGCACGCCGGTGGCGCCGACGTCCCGGATCACCTCGCGCACGGCGGCGAGCTGCTCCTCCGGGGTGGGGTGCGAGCCGTCCACCACGTGCAGGATGAGGTCGGAGTCGCCGACCTCCTCCATGGTGGAGCGGAACGCCTCGACCAGGTGGTGCGGCAGGTGCCGGACGAAGCCGACGGTGTCGGTCAGCGTGTACAGCCGGCCGCCCGGGGTCTCGGCCCGGCGGACGGTCGGGTCCAGGGTCGCGAACAGGGCGTTCTCGACCAGGACACCGGCGCCCGTGAGGCGGTTGAGCAGGGAGGACTTGCCGGCGTTGGTGTAGCCCGCGATGGCCACGGACGGCACCTTGTGGCGCCGGCGCTCCTGGCGCTTGATCTCGCGGCCGGTCTTCATCTCCGCGATCTCCCGGCGCATCTTCGCCATCTTCTCGCGGATCCGGCGCCGGTCCGTCTCGATCTTGGTCTCACCGGGGCCACGCGTGGCGAGGCCGCCGCGACCGCCACCCATCTGCCGGGACAGCGACTGACCCCAGCCGCGCAGCCGCGGCAGCATGTACTGCATCTGCGCGAGCGCGACCTGCGCCTTGCCCTCGCGGGACTTGGCGTGCTGGGCGAAGATGTCCAGGATCAGGGCCGTACGGTCGATGACCTTGACCTTGGCCACGTCCTCCAACTGGATCAGCTGGCCGGGGCTCAGCTCACCGTCGCAGATGACGGTGTCCGCGCCCGTTTCGAGGACGATGTCCCGCAGCTCGGCGGCCTTGCCGGAGCCGATGTAGGTGGCCGGGTCGGGCTTGTCGCGGCGCTGGATGACGCCGTCGAGCACGAGCGCGCCCGCCGTCTCCGCGAGGGCGGCCAGCTCCGCGAGGGAGTTCTCGGCGTCCTGTGCGGTGCCGGTGGTCCATACGCCGACGAGCACGACCCGCTCCAGACGGAGCTGGCGGTACTCGACCTCGGTGACGTCCTCCAGCTCGGTGGAGAGGCCGACGACACGGCGCAGGGCCGCGCGCTCGGAGCGGTCGAACTGTTCTCCGTCCCGCTCGCCGTCGATCTCGTGGCTCCAGGCGACGTCCTCTTCCATCAGGGCATCGGCCCGAAGACCCTCGGGATAGGTGTGCGCGAGGCGCTTGGTGTCCTGGGGAGAGGAAGAAGAGGAGGTCATTGGATCCTTACGTCGATAGGGTCGCCGTTGCGGCATCGGTGCGGCGGTCACGAGGACCGCTCGTCTTGTTCAACGCACGGGTACCCCGGGAGATTCCCGTGTCCCCTGCGTGCGCCGACCCGTAGATGGTCGCACGGGACGGCGCGTCTCGTCACGGGGTTATCGCCGGGTGTGGGGCGGGGCTCCCTTGGCCGCCGCGGTCGGCTTCCAGTCCGGGTGGCCGGGCATGGGCGGGGTCTTCTCGCCGTACAGCCAGGGCCTGAGGAAGTCGCCCAGGTCGCGGCCGGCGACGGCGGAGGCCAGCCGGACGAAGTCGGCGGTGGTGGCGTTGGCGTCCTGGTGCTCGTCGACCCAGATCCGCTCAAGGCGCTCGAAGGCCGGCCGGCCGATCTCCTGCCGCAGGGCGTAGAGGACGAGGGCGGCGCCGTCGTAGACGTTGGGCCGGAAGATGCCGATCTTCTGGCCGGGGGCGGGCGGCTTGGGCCGGGCGGGCGGACCGCCGGCCTCGCGCCAGCGGTCGGAGGCGCCGTAGGCGGCCTTCATCCGGTCGGCCAGCGGCCGGTGCGCGGTCTCCTCGGAGTACAGCGCCTCGTACCAGGTGGCGTGGCCCTCGTTCAGCCAGACGTCGGACCAGGCGCGCGGGGTGACGCTGTCGCCGAACCACTGGTGGGACAGTTCGTGGACGAGGATCGACTCCAGGTACCACTGCGGGTAGTCACCCTCGGTGAACAGCTTCTTCTCGAAGAGCGAGAGGGTCTGGGTCTCCAGTTCGAAGCCGGTGGAGGCCCCGGCCATGAGGACGCCGTAGGTCTCGAACGGGTACCGGCCGACCTTGCTCTCCATCCAGGCGATCTGGTCGGGTGTCTTCGCGAGCCAGGGTTCGAGCGCCTTGCGGTCGGCGGCGGGCACGACGTCGCGCAGGGGCAGTCCGTGCGGTCCCTCGCGGCGCACGACGGCGGAGCGGCCGATGGACACCTGGGCGAGTTCGGTGGCCATGGGGTGCTGGGTGCGGTAGGTCCAGGTGGTGGTGGGGCCGACCCGCTCGGCGCCGGCGGGCAGGCCGCCCGCGACGACCGTGTAGTCCTTCGGCGCGGTGATCCGGAAGGTGAACATCGCCTTGTCGGACGGGTGGTCGTTGCACGGGAACACCAGGTGGGCGGCGTCGGCCTGGTTCGCCATGGCGAGGCCGTCCGCGGTGCGCACCCAGCCGCCCTGCTGGTCCGCGCCGTAGACGGGGTCGCTGGTGTGCCGGACGGTGATCCGGGTCCAGTCGCCCTCGGCCAGCGGGTGCGGCGGGGTGACGACGAGGTCCTCGCCGGCGCCGGTGAACTCGGCGGGGCGTCCGTCGACCTCGACGGAGCGCACGGTGCCGTGCGCGAAGTCCAGGTTGAGCTGCTCCAGGTCGGCGGTGGTCCAGGCGTCGATGGTGGTGACGGCCTCCAGCGGCTTGTCGTTGCTGCCGGAGTAGGTGAGGGAGATGTCGTACGAGGCGACGTCGTAGCCGGGGTTGCCGAGGTAGGGGTAGAGCCGGTCGCCGACGCCGAGGGGTTCGGCCGGGGCCGCGGCGGCGACGAGGCAGACGCAGACCGCGGAGGCGAGCAGGGCCGCCGCGCGGTGCCGGGAGATCGGGGAGCGGGTCCGGTGCGGCAAGAGTGCGGGGCGGGGCCGGCGCCCGGGGATCTCGGGCCGGGTCCGGGCGCGGGAGCGGGGGGTGAGCAGCATGGACCACCGCTACCAGGGCCTGTCCGCCCGGCGGCGGCGACGCGCGCCCGGCCCACTCGATCGGGTAGCCGGACGCCCGCGTCAGGAGGGCGGTGTCTGGTGCTGGGCGCGGCCGACGTCGTACACCCCGGGGACGTCCCGCATGGCGCGCATCAGGGCCGGGAGCCGGGCGGCGTCGGGGAGCTGGAGGGTGTAGGTGTGCCGGACCCGCTGCTGGCTGGGCGGTTCGACGGTGGCGGAGACGATCTCGGCGCCTTCCAGGGCGATGGCCTCGGTCAGGTCGGCGAGCAGATGGGGGCGGCCGAACGATTCGGCGACCAGGGTGACCCGGCATCCGGCGGTGTCGCCCCAGCGCACGCCGGTCTCCGCGCGCCCCACGCTCTTCATGTGCGCCACCACGGCGCACTCCACGCGGTGCACGGTGACCACTCCGCCGCGCACCGGGAACCCGGTGATCTCGTCCGGCGGTACGGGCGTGCAGCAGCCGGCCAGCCGTACGACGGCGCCGGGCCGGTCCGCGAGAACGTCGGCGGGCCGGGGCCACGGGGCGGGTCCGGCGCCGTCGGAGGGCGCGTCCGGGTGGGTGGCGGAGGCGGTCGCCGCGGCGGTGCCCGGGGCGGCGGCGGTCCCGGCGGGCGTGTCCCGGGTGCCGCGTGGTCCGGCGCCGTCGTCCGGGTCGGCGCCGCCGCCGGGGTGGGTGGCCAGCCAGCGCTGGATGGCGATGCGGGCGGCCGGTGTGTGGGCGTGCTCCAGCCATTCGCGCGACGGCTCGGACGCCGGGTCCTGGCCCATCAGGAGCTGGACGGTGTCGCCGTCGCGCAGGACCGTGCTGAGGGTGGCGAGGCGGCCGTTGACGCGGGCGCCGATGCAGGCGTGCGCGTCCTCGCCGTACTGCGCGTAGGCGGCGTCCACGCAGGTGGCGCCCTCGGGCAGGCCGAGGGTGCCGCCGTCGGGGCGGAAGACGGTGATCTCGCGGTCCTGGGCGAGGTCCTCGCGCAGGGTGGACCAGAAGGTGTCCGGGTCGGGCGCGGCCTCCTGCCAGTCGAGGAGGCGGGAGAGCCAGCCGGGCCGGGTCGGGTCGGCGCGTTCGCCGTCGGCGGGGGCGCCGGGCGCGGCCGGGTCGGCCGCGGTGGTGTCGGCGGCGGGCGCGTACGGGTTGCCGAGGGCGACGACGCCGGCCTCGGCGACCTTGTGCATCTGGTGGGTGCGGATGAGGACTTCGACGACCTGGGCGGCGGCGGGGGTCCCCCCGCGCGGGGCGGTGCGCGGCTGGGGCTGGGCGACGGCGGTGTGCAGGGACTGGTAGAGGTTGAACTTCGGTACGGCGATGAAGTCCTTGAACTCCGAGACGACCGGCGTCATACAGGTGTGCAGTTCACCGAGGACGGCGTAACAGTCCGCGTCCTCGTTCACCAGCACCAGCAGCCGGCCGAAGTCGGTGCCGCGCAGCCGGCCGCGTTTGCGGGCCACGCGGTGGACGGAGACGAAGTGCCGGGGGCGGATGAGGACTTCGGCGGGGATGCCGGCCTCGCGCAGCACCGCGCGCACCTCCTCGGCGACCTCGGCGAGCGGGTCGGCGGGGCGGGCGGCGTTCTCCGCGACGAGGCCGCGGGTGTGCTCGTACTCCTCGGGGTGGAGGATGGCGAAGACCAGGTCCTCCAGTTCGGTCTTGAGGGCCTGCACGCCGAGGCGTTCGGCGAGCGGGATGAGGACGTCCCGGGTGACCTTGGCGATCCGCGCCTGTTTCTCGGGGCGCATCACGCCGAGGGTGCGCATGTTGTGCAGCCGGTCGGCGAGTTTGATCGACATCACGCGCACGTCGTTGCCGGTGGCGACGAGCATCTTGCGGAAGGTCTCGGGCTCGGCGGCGGCGCCGTAGTCGACCTTCTCCAGTTTGGTGACGCCGTCGACCAGATACCGCACCTCCGCGCCGAACTGCTCCCCCACCTGATCCAGCGTCACCTCGGTGTCCTCGACGGTGTCGTGGAGCAGGGAGGCCGTCAAGGTCGTGGTCTCGGCGCCGAGTTCGGCGAGGATCAGGGTCACGGCGAGCGGGTGCGTGATGTACGGCTCGCCGCTCTTGCGCATCTGGCCGCGGTGCGAGGACTCGGCCAGGACGTACGCGCGGCGCAGCGGTTCGAGGTCGGCGTCGGGGTGGTGGGCGCGGTGCGCCTCCACGACGTGGCCGATCGCGTCGGGCAGCCTGTCGCGGGCGGCGGGGCCGAGCAGCGCGGCACGGCCGAGCCGGCGCAGGTCGAGCCGGGGCCGGGCCTTCCGGCGCGGCGCGTCGGGCGGCGCGGACGCGGTGAGCGCCTGCGCCACCGCCGGGGCCAGCACCACTGGTGGCGCCGCCGGTCCAGGGGTCGCAGGGTTCGTGGCCTCCGCACTCATGGGCACCTCCGGCTCGTGGACCGGCGGACGGAGCCCCAGGGCGCACATGGCTCAGGGATGGCGACGTTCCCCCCGTCCGTGCCGGTGCTTGATGCTACCGACCCCACCACGTGCGACCGACCGCCTCTCGCCGAGCGTGAAACGGATCACCCATTCGAGCGACGGAATCGAGGTTTAGGTTTCCGGGTCAGCCGAACGCCTGGGCCAGCCACTCCGCGTCGAACGTCCCCTCGGCGACGATCACGGCGGGGCCGGTCATCTCGATCTCGCCGTCCGGCCGCTCGGTGATGACCAGGCGTCCGCCGGGCACGTCCACGGTGTACGTCGCCGGGGTGCCGGTGACGGCCGGGTCGGCGCCGTCGCGGCGGGCGGCGGCCACGGCGACGGCGCACGCGCCCGTGCCGCACGAGCGGGTCTCGCCGGAGCCGCGCTCGTGCACGCGCAGGGCGACGTGCCGGGGGCCGCGGTCGACGACGAACTCGACGTTCACACCGTCCGGATAGGCGGCCGCCGGGCTGACCGGGGGCGCGCTGTACAGATCGCCGGCCTGCGCCAGGTCGTCGACGAAGGCCACCGCGTGCGGGTTGCCCATGTTGACGTTGCGCGCGGGCCAGCTGTGCTCGCCGACGCTCACCGTGACGTCCCCTTCGGGGAGGCGGGCGCGGCCCATGCCTACGGTGATGTCGCCGTTCTTCGCGATGTGGACCGTCTTCACGCCCCCGCGCGTGGCGATGGTGTGGTCGCCTTCGGCGAGCTGACCGGCGTGCTGGAGGTAGCGCGCGAACACCCGCACGCCGTTGCCGCACATCTCGGCGACCGAGCCGTCGCCGTTGCGGTAGTCCATGAACCACTCGGCCTCGCCGGCCATCGCCCGGGCCTCCGGGTGCGCCGCGGACCGTACGACGTGCAGCACGCCGTCCCCGCCGAGGCCCGCCCGGCGGTCGCACAGCGCGGCCACGGCGGCCGGGGACAGGTCGAGGGCGTTGTCCGGGTCCGGCAGGATCACGAAGTCGTTCTCGGTGCCGTGACCCTTGAGGAAGGCGATCCGTGTGCTCATTCCTCGATCGTACGGGAGCGGACCGCGCGCCCCTCCTGGGGACGTTCCGGCCGCCCCGGCACGCTCCGGGGACGCGTCAGCGCAGTCTGGCCACCCGCCACACGGCGAGGATCACCACCAGGGCGACCAGCAGGACGTAGCCGAGTACGACGCGCCAGTCGGGGCGGCGGCCGGAGCCGCGCGGGGGCAGGCCGGGCCAGGTGTGGCCGACGCGGCGGGCGGCCATCATGCCCCAGCCGGCCGCGCAGGAGCAGATCAGCAGGCCGAGCATGGCGATGACGGCGCCGCTGTCGCCGAAGTCGAAGGCGAGCGGGAAGGCGAACATCAGGGAGCCGACCGCGGAGAGGCCCACGATGGGCGCGAGCTGCCAGATGCGCAGCCGGCGCTGCGGGCGCAGCTCGACCTCGACCTCCGGGCCGCCCGGATACATCTCCTCGGGCGCCGGTCCGTCGGCGGTGACGCCGCCCGCGGTCTCGTCGGGCCCGTCGTCGGCCAGCCGGTCCCCGGGCAGGCCGTCGTCGGCGAGGCGGTTCTCGGGGGGCCGGGCTTCGGAGAGGCCCACGTCGGGGAGGCCGATTTCGAGGAGGTGATCGCCGGGCAGGCCGACGCCGGGGAGGTGGTCCCCGGGTGAGCCGTCGTCGGCGAGGCCGCCGTCTTCGTCCCGGCCGCGGCCGTCACCCTCGGTGGTGACGTGCTCGGCACTGCGTGCGGTGTCGCGAGGGCCGGCCTCCATCGCCACGCGCCCTCCCAACTAGGCTCCACTTGGTCGATCGAAGCTCGATGATGGCACGGCGCCACAGGCCGCGATGACCGGCGGCGCATCCCGATGCCATGACGTGATCAGGCTGTAACCGGTCGTTCGACCAACGCCAGGGCCTGCTGCGGAAGTTCCCCGCGGTCCGCGACGGCCCCACTCAACCAGTGCACCCGGGGATCACGCCTGAACCAGGAATCCTGGCGGCGCGCGAAGCGCTTGGTGGCTCGCACGGTCTCGTCCCGCGCTTCCGTTTCGGTGCACTCCCCGGCCAGCGCCGCCAGTATCTGCTGGTAGCCGAGCGCGCGCGACGCCGTGCGCCCCTCGCGCAGACCCTGCGCCTCCAGCGCGCGCACCTCGTCCACGAGGCCCGCCTCCCACATGCGGTCCACGCGCCGCGCGATGCGGTCGTCCAGTTCCGGCCGCCCGACGTCGACGCCGATCTGGACGGTGTCGTAGACGGAGTCGTGGCCGGGCAGGTTCGCCGTGAAGGGCCGGCCGGTGATCTCGATCACCTCAAGCGCCCGGACGATACGGCGCCCGTTGCCCGGCAGGATCGCGCGCCCGGCGTCGGGGTCGGCGGCGGCCAGCCGGGCGTGCAGGGCGCCCGGGCCGCGCAGCGCCAGCTCCTCCTCCAGCCGGGCCCGGACCTCCGGGTCGGTGCCGGGGAACTCCAGGTTGTCGACGGCTCCGCGGACGTACAGACCGGAGCCGCCGACCAGGACGGGCCAGCGGCCCTCGGCGAGCAGGGCGTCGATCCGGGCGCGGGCCAGCTTCTGGTACTCGGCGACGGAGGCGGTGACCGTCACGTCCCAGATGTCCAGCAGGTGGTGCGGGACGCCACCGCGCTCCTCGGGCGTCAGCTTGGCGGTACCGATGTCCATCCCCCGGTACAACTGCATGGAGTCGGCGTTGACGACCTCGCCGCCGAGCTGCTGGGCCAGGAAGACACCGAGATCGGACTTTCCGGCCGCGGTGGGTCCGACGACGGCGATGACGCGCGGGGCGACGAGTGCACTGCTCACCGCACCAGTCTCGCAAACCTCCCGGCGGGCTCTCGAACGAGTTACGTGACAGGGCGCTTCCCGGGTTCGTTGCCCGGGGCGAGACGCCGCCTGCCGGCCTGCCGGGGGCGGAAACCCGGGCGGCGCAACCGTACGCACCGGGTGACGCGGGATTTCGCCCGCACGAGTACCGTATGGAGTGGATATGGGCGTGTTTGCACGGCTTCTCGGCAGGTCGAAGACGGCTCCGGAGGTGTCGGACGCGGCGGCCCGGACCGGTCTGGAGCCGGACGGGGCCGAGGCGGAGCCGGCGGGCCGGGCGTTGGCGGCGTGGACCGGCGGAGCGGACCCGGAAGGAGCGGACGCCGAAGGAGCGGACGCGACCGGAGCCGGGGCCGTCGTGGCGGAGGCGAGGGATGGCTGGGAGGCGGACGCGGTGGCCGCGACCGGTGTGGTGACCGCGGCGGACGCGGGCGACGCGGCTGGGGACAGGCGCGAGGCCGTGACCGCGCGGGCGGACACCGGCCGGGACGGTGGGTCCGAGGGCGGCATCCCCCGGCAGCAGTCCGCCGGGCAGGTCGCCGACAGCGCGGCCGGCGAGGGCGCCCGCAGGTAACGGCCCGCGAGGAAGGTGGACCATGGGTCTGATGGACAGTATGAAGGCCAGGCTGGGCCCGGCCAAGGACAAGGTCTCGGACCTCGCCCGGCAGCACGGGGACAAGGTCCAGCACGGGCTCGACAAGGCCGCGAAGGCCGTCGACGAGCGGACCAAGGGCAAGTACAGCGACAAGATCCAGGCGGGCACGGGCAAGGCCAAGGAGGCCGTGGACCGCCTCGCGCAGCAGAGCGGCCCGACGGGCACGACGGAGTCGACCGGACCGGCGGCTTCGACCGGCCCTACGGCATCGACCGGACCGACGGCTTCTACCGGTACGGCTACTAGCGGTACGTCTTCGACCGGTACGAGGACACCGCCGCCCGACCCGATGACGCCGACCCGCCCGGAGGGATCACCCCCGGAGGGGCCACCGCCGGTTTCCTGAGCCTCGGCCGTGGGCACGGCCTGCGCGGCGGACGGCCGTGGAGCGACACGGCTCCCGGCCCTCCGCCGCCGCTCCTGCCCTCCCGACCTCAGGACCAGGCCGCGACCAGATACCCCACGCCGTACGGCGCGCCCTCGTACAGCAGGGCGCCGGTGAGGCCGGCGTCCTGAGCCGCGCCGGCGAGGACCTGCCAGGGAGCGCGGCCGGCGGCCTGCAGTTCGCGGGCGAGCCCGGGGTCCAGCGCCCGCAGGGCCGCCAGGTCCGCCGCGCCGAGCGCCCGCGCGACCTCCGCGTCGAAGGGCGCCGCCCGTTCGTCCAGGTAGCCCGGTGCCTTGAGCGTGCGGCAGGCGCTGGCGTCGCCCAAGACCAGCAGCGCCACCCGCGCGGCCCGGCCGGCGAGTGCGCGGCCGGTCTCGGCGCACCGCTCCGGTTCCAGCGTGTCGGCGACGCCGAGTCCCTCGATCGGGGCGTCGGCCCAGCCGGTCCGCTCCAGCAGCCAGGCGCCGACGGCCAGCGAGGCCGGCAGCTCGCGCTCGGGGGCAGGCCCGGTGGCGGCTCCCAGGCGTACGTCGACGTCGACCCCGAAACCGCGGAAGGTGCCCGGGGCGCCCTGTGGGAACGTGCCGAGCCCGTCCGGACCGGCGGTGCCGACGACGACCAGCAGGTCGGGGCGGGCGGCGGCGAGCACGCCGAGCGCGTCGGAGCAGGCCGCGCGAGCGGCGTCCAGTTCCGGAGCGGCGCCCGCGGCGACCTCGGGCACGAACAGTGGCGGACAGGGACAGACTGCGGCGGCGACAAGCATGATCGGCAGGGTAGCCCCACGGGCGGCCGGCCGCTGTCGATCCCCGGCCGGACCGCCTATTCCTCTACGTCAGCCCCCGGCCGGACCGCTCAGCACCGGCTCACTGCCCGTACCGCTTGCGCGCCCCCGTGTCACCCCGTACCGCGTCCGCGACCCCGTGTCACCGTCGTACCGCACCCGCACCCGCACCCGCACCGCACGGCGCCGGCTCGCCGCCCGTGCCGCGTCCGCGGCCCGGGGTCAGTCGCAGCCGCAGCCGCTTCCCGCGGCCACCGGCAGCGGCTGCGGGGCGCCGATCTTCGGCAGGCCCAGCATCACGCCCGCCGGCTTCGCGGCCTGAGCCGCGTTCCGCTTCTCCCAGGCGTCGCCCGCGCGCGTGCGGCGCACGGCGAGGACGGGGCCCTCGGCGAGGAGGTGGTGCGGGGCGGCGTAGGTGATATCGACGGTGACGACGTCACCGGGGCGGACCTCCTCGTCCGGCTTGGTGAAGTGGACCAGGCGGTTGTCGGGGGCGCGGCCGGAGAGGCGGTGGGTCGCGCCGTCCTTGCGGCCCTCGCCCTCGGCGACCATCAGCTCCAGCGTGCGGCCGACCTGCTTCTTGTTCTCCTCCCAGGAGATCTCCTCCTGGAGGGCGACGAGCCGCTCGTACCGCGCCTGCACGACCTCCTTGGGGATCTGGTCCTCCATGGTCGCGGCGGGCGTGCCGGGCCGCTTGGAGTACTGGAAGGTGAAGGCCTGGGCGAACCGGGCCTCGCGGACGACGTGCAGCGTCTGCTCGAAGTCCTCCTCGGTCTCGCCGGGGAAGCCCACGATGATGTCGGTGGTGATCGCCGCGTGCGGGATGGCGGCCCGCACCTTCTCGATGATGCCGAGGTACCGCTCCTGGCGGTAGGAGCGGCGCATCGCCTTCAGGACCGTGTCCGAGCCGGACTGGAGCGGCATGTGCAGCTGGGGCATGACGTTCGGGGTCTCGGCCATGGCCGCGATCACGTCGTCCGTGAAGTCCCGGGGGTGCGGGGAGGTGAAGCGGACCCGCTCCAGGCCCTCGATGTTCCCGCAGGCGCGCAGCAGCTTGCTGAAGGCCTCGCGGTCGCCGATGTCGGAGCCGTAGGCGTTGACGTTCTGGCCGAGCAGCGTGATCTCCGAGACGCCCTCGCCGACCAGGGTCTCGATCTCGGCGAGGATGTCGCCGGGCCGGCGGTCCTTCTCCTTGCCGCGCAGGGCCGGCACGATGCAGAAGGTGCAGGTGTTGTTGCAGCCGACGGAGATGGAGACCCAGGCCGCGTACGCGCTCTCGCGGCGGGTGGGCAGCGTGGAGGGGAACGTCTCCAGGGACTCGGCGATCTCCACCTGCGCCTCTTCCTGGACGCGGGCGCGCTCCAGCAGCACGGGCAGCTTGCCGATGTTGTGCGTGCCGAAGACGACGTCCACCCAGGGCGCCTTCTTCACGATGGTGTCGCGGTCCTTCTGCGCGAGACAGCCACCGACCGCGATCTGCATGCCGGGGCGGGAGGCCTTCCGCGGCGCGAGCCGGCCCAGGTTGCCGTACAGCCGGTTGTCGGCGTTCTCCCGGACCGCGCAGGTGTTGAAGACGACGACGTCCGCGTCACCGTCCGCCCCTTCGGGGGCCCGCACGTATCCGGCCTCTTCCAGCAGCCCGGCCAATCGCTCGGAGTCGTGGACGTTCATCTGGCACCCGTAGGTGCGGATCTCGTAACTCTTGGGGGCGGGAACGTCCACTGCCGGGCTCCGGTCGCTGCTGCTGGTCATGGGTTCCAGGGTAGGCGGTCCGCGCCGGGCGGTGTCCCGGAGTCCCGCGGCCCGGCCCGGCGGTCCGCCGTGCCGGGCGGGGGCGGCGGAACGTACGGTTCCCGGTGCCGTGACGGCAGTCACAACAGTCCCGTCGGCACCGTCCGCTGCCCCTGCGGGCAACGGGCACCGCCCGCGCCGGGCAGGAGACGTTTTCCGCCAAAGGGCGTCCGAAAGCCCGAACAGACGTGTTCAAGAGGGCGGGCGACCTGCTTAGGTGGATCGGTGAGACGCCACAGGGAGTTCGCCGCCGCCCCCGGCGCAGCAGAGACGGGGAGACGTTCCAGCCGTTCCGGCCGGTGAGAACAGCGAACGGGGGTGACACCACGGATGAGGAGAACGAACGAGCACGCCGCGCTCCAGCGCCGGTGCGCCGCGATCCTGCGTGACCTCGGGGTGGAGCGGTCGCTCTCCCTGGAGGCGGTCCGCGCGCGGGTGGAGGAACTCAGGGGCCGCCCGCTGGTGCTCAGGGAACTGCCCGAGCAGGCCGCGGCCATCGGCGCGTGCGGGCTGTGGCTGGGCACCGACGACGCCGACTACGTCTTCTACGAGCCCCGGACCGCGCCGCTGCACCAAGAGCACATCATCTTGCACGAGATCGGCCATGTGCTGTGCGACCACCACCGGAGCGTCACGGACGACGGCGGTCCGCCGGCCGGACCGCTGCTGGGCCCTCCGCAGCCCCAGCTGGTCAGGCGGCTGATGGCCAGAACCAGTTACACGACCACCGAGGAGCAGGAGGCCGAGATGATCGCCAGCCTGATCCAGTGCGCCGGGAAGACCGGCCGGGTGGGCGGGCCCCTGGGACGCCTCGGCGCCTTCCTGGGAGTGACGGCGGACGCCGGTGACTGAGCTGGCGGCCCGGGTCGGACTCGCCGGCGTCATCGCCCTGTGGTGCGCGCTGGTCTGGCGGGCGCGGCCCGCGCTGCGCCGGCCGCGGCTGCGGGGTCTGTGGGTCACCGTGATGGCGGCGGCCACCGCCATCACGCTGTTCCAGCCCCGGGTCGTCACCGGGCTCACGTCCGCCGGTGTCGGCGTCCACACGGTGTCCCTGGTCCGCAATCTGATCGGCGTGCTGAGCGCGGGGCTGGTCCTGCTCTTCGTGATCGACTCCGGCCGCTCCCCGCGGCTGCGCCGCTCCGTGGCGGTCGGGCTGACGGCGGCGCTGGTGTCGCTGCTCGTCCTGGACCTGCTGTGGGCCGGGCGGACGTCCGCGGGAACGGTGTCCGCGCAGCGGCCCGCGTCCGCCGAGACCGCCTACTGGCTGATCCTCATCGCCGCCCACCTCGCCGGGGACGCGGTCGCCCTGGTGGTCTGCTGGCGGTACAGCCTCCGCACGGACGAGCGCGATCTCGTCTGGTCGCTGCGGCTGTTCGCGGTGGGCAGCGTCCTCGCCCTGGTGTTCTGGTCCGGTTACCTCTGCCACCTCTACGGCCTCGCGCCCGGCCTGCTGCCCTGGCTGAGCGTCGTCATGGCGGCCCACGGCCTCCTGCGGGCGGCCTCGCTGCTGGTGCCCACCGCGACCGCGCTGGCCCGGTCGGCGACCGCGCTGCGGACCACCTGGCAACTGTGGCCGCTGTGGCGGGACCTGGTCACCGCGGTGCCCCACGTGGCGCTCGCCAGCCCCCGGCGGACCCGCGTCCAGGAAGTGCTCCGCCTGCGCTATCCGCTGGCGCTCCAGGCACACCGGCAGACCATCGAGACGTACGACGCGCTGCTGACGCTCCAGCAGTACGTGCGGCCGGACGCCTACGAGAAGGCGCACCGGCACGCCCGGCGGGCCGGGGTGCGGGACGACCGGCTGGCCTCCGCCGCGCTCGCCGGTGTCGTCGGCCAGGCCCGCCGCGCCGTACTCGGCGGTGTGCCGCCGGCCGACCCGCACCCGCTGCCCGGGGTGACGCACGGCAGCCCCGAGACGCTGCTGCTGATCGCCCGCATGTGGCCCGCGATGACCGACGCGCTGCCCTGCCACACCCGGCCCGCCCGGACCACCGGCGCCTGCGAGTCCCCCTGAACCCCGGCGCGTAGGCCGCCGGGCTCCGCGAGCCACCCTGAAGGGGGACCGCCCCGGCCCCTGACCCTGCGGGCCCCCGGGCTACGGCGTGCCGGACCGCCCCGGTCCCTACGGCGCCGAGCCGCGGCGCGCCGGCCAGGGGCGGGCTCAGGAGGTGGCGCCGTCGCGGGGGGTGATGCGGTAGTCGAACGCGAGGGTGCCGGGGTCGATGGCGGTCGCTCCGCCGTCGACGGTGAGCACCGCTCCGTTGACGTACGACGCGGCCGGCGACAGCAGCCAGGCGATGGCCTCCGCGACCTCGCGCGGCTCGCCCGGGCGGCCCTGGGGCAGCAGCCTGGTGGCCTCCGCGTACGCGGCCTCCTTGTCGCCGCCCGGCAGGTCCGCCTCCTCGGCGAAGCGCGTCATGCGCCGGTCGGCCATCTCGGTCCGCACCCATCCCGGGCACACGGTGTTGGCCCGCACGCCCTGCCGTCCGTAGTCGACGGCGACGGACCGGCACAGCTGGAGCAGGGCCGCCTTGGAGGTGGCGTACGGGGCGTTGCTCGTACCGTTGCGCAGGGCGGACACCGAGGCCACGGCGACCACCGCGCCACGGGACTCCAGCAGGTGCGGGATCGCGGCGCGCAGCAGGAGCAGCGGGCCGGTCACGTTGGTGCGCATCACCTCGTCCCAGTCCTTGAGCGACATGTCCCCGACGGCCCCGCCGCGCCCGATGCCCGCGTTCAGCACCACACCGTCGAGCCGGCCGTAGGCATTCAGGGCCGCCTGGACGAGTCCCTCGGCCGCGTCGGGGTCACCGACGTCGGAGGGGTGCGCCAGCGCGCCGGTCTCCCGCGCGAGGCGCTCCAGCGGCTCGGGCCGGCGCCCGGAGACGACCACGTGGTGCCCCGCCTCGCCGAGCAGCCGGGCGGTGGCCTGGCCGATGCCCGAACCTCCGCCGGTCACGACGACAACCCGCTTGTCCTCCACCAGTTCAGGCCCCTTCATCCGGATCGACCAGATCCACGAGATCGACGAGATCGCCGAGTTCACCAGCAAGCGGGTCCGAGCTTAGATCCCGCCGATCTTGCGGTGACGACTTCCGGCCAGCGCCCGGCCGGCCCCGGGACGAACCGGTCCGGCCGTCCGCACGGGGTCCGGGCCCGGCGCGGTCCGTCCCGGCCGGGTCCCGGGACGGACCGGGCCGACCCTCCCGCGCCGCCACCGGCCCGTGCCCCGATGCACCGGGCGGCCGCACCGGCGCACCCGGCGGCCTCGGCGCCCGCGACACCAGGGCGCGGTCGCGGCCCGCCGGCCGTGCCGGGGTGCCCGTCGGCCACGGCGGACCGGTGAGCGGACCGGTTCCCGTGGTCGGTCTCCGGCCGTCGTCCACAAGAAGCCGTGTGCGCGGTGGCCCCGGAATCGTAAGATCGGGGATCTCTTGGGGGGAGGTGTCCATGGGCAGGCGGCGCCCTGACACACCGACGCTGGAGGAGGTGGCCGCCCGCGCAGGAGTGGGCCGGGGCACGGTCTCCCGCGTCGTCAACAACGCGGCCGGCGTGAAGGATTCGACGCGCCAGGCCGTGCAGCAGGCCATCGCCGAGCTGGGGTACGTGCCCAATCTCGCGGCCCGGTCCCTGGCCGGACGGCGTGCCGACGCCGTCGCGCTCGTCATGACGGAGCCGGACTGGCGGATGTTCGCCGAGCCGTTCTTCTCCGAGATCGTCAGCTCGCTCGGCGACGCGCTGGCCGACACCGGGATGCAGCTGCTGCTGACCCTGGTCCGCTCGGACGCCGAGCGGCGGCGGTTCCTGGAGTACGCCCGCGGCGGCCGGGTCGACGGCGTGCTGATGATGTCCGTGCACGCCGACGACCCGCTGCCCGACATGCTGGCCGAGGCCCGGCTGCCGACCGTGCTGCTGGGCCGCCGCTCGGGGGACGAGCGGGTCAGTTACGTCGACGCGGACAACACCGGCGGCGCCCGTACGGCGGTCTCCCATCTGCTGGCCACGGGCCGCAGGGCGATCGCCACGATCACCGGGCCGCTCGACATGTACGCCGCCCAGTGCCGGCTGCGCGGCTACCGCGAGGCACTGGTCTCGGCCGGGCTGGGCACGGACGGCTCCTGGATCGCCGAGGGCGACTTCACGGAGGAGAGCGGTCAGCGCGCGATGGCCCGGCTGCTGGCCCGGCACCCGGAGATCGACGGTGTGCTCGCCGCGTCGGACACCACGGCGGCCGGTGCGCTCAGGGAACTGCGCGCCGCGGGCCGCCGGGTTCCGCAGGACGTCGCCGTCATCGGGTTCGACGACTTCCCGCTGGCCGAGCGGACCCAGCCCCGGCTGACCACGGTCCGTCAGCCGGTGGCGGAGATCGGCCGGGCCATGATCCGGCTCCTGCTGGAGGAACTGGACGAGCTGGACGAGCCGTCGGTGGCCTGGCGCCACGTCATCCTCCGCACGGAACTGGTCCTGCGCGACTCGGCCTGACGACCACGGCCCGACCGCAACCGGGCCCGGACCGACCCCCGCCGCAACCCGGCCGGGGCCGACTCCCGCCTCAACCCGACCCTGGGCGGCTCGATGCGGCCCGAGGGCCGACCCCCGCCGCGACCCGGCCCTGGGCGGCGCGATGCGACCCGGGGCTGACCCCCACCGCAACCGGGCCCGGACCCTCCCCCGCCACAACCAGGTCCCGGGCCGGCCCCCGGCGCAACACGGTCCGGGGCCGCGCAATCCGGTCCGGGGCCGACCTCTGCCGCGATCCGGCCCGGGGCCGCGCGATCCGGCCCGGGGGCCGACCCCCGCCGCAACCCGGCCCGGGGCCGACTCCCCCGGGCGCGCGCACCGTACCTTCCCGCCGGCCCGGCCTCGTGCGGTCCCGGCTCAGGCCCGGCAGCAGGGCACCGACGGCCCGGCGAGGTGGCTCGCCCGAGGGCGTATGGGGCGGGGGCGGATGCGTGTGGGGGGGTGCTGCGGCGGGGCCTGCTGGAGGGCACGTGCGGGGGCGGGCCGAGGGAGCCAGGAGCGCCCGCAACCACCCACCGGGAGCGCTCCCAGCACCCCTGCCCCTCCACCTCCCACCCCTCCCACCTGCACCGTCGAAACCTCTTCGACACAGTCCACGCGCACCACCTTGTCAGGGACATGGACTCTCCTTACAGTCCCTCCAACGGAGGTAATGGGAGCGCTCCCACCTTCCCCCGCCTTGGAGCGCTCCCGCCACCCGACCGTCCCCGAGAGGACCCGCATGCGACCGTCAAAGCACTCTGCACGTGGAGCGAGTGGCCTGTTCGGCGCGCTCCTCGCCGCACTCGCCGCACTGGCGGCCGTGCTCACCACGGCCCCCGCGGCACACGCCGACACCGCGATCTGCGAACAGTACGGCTCGACGACGATCCAGGGACGCTACGTCGTCCAGAACAACCGCTGGGGCACCAGCCAGCCCCAGTGCATCACCGTCACGGACACCGGATTCCGGATCACCCAGGCCGACGGCTCGGTGCCGACGAACGGCGGCCCGAAGTCGTACCCGTCCGTCTTCAACGGCTGCCACTACACCAACTGCTCGCCCGGCACCAGCCTGCCGGCCCGGCTCAGCACCATCTCCAGCGCGCCGACCAGCATCTCGTACGGCTATGTGAGCAACGCGGTGTACGACGCCGCGTACGACATCTGGCTCGACCCCACGCCCCGTACCGACGGCGTGAACCGGACCGAGATCATGGTCTGGTACAACAAGGTCGGCTCGATCCAGCCCGTGGGCTCGCAGGTCGGCACCGCGACCGTGGCCGGACGCCAGTGGCAGGTGTGGTCCGGCAACAACGGCTCCAACGACGTGCTGTCCTTCGTCGCCCCGTCGGCGATCCAGAGCTGGGGCTTCGACGTCATGGACTTCGCACGACAGGCCGTCTCCCGCGGACTGGCGCAGAACGACTGGTACCTGACGAGCGTCCAGGCCGGCTTCGAGCCCTGGCAGAACGGCGCCGGGCTCGCCGTGAACTCCTTCTCCTCCACCGTCAACACCGGCGGCGGCTCCCCGGGCGGTCCCGGTGCCCCGGCCGCCTGCGCGGTGACCTACGCGACGAACGTCTGGCCGGGCGGCTTCTCCGCCGACGTCACCGTCGCCAACACCGCCGCCACCCCGGTCGACGGCTGGCGGCTCGGCTTCACCCTGCCCGCCGGACAGCGCGTCACCAGCGCCTGGAACGCCGCCGTCTCGCCGTCCTCCGGCGCGGTCACGGCGACGAACCTCGCGCACAACGGCCAGATCGCGCCCGGCGCCCGGGTGAGCTTCGGCTTCCAGGGCACGTACGGCGGGACGTTCGCCGCACCCGCCGGTTTCAGCCTGAACGGCACCGCCTGCACCACCGCATGACAGGTCCGCGCGTCCACGCATCCGGCAGGAGGAGCGCACATGAGTCAACCACCGGACGACAACCACCCGGGGCGTACCGCCCGTCCGATCCAGCGGAAGGAGAGAACGATGGCCCGACGCGGCAGGCTCCTGTCGGTCGCGGCGGCCTTGTCGACCCTGCTGATGGCGCTCGGCCTGGCCCTGTTGGGGCAGGGCAGTGCCAAGGCGCACGGGGTCGCGATGCTGCCCGGATCCCGTACCTATCTGTGTTACCTGGACGGCCGCACGGCGACCGGCGGGCTGAACCCGACCAACCCGGCGTGCAAGGACGCGCTGGCCAAGAGCGGCGCCAACGCGCTGTACAACTGGTTCGCGGTCCTGGACTCCAACGCCGGCGGGCGCGGTGCCGGTTACGTCCCGGACGGCACCCTGTGCAGCGCCGGCGACCGGTCGCCGTACGACTTCTCCGCCTACAACGCGGCCCGCTCGGACTGGCCGCGGACCCATCTGACCAGCGGGGCGACGATCCAGGCGCAGTACAGCAACTGGGCGGCGCACCCGGGTGACTTCCGGGTGTACGTCACCAAGCCCGGCTGGTCGTCCGCCTCCGCGCTGCGCTGGGCCGACCTCGACCTGATCCAGACGGTCACCAACCCGCCCCAGCAGGGCTCGCCGGGCACCGACGGCGGCCACTACTACTGGGACCTGAAGCTGCCCTCCGGCCGCTCCGGCGACGCCCTGATCTTCATCCAGTGGGTGCGCTCGGACAGCCAGGAGAACTTCTTCTCCTGCTCCGACGTCGTCTTCGACGGCGGCCACGGCGAGGTGACGGGCATCGGCGGCTCCACCGGCACGCCCACCCCGACACCCACCCCGACCCCGACACCCACCCCGACCCCGACCCCGACCCCCACGGACCCGCACACCGGTTCCTGCATGGCCACCTACTCCGTGGTCAGCTCCTGGAGCGGCGGTTTCCAGGCGACCGTCGAGGTCATGAACCACGGCACCGCCCCGCTGGACGGCTGGGCCGTGACCTGGAAGCCCGGCACCGGGACCAAGGTCAGCAGCGTGTGGAACGGGACGTCGGCCACCGCCTCCGACGGCACGGTCACGGTCCGCAACGCGGACTACAACCGGGTGGTACCCGCCGACGGCACCACCACCTTCGGCTTCACCGCCACCTCCACCGGCAACAACCTCCCCGCCGGATCGATCGGCTGCGCCACGGCGCAGAGCGCCTCCTAGCGCACCGCACGCCGCGCACCGCCTCCCCCGCCCGCACCCGGGGAGGCGGTGCGTTCCGCTTGCCGGACCGCCCCGGCGTCCGGCCCCGGGGACGGCAGCCGCGGCAAACCCGGTGGAGGTCCGGCGTCCCGGTGTTTACAGTCGCGCCATGACCACACGGACCTTCCGCATCATCGTCCGCGGCACCTTCGACGGCCTCACCGAGGCCCAGCGTGCCGCTCTGCTCGCCGACGCCGCCGACCACGACGTCCTGCGCGCCGCCTTCACCGCCGAGGGCACCCTCACCTACGACATCGCCGCCCGGCCCGCCTTCGCCTTCCGCTTCTCCGCCACGGGCGAGAAGGAGGACGACATCCTGGCGGCGACGGAACGGGCGGAGAAGACGGCCGCGTCCTGGCTGGCCGAGCGTGGCTACGGCTTCAAGCACCTGCGGAGCACCGCCGAGGACCTGTCCCAGGCTCCGCTGGGCAAACGGCAGCGCCGGGCCGCCCGGACGGCCGGCTCGTGAACCGCGGGCCTAAACTTGAGTAGTCAAGGAGTCGGCAAGGGAATCGGGGAGGCGGGCGCGATGAGCGAGCCCCTGGACGCGGCGCTGCGGCTGGTACGGGCGCAGGCGGCGGTCGTACGGCGCTTCGACGCGCGGCTCGGCGGGCTGCACGGCGTCAGCCTCGCCGACTTCACCCTGCTGCTCCGGCTGGGCCAGGCGGCCGGTGCCCGGATGCGCCGGGTGGACCTGGCCGAGGCGCTGGGGCTGACCGCCTCCGGGGTGACCCGGGGGCTGGCCCCGCTGGAGCGGATCGGGCTGGTGACCCGGGAACCGGACGCCCGGGACGCGCGGGTGGCGTACGCGGCGCTGACCGCGACGGGCCGGCGCCGGCTGGCGGAGATGCGGGTGACGGCCGAGGAGACCGCCGCCGAGCTGTTCGCCGGCCCGTCCTGGCCGGCCACGGACCTCGCACACCTCGCGACCCTGCTGACCCGCCTGGGCGGCACGGGCCTGCGGGACCACTGAGCACCGGACCACAACCCCGGGCCCCGCTCCCCCGTGCAGCCCCGCGACCGTCAGGCCGCGCCGCCCGGTATCCAGCCCTGGCGGCGCAGTACGGCCGACACGTCCGGGGCCTCGTAGTGATCGCCCTTGAGCACCTTGCCGTCGGCGCGGCGGGCGATCCGGCCGTCGGGGCCGATCTTGCTCATGTTGGCGCGGTGCACCTCGGCGATCACCTCGTCGAGGTCGATGCCGTGCACCAGGGCCGTGCCGTAGGCGACGTACACCACGTCGGCCAGCTCGTGCGCGAGCCGGTCCAGTGGTCCGTCCACCGCGACCTCGGCCACCTCCGCGGCCTCCTCCGCGAGCAGGTCGCCGCGGTGGGCGGCCAGTTCCGGGTCCACCTCCGTCGGCGTGCCGCGGACGTCGAGACCGAAGGCGCGGTGGAACTCCTGGACGAGGCGGGCGGGCGAAGTACTCATACGGCGACTGTAACGGCCGCCACCGACAACGCCCCGGCCGTGACCGCTGTGCTCCCGGCCCTGGTCAGCGTCGTGCGCCGGCTGGCAGGATCGCCGCATGTCCAAGATGTTCGCCCGGGCCGGCGGGCGCAGAGCGCTGTGGGTCCCGGCCGTCGGTGTCGTGGCCCTCGGGCTGCTGCTGTGGTGGCTGCTGCCGCTGGGCGAGGACCCGCCGAGCGGGACGATCGTGTTCAGCACCGGTACGCCCCGCGGCGTGTACCAGGAGTACGGCGAGCGGCTGCGCGCCGAGATGGGCAAGGACATGCCTGGGGTGCGGGTGAAACTGCTCAACAGCGCCGGCTCCCAGGAGAACGTCGAGCGGGTGGCGACCGGGCAGGCCGACTTCACCATCGCGGCGGCCGACGCGGTGGCGACGTACGAGCTGGGGCACGGCAGCGGCGCCGGACGGCTGCGCGGTGTGGCCCGGCTCTACGACGACTACGTGCACCTCATCGTGCCCCGCGGCTCGGACATCCGGAGCGTCGCGGACCTGCGGCACCGGCGGGTGGCGACCGGGCTGCCCCACTCGGGGGTGCGGCTGATAGCCGACCGGGTGCTGGAGGCCGCCGGCATCGACCCGCGCGAGGACATCACGCCGTCGGCGGACGGCATCGACACCGGGCCCGCGCGGCTGCGGGAGGGGAAGATCGACGCCTTCTTCTGGTCCGGCGGGCTGCCCACGAAGGGGCTGTCCGGGCTGGCGCAGGAGGGCGCCTTCCGGTTCGTGCCGATCGGCGACGACCTCGTGGCCCGGCTGCACGCCCAGGGCGCGGCGGCGCGCTACTACCGGTCCACGAACATCCCCGAGTCGGCCTATCCGCGCATACAGCAGGGCACGCAGGTGCCGACGATCGCGGTGTCCAACGTGCTGATGACCCGTACGGACGTCGATCCCCGGCTGACCGAGTGGCTGACCCGCACGGTGATCAAGAGCCGGGACGGCATCGGCGCCCACGTCCACTCCGCGCAGCTCGTCGATCTGCGCACCGCCATCTACACCGATCCGCTGCCGCTCCAGGAGGGCGCCCGGCGCTACTACCGGTCGGTGAAGCCGTAGCGCGCACGGCGGGCACCGGCCCGGCAGCCCGGCGGGCCGGCGGGCCCGCAACCCGGCGGGCCCGCAACCCGGCGGCCCCGCAGCCCGGTGTCGGCGGACGCCCGGTGTCAATGGACGCCCGGTGTCAGCGGGCGTCCGTGGTGCCCCGGGCGTGTTCCGCGTACCGGGGCACCCTGACGGTAACCCGCAGCCCGCACGGCTCGTGGTGGGCGTAGTCGATCGAGCCGCCGCCCGCGGCGAGCAAGGCGCGGGTGACGGACAGGCCGAGGCCCGAGCCGTTGACGTTCTGGTGCCGGCCGCTGCGCCAGAACCGGTCGCCCACGCGCGCGAGTTCCTCGTCGGTCAGGCCGGGGCCGGTGTCCGTGACGACGACCGAGGTGGTGCCGCCGTCGGCGAAGACCGCGATCCGCACCGTGCCGCCCTCGGGCGTGAACTTCACGGCGTTGTCGACCACCGCGTCCAGGGCGCTGGACAGGGCGATCGGGTCCGCCCAGCCGGTGACGGGCGGGCAGTCACCGGTCAGCAGGACGCCCCTGGCGCGGGCGGCCGGCGCCCACGCGGCCAGCCGTTCCCCGGCCAGCGCGCCGATGTCGGTCAGCCGGAGGTCTGCCTCGGCGTGCTCGGCCAGCGCCAGGTCGAGCAGGCCGTCCAGGACCTGCGCGAGGCGCTTGCCCTCGGTGCGGACCGAGGCGATCTCCGCGTTGTCCTCGGGCAGTTCCAGGGCGAGCAGTTCGATGCGCAGCAGCAGCGCCGCGAGCGGGTTGCGCAGCTGGTGCGAGGCGTCGGCGACGAAGGCGCGCTGCTGCTCCAGCACGGCCTCGACGTTGTCCGCCATCTCGTTGAACGAACGGGCCAGCCGTCTGAGTTCCGGCGGGCCGCCCGCGACCGCGACCCGGGACTTCAGCCGCCCGGTGGCGATGTCGTGGGTGGTGGCGTCCAGGACCCGGACCGGCCGCAGCACCCAGCCGGTCAGCCTGAGCGCGGCGCCGACGGCGAGCAGCATGGCCGCGATCTCGCCGGCGCCGATGAACAGCCAGCCGCGCAGGATCCGGGAACGCAGCTGCCCGGTGGGCGAGTCGGTGACCACGACCGCGACGACGTCGCCGTCCCGGATCACCGGCGAGGCGACGACGAGCCGGCTGCGCTGCCAGGGCCACGCCTGCGGCGGGTCGTGGCTGCGCCGGCTCAGCAGCGCCTCGTCGAACGCCCTGCGCACCTCGCCGGTGCCCGGTACGGCCCAGTTGCCGGGCGCGTTGGCCATCGCCTGGCGGCCGTTGCGGTAGAAGACGCCCGCGCGGATGCCGTAGACGCCGTAGTAGCTCTCCAGTTCGCTGCGCAGGCTCTCCAGGCGTTCGTCCGTGGTGGTGCGGCGGGAGCCGCCGGGCGCGTCGGTGACGAACTGGGCGAGCGAGGCGAACCGGGCCGTGTCGTCGATCCGGTCGACGACGACCCGCTGCTGCCGCGCGGCGGCCACGCTGGCGGCGAGCGGCAGGCCGAGCGCGAGCAGGACGGCCGCCAGCAGCACGATGAGCAGCGGCAGCAGCCGGGTGCGCACCCGTCCCCGCTAGGCGGCCGGGGCGACGAGCCGGTACCCGACGCCGCGTACGGTCTCGATCAGCGCGGGCATGCGGAGCTTGCCGCGCAGGGAGGCGACGTGCACCTCCAGGGTGCGGCCGGTGCCCTCCCAACTGGTGCGCCAGACCTCGCTGATGATCTGCTCCCGCCGGAAGACCACCCCGGGCCGCTGCGCGAGCAGGGCGAGCAGGTCGAACTCCTTGCGGGTCAGCTGGATCACCACGCCGTCCACGCTGACCTGGCGGGTGGGCAGTTCGATGCGCACCGGGCCGAGCAGCAGGGCGCTCCCGCCGCCGGTGGCGGGGTCCTCGTGGGCGGTGCGCCGGCTGACGGCGTGGATCCGGGCGAGCAGTTCCCCGGTGTCGTACGGCTTCACGACGTAGTCGTCGGCGCCCATGTTGAGCCCGTGGATGCGGGAGCGGACGTCGGCGCGGGCGGTGACCATGATGACCGGGGTGGTGGTGCGCTTGCGTATCTTGCCGCAGACCTCGTAGCCGTCCTGGTCGGGCAGGCCGAGGTCGAGCAGGACGACGCCGAAGCCGTCGCCCTCGGGGACGAGTGCCTGGAGGGCCTCCTCGCCGCTGCGCGCGTGGGTGACCTGGAAGCCGTGCCGTGCGAGGACGGCCGACAGGGCCGCGGCGACGTGGTTGTCGTCCTCGACGAGCAGCAGTCTCATCCCGGCCCCCTCCGGTTCAGCGGTCGTTCGGTCTCGGTCCCGTCCGTCGTGCACGGCGGCGGATCACCGGCACGCGCGCGTGCACCATGGCAGTGACGCCGATGGAACAGGACGGCGTCAAGAGGGTTCAGGTTGCCCGTCCCTTCCGTTATCCGGCCGATACGCGCACCGGCCCCCTGTACTACGACACGTGTCCGATTGCTATCGGATCGTGATGCTCAGATCTCCCTCAGATGTGATGACGCAGGTCACGCGGCTCACTACTGTCCTCGGAAACCCGAGGAGGACGGAGCCCGAGAGCGATGACCAAAGTACCGGTGGCCAAGGAAGACGTGGCCACGTCCGACGAACTGGTCGTCCTGAAGAGCGTCAACAAGCACTTCGGCGCGTTGCACGTGCTCCAGGACATCGACCTGACGATCGCCCGCGGCGAGGTCGTCGTGGTCATCGGGCCCTCCGGGTCCGGGAAGTCGACGCTGTGCCGCACCATCAACCGTCTGGAGACGATCGACTCGGGCACCATCACGATCGACGGCAAGCCGCTGCCGCACGAGGGCCGGGAGCTGGCCCGGCTGCGGGCGGACGTCGGCATGGTCTTCCAGTCGTTCAACCTCTTCGCGCACAAGACCGTGCTCGAGAACGTGATGCTGGGTCAGGTCAAGGTCCGCAAGGCCGACAAGAAGCAGGCCGAGGAGAAGGCCCGCGCCCTGCTGGACCGGGTCGGCGTGGGCACCCAGGCGGACAAGTACCCCGCCCAGCTCTCCGGCGGCCAGCAGCAGCGCGTGGCGATCGCGCGGGCGCTGGCGATGGGCCCGAAGGTCATGCTGTTCGACGAGCCGACCTCCGCCCTCGACCCCGAGATGATCAACGAGGTGCTGGAGGTCATGCAGCAGCTCGCGCGCGAGGGCATGACGATGATCGTCGTCACGCACGAGATGGGCTTCGCGCGTTCGGCCGCGAACCGGGTCGTCTTCATGGCGGACGGCCGGATCGTCGAACAGGCCACGCCCGACCAGTTCTTCAGCAACCCGCGCAGCGACCGGGCCAAGGACTTCCTGTCCAAGATCCTGCACCACTGACCGGCGCGGCCCGCACCGCACGTGCCCCAGGGACTCGTTCCTCACCACTCAGAAGGATGTTCAGCATGAAGCTCCGCAAGGTCACCGCCGCCTCGGCCGTCCTCCTCGCCCTGTCCGTGACCGCCACCGCGTGCGGCGGCGGCAGCGACGACAAGGGTTCCGGCGGCAAGAAGATCTCCATCGGCATCAAGTACGACCAGCCGGGCATCGGCCAGAAGACGCCGCAGGGGTACGCGGGCTTCGACGTGGACGTGGCCACCTACGTCGCCGAGAAGCTGGGGTACAAGGAGGACCAGATCGAGTGGAAGGAGTCGAAGAGCGCCGACCGCGAGACCATGCTGAAGCGCGGTGACGTCGACTTCATCGCCGCCTCGTACTCGATCACGCCGGAGCGCCAGAAGCTGGTCGACTTCGCCGGCCCGTACCTGCTGGCCCACCAGGACGTGCTGGTCCGCGCGGACGACGCCTCGATCAAGTCGGCCGCGGACCTCAACAAGGCGCGGCTGTGCTCGGTCACCGGCTCCACCTCGGCGCAGAACGTCAAGGACAAGCTGGCCCCCAAGGCGCAGCTCCAGAAGTATCCGACGTACTCCGCCTGTCTGACCGGTCTGCAGAACAAGGCGATCGACGCCCTCACCACGGACGACTCGATCCTCGCCGGTTACGCCGCCCAGTCGCAGTTCAAGGGCAAGTTCAAGCTGGGCGGCCTGAAGCTGACCAACGAGAACTACGGCATCGGCGTCAAGAAGGGCAGCGACCTCAAGGCCAAGATCAACAAGGCCCTGGAGGAGATGGTCTCCGACGGTTCCTGGCAGAAGGCCGTGGACAAGAACCTCGGCCCGGCCGGCTACAAGAACGAGCCCGCCCCGAAGATCGGCGAGATCAAGAGCTGAGGCAACGCCCGAGGGGTGCGCCGTCCGCGCGGGCGGCGCACCCGGGCATCCCTACACGCGGAAGCGCGGGAGATCGTGTTCGACTTTCTTGACGGTTACGACGTACTGGGCGCCTTCTGGACGACCGTGCAGCTGACGCTGCTGGCCGCCGCGGGCTCCCTGGTCTGGGGCACCCTGCTGGCCGCCATGCGGGTGGGTCCGGTGCCGCTGATGCGCGGTTTCGGCACCGCCTACGTGAACATCGTGCGGAACATCCCCCTCACGGTGATCATCCTGTTCTCGTCGCTGGGCCTGTACCAGACCCTGCGGATCACCCTCGGTGCCGGTGACGACGTGGACACGGCCAACTTCCGGCTGGCGGTGCTCGGACTGGTCGTCTACACGTCGGCCTTCGTGTGCGAGGCGATCCGCTCCGGCATCAACACCGTGCCGGTCGGCCAGGCGGAGGCCGCGCGCGCCATCGGACTCAGCTTCACCCAGGGGCTGTTCCTGATCGTGCTGCCGCAGGCGTTCCGGGCGGCCGTCGGCCCGCTGACCAACGTGCTGATCGCGCTGACGAAGAACACGACGGTGGCGGCCGCGATCGGCGTCGCCGAGGCGGCGCTGCTGATGAAGGACATGGTCGAGAAGGAGGCGCAGTTGCTGCTGATCTCCGCGATCATCGCGTTCGGCTTCTGCTGCCTGACCCTGCCGACCGGCCTGATCCTCGGCTGGGTGGGCAAGAAGGTGGCGGTGAAGCGATGACCTCGGTCCTGTACGACGCCCAGGGACCGCGCGCCAAGCGGCGCAACGTCCTCTACACGGTGCTCTTCCTCGTCGCGCTCGCGGCCCTCCTGTGGTGGCTGTACTCGTCCCTGGACGCCAAGGGCCAGCTCGCCTGGGCCCTGTGGAAGCCCTACCTCGGCGGCGGCGCCGAGGCCTACTCGACCTACATATGGCCGGGCCTGCAGAACACGCTGAAGGCGGCGGCGCTGTCGATGGTCATCGCGCTGCCGCTGGGCGCCGTCCTCGGTATCGCGCGGCTCTCGGACCACGTGTGGGTACGGGTGCCCGCGTCGGTCGTGGTGGAGTTCTTCCGCGCGATCCCCGTGCTGGTGCTGATGATCTTCGGGCTGGCGCTCTTCGCCCAGTACACCGACGTGAACTCGGACGACCGCCCGCTCTACGCCGTCGTCACCGGTCTGGTGCTCTACAACGCGTCGGTGCTCGCGGAGATCGTCCGCGCGGGCATCCTCGCGCTGCCGAAGGGCCAGTCCGAGGCGGCCATGGCGATCGGCCTGCGCAAGGGCCAGGTGATGCGGCTCATCCTGCTGCCGCAGGCCGTGACCACGATGCTTCCGGCCATCGTCAGCCAGCTCGTGGTCATCGTGAAGGACACCGCGCTCGGCGGCGCCGTCCTCACCTTCCCTGAACTGCTCGCCTCGGCGAACACCATGAGCGGCTACTACGGCGCCAACACCATCGCGTCCTTCACGGTGGTGGCCGTCATCTACGTGATCATCAACTTCTCGCTGACCTCGTTCGCGAGCTGGCTGGAGGGCCGGCTGCGGCGGCGCAAGAAGTCGACCGGCGTGGTGCTGAGCGCCGAGAAGACGGCGGACGTCCAGGGCGCCGCGGGGACCGGAACCTCCGCCTGACGCCAGGTCAGACCCGAATGCACCACCCGGAGGCAGTGGCCTGATCGCCACTGCCTCCGGTCGCTTGACGCAAACTCTGCCAATGGGTTGCATACGCTTTGTGATCGTGCACCCCGCTCCGCCTTCCTGTTCACTTGTCTCCGTCAGGGCATCGTCACGGGCAGGGGGCGGCGCGTCATGGACCCGGTGATCATCGTCGGAGCGGGGCCGGTCGGACTGACACTCGCCCTGCTGCTGACCCGTCAGCGCGTGCCCGTCGTCGTGCTGGACGAGGGCCCCGGCAAGGACGAACCCCGCCCCGCGCGCACCGTCGTCCTGCACGAGGACACGGCCGGCCTGCTGGAACGGCTGACCGGAGCGGCGCTCGGCGCGCACGGCGTGCGCTGGGCCGGGTGGCGGTCGCTCCGGCGCAAACAGGTGCTCACCGAGATCGCCTTCGCCGAGGACGATCCCGCCGCCCCGCTGCACATCGCCCAGCACGTCGTGACGGACGCCCTGCGCGCGGCCCTCGCTGGCGAACCGCTGGCCAAGGTGGCCGTCGACAGCCGCCTGGACGCGGTCGAGCAGGAGCGGGCCGGCGTCACCGCGCACACCCGCGGCCCCAAGGCCACCTGGTGGCGCGGCAGTTACCTGGTCGGCTGCGACGGCCCCCGCTCCACCGTGCGCAAGTTGCAGGACATCCGCTTCCCGGGCCGTACGGCGGTGGAGCGGCACGCGGTCGCCGCACTGCGGACCGAACTCCCGTGGGAGGCACACGCGGTGCTCCACCGGATGCCGCCGTGGCGGTCGTCCGGACCTGCGGTCACGGAGGTGACCGCCCGCCCCCTGCCGGACGGCGCCTGGCGCCTGGACTGGCTGCTGCCGCCGGGCAAGGACCTGGTCACGCCCGAGATGCTGGTGAGCCGCATCCGGGAGACCCTCACGGGCTGGACGGGCAGCGCCGCACCGGCGTACGACCTGCTCGACACCGGAGTCCACACGGTGCACCACCGGCTGGCCCGCCGCTGGCGCGCCGGCCGGGTCTTCCTCGCCGGGGACGCGGCCCACCTGCTCGGCGCGGCCGGCACCCAGGGGCTCGACGAGGGTTTGCGGGACGCCGGCAACCTCGCCTGGAAGCTGGCCGCCGCCTGGCACCACGGCCCGCACGAGGCCCTGCTGGACAGCTACCAGACCGAGCGGCGCGCGGTGGTCGCCGCCCGGCTGCGCGCCGCCGACCAGGCGCTGCCGGGGCTGCGGGGCGGCGGCGGGCTGCGCGGCATCGTGCCGGGCGCCGCCCGGGGCCATGACGCGCTGCTCACCGACGGCCACCTGGGCCGCGGCCCGCTGGGCGCGTCCGGTACGTACGCCGGCTCGCCGCTCATGCCGGGCCGGCTGGAGGCGGCCATCTCCGTGGACACCCCGCCGGGCGCGCCGGTCACCGACGTCCGGGTCACGGCGGAGGACGGGTCCTTCGTCCCGCTGCGCGACCGGCTCGGGCGCGGCGCGCTGCTGGTCGTGCTGATCGCGCCCGGCACGGGTGTGTGGGACCGCAAGCACTGGGTGTCCGCCGGGGTGATGCCCCGGCTCGCGGCGGCCGTGACCGCGCTGCCGCACCCCGCCGAGCTGCTGGTCGCCGAGAGCTACCCGGGCGCGCCGGCCCACAGTGTGCTGCTCGTACGGCCCGACGGCCACCTGGTCACGGCGCTGAGCGGGGTCCGCCCGGCCGACCTGTACACGGCGGCGGAAGCCGCGCTGGGCGGCGCGGCCCCGGCGGAGGGGACGGCGGAGCGGGAACAGGAACCGGCGACGGCGGAGGCGGCGTCCGGCGCGCGGTGAGGGGCGGCGGGGGTGCGCGCCGTGGGTGTGTGCGGCGGGGGTGCGTGCGGTGGGCGCGCGCGGCAGGTGCGTGCGGTGGATGCGCGGGGGCGGGTGCACACGCTGAGTGCGCGCGGCGGGGGGCGCGCGGTGGAGGGGCGTGCTGTGGGGGCGTGCTGTGGGGGCGTGCGCGGCGGGTGCGCGCTGAGTGCGTGCGGTGGGAGCGTGCGATTGCGCGGGGCCGGGTGGCGGTCCGCGCCGGGGTGCGTGTCGGGGAAGTGCGCAGGTCCCGATGTGCGCCGGTGGCGTGCGCGGGCCCGGACCCGGTGCGCGCCGGGCGTACCCCCCGGCCTTCCGTCCACGAGGTGACACCCGGTTGACCGGGATACGCCGGCATGCTGTACTCCGGATCGTGACCGACACCTACGTGCGCCTGTGGCGGAGGGTCCATATGGACCTCGTCCGCTACGCGGGCTGCGTCTGTCACCCGTCCTGCTGAATTCGCGCCCCCTCCCTCACCGGGCGCCCCCGCGCGCCCGTTTCCGCGAACGCCCCACAGGACGGTTCCCGTGTCTGCCCCCTTCTCCTCCCCCCTGCCCTCGGCCGTGTCCCCCCGCTCCGCGCCCACGCAGGCGGACCTCCTCGGCTTCGTCCGGCGTGCGGCGGCCGACGCCGAGCTGATCGCCTCCCTCCCGCTCGACCCGGAGGGCCGCACCTGGGTGCGGCTCCAGGGACCGCGCGGCAGCGAGGCCTGGCTGATCGGCTGGCCGCCCGGTACCGGTACCGGCTGGCACGACCACGCCGACTCGGTCGGCGCGTTCCTCACCGCCTCGGGCGCCCTCACCGAGAACTCCCTCGCCACCCGGCTGCCCACCGACGGCTGGAAGACCCTCGAACTCAACGACGGCGTGGACCGCGTACGCCGGCTGCCCGCCGGGCAGGGCCGCGCCTTCGGCCGCCACCATGTGCACGAGGTGCTCAACGAGTCCCTTGACCGGCACGCGATCTCCGTCCACGCCTACTACCCGCCGCTCCCCCACATGCGCCGGTACAGCCGCACCGGCCAGGTGCTGCGCCTGGAGCAGGTCGAGCGCGCGGAGGACTGGCAGTGAGCGGCACGGGCGAGCGGCCGGTGACGAGCGGCGGACCGGACGGACGGCCGCCCGGCATCGACGAACTGCTGGACCGGGTACGGGCCGGCTACCGGCGGATCGAGGCGCGCGAGGCGCACGAGGCCGCGCGCGCCGGTGACGCCCTGCTGGTCGACATCCGGTACGCGGCGCTGCGCGAGCGGGACGGACTCATCCCGGGTGCCGTCGTGGTCGAGCGCAACGAACTGGAGTGGCGCCTCGACCCGCAGGGCAGCCACCGCCTCCCCGAGGCCACCGGACACGACCTGCGGATCGTGGTCGTCTGCAACGAGGGCTACGCCTCCAGTCTCGCCGCCGCCTCCCTCCACCAGCTCGGCCTGCACCGGGCGACGGACCTGGTGGGCGGTTTCCAGGCGTGGCGGGCGGAGGGCCTGCCGGTGGAACCGGCCACGGCCTGACCGCACCCGGCGGACCGCCGAACGCGCCGACGGGCCGTGGACACCCTGCCTCGGCGGGTGGTGTCCACGAACCACCGGCGCTTCGGCGTTCCCCTCCCGGCCTCGCCGGCGCCGGCTACTCCCCGGCCGTCGCCACCGTCACCGCCCGCACCCGGAGCGCCACGCGTCCCGGCACGGCACTGGCCACGAGCGCGAGGACACCGACGATCCCGACGACGCAGGCGTAGACGAGCGGGCGGGCGGAGCACTGCGGTGGCCCGGTGTCCTGGCGGAGGGGCACCCCACCCGTGCGCGGCGGGGGTTGACCCCACCCTGATCCCGGCCGGCGCCGGCGCCGGTCCGCACCGGCCGGTCCGGCACGCCCGCGCCGCGGGTCCCGTCAGATGTCCCCGTCCCCGAGGAAGTCCGTGTCCTCGCCCTCCTCCTCCAGGGCCTGGCGGACGACGCGGAGGGCCATGCCCTCGGGATAGCCCTTGCGGGCGAGCATGCCCGCGAGCCGTCGGATCCGTTTGTCGCGGTCGAGGCCCCGGGTGGCCCGCAGCTTGCGGGCGACGAGTTCCCGGGCGGTCTCCTCCTCCTGCTCGGAGTCGAGCCGGGCGACGGCGTCCTCGATCAGCGCCGGGTCGACTCCCTTGGTGCGCAGTTCCCGGGCGAGGGCACGGCGGGCGAGTCCCCGCCCATGGTGCCGGGACTCCACCCAGGCGTCCGCGAAGGCGCCGTCGTCGATGAGCCCGACCTCCTCGAACCGGGACAGCACCTCCTCGGCCGCGGCCTCGGGGATCTCCCGCTTGCGCAGCGCGTCCGCGAGCTGTTTGCGGGTGCGCGGGGTCCCGGTGAGCAGGCGCAGGCAGATCGCCCGTGCCCGCTCCACCGGGTCCCCTGAAGACTCCCCCCGCTCGTCCCTCGCCGAGGAGGGGGCGCCTTCGTCCTCACCGGGCGCGTCGCCGAAACCGCGCCGCCGGCCACGCCCGCGCCCGCGGCCCCCGCCCCGCGGGCCGTCCTCGTCACGCCGGCCGGACCGGTCGCGCCCGCCGTACTCGCCCGATACGCCGTGTTCGCCGTGCCCGTCGTCCCGCGGTCCGTCGTCCGGTGGTCCGTCACCACCCTCCGGGACGGAGTCCGGGCGGCTCCCGGTGCCCCTCCCCCGTGGGGCACCGGGAGCGGCGTACTCGTACCCGGCCCAGTCGGTTCGTCGTGTCACGGGTCAGCTCTTGGCTGCGGCGGCCTTGGGCTTGGCGGCCTTGGCGGCCGCCGGGGCGGGCACCACCTTGGCGGAGTCCTCGGCCACGACGGGGGTGACCGCGGCGTCGGCGCCCGGCTCGGCGGCGGGCTCCTCCGGCCGGACCCCGACGCCCAGCTTCTCCTTGATCTTCCTCTCGATCTCGTTCGCCAGGTCGGGGTTGTCCTTGAGGAAGTTGCGCGCGTTCTCCTTGCCCTGGCCGAGCTGGTCGCCCTCGTACGTGTACCAGGCGCCGGCCTTGCGCACGAAGCCGTGCTCCACGCCCATGTCGATCAGACCGCCCTCGCGGCTGATGCCCTGGCCGTAGAGGATGTCGAACTCGGCCTGCTTGAAGGGCGGCGCGACCTTGTTCTTGACGACCTTGCAGCGGGTGCGGTTGCCGACCGCCTCCGTGCCGTCCTTCAGGGTCTCGATGCGGCGGATGTCGATGCGCACCGAGGCGTAGAACTTCAGCGCCCGGCCACCGGTCGTGGTCTCCGGGGAGCCGAACATCACGCCGATCTTCTCGCGGAGCTGGTTGATGAAGATCGCGGTGGTCTTGGACTGGTTGAGCGCGCTGGTGATCTTCCGCAGCGCCTGGCTCATCAGGCGGGCCTGCAGACCCACGTGGCTGTCGCCCATCTCACCCTCGATCTCCGCGCGCGGGACGAGCGCGGCGACGGAGTCGATGACGATGAGGTCCAGGGCACCGGAGCGGACCAGCATGTCCACGATCTCCAGGGCCTGCTCGCCGTTGTCCGGCTGGGAGAGGATCAGGTTGTCGATGTCGACGCCCAGCTTGCGCGCGTACTCGGGGTCGAGGGCGTGCTCGGCGTCCACGAAGGCCACCTGGCCGCCGGCCTTCTGCGCGTTCGCCACGGCGTGCAGGGTCAGGGTCGTCTTGCCGGAGGACTCCGGTCCGTAGATCTCCACGACACGGCCGCGCGGCAGGCCACCGACGCCGAGGGCGACGTCGAGCGCGGTCGACCCGGTCGGGATGACCTCGATGGGGTCCCTCGACCGCTCGCCCATGCGCATGACCGCGCCCTTGCCGAATTGTCGTTCAATCTGCGCGAGCGCGGCTTCGAGCGCCTTCTCGCGGTCGGTTCCTGCCATGGGTTCCACCCGGTTTGCTTGAGTCGATCGCTTCACGTCAAAGACGCTAACGCCTGCCACTGACAATGCGCCCCGACGCAGGTGCAGCCTGTGGATAACTGAGGGACATCATCCCGCGAACCGGGACAAAATCTCCAATCCTGAGCCTTGCCTGAGCCTCCATATGAATAGATGTTCGATTTTGGTGTCAAGCGCGCCCCACGGCCTCCGGGACCGGGCCGGTGGACCGGCCTACGACCGGCTCTGCCCGCCGGGCCGGCCGGCCCACCGCTGTCGCACGCGCGCGAGCGCTCCGGGACCGGAGCGGCTCCTGCTGCTGCGGTGGCCGTGCACCCGGGGATCGTCCGTGACGGCGTACCGCTTCACGTACGCCCCGAGGAACGCCTGGAGGGTGGCGACCGCCGGGATGGCGATCAGCGCGCCGACCGCGCCCAGCAGCGCGGTGCCCGCGATGACCGAGCCGAAGGCGACCGCCGGGTGGATGTCGACGGTCTTGGCGGTCAGCTTGGGCTGGAGCATGTAGTTCTCGAACTGCTGGTAGATCACGACGAAGACCAGCACCCACAGCGCGTACCAGGGGTTGACGGTGAACGCGATCAGCATCGGCAGCGCGCCCGCGAGGTACGTCCCGATGGTGGGGAGGAACTGCGAGACCAGGCCCACCCAGACACCGAGCACGGGCGCGTACGGCACGCCCATGACCTCCAGCAGGATGTAGTGCGCGACCCCGGAGATGAGCGCCATGAGTCCGCGCGAGTACAGATAGCCGCCCGTCTTGTCGACGGCGATCTCCCAGGCGCGCAGCACCTCGGCCTGGCGCGCGGGCGGCAGGACGGAGCACAGGGCGCGGCGCAGGCGGGGGCCGTCCGCGGCGAAGTAGAACGAGAACAGGGCGACCGTGAGGAGCTGGAAGAGCCCGCCGAGCACCTGGGTGGACACGTCGAGGACGCCGGCCGCGCTGTTCTGCACGTACTTGCGCAGCCAGTCGGAGTGGAGCAGGCCCTCCTGGATGTCCACCCGTTTGAGGTGGGTGTGGAAGGTCTGGTTGATCCAGTGGATCAGCGAGTCGAGGTATTCCGGGAAACCCTCGATCATCTTGACGATCTGGCCGGCCAGCATCGAGCCGAGCAGGGTGACGAACCCGGCGACGGCGACGGTCAGTCCGAGGAAGACCAGGAAGGTGGCGAGGCCCCTGCGCATGCCACGGGCCGACATCCGGCTCACCGCCGGCTCGACCGCGAGCGCCAGGAAGAACGCGATCAATATGTTGATCAGGAGACCGGTCAGCTGGTGGAAGGCCCAGCTGCCCAGCTGGAACGCGGCGACCAGCGCGAGCGCGAGCACCATGGCGCGGGGCAGCCAGCGCGGCATCCGGCCGCCGGGCGCGACGGGGTCGGGGAGCGGGGGCCGGCCGGGCGGGGCCGGGGCCGCCTGCCGGGCGGACGGCTCGCCGTCCGCGGCAGTGGGTGCAAGGGAGTCCTCGTCGATCGATGCCACGCGCCCAGTCTCGCCCACGCCACGGACAACCGGAGCCCGCCGGGGAGCTTCGCGCCGGATCGATGCCGTACTGTCGAATTCGGGGCCGGCGGTCCCGGCGTCCCGCCCGCCGTCAGCGCGTCTTCCCGGTCAGCGCCTTTCGCCCGGTACGTCCATGACCGCGCAGACCACGCGCCACACGTCCTTGGCCGCCCAGCCGGCGTCCAGTGCCTCGTGCACGGTGCGTCCGCCCAGTTCCGACATGACGTGATCGCGCGCGAAGATCTCGGCGTACCCCGGACCGAAGTGCTCCGCCATTCGCTGCCAGAAGACCGTCAACCGCATGACTCCAGTATCCCGCCCCCGGGGGGCGGCCCTGTCCGGGAGGGCCTGCCGGGACCGCGGTCCGCCCTACGGTCTGACCCATGGCAGATTCAGGAGCTTCCCCACTCCCCTCCGCGCCCCCGGCGCGCTCCCCGCTCTTCCGCGCCGAGCAGTTCGTGTGGCTCACCGCGCGCGTGCTGGAGCAGCGTCTCTTCGCCTACCACTTCCTGCACGGCGGCCCGGAGCCGGTGGAGACCGCGCTCGACGCCTACCGCAACGAGGACGGCGGGTACGGACACGCGCTGGAACCCGATCTGCGCGGGCCGGTCAGCCAGCCCCTGCACACCGCGCACGCGCTGCGCGTGCTGGACGCCGTCGGGCGCTGCGGCGGACAACGGGTGGAGCGCGTGTGCCGCTATCTGACCTCGGTCTCCACCGCGGACGGCGCCCTGCCGGCGGTCCATCCCAGCCAGCGCGGGTATCCGGCGGCGCCGTTCGTCCCGGTCGTCGACGATCCTCCCAGCGAGCTGTTGTCCACCGGCCCGGTGGTCGGGCTGCTGCACCGCAACGAGGTGTGGCACGCCTGGCTGTTCCGGGCCACCGACTACTGCTGGCGGGCGGTGGAGTCCCTGGAGAAGTCCCACCCGTACGAGGTGGAGGCCGCCGTGGCCTTCCTGGACTCCGCTCCCGACCGTCCGCGCGCGGAGTCCGCCGCCGGCCGGCTGGGCCGCCTGGTGCGGGAGCAGCGGCTCGCGGCGCTGGAACCGGACCGTCTCGACGCGTTCCCGGTCGCCGCCGGCTACGCCCCCGGCGAGCACCACTTCCCGCACGACTTCGCCCGGAGCCCGGACTCGCTCGCGCGCGCGTGGTTCACGGACGACGAGATGGAGCGGTCGCTGGACCACCTGGCCGCCGGGCAGCAGGAGGACGGCGGCTGGCCCGTCACCTGGCGCCGGTGGGCCCCGGCGCCCGCGCTGGAGGCACGCGGCCTGGTGACCATCGAGGCCCTGCGCACCCTGCGGGCCCACGGCCGCTTCGTCGGCTGAGCCACCGGCCTCCCCGGCCGGTGTGGCACGGGCGGGCCAGGGTGGCGCGGGCCGGCTGGGGGTGGCGCGGGCCCGCCGGGGTGGCGCGGAAAGCAGGCCCGTCATGGCCGGCCGTACGACTGGTCACACCGGCCGGCCGGCGCGGGTGGCGTTCCGTTTGCCCAGGTCAGGGCGATTGTCAGTGGGCGGGTGCAGGATGGACGCATGGTCAGCTCCGCACACCGGGCCTTGGACGGCTTCTCCCCCGCGACCCGCGGCTGGTTCACGGGGGCCTTCTCCGCGCCCACCGCCGCCCAGGCGGGCGCGTGGCAGGCCATCCGGGAGGGCTCGGACGTGCTGGTGGTCGCCCCGACCGGCTCGGGCAAGACGCTGGCCGCGTTCCTCGCCGCCCTGGACGAGCTGGCCTCCGCGCCGCCCCCGGCCGACCCGAAGAAGCGCTGCCGGGTGCTGTACGTGTCGCCGCTGAAGGCCCTGGCCGTCGACGTCGAGCGCAATCTGCGCAGCCCGCTGACCGGCATCCGCCAGGAGTCCGTGCGGCTGGGCCTGCCCGAGCCCGAGATCCGGGTCGGCATCCGGTCCGGCGACACCCCGGCCGCCGAGCGCCGCGCCCTGTCCACGCGCCCGCCGGACATCCTGATCACCACCCCCGAGTCGCTGTTCCTGATGCTGACCTCGGCCACGCGCGACGCGCTCACGGGCGTGGACACGGTGATCCTGGACGAGGTGCACGCGGTCGCGGGCACCAAGCGCGGCGCGCATCTCGCGCTCTCCCTGGAGCGGCTGGACGAACTGCTGCCGCGGCCCGCCCGCCGGATCGGCCTGTCGGCGACCGTGCGCCCGGTCGACGAGGTGGCCCGCTATCTGTCGCCGCGCCGCAAGGTGGAGATCGTCCAGCCGGAGTCCGGCAAGGAGTTCGACCTCTCCGTGATCGTCCCGGTGGAGGACATGGGCGAGCTGGGCGGCGCCCCGGCCGCCGACGCCGCCGAGGGCGGGGAGCGGCCGTCGATCTGGCCGCATGTGGAGGAGCGCATCGCCGACCTGGTGCAGGCCCACCGGTCCACGATCGTGTTCGCCAACTCGCGCCGCCTGGCGGAGCGGCTGTGCAACCGGCTCAACGAGATCGCGTACGAACGGGCGACCGGTGAGCCGCTGGCGGAGCACCACTCCCCGGCCCAGCTGATGGGCGGGTCGGGCGCGGCCCAGGGCGCGCCGCAGGTGATCGCCCGCGCGCACCACGGGTCGGTGTCCAAGGAGCAGCGGGCCCTGGTCGAGGAGGACCTGAAGGCCGGCCGGCTGCCCGCGGTGGTGGCCACCTCCAGTCTCGAACTGGGCATCGACATGGGTGCCGTGGACCTGGTCGTGCAGGTCGAGTCGCCGCCGTCGGTCGCCTCCGGGCTCCAGCGCGTGGGCCGCGCGGGCCACCAGGTCGGCGCGGTCTCGACCGGTGTCGTCTTCCCGAAGTACCGGGGCGATCTGGTGCAGGCGGCCGTGGTCACGGAACGGATGCGCACGGGTGCCATCGAGTCGCTGCGGGTGCCCGCGAACCCGCTGGACGTGCTCGCGCAGCAGGTGGTGGCCATGACGGCGCTGGACACCTGGCAGTTCGACGACCTGCTGGCCGTGGTGCGCCGCGCGGCCCCGTTCGCCTCGCTGCCCGAGTCGGCGTTCACGGCGGTCCTGGACATGCTCGCGGGCCGCTACCCCTCGGACGCGTTCGCCGAGCTGCGCCCGCGCGTGGTGTGGGACCGCGTGACCGGTGACATCACCGGCCGCCCGGGCGCGCAGCGCCTCGCCGTCACCTCCGGCGGCACGATCCCGGACCGCGGTCTGTTCGGGGTCTTCCTCGCCGGCTCCGACCCCAAGAAGGGCGGCGGCCGGGTCGGCGAGCTGGACGAGGAGATGGTCTACGAGTCCCGGGTGGGCGACGTCTTCACGCTGGGCACGAGCTCCTGGCGGATCGAGGACATCACCCGTGACCGCGTCCTGGTCTCGCCCGCGCCGGGCGTGCCGGGCCGGCTGCCCTTCTGGAAGGGCGACCAGCTCGGCCGCCCGCTGGAGCTGGGCCGCGCGGTGGGCGCGTTCCTGCGCGAGGTCGGCTCGCTGCCCCGGGACGCCGCGCGGACACGCCTGCTGGCGGCCGGCCTGGACGCGTGGGCGGTGGACAACGTGCTGGCGTACCTGGACGAGCAGCGCGAGGCGTGCGGCCACATCCCGGACGACCGCACGATCGTCGTGGAGCGGTTCCGTGACGAGCTGGGCGACTGGCGGGTCGTCGTCCACTCCCCCTTCGGCGCCCAGGTCCACGCCCCCTGGGCGCTCGCCCTCGGCGCCCGCCTCTCCGAGCGCTACGGCATGGACGCGCAGGTCATGCACGCCGACGACGGGATCGTGCTGCGCCTGCCCGATGCCGATCTGATGGGCCTGGACCTGCTCGACCAGGAGCCCGTGAAGGCCGGTACCGAGTACGACGGCGAGCAGGCCCCCATCGGCGCGGCCGATGTCGTCTTCGACAAGGGCGAGGTCGACCAGACCGTCACCGACCAGGTGGGCGGCTCGGCGCTGTTCGCCGCCCGGTTCCGTGAGTGCGCCGCCCGCGCGCTGCTGCTGCCGCGCCGCAACCCGGGCCGGCGCACCCCCCTGTGGCAGCAGCGACAGCGGGCGGCCCAGCTGCTCCAGGTGGCGAGCGAGTTCGGTTCGTTCCCGATCGTGCTGGAGGCGGTCCGCGAGTGCCTCCAGGACGTCTTCGACGTCCCCGGGCTGGTGGAGCTGATGGGCGACCTGGAGTCACGCAAGGTGCGCCTGGTGGAGGTCACCACCCCGGAGCCGTCCCCGTTCGCCCGCTCCCTGCTGTTCGGCTACGTCGCCCAGTTCCTGTACGAGGGCGACTCCCCGCTGGCCGAGCGCCGCGCCGCCGCGCTGTCGCTGGACTCGCGGCTGCTGGCCGAGCTGCTGGGCCAGGCGGAGCTGCGCGAGCTGCTCGACGCCGAGGTGCTGACCGAGCTGGAACGCGAGCTGCAGTGGCTCACCGACGACCGCCGGGTCAAGGACGTCGAGGGCGTCGCGGACGTGCTGCGGCTGCTCGGTCCGCTGACCGACGCCGAACTGGTCGCGCGGGGCGCCGATCCGCACTGGGCGCGGGAGCTGGCGGGCGCGCGCCGGGCCATCAGGGTGCGGATCGCGGGCGCCGACCACTGGGCGGCCGTCGAGGACGCCGGGCGGCTGCGCGACGCGCTGGGCACGGCGCTGCCGGTGGGTGTCCCGGAGGCGTTCACCGAGCCGGTCAAGGACCCGCTGGGCGATCTCCTCGCGCGCTACGCCCGTACGCACGGCCCGTTCACCTCGGCGACCGCTGCGGCCCGGTTCGGGCTGGGCGTGGCGGTCACCGAGGGCGCCCTGCAACGGCTGGCCGGGGCCGGGCGGGTCGTCCAGGGCGAGTTCCATCCGGCGGGCATCGGACAGGAGTGGTGTGACGCGGCGGTGCTGCGCCGGCTGCGCCGCCGCTCGCTCGCGGCCCTGCGGCACGAGCTGGAGCCCGTGCCGCCCGCCGCGCTCGCCCAGTTCCTGCCGCAGTGGCAGCACATCGGCAAGGGCCACGGGCTGCGGGGCGTGGACGGCCTGGTGCGCGCCATCGAGCAGGTGCAGGGCGCCTCCGTGCCCGCCTCCGCGCTGGAGAAGCTGGTCCTGCCCTCCCGGGTGGCGCAGTACACGCCCGCCATGCTCGACGAGCTGACCGCCGCCGGCGAGGTGGTGTGGGCCGGCGCGGGCGCCCTGCCCGGCAAGGACGGCTGGGTCTCGCTCTATCTGGCGGACGCGGCCCCACTGCTGCTGCCGGCACCGCACCCGCTGGAGCTGACCGCGCTCCACCAGTCCGTCCTGGACGCCCTCGCCGGGGGCTACGGCCTGTTCTTCCGGCAGATCGCCGACCAGGTCCGCGCCACCACGCACCCCGACGCCACCGATCCGCACCTGGCCGACGCCCTGTGGGACCTGGCCTGGTCCGGCCGGCTCACCAACGACACCCTGGCGCCGATGCGTGCCCTGCTGGGCTCCGGCCGCACGGCGGGTTCGACGGCGCACCGCGCCAAGCGTGCCGTGCCGCGCGGGCGCTACGGCTCGCTGACGGCCGCCGCGCGCACCGCCTCCCGCAGCGGCCCGCCGACTGTCGCCGGACGCTGGTCGCTGCTGCCCGTGGCCGAGCCGGACGCCACCGTGCGCGCGCACGCGCTGGCGCGCACGCTCCTGGACCGGCACGGCGTGGTCACCCGGGGCGCGGTCGCCGCGGAGGGCGTCGAGGGCGGCTTCTCGGCGGTGTACCGGGTGCTGTCGGTGTTCGAGGAGAGCGGTCAGGCCCGGCGCGGCTATGTGGTCGAGGGGCTGGGCGCGGCGCAGTTCGCGATGGACGGCGCGGTGGACCGGCTCCGCGCGGTGGCGAACGCCCGCGAGCGCTCCCAGGGCCTGCCCGCCCCGGCGGACAGGCACGGCTTCGACTTCCCGAGCCCCGGGAGCGGCCCGGGGTCCACGGCCGCGTGGCCGGCCCTGGGTGCCCTGGGGACCGGAGACGGCTCGGGTGCCCCGGACCCGTTCGGTGACGCGGACCGCGCCCCGCACGGCCACACCGCGCCCGGCGCCCTCGGCACGGCCGACGGCGCCTTCCCCCACCCTGGTCTGGACGGCGACTTCACCTGGCCGCCGGACGACCGCCCCGCCGCCGGCGGTCCGGTCCCGTCACGCGACCTCGCCGACCCGTTCGCCTCACCCGGCTACGGCGGCCCCCGCGGCGCCGGCCCCGCCCACGGCCCGGGCGCCTCCCCGGGCGGGACCCCGCGCCGTGGCTACGGCTACGGGCAGGACAGCGGCCGCCCGGGTCCCGCGGCGCCCGATCCCCGTGCCGTGGTCCTCGCCGCGGCCGACCCCGCGAACGCCTACGGCGCCGCGCTGCCCTGGCCGGAGCCGCCGACCGGTGCCGGCCACAAGCCGGGCCGCAAGGCGGGTTCGCTGGTCGTGCTGGTGGAGGGCGAGCTGACGCTGTACATGGAGCGCGGCGGAAAGACGCTGCTGGCCTGGCCCTCGGCACCGGACACCGCCGCACCGGACGACGTCCGGCTGCGTACGGCCGCCGAGGCGCTGGCCGCGGCGGCCCGCGCGGGCTCGCTCGGCACGGTCACGGTCGAGCGGATCAACGGCGCCCAGGCCCTGACGTCCCCGGCGGGCGCGCTCCTGGAGGCGGCGGGGTTCGTGGCGACCCCGCGCGGACTGCGCCTGAGAGCGTGACCCGCACCGCGCACCCCGGCCGGCCCGCCATGGCACGCTGGACGCATGCCCGAAGGTGACACGGTCTGGCAGGCCGCGCGGCGGCTGCACGAGGCCCTCGCGGGCAAGGCGCTGACCCGCAGCGACTTCCGCGTGCCCAAGTACGCGACGGTGGACCTGACCGGACGCAGGGTGCTGAGCACCATCCCGCGCGGCAAGCACCTGCTGACCCGCTTCGAGGGCGGTCTGACCCTGCACACCCATCTGCGCATGGAGGGCGCGTGGAAGGTGTACGGCACCGGCGAGCGCTGGCGGGGCGGGCCGGCCCACCAGATCCGGGCGATCCTCGGCACCGCCGACCGCACGGCTGTCGGCTACCGCCTCCCGGTCCTGGAACTGCTGCGCACAACCGACGAGGAGAAGGCCGTCGGCCACCTCGGCCCCGATCTGCTCGGCCCGGACTGGGACCCGGAGCGCGCCCTGGCCAACATCCTCGCGGACCCCGCGCGTCCGCTCGGCGAGGCGCTGCTGGACCAGCGCAATCTGGCCGGTATCGGCAACATCTACAAGAGCGAGCTGTGCTTCCTGCTCGGTGTGACCCCGTGGCTGCCGGCCGGCGCGCTCCCCGCGGACCGCGCCGGGAAGCTGCCCGGTCTGGCCAAGCGACTCCTAGAGGCGAACCGCGACCGCCCGGTCCGGCAGACCACCGGCCTCCACCAGTACGACCTGTTCGTCTACGGCCGCGCACCCCGGCCGTGTCTGCGCTGCCACACGTCCGTCCGGGTGGCCGACCAGGGCGACGGCTCCCAGGAGCGTCCCACCTACTGGTGCCCCACCTGCCAGCAGGGCCCCGCCCCCGCGCCCGGCTCCGCCCAACGCTGGCGCGAGCGCTACCCGCGCCGCACCGGCTGACCGGCCGGCGCCCGGGAACCGAACTCCAGGCCGCCGCAGCCCCACGCCGAACACCTCACAAAAGGGCCCGGGTCAACGTCTCGCAGAAGGGCCCCGGGCCACCACGGTCCGCACCCGGCGCCGCACCCGGCACCGGCACCGGACGCGCCGGTGCTCACGACGGACGGGCAGGCCCGCGATCCGGGTCCGGCCTCCACCAGCCAGCCGACGTCAGGCCGGCGTCCACGACCGGCCCGGCGCCCACGACCGGCCCGGCGCCCACGACCGGCCCGGCGCCCACGACCGGCCCGGCGCCCACGACCGGCCCGGCGTTCACGACCGGCCCGGCGTCCCGCCCGTACCCGACGCCCTGGTGACGGCCCCGGTCTGCCAGGCGTCCTCCCAGCGTCCCGCCGCCACGGCCCCGGTCGCCCGTGTCTTGGGCACACAGTGCACGGGCAGCAGGCTGATGCCCCAGCCGCCGGCCACGACGGCCCCCTCCAGCACCCCCGAGCCCTGCCCGGCGGCGAGCCGCAGCAGCGCCCACCACCACACGGCCGCCGCCCCGAGCGCCACCCCCCGGAGCACTATCCGCACCATGCCCGTCATCACCTCCAGCCGGACGCTAGACCGTCACCTGGCCCGCGCGGGAGGCGCACCGAGGGGCTCACCGATGCAGGCGCCGGGCCGCGCGGCGTGGAGACGGCGGGTCTCCTCGGCCGTCGGCCACACCCGCTACGCGTTCTCCGCCTGGAACATCCAGTGGTGTTTCTCCAGGTCCGCGGTGATCGCGATGAGGAGGTCCTGGGTGACGGGGTCCGGTCCGCCGGTGGCGTCCACCCGCTCCCGCATCCGGGTGATCACCGAGCCCAGCGCGTCCACCATGGCCGAGACCGCGTCCGTGTCCTTGACCCAGCCCGCCGGTGCGGTCCTGATACCGCTGGCGGAGGCCACCGTAGCGGCGCGTCCGTCGGGCGGTACGCCCAGCGCCGAGGCCCGCTCGGCCACCGTGTCCGAGTGGGTGCGGGCGGAGGCGACGACCTCGTCGAGCTGGAGGTGGACGGAGCGGAAGCGGGGGCCGACGATGTTCCAGTGGATCTGCTTGGAGATCAGCGCCAGGTCGATCAGGTCGACGAGCGCGCCCCGCAGCGCCTCGGACACGGTCTTCAGGTCGGCGTCGGCCAACGGGCTCTTCACGACGTACATCCGCTTCCTCCGGTGGTTCGGCGCCGTCACGTCCCTCCCACGATGACCGCACCGCGCACCCCCGGCAAACGGGGCATCGGCGGACACACATCACCCCGGATGGCACAAAGGCCCCAGCCGGGCTCGTCCAGGTCTTCCTGGGCAGCCCGGTCGGGGCCTCGTTCGTCTCGGGAGGAGCGGACCGCGCACGGACCTCAGGCGGCGACCACGTCCACGGCCTCCGCGGGCGCCTTGATGGTCACCCGTTCCGGTGGCACACCGGTCACCGACACCGAACCCAGCATCGGCCGGACCGGGGTGGGCACGGGCTCGGTGGCCGCGGCGGACCGGGCCAGTTCGGCGAGCGCGAGTTCGTCGCTCACCTCTCGCATGAGTTCCGACATCCGTACGTCCAGCGCGTCGCAGATGGCGGCGAGCAGTTCGGAGGAAGCCTCCTTCTGCCCCCGCTCCACCTCGGAGAGATAGCCGAGTGAGACTCGGGCGGACGAGGAGACTTCGCGCAGAGTACGGCCCTGGCGTTGGCGCTGCCGACGCAGCACGTCACCCAGCAGGCGACGGAGCAGAATCATCGGTGGCTCCCTCCTCGGACCGCGTAGCCGCATCCTTCTCGCCCCACCGTACCGCCTTGCGCCGCGGCCGTGCGGGGAGCGATGTCGTGTTCACTCAGGGCTGCAAACATCAAAACCCCCCGTTCCGTTCCGTATCCTGTGCCCGCTCATTCCCAGTCTGTTCGCCCGCCAGCTGCTCCAGGAGCACGGCGAGTACGCTCCGTACACTCTCCATACGAATTTCCGCGCGGCTGCCGTTCAACCGCAGCGCCCCGACTTTTCCGCCACCGGCAGAACCGGCGCGGGCGGTGAGAGGTCCGTCGACAGCCACGTACACCGTGCCGACGGGCTTGCCGTCCTGCGGGTCCGGGCCGGCCACTCCGGTGGTCGCGATGCCCCAGTCGGCGCCGAGCGCATTGCGCACTCCAGCCGCCATCTGGGCCGCGACCTGGGGGTCCACCGCTCCCCGCTGGGCCAGCAGGGTGGCGTCGACGCCCAGCAGTTCGTGCTTCAGCTCGGTGGCGTAGGCGGTGACCGAACCCCGGAACACCCGGGAGGCGCCGGGTACCCCGGTGATCTCCGCGGCCACCAGGCCACCGGTCAGCGACTCCGCGACGGCGAGGGTCTCGCCCCTCACGGTCAGTAGTCGCACCAGTTCGGTGGCCTGTGAACTCACGCTTGCCTCTCCTCCAACGCCGCGGCGCGCTCGGCCATTCCCCGCCGGCGCAGCACAATGGCCTGTCTTACGTAGTCGAGGCCCGTCACGACCGTGAGGACGACCGCCGCGGCCATCACCCAGAACCGCAGGCTGGCCAGCCATCCGGTCAGCGCCAGGACGTACATCCCGACGGCCACGCCCTGGGTGAGCGTCTTCAGCTTGCCGCCCCGGCTCGCGGGGATCACGCCGTAGCGAATGACCAGAAAACGCAGCAGCGTGATGCCGAGTTCCCGGCCGAGGATCACGATCGTGACCCACCAGGGCAGATCGCCGAGGGCGGACAGACAGATGAGCGCCGCACCCATGATCGCCTTGTCGGCGATGGGGTCGGCGATCTTCCCGAAGTCGGTGACCAGGTTGTATGTGCGGGCCAGATGCCCGTCGAACAGGTCGGTGATCATGGCGACGGCGAAGGCCGCCCAGGCCAGCGAGCGCCAGGCCGGGTCATAGCCGCCGCCCGCCAGCATCAGCGCCACGAAGCCGGGCACCAGGAGCAGCCGCAGCATCGTCAGCAGATTGGCGACGTTCCAGACGCTCGCCTGGTTGACGGCCGCCGCCGTGATCTTGCCACCGCGCGGGGGCCGGCCCCCGCCGTCGGGGCCTGAAGCAGAACCGGAGACCTCGGACGCCACGCCGTCGGCAGCGGCGGCGGAGCCCCGGGCGCCGTGCGCACCGGAGGGGCCGCCCGCGGCGGATGCCGGGACTCCGGTCATCTGCCCGCCTCCTCACTACACGCGAGCGAGCCGGTCAGCGGCTCGGCCACCAGATCGACACCTTCCGTACCGACCACCTTCGCCTCGACCATACGTCCGACACTCAGGCCCGCGCCGCTCGTGAGCAGCACCTGGCCGTCGGTCTCCGGCGCCTGGTGCGCGGCCCGGCCGTAGACGCCCTCCTCCTCGTCCACCGACTCGACCAGCACCTGCACGGTCCCGCCGACGCGCTCCTCGGCACGCTGCGAGACCAGTTCCTCGGCCAGCCGGGAGACGCGGGCCAGCCGCTCGGCGACGACGTCCTCGTCCAGCTTGCCGTCGTACGTCGCCGCTTCCGTGCCGTCCTCGTCGGAGTAGCCGAAGACACCGATGGCGTCCAGCCGGGCGCCGGTCAGGAAGCGCTCCAGCTCGGCGAGGTCGGACTCGGTCTCGCCGGGGAAGCCGACGATGAAGTTCGAGCGCACGCCGGCCTCGGGGGCCTTGCTCCGGATGGTGTCGAGCAGTTCCAGGAAGCGGTCGGTGTCTCCGAAGCGGCGCATGGCGCGCAGCACGTCGGGTGCGGAGTGCTGGAAGGACAGGTCGAAGTACGGGGCGACCTTGGGCGTGGAGGTCAGTACGTCGATGAGGCCGGGGCGCATCTCGGCCGGCTGGAGGTAGCTCACCCGGATCCGCTCGATGCCGTCGACCGCGGCCAGCTCCGGCAGCAGGGACTCCAGCAGGCGGATGTCGCCCAGGTCCTTGCCGTAGGAGGTGTTGTTCTCGGAGACCAGCATGATCTCCTTCACGCCCTGCCCGGCCAGCCAGCGGGTCTCGTTCAGCACGTCGGCGGGGCGGCGGGAGATGAAGGAGCCGCGGAAGGACGGGATGGCGCAGAACGAGCAGCGCCGGTCGCAGCCCGAGGCCAGCTTGACCGAGGCGACCGGGGAGCCGTCCAGGCGGCGGCGCAGCGGCGCGCGAGGGCCGGAGGCCGGGGCGACGCCCTCCGGGAGGTCGGCCGGCGCGTGTCCGGGCAGCGCCACGGAGGCGGCCGACTCCTGGCGCTCGGCCGGGCTGATCGGCAGCAGCTTGCGCCGGTCGCGCGGGGTGTGGGCGGCGTGGATGCCGCCGGACAGGATGGTCTGCAGGCGGTCGGAGATGTCCGCGTAGTCGTCGAAGCCGAGCACGCCGTCGGCCTCGGGCAGGGCCTCGGCCAGTTCCTTGCCGTACCGCTCGGCCATGCAGCCCACCGCCACGACGGCCTGGGTTCTCCCGTGGTCCTTGAGGTCGTTGGCCTCCAGCAGGGCGTCGACGGAGTCCTTCTTCGCGGCCTCCACGAAGCCACAGGTGTTGACCACGGCCACGTCGGCGTCCGCGGCGTCCTCCACGAGCTGCCAGCCGTCCGCCTCCAAACGGCCTGCGAGCTCCTCGGAATCCACCTCGTTACGAGCGCAGCCGAGAGTGACGAGTGCGACGGTACGGCGTTCAGGCATGGGCTCAAGACTACTTCGTCTCACCGACAGCCCATGTCGACGGGGGTTGGCCGGTCCCGGCCGACTCCGTCACACCCGTCCGGCGCGGCCGGTCAGCCCGCCACCGGGTCGCCCTTGGTGTAGGTGAGGCGCTCCACCGCGCCGGGCCTGAACGTGTTCTCGATCTTCTTGCCGTTGACGTACAGCTCGATCGCGCCGGCGTCGCCCAGGATCAGGTTGATCTTGGTGGTGTCCTGGAAGGTCTTGGACTCGCCCTTCTTCAGCAGTCCGTCGAAGAGCATCCGGCCGTTGTGGTCCTTGGCCGAGATCCAGCTGCGCCCGTTGGGCGCGCCGACCTGGACGGTCACCTTGTCCTGGGGCGCGGCGGCGATGGCGCTGTCGGAGGGCTCGCTGGTCGGCTGGGCCGGCTTGTCGTTCTTCGGCGTGGGCGAGGCGGTCGTGTCGGCGGCGGGCGTGGCGCCCTCGGCGGCGATCTGGGACTTGGAGTCCCCGGAGCCGCCGGAGCCCTTGACCGCGGTGAATCCGACGAACCCGATCACGACGACGATCGCGGCGACCATCGCCGCCGTCCAGTTCGGGCCGCGCCGCTCGGGCCGGATCCGCTCCGCCTCGAACAGGGGCGCGGCGGGGGTGGGCTCGGGGCGGCCGCCGTGGTCGGCGTCGTACCGGGCGATCAGCGGCTCGGGATCGAGGTGGACGGCCCTGGCCAGCGTGCGGAGGTGCCCGCGGGCGTAGACGTCGCCGCCGCACGGGGCGAAGTCGTCCGCCTCGATGGCGTGCACGATGCCGATACGGACACGAGTGGCGGTGCTGACGTCGTCCACGGTCAGCCCGGCCGCGATCCGCGCCTGCTGGAGGGCGCGGCCCACGGAGGGTCGGGCTTCCTGGGACTCGTCTCGGAACGGACGCTCGTCTTCAGGGGAGTTGCCGATGGACACGGGGGCGCCTTTCGAGCGTGTAGCCACCTGTGCTGGAAGCTCAGTCTAGGGGGGTGACGAAAGGGTGGGGCAACCGGACGGTATGACTTTGTACGCCATCGGAATGGCACGACATGCCGATGGTCTGACAAGCAGGTACCCCAGGGTGAAGGCCCTGCCTGTCCTTTCGCTCAACTGGACGTACGGCAAAGGGGAACGGTTGCCCGTCACCGGCTAACGGGTGGGTCACGACCGTACGGCCGTATGGCGCAACCCGCTGCGCCGTACGGCCCCACTCGTCACTCTTCGGTCTCCCCGCGCAGCAGCGCCAGCACACCGTCCAGTTCGTCGGGTTTCACGAGAACGTCACGCGCCTTGGAGCCCTCGCTCGGTCCCACGATGTTGCGGGACTCCATGAGGTCCATGAGCCGGCCCGCCTTCGCGAAGCCGACGCGCAGCTTGCGCTGGAGCATGGACGTGGACCCGAACTGGGTGGAGACGACCAGTTCGGCCGCCTGGCACAGCAGGTCGAGGTCGTCGCCGATGTCCTCGTCGATCTCCTTCTTCTGCTTGGTGCCCACGGTGACGTCGTCCCGGAAGACGGGCGCCATCTGGTCCTTGCAGTGCTGGACGACGACCGCGACCTCCTCCTCGGTCACGAACGCGCCCTGCATACGGGTCGGCTTGTTCGCGCCCATCGGCAGGAACAGGCCGTCGCCCTTGCCGATCAGCTTCTCGGCGCCGGGCTGGTCGAGGATGACCCGGGAGTCGGCCAGCGAGGAGGTGGCGAAGGCCAGCCGCGAGGGCACGTTGGCCTTGATCAGACCGGTGACCACGTCGACCGACGGGCGCTGGGTGGCCAGCACCAGGTGGATGCCGGCGGCGCGCGCGAGCTGGGTGATGCGCACGATGGCGTCCTCGACGTCACGCGGGGCGACCATCATCAGGTCGGCCAGCTCGTCCACGATCACCAGCAGGTACGGATACGGCTGGAGCTCGCGCTCGCTGCCCTCGGGCTGCTTGACCTTGCCCTCGCGCACCGCGCGGTTGAAGTCGTCGATGTGCCGGTATCCGTAGGCGGCCAGGTCGTCGTACCTGAGGTCCATCTCGCGCACCACCCACTGCAGCGCCTCGGCGGCCCGCTTGGGGTTGGTGATGATCGGCGTGATCAGGTGCGGGATGCCCTCGTAGGCGGTCAGCTCGACGCGCTTGGGGTCGACCAGGATCATCCGGACGTCCTCCGGCGTCGCCCGCATCATGACCGAGGTGATCAGACAGTTGATGCAGGACGACTTGCCGGAACCGGTGGCGCCGGCCACCAGCATGTGCGGCATCTTCGCCAGCGAGTGCATGACGTACCCGCCCTCGACGTCCTTGCCGAAGGCCACCAGCATCGGGTCGTCGTCCTCGGCGGACTCCGCGAGGCGCAGCACGTCGCCGAGGTTGACCATCTCCCGGTCGGTGTTCGGGATCTCGATGCCCACCGCGGACTTGCCGGGGATCGGGCTGATGATCCGCACGTCCGGGCTGGCCACCGCGTAGGCGATGTTCTTGGTCAGCGCGGTGATCCGCTCCACCTTCACGGCGGGGCCGAGCTCGACCTCGTAGCGGGTGACCGTCGGGCCGCGGGTGAAGCCGGTGACGGCCGCGTCCACCTTGAACTCGGTGAACACCTGGGTGAGCGAGGCGACGACCGCGTCGTTGGCGGCGCTGCGCGCCTTGCCGGGGCCGCCGCGGCGGAGCAGGTCCAGGGAGGGCAGCGCGTAGGTGACGTCGCCGGACAGCTGGAGCTGCTCCGCGCGCGCGGGCAGATCGCGCGGCTGCTCGGGAGCCTTCTTGGTCAGGTCCGGTACGGCCTTGGTCAGATCCGGCACGGGCTCCGGCTTGGGCGTCTCCCGCTTCGGCCGCGCGGCAGGCACCGGCGTCGGCATGGCGGCGGACACCGGGGCGGCGGCGGGCGCCTGGGCGGTGTCCTCGCGCTCGCCCGCGCCCACGCCCTGCGTGAGGTCGGCGACGACCGGGGAGGGCGGCATGCCGTGCAGCACGGCACCGTCCAGCGAGGCGGCGGCCGCCGCCGCGACGTCCACGGCGTCCGGGTGCCGCTGCGGGTCCGGCTGGGGCACCGCGGAGCGCCGGGGACGCCCGCGGCGCTGGGAGAGGGCCGTCTCCTCGGCGGTGTCGGGGTCGTACGGCAGCGCGGCGGCGGAACGCCGGCGCGGGCGCGCGGGCGCCGGCTCGCGCCACTGCTCCTCGTAGGTCCCGTCGTCGGCGAACCGGTCGGCCGCGTAGTCGTACCGGTCGGCCTCGTAGTCGTGCAGCACGCCGAGGTGGACGCCCAGCCTCCGCAGCCGCTGCGGGATGGCGTTGACCGGGGTCGCGGTCACCACGAGCAGCCCGAAGATCGTCAGCAGCACCAGCAGGGGTACGGCGAGGACCTCGGTCATGGTGGACGTCAGCGGGGTGGCCGCCGCCCAGCCGATGAGACCGCCGGCGTCCCTTATGCCCTGCATGCCGGCGCTGCGCGCGGGCGAGCCGCAGGCGATGTGGACCTGGCCGAGGACGCCGACGACCAGCGCGGACAGGCCGATCACGATCCGTCCGTTGGCCTCCGGCTGCTCCGGGTGCCGGATGAATCGCACGGCGATCACCGCGAGCAGTATCGGCACCAGCAGGTCGAGCCGTCCGAAGGCGCCGGTGACCAGGATCTCCACCAGGTCGCCGACGGGCCCGCGCAGGTCCGCCCAGGTGCCCGCGGCGACGATCAGCGCGATGCCGAGCAGCAGCAGCGCGACGCCGTCCTTGCGGTGGGCCGGGTCGAGGTTCCGCGCGCCCTGCCCTATGCCGCGGAAGACGGCGCCGACGGCGTGCGCGAGGCCGAGCCAGAGGGCGCGCAGGAACCGGTAGACGCCCCCGGGGGGGCTGGCGGCCGGCCTCACCGGCACGGGCTTGCGCGCCACGGCCTTCTTGGCGGGCGGCCTCCTGGCCGGGTCCTTCTTCGCGGCGGCGGCCTTCCTCGCCGGAGCCTTCGCGGGAACCACGGCCTTCTTGGCGGGCTGCTTCTTGGCTGCGGACGGACGTGAGGCCATGGGTGTGAGGTTACCGGGGGAGACGACGGCGGACACGTGTGCCCACAGCTTCACCCGTTCGTGTCGTGCCTGCCGGGGCGGGAAGCTGACGCACCTTCATCCGCAACTACGGCCCGGCCCGGCTCAGTTCTGCGACGGCACCGGGGCACCGCTGCCGCCGGTACCCGGCTCCAGAGCGTCGAGAGCGCGGCGCAGTCCGGTGAGTTTGCGCTCCAGATGAGCCGCCGTGGCCACCGCCGCCGCGTCCGCCGAGTCGTCGTCCAACTGCTTGGACAGCGCTTCGGCCTGCTCCTCGACGGCCGCGAGCCGCGCGGACAGCTCGGCGAGCAGCCCGGCCGACTCCTTGCCGGCGACCCCGCCCTTGCCGCCGCCCTCCAACTGGAGCCGCAGCAGCGCGGCCTGCTCCCGAAGCTGGCAGTTCTTCATGTACAGCTCGACGAAGACCGACACCTTCGCGCGCAGCACCCACGGGTCGAACGGCTTGGAGATGTAGTCCACCGCGCCCGCCGCATAACCCCGGAAGGTGTGGTGCGGACCGTGGTTGATGGCCGTCAGGAAGATGATCGGGATGTCCCGGGTCCGCTCGCGCCGCTTGATGTGCGCGGCCGTCTCGAAACCGTCCATGCCCGGCATCTGGACGTCCAGCAGAATGACCGCGAAATCGTCCGTGAGCAGTGCTTTGAGCGCTTCCTCCCCGGACGATGCCCGCACCAGCGTCTGATCGAGCGCCGAGAGGATCGCCTCCAGCGCCAGCAGATTCTCCGGCCGGTCATCGACCAGGAGGATCTTGGCCTTCTGCACCATGGCCCGCCCTCCTCGCCCCGGCGGTACACCGGGCGCCGCCCCAGGGGACGACTCCCTTTCGCCGCCCGTCCTTGTGCCGGTCATCGTAGCCGCACCCCGCTTGTCACCACACCCTGTCACCGCGATGTCACGGTGCACGTACCGGAAACGCGGCCGGGCTCCCGATGGTTCCCGGAATCCGGGATTCCCGCCCTCCATCATGCAGCAACTCCCCGCGCGCCCCGGAGGTCCCCCTCCCCCGGGCGCGCCCCGCCGCGCCGCCCGGCGCCGTCACTCCGCCCGCATCCACCGGCGCATCACCGACAGCAGATAGTCGGGGTCGACCGGCTTGGTGACGTAGTCGGAGGCGCCCGAGTCGAGTGCCTTCTCCCGGTCGCCCTTCATCGCCTTGGCGGTGAGCGCGATGATCGGCAGCCCCGCGAACTGCGGCATCCTGCGGATCGCCGTGGTCGTCGCGTACCCGTCCATCTCGGGCATCATGATGTCCATCAGCACCACCGCCACATCGTCGTGCTGCTCCAGCACCTCGATGCCCTCGCGGCCGTTCTCCGCGTACAGCACCGACAGCCCGTGCTGCTCCAGCACGCTGGTGAGCGCGAACACGTTGCGGATGTCGTCGTCGACGATCAGCACCTTCTCGCCGCCGAACCGCATCACGGGACCCTGCTGCACGACCCGCTCCGGCTCGGCGGCGACGGTCGTCCACTGCTCGGCCGCCCGCCGCGCCTCGTCGAGCAGCCCGCGCCGCCGGCGCCTGAAGAGCGCGGCGGGACCGTTCTGCGTCTCCTGGTACGACTTCACCTCGGCCGGCGTCTCGATCTCCGCCGCGGACAGCTCCGAGGACAGCCGCGCCTCCGAGGCGACCAGGTCCCCGGCCTCCAGGGCGGGCAGGGACTGCTGGTAGCCCTGCGGCGGCAGCTCGCTCGGGTGCAACGGCAGGTAGAGCGTGAACGTCGAGCCGCGGCCGGGTTCGCTCTGCGCGTGGATCTCACCGCCGAGCAACTGCGCGATCTCCCGCGAGATCGACAGGCCGAGACCGGTGCCGCCGTACTTGCGGCTGGTCGTGCCGTCCGCCTGCTTGAACGCCTCGAAGATCACCCGCATCTTGCTGGCCGCGATCCCGATGCCGGTGTCGGTCACCGAGAACGCGATCAGCTCGCCGTCCGGGTCGGCCAGCGAACCCGCCTCCAGCAACTGCTCCCGGATGGACTGCGGCACGTCCGCGCCGGCGGTCCGGATCACCAGCTCCACCGAACCGGAGTCGGTGAACTTCACCGCGTTGGACAGCAGGTTGCGCAGCACCTGCAACAGCCGCTGCTCGTCGGTGTGCAGGGTCGCCGGCAGCTCCGGCGAGACCCGTACGGACAGGTCCAAGCCCTTCTCCGCGGTCAGCGGCCGGAAGGTGGCCTCCACGTAGTCCACGAGCTGCACGAGCGCGATCCGGGTCGGGGAGACGTCCATCTTGCCCGCCTCGACCTTCGACAGGTCCAGGATGTCGTTGATGAGCTGGAGCAGGTCGGAACCGGCCCCGTGGATCGTCTCGGCGAACTCCACCTGCTTCGGCGAGAGATTGCCCTCGGCGTTGTCGGCGAGCAGCTTCGCCAGGATCAGCAGCGAGTTCAGCGGCGTCCGCAGCTCGTGCGACATGTTGGCGAGGAACTCGCTCTTGTAGCGCATCGACACCGCGAGTTGCTCGGCGCGCTCCTCCAGGACCTGCCGGGCCTCCTCGATCTCGGTGTTCTTCACCTCGATGTCCCGGTTCTGCCGGGCCAGCAGCTCGGCCTTCTCCTCCAGTTCGGCGTTGGACTCCTGGAGCGCCTTCTGCCGGTTCTCCAGCTCCGCCGACCGCTCCCGCAACTGCTCGGTCAGCTCCTGCGACTGCTTGAGCAGCTTCTCGGTCTTGGTGTTGACCGAGATGGTGTTGACGCTGGTCGCGATCATCTCGGCGATCTGGTTGAGGAAGTCCTTCTGGATCTGCGTGAACGGCATGAAGGACGCCAGCTCGATCACCCCGAGCACCTTGCCCTCGAACAGCACCGGCAGCGCGATCACCTGCGCGGGCGGCGCCTCGCCGAGCCCGGAGGAGATCTTCAGGTAGCCGTTGGGCGCCCGCTCCACCAGGATCGTGCGCTTCTCCTGGGCGGCCGTGCCGATCAGCGTCTCACCGGGCCGGAACGACGTCGGCATGGAACCCATCGAGTAGCCGTACGAGCCCAGCATCCGCAGCTCGTAGTCGTCCTCGCCGTTGCCGACGCCCTTGCCCTCCATCAGCGGCATCGCCACGAAGAACGCGCCGTGCTGCGCCGACACTACCGGCGTCAGCTCGCTCATGATCAGCGAGGCCACGTCCTCCAGATCCCGGCGGCCCTGCATGAGGGCGGAGATCCGGGCCAGGTTGCCCTTGAGCCAGTCCTGTTCCTTGTTGGCGATCGTGGTGTCGCGCAGGTTGGCGATCATCTTGTTGATGTAGTCCTGCAACTCCTGGATCTCGCCGGACGCGTCCACGTCGATCTTCAGGTTCAGGTCGCCGCGGGTCACGGCGGTCGCCACGCGCGCGATGGCCCGCACCTGCCGGGTCAGGTTCCCGGCCATCTCGTTCACGGACTCGGTCAGGTCCCGCCAGGTGCCGTCGACATCGCGCACGCGCGCCTGGCCGCCCAGCTGTCCCTCCGTGCCCACCTCGCGGGCCACCCGGGTGACCTCCTCGGCGAAGCTGGACAGCTGGTCCACCATCGTGTTGATCGTCGTCTTCAGCTCAAGGATCTCGCCCCGGGCGTCAATGTCGATCTTCTTCGTCAAGTCACCCTTGGCGATGGCCGTGGTGACCATGGCGATGTTGCGCACCTGACCGGTCAGGTTGGACGCCATCTGGTTCACCGACTCGGTGAGGTCCTTCCAGGTGCCGGCCACACCCGGCACATGCGCCTGACCGCCGAGGATGCCGTCCGTGCCCACCTCCCGGGCCACCTTGGTGACCTGGTCGGCGAACGAACTCAGCGTCTTCACCATCGTGTTGATGGTGTCGGCGAGCTGCGCCACCTCGCCGCGCGCCTCGATCGTCACCTGTCGCGTCAGATCGCCGTTGGCGACGGCCGCCGCCACCTGCGAGATGTTCCGCACCTGCATGGTCAGGTTGTTGGCCATCAGGTTGACGTTGTTGCTGAGGTCCTTCCAGATGCCCGTCACGCCCGGCACGTGCGCCTGGCCGCCGAGGATGCCCTCGGTGCCCACCTCCCGGGCCACCCGCGTCACCTGCTCGGCGAAACTGGACAGCTGGTCCACCATCGTGTTGACCGTCGTGACGAGTTCGAGGATCTCGCCCTTCGCGTCAACAGTGATCTTCTTCGACAGGTCGCCCTTGGCGACCGCCGTCGTGACCTCGGCGATGTTGCGCACCTGGATCGTCAGGTTGTTCGCCATGAAGTTCACGGACTGCGTGAGGTCCTTCCAGGTGCCCGAGACACCCTGCACCTCGGCCTGCCCGCCGAGGATGCCCTCCGTGCCCACCTCCCGGGCCACCCGCGTCACCTGGTCCGCGAACGACGAGAGCTGGTCCACCATCGTGTTCAGGGTGTTCTTCAGCTCCAGGATCTCCCCGCGCGCGTCCACGGTGATCTTCTGGGAGAGGTCACCGCGCGCCACGGCCGTGGCCACCTGCGCGATGTTGCGCACCTGGGCCGTGAGGTTGCCGGCCATGCCGTTCACGGAGTCCGTCAGGTCCCGCCACACCCCGGCGACCCCCGGCACCTGCGCCTGCCCGCCGAGCCGGCCCTCGGTCCCCACGTCCCGCGCGACCCGGGTCACCTGGTCCGCGAAGGCGGACAGCTGGTCCACCATCGTGTTGATCGTGTTCTTCAGCTCGAGGATCTCCCCGCGCGCGTCCACGTCGATCTTCTGCGACAGGTCACCGCGCGCCACCGCCGTCGTCACCTGCGCGATCTGCCGCACCTGGGACGTCAGGTTGCCGGCCATGAAGTTGACGGAGTCCGTCAGCTCCTTCCACGTGCCGGAGACGCCGTCCACCCGGGCCTGACCGCCCAGCCGGCCCTCCGTGCCCACGTCCCTGGCCATCCGCGTGACCTGGTCGGCGAAGCTGGACAACTGGTCCACCATCGTGTTCACGGTGTTCTTCAGCTGGAGCATCTCGCCCGAGACGTCCACCGTGACCTTCTGCGACAGATCGCCGTTCGCCACCGCCGTCGTCACCTGCGCGATGTTGCGCACCTGCCCGGTCAGGTTGCGGAACGCGGTGTTGACGGAGTCCGTCAGGTCCTTCCACGTGCCCGCCGCGCCCGGCACCTGCGCCTGGCCGCCGAGTTCACCCTCGACACCGACCTCCCGCGCGACCCGCGTCACCTCCGCGCCGAACGCCGACAGCTGGTCCACCATGCCGTTGACGGTGTTCTTCAGCTCCAGCATCTCGCCGGCCACGTCCACGGTGACCTTCTGCGACAGATCGCCGTTGGCCACCGCCGTCGTCACCGTCGCGATGTCCCGCACCTGCGTCGTCAGGTTCCGGAACACCGTGTTGACGGAGTCCGTCAGGTCCTTCCACGTACCCGCCGCGCCCGGCACGTTCGCCTGCCCGCCGAGCCGCCCCTCCGCGCCGACCTCGTTCGCCACCCGTGTGACCTCGTCCGCGAAGATCCGCAGCGTCTCGGTCATCTGGTTGATCGTCTCGGCGAGCCGCGCCACCTCGCCCCGCGCCGGCACGGTCACCTTCTGCGAGAGGTCACCGCTGGCGACCGCGGTCGTCACCTGCGAGATCCCGCGCACCTGCGCGGTCAGGTTGCCCGCCATCGTGTTGACGGAGTCGGTCAGCTCCTTCCACACCCCGGCCACCCCGGGCACCTGCGCCTGCCCGCCGAGGATGCCCTCGGTGCCCACCTCCCGGGCCACCCGCGTGACCTCGGAGGAGAACGACGACAACTGGTCCACCATCGTGTTGACGGTGTTCTTCAGCTCCAGCATCTCGCCGGCCACGTGCACGGTCACCTTGCGCGACAGATCACCCTTGGCGACCGCCGTCGTCACCAGCGCGATGTCCCGCACCTGCGCCGTCAGCCGGTACGCCATCGTGTTGACGGACTCCGTCAGGTCCTTCCAGGAACCCGACATCCCGCGCACCCGCGCCTGGCCGCCCAGCTTGCCCTCGGTGCCGACCTCGCTGGCCACCCGCGTGACCTCGTCGGTGAACGTCGACAACTGGTCGACCAGGTTGTTGACGGTACGGCCGACCTTCAGGAACTCACCGCGCAGCGGATGCCCCGCACCGCCGTCCGGCGCCGGCGTCCGCAGTTCCATGCGCGGCGACAGATCGCCCTCGGCGACCGCCGTGAGCACCCGGCTGACCTCCGACACGGGCCAGACCAGGTCGTCCACCAGCGCGTTGGAGTTGTCGACGGCCGCCGCCCAGGAACCCTCGCAGGCACCCGTCTCCAGCCGCTCCGTGAGTTTTCCCTCACGTCCCACCATGCGCCGCACCCGCGACAGCTCGCCGGTCAGATGCAGATTCCGGTCGGCCACCTCGTTGAAGACGGCCGCGATCTCCGACATCACCCCGTCGCCGGTCACCGTGAGCCGCTTGCGGAAGTTGCCGTCCCGCATCGCCACGAGGGCCACCAGCAGCCGGTTCAGGGCCGCCGTGTCCACGGTCGTGGTGCCGCCGCTCCTGCCCAGGGACGGTCCGCCTTTCGCGCGCGTCTTCGTGCCTCGCGTCGCCGCGCCAGACTCCACTGTGTCCCTCCCGGAGGGGTAGACCGTTACTGCTGTGCGCCGGCCGCTTGGGAGCCGGTGTGCCGGTCAACCGGCATACCGACGCCTTCCACGTACCGGTTACTTCCGCGTACGTCTGCCAGACGAGATCGGGCCACACCCAAGGCTGCTGCCCGCCACGCGCGGAACGCACGCGGGCCGGCCCGACCCACATCAGGAGCCTGCCCAGTGTTTCACCCCGGCCCAACCAGGCCATAACAGTTCGGCAGCTTCGCACATCGTCCGCACACCCCGGGGCGTGAACACCCGCGACCGGCATCCGCTCGGACGGCGAAGGTAAGTAACCTTGCATGCGGCTGTCCAGCCGCACCGGTCCGACCGGCCTGGGCGGTGGCACGAGTACGAGCGGGCATCGGAGGGGCGGCCGGACACCATGACGACCGGACTGATCCCCGGGGGACAGCCCCCGGAGCCACAGCCGACGGGCGAGCCCGTGCCGCAGCAGCGGCGCGACCCGGCCGTCGCGCCGGCCCCGCATGCCGACAACCGGCCGAGGAGTTCTGTGATCACCGCGCGCGCGGCCGCCAGTTTCGAGCCCGTCGGACGATCGGTGGCGACCGCCCGGTCCTTCGTCCGCGACACCCTCCAGGGCTGGGGGTTCGCCGACATCGTCGACGACGCGGTCGTCCTCACCAGCGAGCTGGTGACCAACGCGGTCGTCCACGCGGGCACGCACGCCGACGTGCTGTGCCTGCGCACCGAGGACGGCGTGCGCGTCGAGGTCTCCGACCGCTACCCGGAGCGCGAGGTCCCGCTCCAGGGCAACGCCGCCGCGATGGGCAGCCCGGACCGCGAGGGCGGCCGCGGACTCCAGCTGTGCGCGGCCCTCGCCACCCGCTGGGGCGTCGACTACACCTCCACGCACAAGAATGTCTGGTTCCAGCTCAACCTGCCCGAACGCCCGGTCGGCACCCGCTCCGCCGGCCCGGCCCTGCCGCCCGACCTGCTGCCGCTGGCCGACGGCCGGGTCCGCGTCGCCGTCCTCCAGGTCGACCGCAAGGGCAGCGTCAGCGCATGGAACGAGGACGCGGAGGAGCTGTTCGGCTATTCCGCGGCCGACATCATCGGCAAGCCCCTCACCGACCTCGCCGCCTGGCCGCACACCCCGGGCACCGGCACCGGCATCGCCGAGGCGCTCCAGCTCTCCCGCTGGGAGGGCACCTACGGCATCCGCGGCGCCGACGGCCGCGTGGCCCGGGTGTACGCCTCCCACCTCAGGGTCCGCGACACCGGCGGCGAGCCCTCGACCGTCTGCCTCCTGGTCCGCGACCACGAGCGCGCCGTCCTGCAGTCCCCGGCCCGGATCCCGGTCACCGACCAGAACCAGTCCGCCGACGGCCAGGGCGCCGATCCCTTCGAGGTGTTCATCGGCTCGCCCGCTCCGGACGACCTCGACGGCCTCCTCCAGCGCACGGTGGAACGCGCCCGCGACATGCTCGACGGCGACTCCGCGTTCCTGCTGCTCGCCACCGACGACGAGACGGAACTGGAGGTCCGCGCCTCCACCGGCCTGCCCTCCGCCCGCCAGCGCTTCGCGCGCGTCCCGGTCGAGGCGGGCCCCGGGCGCTACGGCTCGGCGCGCATGCCCGCCGTCCACGACGACCTCGCCGCCGTGCCCGGCGCCGTACCGCTGCTCGCCGGCACCGGCATGCGTTCGGTGGTCACGGTCCCGCTGAAGGTCGAGGGCCGCCTCACCGGCTCCCTCGGTGTCGCGGCCGAGGCGGCCGGCCGGTACACCAACGAGGAGGCGCTGCGCCTGCAGTTCGCCGCCGACCGCATCGCGCTGGCCGTGGAGTCGGCCCGTCTCGGCGAACTGGAACGGCTGCGCCGCGGCTCGCTGAGCTTCCTGGTCGAGGCGTCCGACCTGCTGGCCGGCACCCTGGACCGGGACCAGACGCTGGCGCTGATGGCCCAGATGACGGTCCCGACCCTCGCCACCTGGTGCGCGGTGTACACGATCGCCGACCAGGCCTCGGAGCCGGACCTGTCGTACGTCCTGCACGAGGACGAGGAACTCATCGACGGCATCAAGTCGTTGCTGTCGAGGATCCCGCCGCCCGACCCGGTGCCGACGCCCGGCGCCCGGGTGTGGCCGGCCCCGGGCGACGTCGCGCACCAGGCGGCCCTGCGCAGCTCGATGCGGAGCCTGGGCCTGTCCGGCGGTCCCACGCACCGGGTGTCCTCCGGTATCGGTCCGACGCTCGCGACGGCCGCCGCGGTCGGTGGCGAAACGGTCGTCCTGCCGCTCGTCGCCCGCAACCGCGTCATCGGCATGCTGACCCTCGGCAAGCCCACCGACGAGCACTTCCGCCAGGAGATCCTGGAACTCGCCGAGGACTTGAGCCGCCGGGCGGCCCTCGCCCTGGACAACGCCCGTCTGTACTCGGAGCGCACGGCCATCAGCCAGGCCCTCCAGCGCAGCCTCCTGCCGCCCGGCACCCCGCACATCCCGGGCATCGAGGTCGAGGTCATCTACCGCGCGGCCGGCGAGGGCAACGAGGTCGGCGGCGACTTCTACGACGTCTTCCCCATCGGCGACGACGCGTACGGCTTCGCCATCGGCGACGTCTGCGGTACGGGCCCCAACGCGGCCGCGGTCACCGGCCTGGCCCGGCACGCGCTGCGCCTGCTGGCCCGCGAGGGCCTGTCCGGACCGGCGGTGCTGGAGCGGCTGAACTCCGCGATCCTCGACGAGGGCGACCGCAGCCGCTTCCTGACGCTCCTCTACGGCGAGCTGCGTCCGCGCGAGGACGGCAGCGCGGATCTGAAGGTGGTCTGTGCCGGCCACCCGCTCCCGCTGCGCCTGCGACCGGACGGCCAGGTGACGGCCGCGGCCGAACCGCAGCCGCTGCTGGGCGTCATGGAGGACCTGGAGCTGTACGAGGAGACGCTCACGCTCGACCCGGGCGACGTGCTGCTGTGCGTCACGGACGGCGTCACCGAGCGCCGTGAGGGCACGCGCATGCTGGGCGACGACGGTCTCGCCGACGTCCTCACCACCTGCACCGGACTGACGGCGGGCGCGGTCGCGGCGCGCATCATGCGGGCGGTGGAGCGTTTCGCCTCGGACGCGCCGTCCGATGACATGGCGATTCTGGCGATGCGGGTTCCGGGCGTCCACGAGGACGCCTGAGAAAACACGAAAAGGCCCCACCCGGAAGGGTGGGGCCTTTTTGGCGGAGCCCCCAAACGGAATCGAACCGTTGACCTTCTCCTTACCATGGAGACGCTCTACCGACTGAGCTATAGGGGCCTGCCGTTCCGGAGGTTTCCCTCGCGGCGACGAAGAAACTGTACCCCGACCGGGCCGCAGTTCCCAAATTCGTTCGGGCCTGGTCAGAAGGCGGGCTGGAGCAGGCCGCCGAGGGCGTTGCAGGCGGAGACCGTCCGCTGCATCTGCCGTCTGGTCAGCGCCGCGTCCACGGGCAGCGCGAGGGTCTCGTCGGCGGCCAGCTCGGTCTCCGGCAGCGACACGCACCGCCGGAACTCCGGCAGCCGGTGCACGGGCGTCTTCACCGGCACCCGGCACTCCACGCCGCGGGCCCGCAGGGCACGCGCGAAGGCGTCCCGGTCGGGCCGGCCGTTCCCCGGCACGCGCACGACGTACTGCTGGTAGGTGTGCCCGGCACCGCCGTCCGGCGTGCGAACGCCCTTGAGCCTGGCGTCGAGGAAGGCGGCCCGCTCCCGGCGCTGGGCTATCTCGTCGTACGGGGTCTCGGACTCGCCCTGTTCCAGCACCAGCAGCCCGTGCCGGCTGCCGAGCGCGCGCAGCCGTCCGATGTCGGCCCACCGTCCGAAGCGGTGCACGGCGACGACCGCCGCGGTGCGGGAGGTGACGGAGGCCTCGACGGCCGCCGGGGCGAGGCAGTAGGTCGCCGGGTCTATGTCGGCGAAGACCGGGAGCGCGCCCGCCCGGGTCACGGCCTCGGCGATCTCGACGTTCCCGAAGGCCGGTACGACGACCTCGTCACCGGCTCCGACGCCGGCGGCCCTGAGCATCGCTGCAGTTCCCATGCCTGGGATGCTGTGCCCGGAACGTGAACGACACGTTACGGACAACGGAAAAAGGCCGGACCCCGAACCGAAGTTCAGGATCCGACCTTTATCAAGAATTGTTCGGCGGTGTCCTACTCTCCCACAGGGTCCCCCCTGCAGTACCATCGGCGCTGTGAGGCTTAGCTTCCGGGTTCGGAATGTAAC